>JAJPXP010000001.1 GCA_021205365.1 Clostridia bacterium
TGTTTCCACTACAGAATCTATAGCAGTTTCAAATGCTCGTCCTGCAACAGGCACGTACAATCGGCCCATCGCCTTTTAGAAAAGGGGAAAATGATTATTATACTTGGACTTTTTTTCATTGTGGCTATCGTTCTTCCACTTGCTTTTATATATCATTTGATTAAGCACTCTCTTCATTCCAAACAAACTTCAAGCCGCAAACCCTCTGATTATATTACGATCGAAACCAAACGTCGAATATACTATCCAGAAGAATATGATGGGATCCATGAACCTTCCGAAGATGTTAAAATACGAGCTGAGCAACGAGCAATGCGCATAGATGAACAGAAAAAAGACTGGATGCAACTAATTTCCATAGCCGTTGACCATATCTTCATGCTTGAACCTTGGAGTAAATGGGACTCTTCAATAAATACCCTTTCTGAACAAAAATATCAAATGTCTCGCGCTCGATACAAACTAAAGATTTTGAGTTTTGTTCCTGCAGATACCAGCGCAAGAATCTTAGATGATGGGCTTTATGTTTATGCAGTTTCTGCTTTGTGTTGCGAATGTCATTACTATCGTTCTAACTCATTGCCATGCAGACATATGTACTTTCTTGCATATCACTTATTCTATGGTTTCGATGCTGATACTATAATAGAAGAATCTCACTCTATAAAATCAGCCGCAGAAACAAAAGCCCACAAGATTGCTGAACAAAAACGTATTAAAAATGAACGAGCATCTATTAATCGGCGAGTCTTCTACAATATTAAAAAATTTTGTCCTGTTTCAAGAAGAGATATTTTTGACCATTTCCCCGAACTTAATCCTAAGGATTTGCAGAAGGTAGCAGATTCGTTATGTTTCTCCGGTTCTGTAGTGCGTGAAAAACGTTCAAATCGTTATTATTATTTCGTGGATAATAAATCTGAAGGTAATACTGACTTAGATTTAAAAACAAAAATCCCGCCTGGTGTTGGCGCACCAAGACGGGATAGGGGAATTGACAAATAAGCAGCTTGCGGTTATACTAAAGGTAGAAAAAGGGCGCGCCGCCTGTAGACGGTTATCCCCTAAACACTGTCAAAAGAATTTGACCGCATGTCTTTGGAAGGATGGGCGGTCATTTTCTTTTGCTTATCTGAATAATCAGACTGGCAAATGCGACGAGAAACGTCAGAAGTAGAAATAACTCTTCATAAGTAACCATTTCGCACCACCTCCCCTCTAACCGGGTTTGGTGGGAGTAACCGCCTACCGCTGGGCAGGACGACGCGCTGAAAACCGGAGTTTTCCTGTCAAACAGCATATCATATCATGCTATCAATTTCAACATAAAAAATCCCGCCCGGTGTTGACGCACCAAAGCGGGATAGGGGTAGAAATTTTGTTGCCAATTCTACCCCTTTATTTTACTACATAATCTTAGGAAAGTAAAGGAGAATCAATTATGGATGCAATCTATCTGCGTAAATCGCGTATTGACCTTGATGCCGAAAAAAGTGGAAGTGGCAATACGTTGCTCCGCCATAAGACAGCATTGCTTGACCTTGCTAAACGGTCTGGCCGGGAAATTGGTGAAATCTATGAAGAGGTCAGAAGCGGAGAAACCATTGCCGCACGACCAGAAATGCAGCGGCTTCTATCTGATGTAGAGGAAGGAAAATGGGATGCTGTTCTCGTTATGGAGGTAGAACGACTTGCTCGCGGTGACAGTATCGACCAAGGTATTGTTGCACAGGCATTTAAATCCAGTAATACATTGATTATCACACCGACAAAAACATATGATCCAAGCAATGAATTTGATGAAGAGTATTTTGAATTTGGACTTTTTATGTCCCGGCGTGAATACAAGTCCATCCGCCGCCGCATGGAGGCCGGCAAACGTGCGGCTGTGAAAGAAGGAAAGTACATGGGAAAGACCCCTCCCTTTGGGTACCGCCGTGTGCGCGTCGAAAACGGAAAAGGCTGGACACTGGAGATTGTCCCAGAGGAAGCTGCTGTGGTGCGGCATATTTACGATCTCCATGTTAACCAGGGGATCGGTTTCCAACACATAGCAAGAACTTTGAACGATGAAGGTTTTCGCACACAGCACGGAAACACATGGTCTCCATACGCGATCCGGTCAATATTGGACAACATAACATATGCTGGATATGTATACTATGGACGGAGAAAAACTGTGAAAAACTCCAAAGGAAAACATGAAATCAAACGCAAGCCGCTGGCAGATGATGTACTCGTTTGCAAAGGCATTCACGAAGCGATTATCCCCCGGGATATGTATGACGCGTCACAGGCACGCAGAATATCCCATCCAAGTATCCCAATCCACAAGGACAACGAACTGGTGAACCCTTTGCAAGGTGTTCTATACTGTCGGAAATGCGGGCATCGCATGCAACTCAATGTTCGCAGCGGAGCAAAACAACACTCCCTGCATTGCCGCAATTTATCATGCGATAATATATCTGCCCGCTTGCCTGTCGTAGAAAACACCCTCATGCAAATGCTGGAATCATGGTTAGAAACCTATAAGGTAGAAAACAGTACAGGATATACAGATACGCTGCAGGAACGCATAACAGATGCTTATGCAGCAAAACAACGCATTGAAGATAGGATAGATCAGGAAAGCCGAAAACTGCAAAAAGCATATGATATGTTGGAATGCGGAATATATACACCAGAAGAATTTAAAATCCGGCGCAGCAGTGCGCAGGAAAATATAAGCGAATTAAACACAAAAGTTGCTTTGTTTCAGAATCAAATTGATGAGTACAATCGTGCATTATCACAGCAAACGGAAATTATCCCGAAAGTCGAACAACTCATCCTGATGTACAAGTATTCGGACTCTCCTAGAGAAAAAAATGAAATGCTTAAAGATGTGCTATACAAAGTGGAATATGAAAAGACCAAACAATATGATGATTCCAGTATAGAATTGTGGATTTATCCCCGTTTAAACCAAGAATAAGTTCACGTGTATCCTGAAACACCTTCTTTGTATGCGTGCATACGGCTTCGCGGATCGGTACATCGCCGCAGATCGGGCCCGGTGTTACTCGTTCACTCATAGCTTTTCCCTCCATATCGATATTCTATTGCATTCTATGCTTTAGAATAAAAAAGGTGAAAGCTCATTCCCGTCAAGAAGGAGGCTGACATATGACAGTACAAAATTATCAAAAATGGACACAACCTTTACGTAAGCATCCCGGATGGGTCCGCATCCTGCTGCTCTGCAATACAGTTCTTACACGACTAATCTATGTATCTTATCCTATACTGCTTCTTTTTTTATGTTTTGAGAAAAACGAAGCATTTCTGCGTGTGCTGCTGACACCAGCAATTTCTTTCGTCCTGCTTTCGATTTTTCGTGACTGGATAAATGCACCGCGCCCATATGAAAAGTTGGATATCCAGCCATTGATTCACAAAAATACAAAAGGCCATTCCTTTCCCAGCAGGCACGTCTTTTCTGTCGCTGTAATCGCCTGTGCTTTTCTCTATACCATTCCATGGATTGGTGTTATTTTTCTGGTCTTATCCATTCTGATGGCAGTTATCCGTGTATTGGGAGGCGTACATTTTCCGAAAGATGTCATTGCCGGGCTGGTAATCGGCTTGATTTCGGGTATGATCGGCTTCATTTTACTGTAAAGGTTATTCCATTTACAGATAGCAATAATCTAAAAGCAAAAGGCGAAAAAACTGTTTTCTGTCTGTATTATGTTTTTAAAAATAAATTTACTGATTTGCATGGTAATTGCAGGGAAATTATGTTAAAATTGTAGCAGTGTAATGGCACTGCTATTTTTTGTGAAGAGGGATAATTTCTATGAGTAATGTATGCGTAAAGGGCTGCTGTATTGGCAGCGGTACACCAAAAATCTGTGTACCCATTGTAGCACAGACCATGAGTGATATCTTTTCCCAGGCCCGCGGTATGCAACGAAAAAGATTTGATATTGTTGAGTGGCGTATTGACTGGTTTGAGAAATTTCGTGATTTAGACACTGTTCGCCGTGCATCCAGAATTCTGCATGGTATTCTTGATGACCAGCCGTTTCTATTCACCTTCCGTACCGAAAAGGAAGGCGGCAAGCGCCCGATTGATCCCGAATATTATATTGAACTAAATAAAGTTGCTGCCGAAGAGCACTTGGTTGATATGATTGATGTAGAGCTTTTCTCGGGGGATGATGTAGTAGAAAAACTGGTTAACATTGCACACCGCGCAGATATGCCGATTATTGTTTCCAGCCATGATTTCGAAAAAACGCCCTCACAGGAAGAGCTCGTGGAACGTATGAAACATGCAGAATCGCTTGGCGCAGATATTCTGAAGATTGCAGTTATGCCGCAGAACAAGTCCGATGTACTGACTCTTCTGAGCGCCACCGAGCAGATGTCCCGTGAAAGTGACTGCCCGCTGATTACCATGTCTATGGGCAAGCCCGGTATTATCAGCCGTTTATCGGGTGAAATTTTTGGAAGCGCAGTTACGTTCGGCACCATTGGTATGGCTTCTGCACCGGGACAGATTGATCTGGATTCCCTGAATATGGTTTTAGATCTTTTACACAATAATATCTGATTATTCTTTTCATTGCAAAAGCCGCAGAAACCAGTTTTCTGCGGCTTTTGTATATTGTATAATTGTTTACTTTTCTCCAATATATACAGAGCAGTCAGGATAACTGCCATCATCATCTGGCAAATCAACGCTGTAAATTTCCTTCTGACTGCTGTCCGTATAAACATCATAGTCATCCGGCACATCAACCAGAACTGAAACACCATCCGGTACTGCTATCGTTTCTGTCTTATCATAGGAACGAATGGTAAAGCTTCTGCTCCAGTCTGCATCCCGTATTTTATCTGTCATAAAGCTCGGCATACTGATAATCTGTTCACCATAGGTCAGGCTCCGAGACAGCGTACAGGTTTTGCTTTCTCCTCCGCGGTTTGTAAACGTATAAGTTCGAAAGGTATCCAAAATCCGCAAAGTTTTCTTCTCCACATCATATTCCTGTGTTGTATACTCATAGGTACCGCCAGAATTGTCGGTAAACGATGCATAAGAAATATCTGTGACGATATGATAAGTTTCACCACAATCTGTACAGGAAATAATTTTTTCCTTCCCGTTATACTCACCAAAGCTGTATTGCCGGAATAGCTTTTCTACGTAGCTGGTGTCATCAGATTCACTGTCTGCCAGATCATTTTTTTGGATGGTCAAGGTAATTTCTTCATTTTCGCCGTTTTCATCAACTACAGCACTGGCATAATAATCAACATTATCCTTATTGAAATAATATCGGAAATTCAGTCCGGTCTCCGTTTTACGAAAACGGCACACCAATCCAAGCTCATCATCAAAATACAATGTCATAAGGGAATTGCTTTCCTTGTTTTCTTTTCCTTCCCTGAGACAGGAACTAAATGATGGTTGGATATGAGCAGCTTCATACTGTTCCAGTGTATTTGCCGCATAAATCTGCTTCAATGTCGGTGTTTCATTTGAAATCTCACCGCTCCCTGAACCATTGGACGCCGCAGTTCCACAGCCTGCAGCGGAAAACAGCATGCACGATACAAGCAGCATCGTACTGATTTTCTTCAATATCATAACAATTCTCCATTATTTGAACGTAATTCCTGCAGCTTCGGCAGGTCTATTGGATATACTATCACATTTCGCGCATTGATTCAAGGAATCATAGAAAAAGGGGATGAAATTACCCAAGATTTCTTCCAAAAATGTGCGCGGTGATTGACAATCAGTACCCAAAGGTGGTATAGTAACAAAAGTTATAAAATAAAGTGAAAAACAGACAGTTCGTTGGCACCATCCTGTCTATAAGTAAAACCAGGGCTACTGTATTATGATTTTATCTGACAGCAGGTCCTGTATACCTGCTGTTTTTCTTTTTCCTCCGCAGCAGGTATGCAAAACACTTCTCATAGCAAATGGATTTTTACAACAAGTGTCAACGGTGTTGAAAATGTTTTGTTTTATAAAGGAGATCATATGTATTATTTGAAGGCGGAAGCCAGTTTTGATGCAGCACATTTTTTAGCCCACTATCAGGGAAAATGTCATAACATTCACGGGCATCATTGGATTGTAGAAATGCGGATTTCCGGCAGCCAGTTGCGGACATCGACACAGGAAAATGGTATGCTGGTGGATTTTTCTCAATTAAAGCATGATTTGAAAACCATTGTGGATACTATGGACCATACCCTCATCTATGAAACTGGCACTCTGCGTGAACAAACACGCACAGCACTGACTGAGGACGGCTTTTCTCTGACGGAGGTTTCCTTCCGCCCAACAGCTGAAAATTTTGCAAAATTCTTTTTTGAATGCATGACCACACGCGGTTATACCGTCACAGAATCAACTGTATATGAAACACCGAATAATTGTGCGTCCTATACTGGAGAGGA
Organism: Clostridia bacterium; assembly: GCA_021205365.1. Lineage (GTDB taxonomy): Bacteria > Bacillota > Clostridia > Oscillospirales > Butyricicoccaceae > Butyricicoccus_A. The sequence goes on from JAJPXP010000001.1 coordinate 6,463, forward strand.
AGTCTAACATATGGCTGTATTTGATGTAGCAGAAATGTTTGTCAGCATCAATGGAGAGGGCACACATGCTGGTCAACTTGCTGTTTTTGTCCGGTTCTGCGGTTGTAATCTGGCTTGTTCCTTCTGTGATACAATGTGGGCAAATCAATCCGATGTTCCACACACATGTATGACAATAGCGGAAATCTGCAAAAAAATCGATAAAACCGGTGTAAAAAACGTGACAATAACCGGTGGTGAACCCCTTTTGCAGGATGGCATGGCAGAATTGCTTACCAAGTTGGCAGAAAATCCAGCACGTTATATTGAAATTGAAACCAACGGCAGTGTGAACCTCACACCGTTCGTCCAGATCTCCCCTTCTATTGTTTTCACCATGGATTACAAGCTGCCCTGCAGCGGAATGGAAGCGCACATGTGCACAGATAATTTTGCACTCCTTACGAAGCGGGATACCGTAAAATTTGTTGCCGGAAGCCGCAGAGATCTAAAACGTGCACTTGAAATCATCCGTGAATTTGACCTAACTTCCCGCTGCCATGTATATTTTAGTCCGGTATTTGGCAGCATAGAACCGGTCGAAATCGTGGAATTTATGCAGGAACATACGCTCAATGATGTTACCATGCAGCTGCAGCTGCACAAGGTTATTTGGGCACCGGACAAACGCGGCGTATGATCGCAGAAAAGGAAAGAAAATTATGGCTATTGATACCAATGCAATTAAAGAGCATATCCGCGGTATCCTGATCGCACTGGGGGATGACCCGGATCGCGAGGGCTTAAAGGATACACCGGATCGCGTTGCCCGCATGTACAACGAAGTATTTGAGGGTATGAATTACACAAATGAAGAAATTGCCCATATGTTTGGCAAAACTTTCGAAGATGAAATGGATTTCGTCAGTGATTCCAAGGATGTTGTTGTTGTAAAGGATATCCAGTTATTTAGCTATTGTGAGCATCATATTGCACTGATGTATGACATGACTGCAACGGTTGCTTATGTTCCAAACGGGAAAGTAATCGGCCTGAGCAAAATTGCACGTATTGCCGATATGGTCAGCAAACGTTTGCAGCTTCAGGAGCGTATTGGCTCTGATATTGCACAGATTATGCAGATCGTAACCGGGTCCGAGGATGTTGGTGTTTTGATTCAAGGAAGCCACAGCTGCATGACTGCCCGTGGTATTCGTCAGGCAAATGCCAAGACCACCACCACTACCCTGCGCGGGCGGTTCCGCACCGATTCCGATTTGCAGATGAGACTGTATCAATAAAGGAGTATTCTAAATGAAAGCACTTGTTTTATCCAGTGGCGGCGTAGACAGCACAACGTGTCTTGGACTTGCCATCGAAACCTACGGAAAAGAAAATGTCATTGCACTGTCGATTACATACGGACAGAAACATACCAAGGAAGTGGAAGCCGCAGAAGCAGTCGCAAACTATTACGGCATCGAGCTGCTCACACTTGACCTGACCAAAATCTTCCAGTATGATACCAAATGCACACTGCTGGCTGGTTCTATAAATGAAATTCCAACGGAGTCCTACGCAGACCAGCTGAAAAAGACAGATGGCAAGCCGGTTTCCACCTATGTACCGTTCCGAAACGGTTTGTTCCTCTCCTCTGCCGCCAGCATTGCACTGTCCAAGGATTGCTCTGTGATTTATTACGGTGCGCACAGTGATGACGCCGCAGGCAATGCATACCCGGACTGCAGTGATGCATTTAACCAGTCTATGAAGTCTGCAATTGAAATTGGCAGCGGCAATCAGCTGACCATTGAAGCACCATTTGTCAATATGGCAAAAAAAGATGTTGTCCGCGAGGGACTGCGCTTGCAGGTTCCCTATCATTTGACCTGGAGCTGTTATGAAGGCGGCGGAAAGCCTTGTGGCAAATGCGGCACCTGCCGTGACCGTGCAGCAGCCTTTGCTGCAAACGGTGTAGCTGACCCTGCATGGAAGGAGAATTAACCAATGGAAGGAAGAACTGTAGAAGAGAAGCAGGGTGTTACCCTGCTCGGCAATCAGAATACAAAATATAGAGATGATTATGCACCGGAGGTGCTGGAAACCTTTCTCAACAAACATCCGGATAACGATTACTTTGTCAAATTCAACTGTCCTGAATTTACCAGCCTGTGCCCAATTACCGGACAGCCGGATTTTGCTACCATTACAATTTCCTATGTTCCGGGAGAACGTATGGTGGAAAGCAAATCATTAAAGCTATATTTGTTCAGCTTTCGCAATCATGGGGATTTCCATGAAGATTGTGTTAACATCATCATGAAAGACCTGATCAAGCTAATGGACCCAAAATATATTGAAGTTTGGGGCAAATTCACACCCCGCGGCGGCATTTCCATTGACCCATACTGCAACTATGGCAAACCGGGAACCCGCTGGGTCGATGTCGCATGGAATCGCATGGCCAATCATGATCTGTATCCAGAAAAAATTGATAACCGATAATTTTCCATATGTGATCCTATTTTAAAAAAAGGCGATTTCATGACAGCAATTCTTGTATATATTATAGCCGGTTTGGGCGCTGGCATTGGCACAGGTCTTGCAGGGTTATCCGCTGCAGCTATCATCTCCCCGATGCTGATTGCCTTTTTGGACTTTTCGGCATATGAAGCAGTTGGTATTGCTCTGGCATCTGATGTACTTGCCTCTGCCGTTTCTGCTTATACCTACGCCAAAAATAAAAATATCGACATCAAAAACGGTTCTGTTATGATGTGTGCAGTGTTGTTATTCACTGTAATCGGCAGCTTCGTTGCTTCCCTTATGCCGGACTTCGCTATGGGATCGTTTTCCATTATTATGTGCTTTGTGCTGGGTTTAAAATTCATTCTGCGCCCAGTTATGACCACCAAGGAAGCTCGTGAAAACCGCAGTGCACGGCAGAAATTCAAGGAAGCTGTCATCTCCGGCAGTGTGATTGGTTCTATTTGTGGATTTATTGGTGCTGGCGGCGGTATGATGATGCTCTTGATTTTAACCTCTGTGATAGGCTATGAGCTAAAAACGGCAGTGGGTACGAGTGTCTTTATCATGACATTTTCTGCTTTTACCGGAGCCGCTTCTCATTTTCTGATGGGAGGAATCCCGAATCTGACTGCACTTGCGGTCTGTATACTGGCAACGCTGGTTGGTGCCCGCTTTTCCGCCCTGTTTGCCAATGGTGCAAATTCCAAAACCCTGAACCGGGTAACCGGTATTGTACTGGCAATCCTCGGTGCAGCTATGATTTTCGTAAAATTTATTCTATGATTCTTACATAGAAACAACCGGTACGGGCAAACTGCCCGTACCGGCCTTTTTATGCTGTTTAAAAAGAGATTCGCTTACTTGATGCTGTTCTCGTAAGCTTCGACCATCTTCTTAACCATCTGACCGCCGATAGAACCTGCCTGGCGGGAGGTCAGATCGCCATTGTAGCCTTCCTTCAGGTTAACGCCAACCTCGCTTGCAGCTTCCATCTTAAAACGCTCCATAGCGGCCTTTGCTTCCGGTACATTCAGCTTGTTAGAATTGCGGTTCATATTTGTTATCTCCTTTTTTCCGTCCGATCTCTGTGATAGTAGTGTATGGAGATTTCATTTTCCTATGCAAAAAGCCTGTCGAAATCCATAAGCAGTTTTTGGTTATCCGGTCAAATTTATGCCCTCCAGCCATTTTTCACATATACCGGCATGTTATTGTCGAATTACTTTAAACCTTCGTATTTTTTTGCAAAAGTTTTATATACATTGCTGGTATTTCGCGAAAAACAGTAATTTGTTTTGAATCAGGTCGTATTGTCCGTTATAATAAAAAAGAAAATTATCTTAATATATGGAGGCAATGCAATGTCCTGTGTAGCTGTACCCAAAATTCTGATGCCAAAGGAAGGCACAGATTTGAATAAGTGGGCTGTCGTGGCCTGTGACCAGTATACATCCCAGCCGGAATACTGGGAAGAAACGGATCGAAATGTGGGTGATGCCCCGTCTACCCTGCGCCTGACCCTGCCGGAAGTTTATCTGGAAGATGATGACGTTGCGGAACGTACCGATAAGATCAATGAAACAATGAAGCAGTATTTGTCGGATGGTACACTGACCGAGCTGCCGGCAGGTTTTATCCTGACAGAACGATATTCCGGCGGTAAGACACCGCGCCGCGGTCTGGTAGCTGCCATTGATCTGGAATGCTATGACTATACTGCCGGGTCCCGCTCTCTTGTCCGTCCGACGGAAAAGACGGTTGTAGAACGCATTCCGCCGCGCCTTGCAGTACGTAAAAATGCATCCATTGAAATTCCACATATCATGCTGCTCATTGATGATCCAGATCGCACAGTCATTGAGCCGATGTTCGATAAGACAGCCGGTCTCAAGCAGGTTTATGACACTGATCTGATGCAGAACGGTGGACATATCAGTGGCTGGTTCATCCCAGAAGGTGAAATGACCGAAAATCTGATCGCTGCTATGGAAAAGCTGAACGACCGCAGCATGTTCAACAGGAAATATCGCCTCAGCGAAGACCTGCCGCTGCTTCCGTTTGCTGTTGGCGACGGCAATCACTCCATGGCTACAGCTAAGGCTTACTGGGAAAATGTCAAGGAGGGCCTGACACTGGAAGAGCAGGAAAACCATCCGGCACGTTATGCTCTGTGTGAAATTGTCAATATTCATGACGAAAGCCTGATGATTGAGCCAATTCACCGTGTCATGTTCCATGTGGACACCCAGGATCTGCTGGCAGCAGCGAAGGCATTTTATGCAGCAAACGGTAGCGAATGCGAAATCACCCTATCCTGCGGTGACAATCCGACTGCATTCATGCTAGTACCACAGGAGGATGCACACACTGTCGGCATCTGTTTTGCTGATACGACCGGTATCCTGACTGTCAAGCATCCGAAGTGGGGCATTCCGCTTGGCACCCTGCAGGCATTTCTGGATGATTATCTGGAAAAGAACACAGAAGCAAAGATTGACTATATCCACGGCGAGGATGTGGTCAGCTCTCTGGGTACTGCCGCAGGCAATATGGGCTTCTTCCTGCCGGAAATCGAAAAGAACGATCTGTTCCGTGGTGTCATCATTGACGGTGTCCTGCCGCGCAAGACCTTCTCTATGGGTGAAGCACATGAAAAGCGCTATTATATGGAATCCAAGATGATTGTTAAGTAAATGTTTTCATTATTCCGGGACTGTCCATACAGGGCAGTCCTTTTTTTCGTCCCAGATGAGCTTTGCACATGCGTTTTTTACTGTACAGCAGGAAAAGATAAAGGCAAATGGAAATTCACATTCCGGAGCGAATTTGCAGGTAAACACAGACATTCCGGCTTCTCTGTTCAGTGTTACAGCATCATTGTGTAAAAGCTGTTTGATAAAACGGTCATGAAAGTCCGGTCTCTGCTCAAAAGCAGGCGGGCAGATTCCGGCAACATACGATTTCGGAAGTTCCGGCCAATAGCCAAGTGATTCCAGATACTGCTTTGTCAGCGTACGTTCCACCTGTAATCCTTCTCCAGCGGGCTCTGCAACACCGATCAGCAAAGGCTGTGCACCATCTCGCATCCCCCAAACCCGCAGAATTTCGCCATATTTCGGAAGTTCCCCGCTGGCATGGAAATGCACCTGATTATTTTCCTGATTTACCTGCATTTGTCCCCAATGCGCACCGTCACGGCTGATTTCCATCTGCTTTCCCCCCTGAATATAGAAATCCCCTGCACAGCTTATGCCATGCAGGGGAAATTTATGCTTTTTATTTGGCCAATGTACTATGTAACCATCGGCCTTTTCTCTCAATCTCTGGCGGACAAACCAAAGCTGACTGCCAATGCCCGGTCAACTTCATCCATATGCGATTCATCCAGTGTCCCCATTTTTTCACGAAGGCGGCGTTTATCCAATGTGCGGATCTGTTCCGTAAGAATGACAGAATCCCGTGTCAAGCCAAAGCTCCGGGCGCCAAGGGAAATATGTGTCGGCATTTTGGCTTTGTTGACCTGCGATGTAATCGCGGCTGCAATCACAGTCGGACTGTACCTGTTTCCTACATTATTCTGTACAATTAATACCGGACGCATACCGCCCTGTTCACTGCCGACTACCGGAGACAGATCAGCATAATAGATATCTCCGCGTTTGACATGATGCTCCAATGTAATCACACTCCGAAGGAAAGATATTTCAGGCAGGAAATGGATTTCCTCCTGATACTGTTACTTTCCCCAGCAATCCAGTGGTTTAGTCATGCATCGAATGAATATTTTTCTCTTTTGCTTATTGTATGCCGCAGCTGCGCAGCGATTGAATCAAATCAGCTCGTTTTATGCATCAATATAGAGACGTGGGACGCGCTTACCTACATCACATAATACTTCATAGGAAATTGTTCCGGCGGCATCTGCCAACGTATCTGCTGTAATTGGTCCCTCACCAAAGATCGTAACCTCGTCGCCACGCCTGACATCCATCCCGTCAACAGCTGCAAAGGACATATCCATGCAGATGCGTCCAATAGCAGGTACAACTGTATCATGAATCATAACGGAAATATGATTGCTGGCGATGCGTGGATATCCGTCTGCATATCCAATGGTAAAAACAGCAATACGCATCGGCTTGTCTGCTATATAGGTTCTTCCATAGCCGATAGAATCCCCCGCCGGAATATCGCGAACCTGTGCCACACGCGCCTTGACTGTCATAACCGGCTTTAACAGAACCGTTTTCTTTGTGGATGCATCCGGATAATAGCCATACAGAATAATACCGGCACGCACCATGTTAAAGGAATTGTCCTGATACAGATCTGTCGTAAAGGTCTGGGTATGCTGTAAAATAGCAGCACTGTTTGCACAGTGGCGGTAGGTCAGGTGGATGCCATTTTTCTCCAGCTCGAGGCACATATCCACAAAACGACGGTATTGCAGTTCAGTAAATTCTTCACCGCCATCCACATCCGCCACGGCAAAATGAGTAAATGCCCCTTCTGCTTCAATACCCGGCAGCTTCAATGCTTCCAGAATCGTTTTGACGTCTTCCCTTGTGTTCCGGGTTTCAAACCCAACACGCGTCATACCGGTATTCAATGCAATATGTACGCGCACAGGCTTTCCTTCTGCCTGTGCTGCCTGAGAAAAGGCAATTGCTGTTGCCCGATCACACAATGCAGCAGCAATATCATATCTGGCCAATAGAACAGCATCCTCATCTCCAACATAACCGAGAACAAGAATCGGCAAGGTAAAGCCGGCTTCTCTTAGTTCGATGCCTTCATATACAGTAGCTACTGCAAAGTAATCTGCCCCTGCATCCTGCAACACCTTTGCCGCCTGTACCGCGCCATGTCCATAGGCATCTGCCTTGACAACAGCAAGAACCTTTGCTTCTGGCATTGTCATCTTTACATGCTGGCGAATCTGTATAAAATTATATGCAAGATTTTTTAAATTGATTTCTGCCCAGCATCTGCCAGTAATATTCTGTGTCTCCATTTTGTTTATCTCACTTTCCATTCATGGCTGCAATGTACAGGATGTAAAGCTGCAAGCCATGATTTGTTCTCCATTCTTATAAATATGCGCATTGTTTAATGCATAAGAATCCGGCTGCACATAGACATCTTTGACAACTGTACCGGCTTCCTCGCTGTTTTCATACCGCAATGCTATCAAGTCATTTTCCATCCAGACCTGCTTGGGTACATCATTCATCAAATCATATAACAGATACGTAGTCACATCCACGGGCGTCAGACCTTTTCTGTCCGGCATCGCTGTTTCCAATTCCGTATCCTCATAGGCAAAGATAAAATCTTCGCCTGTAATATTGGCTTTGATTCCTGCTATCGATTCCGGTGCAAGGACTGTCATTTCTGCTTTTGATGTGCGGTCATCCTGTTTCTGATAAGAATATCCAATCTGATAGGTCATTGTTTCCTCATCCAGATTAGAAGTAATATCTGTGACGATCTCAATATCAGATGCATTTGCATAGGTTTCTTTTACCGATGCTGCTATATCTTCCGGATTATTTACCGCAGAGCATCCACACAAGATCAGTAAAAACAGGGATGCCGTACAGACAACGCGTCGAAACAAGCAATTACCACTCCCTGGAGTTCAGCGGTTTCAATACCCTTGGAATGTATGACAGCATATCCGTCGGTGTCATGCCAAATTCACCGATTTCATTCGCACAAAGATCTCCGGCACGACTGTGGATATATGCACCACATGCAGCGGCTGCCAGCGGTTCTACATTTTGTCCCAATAGAGACAAAATAATGCCGGATAAAACATCCCCGCTCCCGCCTTTGGACATTCCCGGATTGCCATGTATATTCAGCAAAACGGTTCCCTTCGGTCCGGCAATGACCGTGCGATGCCCTTTTAACAGAAGCACGCAACGATGCTTTTTGGCAAATGCCGCAGCATCTCCGGCAGCATCTCCTGTCCGCTGGATGTCACAAATACGGGAAAATTCACGTGCATGAGGTGTCAAAACAACCGGGTATACGGCTTCCTCCAATACATGTATATGTCCGGAAAGGATATTTATACCATCCGCATCCACGATAACAGGACATTCTGCCTTCCGGATAATGGTTTGTACTGCCTGTGCAACACCTTCACTAATTCCCAATCCAGGTCCTGCAAGGATCGCAGCCCTTCTCTGCAAAGAAGGAAGGCTGTCTGCCGTGATTTTCCCTTCCGCGTCGTATGGCAGAGGAAGAAAGGTCGGCTCATTCAATTTTCCTGCCAGAATGGGATAAATACATTCTGGTACAGCCAGTGTAACAATGCCAGAACCCGTGCGGACGGCAGCCTGTGCTGCAAAATATGGCGCGCCAATGTAATCCCGACAGCCACATACGGCCAATACACGGCCATACGTGTTTTTATCACTTTCCGGCTGGCGCTGAGAGATATGCTTTTTTACATAGTTCCAGTCAATTGCCTGCATCCGTATTTCCTCCATCCGGTACATGTTCAAGCAGAATGGCAGTTGCCGTTGCGTATGCCTGACAATGTGATATGCTTAACAGGAAATGGCAATGCGGGCGCAATACATAGGGGGCCCCCAGCTCTGTATGTGCAATCTCAATATCATGAAGGTTTAGTCCGTTTTGAAACCCGGTCCCCATTGCTTTCGCTACAGCTTCCTTGGCACAAAATAATCCCGCAGCAGATTGCGGCATCTGATTGCCTTTTTCCTTCAGCCAGTTTTGTTCTTGTTGCGTAAAGACATGCTGCAAAAAAGAAGGTCTTGCAATAGCCTTTTGAATACGATCAATTTCAACAATATCGGTTCCCAAACCTAACATACAGTATGTCTCCTTTCTGCCGTTTCCTATTCTATCACCTTTTCGTTTCCTTGTCCTGTATGTCTGCATTCTATTTCAAATTTTTTGAAAAAAATTTAGAGAAAACGAAAAAAACGTTGACATATCACGAATCGTCTGATATAATATTTATCGTTGCATCGGGAAAATATCCCTGATGAGGAAGAAAATAACGAGGTGTGGCTCAGTTTGGTAGAGCGCTGCGTTCGGGACGCAGAGGCCGTGGGTTCAAGTCCCGCCACCTCGACCATCAAAACAAGTATCTATGCGAGAGGATACTTGTTTTTTATTTTTCTCAAGGAGTAAAGAGTAAAATGAAGCGTATGATTCGGCCTGCTGATGAAGAATTTGGCAATGCAATTCCCTTGGCTGCTTTTATTGTGTTGTGGTATGCAGCGATCATACGGCAGATGACACTGTTCTTTACACCAACTCTCATCATTTTTGCCGTCGGTGGCCTTCTTCCCCTTCATGCGTTGTTTCAGAGCATTCATCGGGCATTATTCTACCGCAAAAAGCGAAAGCAGGTTATTGCATATGGACGTGCGATGCGTGGAAAAATCACTGGAGTCGCACAAAAAATGGTTCCGTATTCGGGTAAAAATGGCAGGCTTCGGTTCAAAAAATACTATTATCTTCAGGTTGACATATGGAATCCCATGACCGGTGCAAATACCACTGTAGAAAGTCAGGCATACCGCAAACCAATTCACTGCTATCTCTCCTCCCCTGATGTACTGGTATACACGGATAACAGTGGATTACAGCATTATCTTGAAGATTTCAAATGGAAAACGGATAAAAGAGAACCTGATATCTTTTCTTATCCGGAGACATTCGATGATCGGTATCCGGATATTCCGGTTTTTCAAATTGTGTTTGTGCTGATTGCCATCCTAATGTTACTTCATCTGCTCCGCTAACAGAAAACCATATCGCAATTTTTTTTGCAGAATCCCAAAAAATTTGTTGACATCCCACGAAATGGCTGATATAATGATCTTCGTTGCAGCGAGGAAAATGCTGTAGCGGAATAACGAGGTGTGGCTCAGTTTGGTAGAGCGCTGCGTTCGGGACGCAGAGGCCGTGGGTTCAAGTCCCGCCACCTCGACCATACGGAGTATCCTATTAAGGATACTCCGTTTTTTTATTCTCTCATCTGCTATATGAAACACATCGTTAAATATTGCTATGGCTAGATCTGCCCGACAATAAAATCTGCAAACTGCTGAATTTTTTTGTCATCCTCAAAGCCCATCCATGCTATAGAAATGTTCTTTTCCCTGCTATATAGAAGCATCTGGCCATTCATACCGCCCTTGCGGAAGAAAGAACTTCCTTTGACTGGATAGAAATCAAATTTTTCTTTTTCCATCTGACGTGTCCATCCCTCTGAGAGAATATGTTTATCATCATATTTGCCATTATTTACATACATCCAGCCAAGCTTCACCATATCTGCAGCCCGCATATAAGCGCCAGTCGCACCTACAGTATGATTTAACGGACATCGGGTCCATGCTGTGTGCTGAAAATCCAGCCGACACAGGATACTCTCGCGGATAAAATCATCTGCCGGCATTCCGGTAATCTGCTCTATAACCAGCGATAACAGATAATGTCCACAATCTGTATATTTGCGGTAGGAGCCCAAACGGAATTTCGGTGGATAATCCAAAATGTATTTCAGGTGATTATCTGTTCCATAGGTTCGAATATCATCCCTGTCAATATCAATAACACCCTCATCCACTCCCATCCGATGGGATAATGCATGCTGTACCGTTACATTATTCCAAACATCAGCATAAGAAAAGTCAATGTACGGCTGCAAAAACGGGAGTATTGTATCATCCAGCTTCAGCTTTTTTTCATCAATCAGCACTCCAATCGCAGTGTTCAGAAATACTTTGGCAACAGAATATATATTATTGCAGTCATTGCATGGCTGACATCGCTCACACCGGATGCCATTTCCATCCTGAATTGCAATCTGATACAAGTTTAACTGGTTTTCCTTTATATAGTTTCGTATTTTATTCATCATCAGAAGCTACCATTCTGTAATTTACTCCTATTTCAATTCGAAAAATTATTATATTTCTACAATTTCTCTTCTTATTTTACCGCTTATTATTGACATATTCACCAAATTTCATTATAATTGAAATAATAAATCCCTTGATATGGCAGATGACTGCATCTATGGGACAACCGTATTTATATACCAGAACAGTCTGGAGGTGTTGATATGTATCCTATTATTACAATCAGCCGTGAATTCGGAAGCGGCGGACATTCCATTGGCGAAGCTGTAGCCAAAGAACTGAATATTCCACTCTATGACAGCATTATTGTTGATAAGGTTGCAGCAGAAAGCGGCTTTTCAAAGGATGTTGTTTTCGAAGACGGTGAATACTCTTCTCCATCACAGGCATGGTATAGTTCCAGAACGGCTTACCTAGCCAATTTCCCCAGCCCACAGGATCGTATTTTTGATGCGCAATGTGAAGTGATTCTTAATCTGGCCGAAAAAGGACCTTGTGTTATTGTAGGCCGGTGTGCTGATTATGTTCTGTCGAAAGCCGGCATTCCAGCATTGAATGTTTTCATTCATGCGGATATGGAATATCGTAAGACACGTATCATTGAACACTATGGCGAAACCAACGTTCCAGTTGAAAAGCGGTTAAGAAAAAAAGATAAAGGCCGTAAAGCATATTACCGCTACTATACGGATCGTGAATGGGGTGATTCTGCAAACTACCATTTGAATCTCGACAGTGGATTCCTGGGTGAAATGGTTTGTGTTGACATTATTACATCAGTTGCCCGCAGGATGGATGTAAAATAACCACCTGTAGGAAAAACGTACCGCTAAATTGTCCTCAATTATTCCGGCATTGCCAACGAATAATTGAGGATTTTTTATTTGATTTATCTGTACTGTTTTCCCGGTAATATGACGAAAAATCGATTACGTTGTCGCATATTTCTAGCAGTTCAAAGCACATAGCTGTCGCCACTATGGCAATAATGCAGCTGGTCTCCCATTTCTTCCTTTAATAGCCGATAAGCAGATTCTCCAGTACAGTGCCCGGTATAGAAAACCGTCGGCAGTTTGATCAGTTCCCTTCCGGTTTCCCGTATAGATTGCATTTCTGCTTGGGTATAAGCACTGGATTTTTTCATATGAAAACCGCTGAATACTGCATCCGGCGCATTACCGTACAGGCGATTATATTCCTCTAAAATGTTCAAAATACCGTTATGCGCACAGCCGGAAACCAATACACGTTTATTCTGTTCGGAAATGACAACATATTCCTCATGTACAAATTCATCCTGTACAAATAAATCGTCTATCTTCTCTTTCAGTGCGGTATTGCCTGCCGGCCATAGCCTTCGTCCAGTGATATTGGTAAAAATAGAGATTTCACCATCTATGACCCGATTGCCATCAACCAGTTCGGTCTGCGGCAGTGCTGGAATCCGCTTGTCAATGCCAATATACCGTTCTTCCTTTGCATCCTTGTGATAATATTCCCTGCCCGCTGCTCTATGCATGAAAATCTTTGCATTTGGATTGATTGCAGCAAAAGCAAGAATGCCACCGGAATGATCATAATGCCCGTGGCTTAAAATCAAGAGATCAACCTTTGTCAGATCAATCCCCAATGCCGCCGCATTTTCGAGAAAAGCATCACTCGCGCCTGTGTCTACCAAAAGCCTGTGGCTAGCAGTTTCGATATAAAAGCTCAATCCATGCTCAAAACGCGGACAGCATTTGCCTTCGGTATTCTCAATCAAATTGACGATCCTCATCACGCTTTCCTCCTGCTGTTTCAGTGTTTTTATCTTATCATATCCACGCTGCTATGTCGATAAAAACCCTGTGGAATCCCCATTCCCCAAGAGACATGTTTTCACATCCCAACCAAACAAATATATAATTTTCAACGCACAAAACTTTACTTCCGATACGATAATACAGCATATTTCTGCCCATACTATTACTGAAGAATTTGTGAGGTGAACGAATATGCAATCTATCTGGAGCAGAGAAACAGAGTTTCCCAAGCAAAGTGCTCTCCATAATAACCTTGAAACGGACACTGTAGTGATCGGTGGTGGCCTCGCCGGAATTTTAATTGCTTATTTTCTGCAGCGGCAAGGCATACCTGTCATTGTTTTGGAAGCAAACCGCATCGGAAGCGGGCAAACCCGCAATACGACAGCCAAAATCACCTGCCAGCATGATTTGATTTATGACAAACTGATCCGAAATTTTGGTATACAGCGCGCCCAACAGTATGTTCAGGCAAATCAGGCAGCTATCAGGGCTTATCAGAACATCATTGATGAACGTCAAATAGACTGTGACTTGAAAACCATTCCATCTTACCTGTATACCTGCACAAACCCAGATCTGTTAAAACAGGAAGCACAAGCAGCACAGCGTCTGGGAATAGAAGCAGGCTTTACACAAGATACAACGCTTCCTTTTTCTATAAAAGGAGCAGTGAAATTTGAAAACCAAGCACAGTTTCATCCGCTGAAATTCTTATACAACATTGCAGGGGAAATCACTGTATACGAACAGACCAGAGTACACACCGTTATCGATCATACAGTGTGCACAAGCCATGGCAATGTGAAAGCGAAGCATATTATCTTTGCATGTCATTATCCATTTATCAACTTTCCTGGTCTGTATTTTGTACGACTGCATCAGGAACGCAGCTATGTACTTGCACTAAAACAGGCGCAGCAGCTGGATGGCGTGTATCTTGGTATCGATCATGATGGATTTTCTTTCCGAAATGCAGGAGATTTACTTCTTCTTGGCGGCTGCAGCCACCGCACAGGAAAAAATACAGCTGGCGGGCAATATGAAGTTCTGCAGCGGAATGTACGGCTCTGGTATCCAGACCATATAGAAATTGCGCGCTGGTCTGCGCAGGATTGTATGCCAATCGACGGTATTCCATATATTGGCCGTTATGCACGATCCAAGCCTGACTGGTTTGTTGCAACAGGTTTTCAAAAATGGGGTATGACCAGTTCTATGGTATCTGCAATGCTCCTGAGTGACTTCATTGCAGGAAAAGAAAATCCCTATGCCGAAGTTTTTTCTCCCCAGCGCTTCAATCTGAAAGCCTCTGCAAAAAAGTTAGCTGTAAATTTCGGACAATTTACCAAAAATCTGATAAAAGAAACATGCAGAATTCCAAATGCACAGCTGGATAACCTTCCCAATGGGCATGGCGGCATTGTGAAAATAAAAGGAAAAAAGATCGGAGCATATAAAGATGAGCATGGCAAGGTTTATCTAGTCTCGGTCCGCTGCCCACATCTGGGCTGCGAATTGGCATGGAATCCGCAGGAAAACACATGGGACTGCCCTTGTCACGGCTCGCGTTTTGACTACACTGGAAAATTAATCAACGGCCCGGCACAAAAAGATATTGCACTCGACGCAAACCAGATGATTCAATAAAAAATGCAAAAATGACCAGATAACCCTTGACTTCTGAGTTATCTGGTCATCTTTATGATCCAACAAAGCTATTTCTTTAACTGGAAAAACGTGGTGCAGTTACATCTCTTCCTGCAAAGGCATTCGGACCTGGATTCGAAAGAGAAAAATACATTCTGGCTGCCTTGGTTGTGCCGAAATCGCGGTTCGAACCGCTTTCCTGTACCTCGTTGAAGGCATCCCGGAACATCTGGTTGTGTGCTTCCTCACGGTTCAGGAGAAAGTCAATGGTTTCCCGAACCTTTTTATCTTCAATCTGGCGATACAAATATTCATAGACAATCTTGGCCCGCTGTTCAGAAGCAATATTGCTGAGCAGGTCAGCACACAGATCACCAGTAACCGTAACATAATCTGCTGTCCATGAATAACCGGAGGCATTCATCAGCCCAGGATTAAGTCCGAGCAGGACATGTGTTTCGATTTCACCTGCTTTGACCTTTTGCGCATCCACATCATGGCCATTTAACAGATTGATCGTCTGCGCAACCATTTCCATGTGCCCCAATTCCTCTGCAGCAATGTCCATAAACAAATCCTTGATTTTTTCGTCCTTAATTCGAAAGCTCTGGGACATGTATTGCATTGCGGCTTTCAGTTCGCCATTTCCACCTCCCAGCTGTTCCTGTAAAAGAGCTGCATACTGCGGGTTGGGGCGTTCTACCGCTACCGGGTGAAATAACTGCTTTTCATGCTTAAACAAACACGTCACTCCTTTCATGATTCTGCTGTTAGCTTCCCATATTTTTGAAAAACTATACATGAATCGGAGTGCTGTTGCATCCAGCGCTTCCTGCTTCTGCATACTACATAATAGCAGCGACAGCAAACCGCTGTCAGAATGTATCTAACCAGAGTGATTGTATTGTTTGCATCCTTGTTTCCCGTCTGCCCGGTTTATCTGATAAAATGTGTTGGAATCCACTCTTCCTTTTCAGGAAGCCCGTATTTTTCCTTGCCCAAAGCAATGCATTTCATCAAAAAAGACATATTTCTCGCCAAAATCCGCATGGTCTGCAGACCTTCTGCATCCAATGCTGCCTGTCCCTGTTCCCTGCCATGAATACTGTTCCAATACCGGCTGGATGCAATCGGCATATTGGAAATGGTAAAATACTTATTCAGTTCATCAAAGGTTGCCGAACATCCGCCACGTCTTGCACATACAACGCTTGCACCCACTTTCATTGTCTTATCAAAATGGGTACTGTAAAACAGCCGGTCAAGACAGGCAATCAATGTAGCATTTGCGGATGCATAGTATACCGGGCTTGCAACAACAAGGCCATCTGCCTCTTCGAATTTCGGAGCCAGCTCATTAACAATATCGTTAAATACGCATTTACCCGTTTCAAAACAAGAACCGCAGGCGATGCAGCCTCTGATGTCTTTATTTCCTACCTGGATTACTTCTACTTCTATGCCTTCTTGATCGAAAACCTTCACCATTTCATCTACAGCAATAGAGGTATTTCCGTTTTTTCTTGGGCTTCCATTAATAACTAATACTTTCATGATATATTCCTTTCTGATGCAATATATTGTGAAATAAAATTTGTATTGCTCTTTTTATTCTTTCAAAACAATGAAAACACGCATACATGGCACTTCACTTCTTTATTTCTACCCGGCAGTTATGCATCAACTCTGTCAAGAAAAGCCTGTGCTTTCTGTTCACCGACACTGTTAAAAAGCGCTGCCTTCAAATATGCTTCGTCAAAACAGGCAAAAGAGTAGGAATCTTTCAGCACCCTGTAATATCTTGCACTCGGCAATCGGCGCGGATACTGGCCCTTGCACATGATGTAAACCATGGCAGTCAGATTACATGGTTCTTCACCGTCAATCGGTGTTACCGGCAGCGTAACATTTTTCTTAAAATACAGCTTGGGATAACCTTCATAATAGTCGAGATTTTCTTCATCCTCCCGGGTAATCTCCCAAATCAAAACCGGAACCTCACTCCCAGGCTTCGGTTCAACCGTTACATAATACCGGAACACCAGCTCATAATCCTGCAGCATTGCCGTCCCCACAACACGGGCATCTGGCGTCCGTAGCTTCATAGCTTTCATAGAAAGGTTCGAACCATATGCGATGTAATATTTCCTTTCCATTGTTCCCCATCCTTCCATAAGTCCAAATACCTTTATGTCCAATGTATCCGAAAACATAATTGCCAGATAACAATGCAATTTATGGTTGCAACTGCCAAGCAGTTTCAAAGCGTCTGAAAATTAAATTTCTCAAAGTCTTCGGGTTCAAATCCAGCATCTTCCAATGCTTCGCTCCGTTCACTCTCACCCATTTCCGCCAGTGTATGTAGATCAAATCCCGCATCCGTCAAATCCTGCTTCATCTGTGCCTCAAATGTAAGGCTGGCATCAATCACATATAGTAATGCCTCCCGCAATGGATCGCTGTCCATGTTCAGCACATCCGCTGTATCAAGACCCGCATTCTCCAAAGCTTCCTGAATTTCATCTTCATACAGCATATTTACATCGGCCGGGTCAAATCCGGCTTTTTTTATAGCAGCTCTCAGTTTATCCAGTTCACTTTTCGTTTCGACAGCCGGTGCTTTCGCCACATCCGGCTTTGCTGATGCATTGCTCATCGGCAGTGGATCGGCCGCTAGGATAGCCAATTCCTCTTCTTCATCAAAATTTTCTCCTTCATAGCCTTCAAATCCGTCAAATTCATCACAGCTATCATCTTCGTCCATATCTCCAGCGGCATTACTGGAATCCTTTGTAAACATTTGCATCCAAACATTGTTCATAGCATCTTCCGGAATGGATAATTCTCCATCCTCATTGACATCAAATAAATTTTCCAAAAAACCTTTATACATATTTTCACTCCTGATCGTCCTTGGAATAGACATGTTATATCATCCCTGCAGCGTTTTTCCTCTCACAGCCGGAGCCTTCATCTGTATTCCATCGCATCTCAAGTTCCGGCTCACCCGTCATTTCATCCATATCTTCCGCAACAACGCAGAAGCTCTTCTTCAGATAAAAATTGACTGCCTTTCGATTTCTTTTATAAACGTGCAGGGAAAGTGATGTATGCGTTTCTTTTACATGTTCCAGCAATCGGGTTCCTATGCCCTGCAATTGCTGAGCCTCTTCTACAAAAATGCCTGCAATATACGAATCTATTAATCCAATAAATCCACATATTGTGCCATCATTCTCATAAGTATAAACTTCCGCATGTACCATTGCTTTTCTCACTTCGTCAAAATTCCCTGTCCAGTATTGCTGCGGGATAAAATCATGCGCTGTTCTATTTACATTCAGCCAAATCTGCATGATTCTATCTATATCCTTCGATTCGGCTTTGTGAATCATCGATTTCAGTAAATCCTCACTTTCTTTCATTCTCTATGATAGAGTATACCATAAATTACACTCTATGTCGTACGTAAAGAGAAGGAATTACCATATCATACGAAAAATCAGCATTCTATGGCTACCCTTCTATCCTAAGGAATGCTATAATAGAAAAGTATTTCTATACGCAAAGGAGAAATTATATTCATGAACGGTACACTTTACGGAGTTGGTGTGGGGCCGGGGGATCCGGAACTCATGACATTAAAAGCAGTCCGCCTAATTCAGGAGAATCAAATCATTGCCCTGCCCGGTGCAGTCCCGCAGGAAACGATTGCATATCAGATTGCAGTGCAGGCTGTCCCGGAACTGGCAGAAAAAGAACTGGTCCCGGTTTATATGCCCATGACCCACAATCAGGAAGAACTGAAAAACAATCATCAAAAGGGTGCTGAGATTGTTGAATCATATATAAAGCAGGGAGAAAACGTTATTTTTCTTACCCTTGGTGATCCCGGTATCTATTCTACCTTTACTTATATCCAACAGATCGTAGAGCAGCATGGCTATTCCACTGCTATGGTAAGCGGTATTACATCCTTCTGTGCAGCAGCAGCAAGCGTCAATACTCCTCTTGTCAAATGGAATGAACAGCTTCATATTATTCCTGCTGTACATTGTATGGAGCATCCGCTATCAGAGTCGGGAAACTATGTACTTATGAAGACCGGACGAAAAATGAAACAGGTAAAAGAAAAATTATCTGCTAGCGGGCGAATGGTTGTCACAGTGGAAAACTGTGGTACATCGGATGAGCATATCTACCGTGGAGTAGACGAAATTCCAGATGATGCAGGCTATTATTCTCTGATTATCGCGAAGGAATGTAATTGAAATGATCGAACTGAAAAATCTGACA
The DNA here is from genome assembly GCA_021205365.1 of Clostridia bacterium. GTDB lineage: Bacteria > Bacillota > Clostridia > Oscillospirales > Butyricicoccaceae > Butyricicoccus_A. The sequence continues at coordinate 25,631 of JAJPXP010000001.1, forward strand.
AAACAATTTGATGGTTTTACTGCAGTTGATTCGATCAATCTGACCATCCAGACAGGAGAATTTTTCGGTCTCCTCGGGCCAAACGGTGCGGGTAAGACAACAACCATTGGTATGCTTTCTACTTTGCTTCTGCCCACTGCAGGAGAAATTTATATTGACGGGGAGCGTTTGACTCGGAACCGTACAGATATCAAGCGTAAAATCAGTGTCATTACACAGGAATATTCCATGCGCCAGGACATGACAATGGATGAAATTATGGAATATCAGGGACGACTGTATTATATGCCGCGGAAAGAGATCCGGGCACGAACAGAGGAACTGCTCACATTTTGTGATCTCATCCAATTCCGAAAAAGAACTGTAAGAAAACTTTCCGGCGGTATGAAGCGAAAGCTGATGGTCTGCCGCGCACTGCTGACCAGCCCGGAAATCCTTATTCTGGACGAGCCAACCGCCGGAATGGATGCATTATCACGCAGGCAGATGTGGAATCTTCTTCACAAACTCAACGAACAGGATTTGACCATTCTGCTGACAACACATTACATGGAGGAAGCACAATCCCTGTGTGACCGGATTGCCATGATGAACCACGGAAGACTGGAAGAAGTAAACACTTCTTCCGGTTTTATTGAGCATCTCGGACAATTTACTGTGGATGAAATGACATCAGACGGTATCAAAAGTCATTATTTTCACAGACGGAAAGATGCGCTTGCCTATCTGGATAAAATGGAAGGCCGTTTTACACTGCGTGAAACTACGCTGGAGGATGTCTTTGTAGAACGTTCTGGCAAGCATTTAACCTAGGAGGATGACATGGGAATTTTGACAATACTATGGGAGAAATGGGTGGAATTTCGAAGAGATTTTTATAAAATCACACTTGCTGCCATAATCGCTCCTCTGATGTATCTGGTTGTATTTGGCATGGGAATCCAGACGACCTCTCATGGTGAGCCTTATCTGAATTTTTTGATTCCGGGTGTCGTTGCTTTGACTACTATGAACGGAAGCTTTAATGCCATCGCACAAAACCTGAATGTACAGCGGCTTTATGAAAAGGCATTCGACCAGATTATGATTTCCCCTACTCCATTGTGGCAGTTTATTCTGGGACAGATTATTGGCGGAAGTCTGCGGGGATTATATGCTGGCGCTATTATTTTGCTGCTGGTTATTCCCATCGGAACGGGCCTGGTTTTTAATTTTGTATCTGTTGCCGTTATGTTTTTAAATGGAGCTGTTTTTTCCGCCGTTGGTGTCGTTGTTTCTTTTCTCGCAAAAAACCATGCAGATGTCCCCCGTTTCTCCAATTACATCATTATGCCGATGGCATATCTGTGCAATACATTTTTTTCGACAGACCGTATGCCCGCAGGTCTGCGGGAGATGGTAGCTGCCCTACCGCTTTCCCAGACAAGCGGTATTCTGAGAAGCATTGCCTGTGGAGAAAGCTGGAATATTCTTGGCGTAGTCATTCTATTAGGATATCTGGCGGTCTTTACCGGAATCTCGCTCGGATTCATCTATAAAAAGCAAACTATGTGACAGTTGGAGGCCTGATGAATGAAAAAAAGCACAAAGAAATTCTTACTTTTTTTGATATCTGCCCTGTTGCTGACGATGGTTCCATTCTGCGCTTTTGCCATTTCATCTGACAGCACAGTCGGGCAATACGGTATGCTTCCGGTTTATGGTTTTGATATCGCCGACGGTGCATATTCCGTAACGGTAGAATCGAATTCTGCATTACTTCAGGATGTACTGGCAGATTTGACCGTTGCAGACGGCAAAATTACCGCCAAACTGATGCCGGACAACACAAATCTGACTGCGCTGTCGATGCAGGATAGCACACATGCCGAAGAAGAATCCATTCTGGCAGATCAGGATGGTGTATTCACAATTCCAGTCCAAGCACTGGATACGGTCATTCCTCTGTCAATTTATCATGAGCAGGAACAGACATGGGAAGACTGCGCACTGCTGTTCCGCGCAGACAGCCTGCCTCCAGATGCGCTGCTGATCGATTTACCAGATTATGACCTGATTGAAAAAGCACTCGATAACTATGAAGCGCAACAGACAACAGGCGCCCAGGAAGATGCTTCTCCGGTCGAAGCGGTCTCCATTGACATGGAGGATGGAGAATACGCTGTTTCCGTTGATCTGACGGGCGGCAGCGGCAAGGCATCTATAACAACACCTACCCTGATGATTGTAAAAGACGGCAAAGCCTATGCCCGTATCCAATGGAGCAGCTCGAATTATGATTATATGATCGTTGGCACAGAAACGTATTATTCCATCAGCGCGGAAGACAGCAATTCTGTATTTGAAATCCCAATTGGATGCTGGGATAGCAAAATGCCTGTAATCGCCGATACAACTGCGATGGGAACACCCCATGAAGTCGACTATACTCTGACCTTTTATCAGGCATCCATCGGCGGAAAGGGACAGCTCCCCCAAGAGGCTGCAAAACGGGTTGTGGTTGTAGCCATGATTATCATTGTTGGCGGTGGCATTTTAAATTACTATGTGAAAAGAAAACGAAAAGCATAATTGTCAACAACAGGTAACATAATAATTTATCATTCGATTTTCCAATACATATAAAATAGCCTAATATCCTGATTTTGGGGTGATCTTTCCCTTCCTATCTTAAGGATAATTTTCTAGGAAGAAAGTGGAGGCACGATTAACACAGCAAATTCTTGCCTTTGCTGTCGCGCTGTGTTAAAATTGTGCTAAACAATTTGCTAAAAAAGATAAGAACGGAGGTTATGAAAAATGAAAGAAAAGAAAAAACTATCTCTCGCCGTGCAGATTTTTATCGCTCTGGTACTCGCTATCATTGCCGGTCTGCTGCTGGGAAACCATGCAGATTTTGCCGAGAGCTACATTAAGCCATTCGGCACGATTTTCTTAAATCTCATTAAGTTTATCGTTGTGCCTATCGTATTGTTCTCCATCATGAGCGGTATTATCTCCATGAAGGACATCCGCAAGGTAGGTTCCATCGGCTTGAAAACGGTTATCTACTATTTATGCACCACCGCTTTTGCGATCACCATCGGCCTGATTGGCGGCAATCTGTTCAAGGGAATGTTTCCGGTTGTTGCTACGACCGATCTGGCCTATGAAGCTGCAGAAGCAACTTCTTTCATGGACACACTGGTCAACATCTTCCCATCTAACTTTATTGCACCAATGTCAGATTCCAATATGCTGCAGGTCATTGTTATGGCTCTTCTGCTTGGCTTCTCCATCATCCTTGTGGGCAAGGATGCAGAGATGGTTGTCAATGGCGTTAACAGCCTGAATACCGTATTTATGAAGTGTATGGAGATGATTTTAAAGCTGTCTCCAATTGGTGTTTTCTGCCTGCTTTGTCCGGTAGTTGCTGCTAACGGTGCTGCTATCATCGGCTCTCTCGCAATGGTTCTGCTGGCTGCTTATATCTGCTACATTGTCCATGCAGTGGTTGTATATTCTATCGCCGTAAAGACAATGGGTGGAATCAGCCCTGCCACATTTTTTAAGGGTATGCTCCCTGCTATCATGTTTGCGTTCTCCAGCGCATCCTCTGTTGGCACACTGCCGATCAATCTGGAATGTACGGAAAAAATGGGAGCTTCCAAGGAGGTCGCTTCGTTTGTCCTGCCATTGGGCGCAACCATTAATATGGATGGTACTGCTATTTATCAGGGCGTATGTGCGATCTTTATCGCTGCCTGCTACGGCATCCAGCTTACCTTCCCGCAGATGATCACCATTGTCCTTACTGCAACCCTGGCTTCTATTGGTACTGCTGGTGTTCCTGGTGCCGGTATGGTTATGCTTGCCATGGTCTTGACTTCTGTTGGCCTTCCGGTTGATGGTATCGCGCTGGTTGCAGGCGTTGACCGTATTTTTGATATGGGACGTACAGTTGTCAATATCACCGGTGATGCCTCCTGTACCATGATTGTCTCCAATCTGGAAAGAAAAAAGGAAGCAAGAAGATCATCCAATAACTAAACCCAATATTTTTATCATATTGAAAAAACAGCTGTCTCTCTGCGATCCCATCGCTTTGAGGCAGCTGTTTCTCTTAGATTGATACAATATTCTCCGAAAGCCAGCTGTATACAAAAAATCATTGATACAAAGCCATAATTCCCATGATATTATAAATTTCTCTCTTTATCTATGTTATTTACTATTGAACCATGATCCAGGCGATGTTAAAATTGTCTGGGCCACCACTATGAAAACAGAGGATTATATAAAATCACTCTGCATATAGCCAAAGAGAAGAAGATTTGAAAACAAAGGAGACCTCTGTATGGAAAAAAAGATATTTGCATTAAAAGGCAATATTTGTTTCAGCAGAGACAAGCATGATATCGAAACCATTCCCAACGGATATGTTGTTTGTGAAAACGGAATCTGTCAAGGTACTTTTTCTAAACTTCCAGAACGGTATCAGGAAACTCCATGTCTTGATTATGGAGACCAATTGATTATCCCAGGACTGGTTGACCTGCATGTACATGCACCGCAGTATCCATTTCGCGGACTTGCTATGGACTTGGAGTTAATCGACTGGCTAAATATCCATACTTTCCCAGAAGAACAAAAATATGCGGATTTAGAATACGCAGAACGGGCATATACAATCTTTACAGATGATTTGATGCACAGCGCAACAACACGTGCCTGCATTTTTGCAACACTGCATACACCAGCAACCATGCTGCTGATGGATAAACTGGAGCAAACAGGGATGCAGGTGTATGTGGGAAAGGTCAATATGGATCGCAACTCACCGCCATATCTCTGCGAGAAAAGTGCTGCACAGGCTGCACAGAATACCGAACAATGGTTATTAGCCTGTGCTGGAAGATATAAAAATGTAAAACCGATTTTAACACCGCGTTTTATTCCTTCCTGTTCAAATGAATTGATGAAACAGCTGGCCAAATTACAGAAAAAATATCATCTGCCAATGCAGTCCCATTTATCGGAAAATTTAGATGAAATTGCATGGGTGCAGGAACTTTGTCCGGAAACACAATTTTATGGTGAAGCATACGATAATTTTGGATTGTTCGGACAAGATTGTCCCACTATTATGGCCCATTGTGTCTATAGTGTTCCGGAAGAAATAGAACGGATGAAGCACCACAAGGTTTTTATTGCACACTGTCCGCAGTCCAATGCTGCTCTTGCATCCGGCATTGCACCAGTAAGGCAGTATATCGACCAGAGCTTGAAGGTTGGGCTTGGCAGTGATATTGCAGCAGGATTCAGCCTGTCTATTTTCCGTGCCATGGCAGATACAGTACAGTGCTCCAAATTGCGCTGGAGGCTTGCAGACCAAAGCCTATCCCCTGTGAAAATCGAAGAAGCATTTTATTTAGGCACAAAAGGCGGCGGAGAATTTTTCGGAAAAGTTGGCAGTTTTGAACCGGAATATGAATTTGATGCGGTTGTTTTAAATGATACAGCTCTGCGGCATCCACAGGAGCTTACGATAAAAGAACGTCTGGAGCGATTGATTTATCTGGCAGAAGATCGGTTCATTACGGCTAAATTCAGCAACGGGGTCTGCCTCTTTGACAACATGAAATAAAAAAGGACCGGATGCATTTACTGCGAAATCCACGGGATGGTTACCTGCATAGTATAAAAGTGGAGGTGACCGGAATGCACCAACAGCAACATCCTTTTATTGACAGCAGATTACGCTGGCTCGCAGGAAGGCAGGCGGATGCAATCGCACATTTGCATGGTTCAAAAAAATATCCGGATATTTTTGGTATTGTCCGCTTTTTTCAGTGTGCAGAAGGTGTGTATGTAGTATCAAGCTTCAAGGGCTTGCCTCTTGGAAATGGCGCTTGTGTTCTGCGGATTTTTGCCATGCACATCCATGAAGGCGGCAGCTGTACAGGAAATGAATCCGATCCATTTGCTGACACTGGTTCCCATTACAATCCAAAAAAATGCCTGCATCCATTCCATGCCGGGGATCTGCCACCTGTTTTTGGCAATGATGGACGCGCATGGGGTGCGGTTTTAACGAACCGTTTTTCTGTCCGGGACGTGTTGGGAAAAACCGTAATTCTTCATGCCAATCTGGATGACTTTACAACACAGCCCTCCGGAAATGCAGGTGAGAAAATTGCCTGCGGCGTGATCTCGAGGAGAAATGCCTGATAGACAGACGCACAATTTTCATCTGTATTAGAATAGATTTTTATATTGTGGAAAATGCAGTATACAAGCTGCCACAGTAACCTGGAAACGATGGGGTTTCATGAAAGAAAAACCTTTCATGGAACCCCGTTCCTATTTTGGGAAATACAACCGAAATGTGGAAAATAACATCTATCCCTAAGATGTCTCAGGATAACCATGAAGCTCCACTTTACTTTTGTCGATGTTTGCGCTAAAATAACGGTACTTATCAAAAAATGTAAAACAAAGGAAAGACTATATGCTTGGAAAAACACATATGGCAGTCGGCGTTGCCGCTGGGTTAACGATCATGCATCCACATAATATACAAGAGCTGGTCGTCGGCACAGGAACTCTCGTGATTGGTTCGGTTATCAGCGACATCGATATTGGTACCTCTGATTCCCACAAAGATGCAAATAAGATCATTGCACTCGCCTGCCTGGCTTGCATCGCGGTTGCAGTGGTTGAAAGCACCATGCATCTGGGGATTTACGGGCGTTTGATGCGGAACAGCAGCCTGCGGAGGATTGTGATAGGTGCAGCCGCATTTCTGGTGCTATGCGCATTTGGAAAGGAACAGCCTCACCGCTCATTTATGCATTCTGTTCCAGCGCTTCTCTTACTGACTGGATGCGTGGAAATCATTTTCCCGCTGGCAAAACCGTATTTTATGATTGGCTTTGTCTCGCATCTGGTACTTGATCTATTCAACCGCCGGGATGAACGTCTGCTATATCCATTGAAATGGGGATGGAGCCTCGGTCTATGCTCATCAAAGGGATTGGCGAATCGAACTTTATTTTCCGTCGGTTCTGCCGCTTCAATACTTATCTTTGCAGTGCTTCTGTCACAGATATATGACATTCGTCAATTGCTGCATTTCCTGTAAACAAAAAGAGAATGGCAGTGCCCGCTTTTACCGGCACATGTGCCATTCTCTTCTTTTTTCACAATTCCAGTGTTGCTATACAGAGGAACATATCGGTAAAATGAATTGAAATAAATGCAGACAAATTGGTCAAAAAAGCGAAACATTGTCAAAATATATGCCACATTTCCCTTTTGAACGTACTATTTTAAAAAGATTACAACAATGTAATCATATTGTCATGCAATTGTATTTTATTTACTATGCAGTATATGGTATACTAGTTAGGATAGTACAGTTAGAAAGAAGATGATATCGTGAAACACAAAGCGATGATATGTCTGGCCATTGCAGCGTGCACACTGCTTACGGGATGCGATGGATTATCTCACAAGCAAGATACGGCATATGTTCAGACAGTCAGTTCCATCCTAGGTTCAGATTTATCTGGAAACAGCCGGTATTCCGGTGTAGTAGAATCCAGTAAGACGCAGAAAATTTCCAAGGACGGTTCAAAAAAGATCAGTGAAATCCGGGTCAAGGAAGGTGACATGGTCAAAAAGGGTGATGTCCTGTTCACCTACGATAAAACTGCTCTGCAAATGTCAGTGGATACAGCAAGTCTGGAGGTAGAGGCAAGTTCCAATAAAATTTCTTCCTATCAGGCACAGATCAAACAGTTGCAGAACGAGAAAAAATCTGCATCGAAATCGGAACAGCTGTCATACAGCCTGCAAATCCAGGAAGCGCAACTGGATTTAACCGAAGAACAATATAATCTGAAAGTCAAGCAGAAGGAACTGGACAATTTAAAAGACGATCTAAATCATGTAAATGTGGTTGCTGAAGTGGATGGCCTCGTTCAGTCTGTTCAGAATGATGATTCTTCATCCGATAGCGGTTCAGATTCCTTTATTACCATTTTGGAAACTACCGTTCAGCAAATCAGAGGAACGGTCAGTGAGATGGAGGTTGCCTCCCTGAATGAGGGAGATCCAGTGACTGTATATTCCCGCCTGAATGATGATAAGACATGGGACGGTACGATTTCTAAAATCAGCAATGAGAGCACAACCGATAATTCGGAACAGGAAATCTATGACGGAGAAGAAAACGATTCTGGTCAAAGTGCATCCAAGTATTCCTTCTATGTAACCCTGCGTTCCACTGACGGCCTGATGATCGGACAGCATGTGTATATTGAACTGGGCGAACCATCGAACGACAGTGCCCTTTGGCTGTATGCCGATTACATTGTAAAGGACGGCGACAACGCATATGTATGGGTTGCTGATCAGAAAAATAATCTAAACAAACAGGAAGTCACATTGGGCCGCCACAATGAAGAAAACGATACTTATGAGATTGTAAGCGGGCTGAAGCTGGAAGATTACATTGCCTATCCAAGCGATTCCCTACAGGAAGGACAGAAAGCTGTTCTGTCAGACAGCTCCGATACCGATGAACCGGAATCAGGAAGCGGACAGATTCCAGAAGATCCGGAATCTGATTCTGCAGAAACACCGGCTGAGGAAACCGCAGCTGATCCGGCACCTGCGGAGGTAGAAGGCACATGAGCAATATTTTACAGTGCCGCGATATTTATAAGGACTATACGCGCGGAAAACTGGTGGTCCCTGTTCTCAAGCATGTGACCTTTTCAGTAGAACAAGGCGATTATATTGCGATCATGGGGCCGTCCGGATCTGGAAAGACAACACTGATGAATGTCATTGGCTGTCTGGATACGCCGACATCAGGTACATATACACTGGACGATGAGGAAATTTCCGGCTTATCGGAAAACCGCATGGCAGAAATCCGCAACCGTACGCTTGGTTTCGTGTTTCAGCATGCCGATCTGCTGCCGGAATTAAGTGCATTGGATAACGTTGCGCTGCCGCTGCTTTATCGCGGTGTGCGAAAAAAAGAACGCCGCGAACGTGCTGCCAGTATGCTGGAAAAAGTCGGACTGGGAGACCGTATGGAATTTCTTCCCAATCAGCTTTCCGGCGGACAGTGCCAGCGTGCCGCTATTGCGCGGGCTATAGTTGGCGATCCCAAGCTACTGCTGGCAGATGAGCCAACGGGTGCGCTGGACAGCCAATCCGGTATCCGTGTCATGGAGCTGTTCCGGCAATTGAACAACGAAGGGATTACCATTATCATGATTACCCACGCCGCAGAGATCGCGCAGGAGGCGAATAAAATCTTCCAAATTCTTGATGGAGAATTATTCACAGAACACAGGAGGGGCTGAGATGAAGCGCATACCCAAATGGATAAAAATACTATTGCTGATACTTCTTCTGGGTGCCGTCGTGGGGGGTGGCGGTTATCAGATTTATCAGGGCAATTTCGGTGGTGCTGTTTCTGTTTACCAGATTGACGGCAATATTTCAACAGAGGAGAGCTGGTACGGCAACGATTCAATGGATGGTACAGTGAAGAACAGCGGTACACAGTCAGTTACACTGTCCGATACCCAGACGGTTGGCAAAACGCTGGTTAAGCAGGGAGATACTGTGAAAAAAGGAGATGCTCTGTTTTCCTATGACAGCACATTGGCTGATATCCAGATAGAGAGACAGAATATTATCATCAAGCAGCTGAAAATGCAGTTGGACACGGCCAACAACCAGCTCAAAACCATCCGTTCCTATAAACCGGGTGTACCAGTGAAGGTTGAAAATTTTGATAATTATATTGCATCGAAAAGTAAGGCAGATGCTACAGACAGCATGAAAGCAAACACTGCATCTTCTTCCGGAGCAAAGATTGTACTGCTGCATGTAGATAACAGTTCATCAGATCAAGATACCGCTCATCCAAATGGAAGTAACTCCCAGAGCACAGACGGAGGCCAGACAAACGGTGCTGCTGACAGCGCAATAGACGAGCCGGACAGCTCAATGATTACCTATACACGCAGCGAGCTGAACGAAATGATACAAGAAAAAAAGGATGAAATCCGTGATCTAAATTTACAGCTGCGGCAAGCACAGCTGGAATCCAAGAAGCTGGAAAATGAGAAGGACAACACTACTGTATACAGCAAGCTGGATGGAACAGTTTCCTATGTGGGCAATCCATCGGACAAATCCAAGCCATATATCAAGATTACAGCGGGTGGCGGAGATATCGTACAGGTAAATGTGGATGAATGGTCGCTCAGCAATGTCAAAATAGGACAGGGTGTTTCGGTCACCAACTGGATGAATGGTGAAGAATACCGCGGAACTGTTCAAAGTATCGGAGTTTATCCAGTGAGCGATTATCAAGGAAGCAATGCAAACGCTTCATATTATCCGGTTACGGTAGAACTGTCCAACGCAACTAATTTAAATGAAAATGATTATGTGGGTGTTACATTAGACACTGGGGATGAAGAATCCGACAGTTTTTACCTGGAATCAAGTTTTGTGCTGACAGAAGGCAATCAAAAATATGTCTATGTCCGAGGAGAAGACGGTTTATTAAGCAAACACAAAGTAAAAGTGGGTACTAACCTGGATGGATATTATCAGGAAATCCTGGATGGCGTACAGATGGGTGATTGGATTGCCTTCCCCTACGGGAAGAACGTGAAGGAAGGTGCAAAGACAACCGAAGCAGATATTTCTGATCTGTGGTAAGGAGACGAAAAACCAATGGTAGAAAATATCAAACTTGCATTTTATAGCATATGGGTGCACAAGATGCGCTCTGCCCTGACCATGCTGGGCATCATCATCGGCATTGCATCCATCATTGCGATTGTGTCAACCATAAAAGGTACGAATGAACAGATCAAAGAAAATCTAATTGGTTCCGGAAACAACGTTGTAACGGTGGAGTTATGCCAGGACGGTTCGCCGGTGGATATGAGTTACACCCAAATTCCTTCCGGGATTTCAGAGGTATCAGACCGCTCCTATCGTGAACTGGCTTGCGTTTCGAAGGTAGAAAATCTGTCATTGTACACCATGCGGGAATATATCTATGATACCGTGTATTACAAAAATACTGCTTTCAACGGCGGTACGATTATTGGTGCAGACAGCGATTATCTGGACGTTTATCAATATCAGGTATCCAGTGGACGCCCGTTCCTGAAGGATGATTACGAAAAGTACCACAAGGTGGCACTACTTGACCAGGCTGCGGTATCGACTCTGTTTGCAAATGAAGATCCGATTGGAAAGACCATTGACATCAAAAAAGAACCGTTTACGGTCATCGGGGTGATTGTCCCATCCAAGAGCACTACCCCGGTTATCAACAGCTATATGGACTATTACATGTATACAAATCAGGCCAGCGGAACTATCATCATTCCAAATACGGTGTGGCCTATCCCGTTTCAGTATGACGAACCACAAAATGTTGCACTGCGCGCGTCAAGCACAGATGATATGACCGACATCGGGCAGAAGGCAAGCGAAATTTTAAATAGTGGCCTGTCTGTCGATAGTATATCAGACAGCGATTCCTCCTTTTCCTACGAGAGCAGGGATATGATGGAATCGGCTCAGCAGCTTCAGGAATTGTCAGAATCCTCCAACAAGCAGCTGATTTGGATTGCCAGCATTTCTTTGCTGGTCGGTGCCATTGGTGTTATGAACATCATGCTGGTGTCCGTTACCGAACGCACACGCGAGATCGGCCTGAAAAAGGCACTTGGTGCCAAGCACAGTATCATCCTCTCGCAGTTCCTGACAGAATCTGCAGTGCTTGCATGCATCGGTGGTATCTTCGGCGTGGTGAGCGGTATTGTCATGTCAAAAGTTATCAGCCTGCTGACCGGGACCCCGACAGCAATCAGCCTCCCTTCTATTTTTATTGCAGTGCTGCTGTCTGCGTTGATTGGCATGATTTCCGGTGTATTTCCAGCTGTCAAAGCAGCCAAACTAAATCCAATTGATGCTTTGCGCCGCGAATGAAAATAACACAATTTTCCGGTCATTTAGGGCGAAATTTTTCTGTCCAACCGTATGTTAAAGTAGTATTCTCGATCTGCCTGGTCTGCGTACAAATCTTACCTTGACAAGGGACTCCTTTACCGACTATACTTGTCAAGTAATCCGTTTTTGCCAAAACGCAAAAGGAGGCTGCTGAATGTTTGAAGAACTGCTGGATGAGCTAGCACAAGCAACAGAGACTGCTGTTCACTGGTTCACCCCGATGGAAGGCGTACGTGTATGCAGCTTTGACTGCATGTTCCCCGGGGAAATCAGGGCAGCCAATCTTCAGCCTAAACATTTTGAAACGCTTCTGTGCCAAAGTGGAAAGCTTTCTATCTGCTGGAACGACGGAAGCAGCACGCAGCTTTGCAGCGGAGAAAGTCTTTTGCTGTCAGATCCTTCAGAGATTCATAAACTATGCTGGGCAGAACGCAATATGTGCGGTATATTGGTCGCTGTGGATGGTATCCATGCCAGAAACAGCCTGCAGCAGCTGTGCACCTTGCTTGGCAGTGCACCACTGGACATGACTCAGTTAAAGCATGCATTATCCGAACAGCGCGGCTGCGCCATCCTTTTCCGTATCCCGCAGATCGAAGCATTGCTGCACTCATTCCTAGCACTTTCGATCGAACAGCGCAGGCAATATGCAGCCCTTTTGGCAGTCGAGTTGCTCTGTCACATGTGCTGCACCAAACATTTGACATGCAAGTTGCCGGAGACATACTATGACAGGCATCAATTACAGCGTGTGGAACAAATTCACACTTATCTTATCACACACCTGGATGAGACCATCACCATTGATCAACTTGCCAAGCAGTTTCAGATTTCGGCCACCGTGTTAAAACAATGCTTTCGTCAGCTATATGGGCAGCCTATTCGCAAATATCTGCAAAGGTGCCGGATGCAGCGCGCCGTGGAACTGCTAACAACAACACAGCTTTCGGTTTTGCAGATCGCAAACGCGGTAGGATACGAAAGCACCAGTCAGTTCGGTACCGTGTTTAAGCGTTTTCATCAGATGACACCGTCGCAATATCGATTAAAAATGTCCAATTCCGTTGATCCACGTCCGAATCCGTACGTCACCGCTGCAAATGATGTGGTATGATGATATAAATTACAGGTATCTGGAGGAGGGATCACATTGAAACAACATCGTTTTTGGGCATGGGGAGCTGTGATCTGTATGATTATGACTCTTTGGACCGGTTATAAGCACAAGTAAAATTTCAGAGGAGCGTATTGATATGAATCGCAAAGATTGCTATAAAAATTTGATTGTATTTGTTGGCGGCACGCTGTTTGGATCCGCCGGAATTAAACTGCTGTCCAGTAAGGACGCAAAAAAAGCCTATACACATGTTACTGCAGCGGCTTTGCGGATGAAGGATTCCGTTATGGACACAGTAACCACGGTACAGGAAAATGCTGCTGATATTCTGGCTTCTGCTCAGGATATCAACGAACAGAGAGCGGCGCAGGAAGACATAACAGACAAACTGTCCGAGGAACCGTCTGAGGAATCTTCTGAAGAAGCATGAAATCGACGGAGAGGGCTGCAGAAGCAGTCCTCTTTTCTTGTTAAAACACAGAGAATTGAGGCGATAATAAGATGAAGTTTCAAATCATGCACGAAAGCAATGGGCGCATGCGTATTCGTCTGCTGCAAAATCGGATGACGATGGAACAGGCGGATCAATGGGAATCTTATCTCCAGACAATAAGCGGAATCACCCGCGTAACAATACACGAGCGAACCCGCTGTGCGATTATCTGGTATCAGATGGACCGGGCGGATTTGCTGCAGCATATTCGCCGTTTCTCATATGAACGGCAGAGTCAGCCGGCAGTTGTACACAGCAGTCGCGCTCTCAACCGCAAATATCAGGAAAAACTGGTTGGAATGGTTGCATTCAAGGCGATACGGACATTATTCTTTCCATCCCCGCTGCGTGCAGCTTATGCAGTGTACCAGTCTGTCCCCTATTTGTATCGCGGCTTTCGCTGCCTGCTGCGCCGCCAGATGCATGTGGAACTGTTAGACGGACTGTCGATTGGAATCTCGATGCTGCGGCGCGACTTTAGCACTGCATCTTCTGTCATGTTCCTGCTGGGGCTGGGCGAAATGCTGGAAGAATGGACACACAAAAAGTCCGTAGACGATCTGGCACGCAGTATGTCACTGAACATCGATCGTGTATGGCTCAAAACCCCTGACGGAGAAGTGCTCACACCGCTATCCCAGATTCAAGCCGGTGACCAGATTGCCATCCGCATGGGCAGTATGATCCCACTGGACGGTGTTATGCAGGACGGCGAGATCATGGTCAATCAGGCATCGCTTACCGGTGAGTCTATCCCAGTTCCCAAGCGTCCCGGCACAATGGTCTATGCTGGAACAGTAGTGGAGGAAGGCGAAGGCACGCTTCTGGTAGAACAGCAGCCCGGTGGAACCCGCTATGATAAAATCGTATCCATGATTGAGCAGTCCGAAAAGTTAAAATCCACAGCAGAGAACCGCGCGGCAAATCTGGCTGACCGGCTTGTCCCCTACACGCTGGCAGGCAGTGCGCTGACCTGGCTTGTCACCCGGAATGTGACCAGGGCCTTGTCGGTACTGATGGTAGACTTCTCCTGTGCACTCAAGCTGGCAATGCCTTTGGCAGTATTGTCCGCAATGCGAGAGGCAGGTGCCTACCACATTACGGTAAAAGGCGGCAAATATTTGGAAGCAGTTGCTCAGGCTGACACTATTGTCTTTGATAAAACAGGAACACTGACCCACGCCTGCCCAGTTGTCGCACAGATTATTACGTTTGGAACGCAGGATGAAAATGAAATGCTCCGTTTATGCGCCTGCTTAGAGGAACATTTCCCGCATTCCATTGCCAATGCCGTGGTTCAGGCAGCAAGAGACCGCGGTCTATCGCACGAAGAGATGCATTCCCAGGTGGAATACCTGGTAGCACATGGCATCGCAAGCACAGTCAACGGTCAAAAGGTTATTGTGGGCAGCGCTCACTTTGTCTTTGAGGATGAAGGTTGTACGATCCCTGCTCAGCAGCAAAAGAAATTTGACGATCTACCGGCGCAGTTCTCCCATTTGTATCTGGCAATTGGCGGTGAACTTGCCGCTGTGATCTGTATTTCCGATCCTCTGCGCACCGAAGCTGCGCAGGTCGTGCAGGCACTCAAAGAAGCAGGTATCCGCAGGACTGTCATGCTCACGGGCGACAGCGAACGCACGGCTGCAGCGATCGCTGCACAGGTTGGCGTGGATGAATACCGCTCCGAAGTGCTGCCAGAGGACAAAGCCCGTTTTGTTGAGCAGGCACGAAAAGAAGGGCACATTGTCATCATGCTCGGGGACGGCATCAACGATTCTCCGGCACTGTCTGCCGCCAATGTCGGCATTGCCATTCTGGACGGTGCGGCAATTGCCAGAGAAATTGCAGATATTACCATCTCCGCGGAGGATCTGTTTGAACTGGTTTATCTTCGCAGGATTTCCACAGCGCTTCAACAACGCATCCGGTCCAATTACCGTTTTGTAATTGGCTTTAACGGTTCTCTTATCGCTTTGGGTGCTGCTGGCGTGCTGCTCCCTGCCTCTTCAGCAATGCTGCACAATTTATCTACGCTCGGAGTAAGCCTGCGCAGTATGACAAACTTATTGTGACTTTCCCATAGGATGTAAAGGGAAACAAGTTAATAGAGCTTAAAATTGAATGCGATCATCGCATATGCTAAGCACCGCAGAGCTTGATGAAACAAAGGCTCTGCGGCGCTTCTTTTTACAGAGAATCAACGCTCCTTTCGAGCAGACTTTCTGCATCTGAATCATTTTAGGTGATCTCTATTTTTTCAAAAAAACGCCGCAGCTTCTGATAACTGTCTTCACTGAGCGCATGCTCCATCCGGCAGGCTTCTTTTTCAGCCCTGTTTTCCCGAACGCCTGCCTGAACCAGCAGCTTTGTAAAAAAGAGATATCGTGCATAAATCCTTTTTGCAATGTCTTCTCCCTGTTGTGTTATCCGTATATCCCTTTCTTCACAGGTAACATATCCGTCTTCCTCCAATGATCGCACTGCAATGGATACGCTCGGTCTGCTCAATCCCATATATTCTGCAATTTCAGCCTGCCGGACACTTCCATTCATAAGTGTTAAAATATAAATTGCTTTCAGGTAATCCTCGCGGCTTTGCCCAGTTGCCAACGTTCTCACCATCCTTTTATGACAGCCGTCCCTGATCCATTTCATAAGAAATATCTGTTACATGCATAGTAGATTTTCGATGTGAAACAAGTACCACAGTTTTATCATGACAGGTTTCACGGAGCGATTTTAATACAATGCCTTCATTCAGGGAGTCCAGATTGCTTGTCGGCTCATCCAGCAGCAGAAACGGTGCATCATGTAAAAATGCCCGGGCAATGCCAATCCGCTGACGCTCGCCGCTAGATAACGTATCACCAAGCTCACCAACTGGTGTATCATATCCCTTTGGCAGGGACTGGATAAAGTCGTGCACCGATGCTTGCTTCGCAGCTTTTATGATCTCCTCGCGGGTGGCACCTGGTTTTCCGATTGCAATATTATTGGCAATTGAGTCATGGAACAGATAGGTTTCCTGCGTGACATAGCTTTCCATATCCCGTAGATTTGCGGTATTTAGCTCACGTATATCCTCTCCGGATATTGCAACGCTTCCTTCCTGCACATCCCAGAACCGCATCAGGAGCCGCAGCAGTGTGGATTTGCCTGAACCGCTCACGCCATGGATTCCAACAATTTTTCCCTTTGGAAGTGAGATGGAGTAGTTCTTGAGGATTTGCTCTTTTTCATAAGAAAAACTGATATTCTGTGTCTCTGCGCCAAAAAATTCTGTGTTTTTTCCGTTGTATACCTCTTCCACCTTGGGTTCTTCCTCCAAGATGGCCAGCACACGCTCACCACTCGCAAGTGTCTGATTCAAATTATTCGACAGATTGGACAGCGCAACTACTGGCCCGAAAGAACCCATCATGGCGATCACACAGATCAGCATCTGTTCAAAGCTGGCTGTTTCTGCCAGATAAAAATGCAGCAGCATCAGCAGCATGGCAAGAGAAAACAGTAAAATTGCAAGGTCCGTTATCGAACGCTGTACCGCCTCAAGCTGATTCAACTCCTTCTGTAGTCTTCCATATGCAGCGGAACGGTCATTCATCTGCTGCATACGCTGTGCGCCATCATCATACTGAATTGTTTCATCCAGCCCGCGAAGAGAGTCCAGCACAAAGCTGTTTAAATCGCCAAACGCATTTCTCAATTTCATGCCGGGAGCCGCTCCCTTGCGCCCCATGACAATCGGGATAACCGCGCCAACTACAACATATCCTGCCAATGCCAGCATACCGCCTGCAACGGAATTACTTCCAATAAAAATAACCATTATTATACAGGTGCATACTGCAATAGCAATCGGGGAGATCGTGTGCGCATAAAAAACCTCCAGCAGCTCGATATCTGAGGTCAGGATGGAAATCAGATTACCTTTATCGCGTCCCTCCAGCTTTGCTGGGCAAAGCCTGCGCAAAGCGGTAAAAACTTTATTTCGGATGATTGCCAGCAGCTTAAACGCAATAAAATGGTTGCAATACTGCTCTCCATAATGCAATAATCCGCGGCATACTGCAAGGCATATAAGCAAGATAAATATTCGTCCCATTGGAACGGACAGAACTCCTGACGGTGCAGCAGCTCCTATGGCATCCAGAAGCGCGTGCAGCAATCCATAACCCGCCAGAATTGTCAGAAAAATCGCACATAAATAGCCGATGACACCCAAAAGGATCGCTAGACACATAACTGGCAGAAGCGGTTTAACCAGTCCGATCAATGCTCCCATAATCATGGGGGCACTTCTTCTTTTTGCCTGTTTCATACAGCATGCTCCCTTCCATATGTCTCCAGCGCTTGCTGCCTTCGATACAATGCGGTATACGGGCCGCCCTGCTGGAGCAGCGCTACATGGCTGCCAGCCTGCTCCAAGGCACCATCTTCCAACATATAAATGCAGTCAGAATGTACTACATTGGCCAGTCGGTGAGAAATCAGCAGGACTGTTTTTGTTTTTGCCAGCTCGTGAATGACCTCCATAATCATTTCTTCACTTTCTACATCGATATTGGAGGTGGCTTCATCGAAGATATAGACCGGTGTATCATGCAGCAGTGCTCTTGCAAGTGCAAGCCGCTGACGTTGTCCGCCGGAGAAATTGCTTCCTCTTTCCAGAACCGGTGTTTGCAGGCCCTGTGCTGTGGAAAGGAACCCATCCAAATTTACCTTCTGAAGCACAGCTTCCAGTTCCTGTAGCGTTGCATCTGGCTTTGCCATCCGCAAATTATCCTCCACAGTTCCTTTGAACAGATAGCTGCTATGGCTGACCATTGTAATGGAATGCATCAGGCTTTGTTCCGAAATATCGGAAATCTCTCTTCCATTGATTGTAACACTGCCCTGATAGCCGTGGTTTCTGCCCATTAGGATACCGGCAATCGTGCTCTTGCCGCTGCCGGATACACCAACAATAGAGGTAAAGCTGCCCGCCAGTATCTCCATATCAATGTTTTTCAAAATACTGCGCTCTGCGTCATAAGCAAAGCTGACATTCTTTAAGGAAATATCCAGCTGTGTATCATGCAATTCTTCGCCTCTCAGCTCTGGCTCCGGTAAATCGAGCAGTGCAAAGATTTTGTCGCTTGCTGCCATTCCATTCATGGCTATATGGAAAAATGATCCAAGCAGACGCAGTGGAATAAAAAATTCGGATGCCAACAGAATAATCATAACAGCGCCGCCAAAACTGACGCGCCCTAACAGCATTTCGCGCAGTGCAACAATCATACCAACTGCCGCACCACCATACGCAATGATATCCATAACACTGGTAGAGTTGAGCTGCATGGTCAGTACCTTCATGGTGACCTGCCGGAAACGCTGGGATTCTTTATCCATTTGTTCTGCCTTTTGCCCATCTTGCTGATAAATCTTCAGCGTGGTCAATCCCTGTAAATTCTCCAGAAAACTGTCACCCAGTTCAGTATAAATGCCCCAGTATTTGTTCAGCAGCCGCTTTGCAATCTTTTGTACCGCAACAATGGATACCGGAATCAGCGGTACACAGACCAGCAGGACAAGACTTGCCCTCCAGTCCACAAAACACAGGATACAGAACAATGTTACCGGTGCAAGCAGGCTATAAAACAGCTGCGGCAGATATCTGCCAAAATAAGTTTCCAGCTGCTCAACGCCTTCTGCTGCCATCTGTACCACCTCTGCTGTGCTGACCTTTTCCCGATAGGAAGCGCCCAGTCGCAGCAGTTTCGCATACACTTTCTCTCGTAGAATCCGCTTGACATCAACACTTGCATAATAGGAAGCATGTACCGCTTTCCTATCACAAAAAACGCGGAGCAGAACCGCTATGGCAGCCATACCGACATACAAAAATATGCTGCTTTCGCTCAGTGTCCCGAACAATGCCTGCTCCAGCAGGGATGCCACCGTATAAACTGTCACTACCTGGCAAAGCAGTGACAGCCATTGCCAGATCACCTGATATACAATGTATTTTTTTGCATGGGACAGTAGCCCCACAAGCCGTGTTTTTATCATGATATACTATCCCTGCTTTCTTTTTTCCTTTTTGCTGCAAATCAGATGCCAGATTGCAAGCAGCGGGTGATACAGCAGCATGCGTGGTCCGGAAAACCGCATAACCTTGCGAATTTCCTCCCGCATGTCTGGCTTATAGCAATGTACTCTGCAGTTCGCACAAAAGGTCTTCTGCTCCATAAATGGACAGTGCGCGCTACGCGCTTCGGCATATTCCAAAAGTGCCCGACACTCTGGACAAAGCGGTTGATTCTTATGCTCTATATGTTTCTTCCGGCAATACAATGCAATCATTTCCGAAACAACCTGCTGCTCTTTCTGCCGCTTTCGTTCAATGCTGTTCATGCTGTTCCCTTTCGCCATATTCCTCGCCTTCTGCTTCCCGGATTGTTTTCACGCGCAGGAAGAAATACAGAATATGGCATATCCAGACAACGGCCAGGCAAATCCTTCCAACCGGAACATTCTGCATGGCGATAAATCCGATTGCCATGACAACGGTCACAGTTCCAACAATAGAGCATTTGGTTTTCATGGTCATCGCTTTCTGTTTTACAAAACTGTCTAGATGCTTTTGATAGAGCTTCGTACTCAGAAACCAGCTGTGTAGTTTGGGAGAACTCTTTGCAAAGCAGAATACCGTTGCCATATAAAATGGAACTGTTGGGATGATCGGCAAAACAATGCCGACTGTGCCCAGCCCAAGGCAAAGCAACCCCAGCACGAGCCATACGATTTGAAATGGATTTTTCATACGGTAGTCCTCTTGTTTTATACGGTTAGGACGAACTTCTGTCCGTCCACGATGGTGAGATCAAGATCAATGCCATACAATGTGCTGATACTTTCGGTTGTAATAACGTCCGCCGGATTCCCTTCTACAGCTACGCAGCCATCCTTTAATCCGATAATCCGGTCTGAAAAATAAATCGCCTGATTGATATCATGCAGCACCATGATAATGGTAATGCCATATTCGCGATTCAGTTTTTTCACCAGCTCAAGGATTTCAATCTGATACCGAATGTCCAGATAGGTTGTCGGTTCATCCAGAAACAGAATTTTGGTGTTTTGAGCCAGCGCCATGGCAATCCAGACGCGCTGGCGCTGGCCGCCGGACAAACGGCTGACCTCTCGGTCACGGTACTGGGTCAAACCAGTTACTTCCATTGCCCATTCTACCAATTGTTCATCCTCTTCACTTTTTCCCTGCATGGGTTTTCTGTGCGGTGTCCTCCCGAACGCGACCAGACGCTCCACGGTAATATCATCGCTGGAGGTATTATACTGCTGTACAATGGAAACCTCACGTGCAAATTCTTTCAGCGTCAGCCTCTGGATATTCTTGCCATACAGCAAAACTTTTCCTTTGCGCGGAAACAGGTTTTTTGTCATGACAGAAAATAGCGTTGACTTGCCGCAGCCGTTTGCTCCCATAATGGTTGTGATTCTTCCGCGTTCAATCTGCAGGGAGACATCCCGTAATACCTTATTCCGGCCATACGAGAAAAACAGGTTTCTAACTTCCATGGCCGGATTTTTATCCATTTGCATATTTCTTTGACCCCCTCAGCAGAAGAATGAAGAACGGGCCGCCGATTACACTCATGATAATGGAGGCGGACACCTCATAGGGCGCTGCAATTGTTCTGCCGATTGTATCTGCCAGCAGAAAAACGAATGCACCGAATAACATACTGAACGGTACGAGAACCTTGTGGTCACTGCCCACCAGCAGTCGTCCGATATGCGGTACAATCAGTCCCAAAAAACTGATCGAACCTGCAACTGCTGTCGAGATGCTGGCAAGTAGTACCGCAATGATGGACACGATAATCCGCATGGAATTGACATTGACACCCAAGCTCCTTGCAGTTTTATCTTCCAGCGACATCAGATTGCACATACCAGTGAACAGGAGGGACAACACCAGCCCAATGATGACATATGGTGCCAATGTCTTGACATCATCCCATGTCTTCATGGTGATATTGCCATTCACAATCGAAGCTACGCCGGACATATTGCCGCCGCTCATTGCGTTCAAACCGCTGGACAGGCCAGTAAACATAGAGTTCACAGCTACACCGACAAGGATGATCCGCAATGGGCTCAGGCCGCCCTTCCATGACAGTCCATACACCAGAATAAAGGCGGCAATGCCACCGATAAACGCAAACAGCGGCGTAAAAAAGAACAATGCCGGCGCAAAAGCTGTAATGAGAACAGCTGTAAAGCTGGCGCCACTGGAAATACCGATGATTCCCGGATCAGCTAGTGGATTTTTCAGCACAGCTTGGAACAATACGCCGGATACTGCTACTGCCGCGCCTGCCAGCATGGAAATCATAATTCTCGGAAAACGAAGATCGTAGATTGTCGCGACATCGTCATTGTACTCTACAAAAAGTCCTCTGAGAAGCGCCGGAAAGCTGACCTTCAGGCTTCCGATGTTGACTGCGGCAAAGAACAGGATCACCAACAATACAATCATGATCACAAAGGAAAGCGTTGCCCGTGCTGTTTTGGTACGTCTGTGGTTTCTATCATGCTGTGCCAGCTCCTGCAAATCCTCTGCCGGTTGAATGGTCCTGCTCTGCCTCCTTTTTAGAGAAGCGGAACCTGCTTCCTCCTGCACTGCCTGTTGCTCCTCCGGCACCCATGGACTCGGGTCATCCTTCATGGATATTTTCATAGTCGCCTGTTCCTGAAAATAATTCGATACAATGCTGTCAAATGGATTTTCTTCTGATTGCTTCATCCTGTCATTCCTCCTTTCAATTTCCTGTTCCGATATCTTCCCCATCCAGCTTCTCCGTTGCATTGGAATCTGCGGCCTTCTGCCTTGCGCTGTCGCTGTTTTCCCTCGCCTTCTGCTCGTCCGCTTCACTTTCTGGATAGAAAATCGGCTGCAATTCGTTCAGAGCGTTTTCATAATTGAAGGTGGCACTCATACCGAAATATTCATAGGTCAGATTATACACTTTGTCGTTTTTGACAGCATCAAAGTGTTTCCAGATATCATTGGTTGCAAATTCATCATCAAACATCTGCATAACCTGATCCGGCAGTGCATGTGCAGTCAGCAGGATGATATCCGGTTCTTTTTCCTTCATATCCTCTGTATTGACGGATAAAAATTCCTGATCTGTCCCGGCATAAACATTTTGCCCGCCCGCCATTTCAACAAGGCTTCCGGCATAGGAATTTTCTGTTGCCGCAACATAAGATCCAGGAAGTCCCATCAAAATTAGAACCTTGGGCCCTTCCCTGCCTTCATTTTTTGATTTGTATTCATTATAAAATTGAGTAAATTCATTTACCAGTTGCTTTGCTTCTTCTTCCCTGTCAAAAATGTCACCCAGCTCCTGAATGGAACGATACATGCCAAATACACTCTTGAGGTTTAAAAATGCCCAGTCCGTATCAATCGCCTCATATTTCGGCTGTAAATCCGACTGCAGGGAAGATGGCCCCAGAATCCAGTCCGGATCAAGCGACGATACAATTTCCATATCCGGACTCATTGCAGTACCAACCTCTGTCAGACCTTCATAACGTTCCGGCAAATCATACGCAGTCGTGCAGATGCCGACAAGGTCAAGATCCAGCTTATCACAGATATCCGCAGTTGCCGGAGATGTTGCAATAATACGCGGCGCTTCCGACATGGAAGCGACTTTTTTCTTTGCCGCTTCCACTGCTGCCTTCTCTTCCGGATCCGTGATTTCCAGCATAGTCTGCACATTTGTGGTATCCACCGCTGTGCCCGACTCTCCGCTGCCGTTCGCACCGCCTTGACTTTGATCAACGCAGCCAGTCAGCAGGCATATCGACAGAAGAAGCGTTGCCGCAATACAGCAGCCCCGTTTGTTAATCGTCATCATACTCGCCACCGCCCCATCGATACCAGTTTTTTCGGAAAAAATAGATAAGGCCAGCTACAGCACAAATCAAAATCAACGCCGAGCTTGTAAATGCCGCAGCAATAGCAAAAATAGTTGATGTTGACGAGCTGCGGGAGGTTGTAGCGCTATCATCTCCTGTATCTCCTGCCGTTGACAGGCTCAAGCCTTCTGCTTCACTGAGTGTGGAATCATCACTGCTTCCTTCTGTGTCCAGAGCCGCACTTGTCAGACCGGAATCTGTTGTCAGGCTGCTTTCCAGCGTTGGCACATTATCCGTATTTTCGGTACTACTCTGATCTGTACTGGTGCTGCCGGATGTACTGCTTTGCAGCGATGTGCTGCCCGTACCAGTTGATGTACTTCCGCTGGTGGTTCCTGTCGAAGATGTTGTACTGCTGCCACTGGTTGTCCCCGAAGTTGTCGATGTACTTTCGCTGGATGATGCTGTGTTCGAGTCAGCACTCGCTGTGACGATGGTTGCATTCATATCGGTCTGATTACCTTCTGCATAATTGCTGGGATAAAAGTAAAAGATAACACTTCTTCCCATCGGTTCCACATACATTGAGCAGCGAATTACACAGTTTTCACTGGGAACCTGAATGCAGAAATCCGCCGTAGTGCCATTTCCATCTGTACCGCTTCCAGTTGTTCCTACTGCACCCGTCATCCAACCGGAATCACCCACATTCTGTACCCAGAACTGGTGATTACTGGTATAGTCCATTAGGCTGAGACGCACGGTGACATAGTATTGTCCGCTATCAGTTACTTCCAAAATGCCAGAGGTGCACACCACATTGGAAACCATCGGCTGTGCGATATCATAGCCTGCTTCACCGCCGGAATCTTCAATTACACCGGTAACAGGATGCACATAGCATCCTGTTATGGAACAGGTATACACTGCTCCGCCGGCTGCCTGCGCCGGAACAGCAGGAATGCCTGCCCCCAAAATGAGGGCAAGCATCACTGCCAGAAAACCAGCGCGAAGTTTTGTCTTCACTGTTTTCATGGCTTTCCTTTCATATGATTACGTTTTTCTCCTTTGTGCAGCTTCTTTTCCACAAGCAATACAGCTAGCGCAATACCTGAAATTGCCAGCAGTGCGAGCCAGCCTGTCAGCGGCTGTGTGTCTCCCGTCTTTACACTGGAAGCGGAGGTCAATCCGCTGCTCTTTCCGGTATTTGTTCCCGTGCCGGTCAAACTTGTCGTTCCGGTAGATCCGGTCAAAGACGAAGTTCCCGTAGATCCACTCGGCAGGGTTGATGTACCAAGCGTACTTGTCGGATTGGTTGAGGTGTTGTTTGTATCCGTTGTATTTGTTTTGTCGTTTGTATCGGTAGTATCCGTAAAGTTCGGATCATCTGTTGTTGTTGACTTAAGGGAAGTCCAGTCCAGTTTGAGATATACCGGCTGCGTGCCAGCACCTGCTGCAACCTTCTCCATGATCGGGACAACCACCTGCAGCGGGACGAAACCATCCTCCAGTGCTTCCGGAATCAGCTCAAACGACACAACATCTGGATAATTTGTTCCGTACGTGTCTGTTACAACCGTACCATCCTCATATTTCTGGACGGATTCCACAGTTACTGCGGTGGTGTCGCCAGTCGGGTTGCCATACTTATCAACGGTATAGCCAGTCTTATAGTAGAACAGCTGGCCCAGATATCCCAGCTTATCCCCAACAGTCAGACCCTTGAAGTCCATAGTAATAAAATACTTGCCATCCTTCACGGTCAGCTTGATGGTGTGATTGATAGAATCGTTGCACATCGACAGCGTTTCCCGGTCAACCTTAACCATCGTACCGGTGAGAGAATAAACACCATCTGCAAGGTTGGTAATATCCTGAATGCTATCGCTTGTCTTCACCAATGCGGAAATTGCGGCGTTCAACGCGGATACCTGCGCATTGACACTGCTCTGCGTTGCATCCTCATCATTATATACACTCTGTGCATTTGCAATCGCTGTCTTCAGCGCCGCAATAGACGATTCGGTATACGCAGATGCATTGTCCACATAGCCCTGTGCGTCACTGATTTTTGCCTTCAAAGCGGATTTATCCACATTTTCCTTTTCTTTGAGTGCATCCATTGCAGACTGCAGCGCTGTCAGCTGATTGTCTACTGTAGCCTGTGTCACAGTTTCACCGTCAAGTGCATTCTGCGCGTTGCGGATTGCAATTTTCAGCGCATTGATGCTTGCTTCAGTGTAGGTATCTGTTTCCTTTGCCAGCTTTTCCGCCTCTGCAATCTTGCTTTCCAGTTCAGAGGTATCCACAGTCAGCTCTGTGAGATTTTCCATTGCTGCAGTGAGCGAAGCAGTCATTGCATCCACATCGGATTGTGTTGCCTTGGCATTGTCATACAGTGCTTCGGCATCGTCTTTATACTGCTGCAGAACAGCAAGGCTCTGTGCAGTATAGGTACCTATCTGCTGTAGCTTCTTTTCTGCCTGATTGATTGCAGCCTTGAGCGCGGTCTTATCTACAGCCTTATTTTCAGCGTTGACCATTGCCATAGCCTGCTGCAAGTATGCTGTCTGTGCATCAATCTGTGCCTGTGTTGCGGACAGGTTGTCATAGATCTCCTGTGCCGAGCTGATTGCTGCCTGCAGGATTGTCCATGTATTTTCGGATGCATTCCCCTGCTCCAGCTTCTTTGCTTCTGCGATCTGTTCCTTCAAGGCATCTGCATTGACATCCGAAGGACGAACCTGCTTAACGGTATTCCAATCCAGCTGCAGGCGTGCATACTGCCATGTACCCATAACCGGTACGTAGACATGCAGCCATGTTTCAGCGTCGTTATATGCCATTGGGATCGACATAACCTCTGGATATCTCGTATCTACCTTACCGGTTGTCGGGTCAGTCTTGGTCGTCATTACCTTGTCTGTACCAAACTCCGGATCATTATAGTTATCATAGCCGGTATAATACGCTTCGACAATTGCCGCGTAATCCTGTTCATCCTTTGTTGGGATGGTATCACCGTCATAGGTCAGATAATTCATCTGGCCCATATAACCCTCTGTGCCGTCGATATCAAGATACGTAAATTGCATCTGCGCGCGGATGTCACCATCCTTTACGATAAGATATACCGGGCGGACCAGCGCAGCATCTGCCATGGATTTCTGGCTGTTATTGGAATGCATGATGGTAGCATCAATTTCATATACTCCATCTGCAAGGTCACCGGAGGATGCTGCAGCCGGAACCAATGCATCGATTGCTGCCTGCAGCAGTTTCACCTGCGCTTCTACTTCTTCCTGCGTGGCGTTTGCATTGTTATTGACTGCATCCGCAGTTTTAAATGCCTTTTCAAGTGCAGACCAGCTTGCCGCCGTATATTCTGTCGGATTAAGCTTTTCTGCCTTCTTGATCAGGCTGTCAAGAGCAGATGTATCTGCACGTTTTACCAGACCTGCGTAGGCAGCTTCCAATGCAGCGACCTGTGCATCAACAGCACCCTGTTCTGCATTGGCATCATTATATACTTTTTCTGCTGCAGCAATGGCATCGGTAAATGCCTGATAGCTGTCAGCAGTATACGTATTGTCATCATTATTGATTGCCTTTGCATTATCCAGCGTAGTCTTGAGCGCTGCCTTATCCGCCTTCGGGATTTCCTCCAAGGCATTGAGTGCATTGCGCAGGGTCAAACCTGCCGCGCTGATTTCCTCCTGAATTGCTGTCGGATCTTCGTCAACCTTCTTTGCCGCATCAGCAGCACTTTCCAGTGCAGTCCTAGAAGTTTCGGTATAACTGTTTCCATCGTTCAGCTTTTCCTCGGCCTTTGCAAGATATGTTTTGAGGTTAGCTTTATCTGCTTCCTGCAGAGCTGCATCACGCAGAGCAAGATAGAGTCTTGCGTCGGCCGTATTGCCGTTATGATCGGTGAACTTGACATTGGTCAGCTCATAATTCTGCGGCAAGGTGAAGCTTGCACGAACCAATTCGCCGTTACCCTTCTTTGTGGTTGCAGTTACTTCCACAGCGTCGCCTGCTTCATCGAACACCTGCATGCCAGTCAGATAGCTGCCGTCTGTGGATTTGAAGTCAACATATGCTGTGACACTGTTGTCCTTTACAATCAGACGGGTTTTGTCGAGATATACATTGCAAGCAGAATCATCCTCTGAACCTGCGTCACGCAGAGCGCTGGTCAGTGTATAAATACCGTTTGCATCAAAATCGACGCTCTCCTGAGTGGTGTCATTGGCATCCTTCAGAGATGTCCAATCAATGCGCATCATGGTATCCTGTGTGCCCGTGCCTTCGCTGATGGCTTCCATAACCGGTACAAATACCTGCAGCGGAACATCCGTCATACTGCCGCCGTCTACCAGCGGGAACGAAACAATGTCAGGATACAGGAATTTTGCCTTGCCGTTTCCGTCATCATTATACTTATCTACCACATCGGAGCCATCGGTATTCTTCTGGGTAGAAATAACTGTCACATCTTTGAGTGTACCATTGATTGCAGTGCCGTTGTTGGTATAGCCCGATTCATAATACTTGAGGGACTGAAGATAACCAAACTGTCCGCTGAGGGTCATGCCCTGGAAATCAAGCTGTGCAGTATACTTGCCATCCTTAACAGTCAGACTGAGCCAATGGTCAATAGACGGATTGCACATGGAGTCTACCCCATCCGGGCGAACCATCTTGACATAAACCTTGTACTCACCATCTGCCAGATTCTCATGATCGAGCTTGGAGACATTGGCACTCGCCTTGAAGGTCTTGACAGCGTTCTGCAGAGCTTCTCCTGCTGCGGTCAGGTCTTCTACCTTAATGTTTGCGCTGTTGCAGACGTTTTCTGCTGTCGTGATGGCATCGGTCAGCTCGTTAAATGCAGTGACGGTCTTGTTGCCAATCTCGATCTGCTTTGCCTCGTCAATCTGTGCCTGAAGCGCTTCTCTTGCATTTTTCAGATCATCGTTTTCCGCGAGATTTGTGAGTGCGGTTTCAATCGCATCGGATTTTGCCTTGATCTCGTTGGAAATGGAAGCATCTGTTCCTGCATCCGTGCCGTCAAGGGTCTTATAGTAATCCTCACCATCTGTAAGTGCAGTTTGCAGTGCACTCCATGTTTCTGCGCTGTAGGCAGATTCCGTATATCCCTTCGCCTTGTCAATGGAACGGCGAAGGACAGACTTCTGGTATGTCGGAATCGCAGTGTCATCGGAAATCTTCGAGACGCTATAGAACACAAGATCTGCATCAAATGCCTGTGTCAACACCTCTTCATACGGCATGCCGTTTGCCATTGCAGTCGGCAACACCTTCAGCGCATACTTATTAGAATCTTTATCGTAAGTGGATTCACTGAGACTCAATTTAACTGATTTTACACACGCAAATTCAGTATTTGCATCGTATTCTGCATTATCTAACAGTGCTCCTTTTTCATCTGTCTCAAAGTCATAGTACGAGACATCATCAGTGGAAACATTCCAAATTCCACCCAAGTATGCTTTTCCTTCCGGGTTGCTTGCATCTAATACCATCCCATGAAAATTCAAATAAACTTCCTTTGTTCCATCTTCGGCGACAACCAGATATGCCTTATTGTCTAGACAAAGGCTCGACATTGATGTCTGTGCATCGGTAGCCGCTTTCAGGAAGTTTACTTCGGTTTCATAGATACCTGCGGAAAGATTAGATACATCTTGTGCTTGCTTAAACTGCGCGATTGCAATGCTTGTTTCTCCATTCAGCACCTTTTCCGCAGAGACATCATAATATGCTATATATTTTTTGCCATTTTCTTCTACAACACGCAGATAATTCTCCATTGGCCACGAAATGACTGTACTCTGTCCTCTGGTGACCTGTACATGGAGATACTTCTCATCCCAACCATCGGGCAGTGGAATTTTAACCGTGCCATTGCGTGTCGGTTGAAACACTGTCCCCTCGTTGGTCAGTTTAAGAGTGTAAACCTTATAGTCTCCATCCCCGGCGACCTGCTTAATAGAATCGATTGCTGTTTCATCAGTGTCAACCGATACATCCAACTGTGCGGTTTCCGGTGTGTACCGCGTGTTGCTGTCATACTTTATGCCGGTTGCTTCGTTCACAATACTGTTATCATGCTCCGAACCAACCAAATGCATGGTTGTCCATATCTGTTCTTCATCATCGCCATTATGGATAAAAAATCTCATTTGTTTACCAAAAAGTAGTTCTGTACTTTTTGCTACAAAGCTGATGCTATTTGTATCTTCATCATACAAATTATCTTCGCCCCAAATGCGGTTATAGTTACCCGCTATGTAGGCGCTTTTTGCATCACTTGAATAATTTCGATCACGCGATTCCAATTGATTGACCACTGGCTCCAATTCCTTAAATTCATCCGTCATTTTCACAGTGACATTGATCGCTTTATCCGTGTCAAGGGTGCACGAAACCGAATCCACCCAGCTTTCGCGCATGTTGGCATTGCTTTTTTCGTTATAATAAAAATTTTCCCATGTATAATTGTCAGTTCGTGTGAACCGCCAGTAGCTATCCTTTTCATTACCCCTTGATCGTGAAAAGCTTACGTGCAACTTTGCCCCCATGTTGTAGCCAGCCGTAAGAAAAACCTCATTCTGTGCGTACTCTACACTATTCGGGTCAACATGAAATGTCATGCCGTTCCACGATGCAGTTTTATCTTTATAAAGATATCCAATCAATCCAATTTTCTCGTTTGGATCAATGTTTGCAACATTAAATACCGCTGTATCCAAAGACTCATCTATTGTAGTAGGTGTCAGCTTCTGGTAGCAATCATTAAGTGATTCATCCGTAAGCCCTTGATCGGATAGATTCTCATAGCCCGACAATGTATCTCCGTTACTCGTTGTCCAGTCTGTACCAAGCTTGCCCCCCTCATTCTTCAATAGTCCGCTGATTTCACCATTTTTATCCTGCTTAACCATATAAATTGCTTCATATGCACTGTATGCATTGATCTCGAATTGCAATGTATATCCGGTTTTTTTATTGTATAGCAGCACTACACTGTCCGATATATTCATTCCAGTATTTCGGTTTTCTGTCTGTGCCCAATTGGTGAATTTCAGATTAGCGTGGTAATAACCATTTTTCTCCGTGGTTACAGATGAGGCAAGCGCTGGCAGAGCAGCACTCACAACCATTACCATCACCAAAAAGGCAGCGCATAGCCGATTCCAACGCTTTCCCCTTTGTTTCATGTTAACTCCTTTCAGATAAAGAAAAACTACCACAGCACAACCATTTCGCTGTGTTGCGGTAGCCTCCCTAAACCGATCTAACAATTTTCTCAGAAATTATTATTGATTTTCAGCATCACTCTGCCGATATAATAAATTCGTCGCATGTAAAGTATGCGTTCATCGTATCGCTCATTCCAGGCGGTGTGAATGGGTCCATGTCGAAGGTCAGAGTCAGCAAAATACCCTTAAAATCCTTACCAGAAATTGTGGTCGCACTGCTCGGATCAACGATAAAATACGGATTTGCAAGTGTGTTGCTATTTTCATCTTCTGTCGTCAGAATCTCTTCGTTGTTCTGCAGTACGGAAGTAATCGAACCGGTAAAGCCAATTTCTGCTCCTAAGATAGTAGTCTTGACTTCAGCTGGTTTCAGGCTAACCTTAATCTTACCATCAGAGGTGGTTTCAACGGAATTGATGACCTTGGTGCCCATGCTGAATTTTAGTTCATCACCAGTATCTTTAACAAAACGTGCGTTGGTGGTGTTTGCCGCAAATGCAGCAGCGCCCATACCAACCATCATGACCGCTGCCATAGCAAGCGTAGCCAGCTTCTTGAACAATTTTTTCATGAAAAGCTTCCTCCTTCATGTATTCAATTTTTTCATTCAATCAACACCGGTGTAAGGTTTTTACCAAAGGCCCCATAAATAGTTAGCCTCAGCTCACCCCTTGACTAAATATATATCACAGAGAATCTCGCATGTCAACATATTTTAGTTTTTTTCTTTGTAACTCGCTGTTACAAAACTACCTGTTTTTTCCTATTTTTATCATTCAATTTATTCTTTTTTGAAATATTTTTTCACACAACATATACGCTAATTT
>JAJPXP010000056.1 GCA_021205365.1 Clostridia bacterium
TAAACAGAGAAGTACACCCCTTTGTCATTTCATTATATTTTAAATAAATATCATCGGAATACAAGTGATGAAGAATTGATAAATGATTTGAAAAATGTCGCTAATCAGATGAATAAAGAAACAGTAACAATTGATGAATATAATCAATTTGGAAAATATCATGCAACGACATTGACTCGCCGATTTGGTTCTTGGTTTAGGTGCTTAGATGAAGCAGAATTAAAACCTTCAAGGAGCAAAATCAATATATCAGAAGAGGAACTGTTTCAAAATCTAGAGGAGTTATGGAAACATTTTGGTAGGCAACCCAAATATCATGAAGTAGTTAAGCCGTTGTCTAAGTTTTCGGTCAGTACATATGAAAAAAGATATGGAACTTTTTATAATGCATTAATTGCTTTTGTTAATGCAATGAATGGCGAAATTTCAGAGGAAAAACGTTTGTTAGAAAAAGGATTAGATAATCCGCGAAGTATAAATTATAGGTTGAGATTTAAAATTATGCAACGAGATAATTTTAAATGTCAGATGTGCGGCGCTAGCCCTGCCATAAATTCAGGGACTATTTTACATATTGATCATATTGTACCATGTGCAAAAGGTGGCAGAGCAACAATAGATAATTTACAGACCCTGTGTGATAAATGTAATTTAGGGAAAAGTGACTTAGATATGGGGTGAAGATCCACTTTGTTAGAGAATGATATACTGGATTTTAGCAAATGCTTATCAGGAATGATGAGTATTTTTCTGTACATAGAGCCGATTTTCGGCTCTTTTTTCATTTTTATAGGAGGTTTCAATATGAAAAGAACAACCCGAAGAAGAATCGCAGCGTTTGCTCTGACGACGATGCTGGCTACAAATACATTGTCCGGCATGGTTATGCCCGCATCCGCTGCAAGCGTGGTTACGCTGGCATCCACTTCTGCCACTAAGCCTGCGACACCATCCGGCGTGAAGGTCAGCGTAAGCTATCCATCTAAGACAAAGGCTACTATCAAGGTGTCATGGAACAAGGTATCCGGGGCTTCCGGCTACCAGGTTATGACCGGAGGAAACTCGAAGATGACAGTGGACGATGCAACCTATACCACAACTGGAAAATCAAAATCGCTCAGCTATACCCGTAGCAAAAAGGCATTCACACGTTACTTTAAGGTGCGGGCGTATAAGACGGTAAAAGGTAAGAAGGTCTATGGCAGCTGGTCTGCTGTGAAATCGGTTTCCGTTGCAAAAAAGAAGTCCTGAGCGTATGGAAATCGACAAGAAGAAAATCAAGCTTCTCAACCGTCTGTTTGCAGTCGGTTATGAGAATGAGAAGAGCATTGCAGCAATGACGATGGATGATATTTTGGCCTTGGATGGAATTTCTGTTTCAGATATTTCCCTCATCAATGAGTTACAGAAGGCCATAAAGTCCAACAACGTCATTGCTTTTTTCAGTAGTACAGATCGATGATGGGAGGTGCAAACGGGTATGGCTGCAAATTATCAGGATATCGCTGAATTATATGTGGACATGGGACACCAGATTACTGGCGATCCAACGGCGTGGGTGGGATTTTTAACGGCTGCCTGCCGGAATTACAAGTGCAGTTTTGACGAACAGCTGCTGATCTATGCCCAGCGTCCGGATGCAACTGCGGTCACGACACTGGAAACATGGAATCGAAAATTTCACCGCTGGGTGAATGCCGGAAGCAAAGGCATTGCGGTTTTGGCGAACAATGGACATCGAAATTACCTGAAATACTATTTTGATGTTTCGGATACCCATGAAGGAAGGAATGCGCGTCCGGTATCCATCTGGCAGATGGCGGAACGATATGAGAAGGCGGTCGCTGAGCAGCTCATTGATCGCTTTGGCGAGGTTACGAGTGATGAGTTCAGTGACGTTTTGCTGCAATGCACACAGAATTTGGTTATGGACAACCTCGACAGCTACGATTATCAGCTGATTGACCGCATGGAAGGAAGTCTGCTGGAGGAGCTGGATGAACAGGAACGCCTGACGGTATTTCATGAGCTGGTGGATCACAGTGTTGCCTATATGCTCATGAATCGTTGTGGCGTCGACCCAACAGCATACTTTGATCCTTCTGATTTCTTTGATATTGTCCATTTCAATACGCCCTCCACCTGGAATGTCATCGGCACAGCCAGCAGTGATTTGTCGGAAATGCTGCTGAGAGAAGTTTCTCAGACCATTCGCACAGTTGCGCAGAAGGAAAACCTACACTATGATGAAGAAAAACAACCCGAAAGGAGCGATTCACATGAAAGAGATCACATACACGAAACAGGGCGATTACCTTATCCCGAACCTCGCATTACCGACGCAGCCCGATCTTCCGCTTGGGAGATACGCACAGATGCGCCGACGATTCTTGCAGGAGCATCAGAAAGCGACGTACACGACGCTGCTGACGAGCTGCACATTGACCCAGCACCTGTACGAGATCGAGCAGACAGCCCTGAATCAGCTAAATCAGATCGTGACGAAGCTGGCACAGGAGCAGGGCATGACGGAGCAGCTGAAAGCGCAAAATCCGATGCAGTGGACACAGCGGATGAACAGCTTTCGGCAGCAGGCAGAGGAAATGATTCTGACGGAGCTGATCTACAGCTAACTATTTTTCCGACCGAAGCGCAGCAGCGGCAGGCAATCGCAGCAGATGATTTCACCGAAATTGACGAAACCGCGGCGGTTCTCCGAGAGTTGGAACAGATTGGACTGACGGGCGGCGTGGCTTTGGATATCGACAATCAGGGCAATCTGACAGTCACGCCGAAGGAATTTCAATCCATTGTTTGGACAGACGGAATATTCCTGTCAGAGCAGGAGATTGACCGTATTTTCCAGAGCGGCTCCGGTTTTCAAGGCGGAAAGTTGCGAATTCAGACCTTGTACGAACAGGAGCAGAGCAAAGTCAATCGTACCAAAGCGCTTAAAAAAGAGTATGGAATTGGAGGGCACAGTTGTACCTTTACTGACGGCAGCAATGGATTTGTAAACTATAATGCCAAAGGCTTGACGGTTGACCGCTATGACATCCATCAGCAACAGAAATTCCGATGGAGAGAAGTCGAAGAACGCATTCATTTTCTGATTGCCACAGATCGATTTCTGACGGAACGTGAAAAAGAAGAATACGCTGCTTTGCAGCAGGATACGGAATCGGCTCACGAATCAGAGGAGCCGGTTTCTTTTATGGAACCGGAGTCTGAGAGTTCACCAGCAGGTAACTACCGTATTACCGATGATACTTTGGGAGAAGGCGGTCCGAAGCTGAAATATGCGCGCAATGTAGCAGCCATTCATCTATTGCAGCAGCTACAACAGGAAAACCGCACTCCGAACGGACAAGAGCAGCAAATCCTTGCGAACTATGTTGGCTGGGGCGGTCTGCCAATGGCATTCGATGAAACCAATATCTCGTGGTCAGAAGAATATAAAAACCTCAAGATGTTGTTGCCGGAAGAGCAATATGCCGCAGCCAGAGCATCTACCTTGACCGCATTTTATACTCCGCCGGTTGTCATCCATGCAGTGTATGAAGCGCTTGGAAATCTTGGATTTGAACAGGGAAATATTTTAGAACCGGCCTGTGGTACGGGAAACTTCTTTGGAATGCTGCCGGACAGTATGAACGGTTCCAATCTGTACGGTATTGAGCTTGATCCGTTGACCGGAGCAATCGCACAGCAGCTATACCCTGATGCAAAGATAGCGATTCAGGGCTTTGAGGAAAGCAAGTTGCCGGACAACTATTTTGATATCGTGCTGGGAAATGTCCCGTTTGGAGATTTCAAGGTGGAGGATGCACGCTATAACAGCGAAAAATTCCTGATCCATGACTTTTTCTTTGCCAAGGCGCTGGATAAGGTGCGTCCGAGTGGTGTGATTGCATTTGTCACATCAAAGGGGACGATGGACAAGAAAGACCCTTCTGTCCGAAAATATATCGCCCAGCGTGCAGAGCTGCTGGGGGCGATCCGATTGCCGGAGGAAACCTTTCAGGCGAACGCTGGAACAACGGTTACATCGGACATCTTATTTTTGCAAAAGCGGGAGCGCGTAATTGACGTTCAACCGGACTGGGTGTATCTGGACACGACGGAAAACGAGATCACCATGAATCGTTATTTTGTCGAGAATCCGGAAATGATCTGCGGCGAAATGGTTCTGGAAAGCGGCAGATTCGGCATGGAGACCGCTTGTAAGGCAAAGCCGGATACTGTGCTTGCTGATGTTCTGCATGAAGCGATCCAGCATGTCGAAGGTACGATTCCGGAATATCAGCATGAGATCGACGAGGTCATAGATGTTCAGTCGGAGATCATGGATGCTGACCCGGAAGTCAGAAACTTCTCCTATACGCTGGTGGATGACAAATTGTATTTCCGTGAAGATGACGTTATGCAGCCGGTTTCTCTGTCTCAGACGGCAGAGAGCCGTGTCAGAGGGCTGGTAGAACTCCGCGACTGTGTGCGGCGATTGATTGCGTATCAGACGGAGGATTATCCGGAAAGCATGATTCAGGATGAGCAACAGCGATTAAATTTGTTGTATGATGCGTTCACTGAGAAGCATGGATTGATTAACAGCCGCGGAAACAACATGGCGTTTGCAGCGGATGAAAGCTATTATCTGCTTTGTTCGCTGGAAATTCTGGACGAAAAGGGCAATCTGGAACGCAAAGCGGACATGTTCACCAAGCGGACAATCAAACCGCATCGGGCAGTCACGTCGGTGGAAACCTCCAGCGAAGCCCTTGCTGTGTCCATCGGAGAAAAAGCAACCGTTGATCTGCCCTATATGCAGCAGCTCACGGGGAAAACACAGGAGGAAATCATTCAGGATTTGCACGGTATTATTTATCAAATTCCGGCAATGGAACCGGAGCAGTATGTAACCGCAGACGAATACCTTTCCGGCAACGTCCGGGAGAAACTACGCATTGCAGAGTTGGCAGCAAAGAGTGATCCGAGGTTTCAGATCCATGTAGATTCATTGAAACAGGTCATCCCCAAAGACCTGACAGCAGCAGAGATATCCGTCCGGTTAGGAACCACATGGATACCCCAGGAGGACATTCAACAGTTTGTCGTAGAGTTGTTACAGCCGTCCTGGTATGCGGAAGAAAAAATAAAAGTTCGGTATTCTCCGATCACTGGCGATTGGAATATCGAAGGCAAAAGCGTGGATCGGAATAATGTCCGCGCGAACAGCACGTATGGCACAAATCGTGCATCCGCATACCGATTGATTGAGGACAGTCTGAATTTGCGGGATACCCGCATCTTTGATTATATACTGGATGATAACGGGAACAAAAAAGCTGTGCTGAACCAGAAGGATACCATGGCAGCACAGGCAAAACAGGAGCGCATTGGACAGGAATTCCGGGATTGGATTTGGAAAGATCCAGTCCGCCGAAACCGTCTAGTGCGCTATTATAATGACACGTTTCACTCGGTCCGTCCCCGTGAATATGATGGAAGCCATATTGTATTCAGCGGCATGAATCCGGAAATCTCTCTTCGTCCACATCAGGTGAATGCAATAGCCCATATCTTGTATGGAGGAAACACTCTGTTGGCACATGTTGTGGGCGCAGGCAAAACGTTCGAGATGATTGCTGCCGCGCAGGAAAGTAAACGGTTGGGGTTATGTCAGAAATCCATGTTTGTTGTTCCCAACCATCTGGTCGGGCAGTGGGCGGCGGAGTATCTGCGATTGTATCCAAGCGCCAATATTCTGGTGACGACGAAGAAGGATTTCCAGACAGCGAACCGAAAGAAGTTTTGTTCCCGCATCGCTACCGGAGAGTACGATGCGGTCATTATCGGTCATTCGCAATTTGAGAAAATTCCGATGAGCGAGGAACGGCAGAGGCGGCAATTGGAACAACAGATTGAAGAAATTCAAGATGGAATCCGTGAAGCAAAAGCCGCCAATAGCGAACGATTTACGATCAAACAGATGGAACGATCCAAGAAATCCATAGAGGCAAAGCTCAAAAAACTGAACAGTACGGAGCGTAAAGATAATGTTATCTGTTTTGAAGAATTGGGCATTGATCGGCTATTTGTAGATGAAAGTCATGGATTCAAAAATCTTTTTTTATTTACAAAAATGCGAAATGTCGGCGGTATTGCGCAGACGGAAGCACAGAAATCCAGCGACCTGTTTCTAAAATGTCGTTATCTGGATGAAGTGACAGGTGGACGAGGTGTTATTTTTGCCACCGGTACACCAATCGCAAACTCCATGGTTGAGATGTATTCTGTGCAGAGATATTTGCAATATGATACGTTGGTTCGCAATGGATTGCAGCATTTCGATGCATGGGCTTCCACATTTGGTGAGACGGTCACGGCTCTGGAACTAGCCCCAGAAGGCACGAAATATCGCACAAAAACACGATTTGCAAAGTTCTATAACCTTCCTGAGTTGATGCAGATGTTCCGAGAAGTGGCAGATATTCAGACTGCGGACATGCTGAATTTACCTGTTCCGAAGGTAAATTACCGTAATATTAAGACCGAGCCGAGTGAGATTCAGATGCAAATGGTTGCAAAGCTGGCCGAAAGAGCAGAGAAAGTCCGTGCCGGAAGTGTGGATTCCAGCATCGACAACATGCTTTTGATCACCAATGACGGACGAAAATTAGCGCTCGATCAGCGCATGATCGATCCGAATTTGCCAGACGATCCGACGAGTAAGGTTAATGCCTGCGTAGAAAATGTGTTCCAAATCTGGAGTGAGAACCATGATACCAAGGCTGCACAGATGATTTTTTCCGATCTTTCCACGCCAAAGGGTGACGAGAGCTTCAATGTTTACGATGATATCCGCAGCAAACTGGTTGCCCTTGGCGTGCCGAAGGAACAAATATGCTTTATTCACGAAGCACAGACAGATGCAAAAAAACAGGAGCTTTTTGCAAAGGTACGGAGTGGTGAAGTACGAGTTTTACTTGGTTCGACGCAGAAAATGGGAGCGGGAACCAACGCGCAGACGCGTCTGATCGCACTTCATAATTTGGATTGTCCATGGCGACCATCTGATCTTCTCCAACGTCAAGGTCGTATCGAACGTCAGGGTAACATGTTTCCCGAAGTAGAGGTTTTTCGATATGTCACGGAGAAAACTTTCGACGCGTATCTCTATCAACTGGTAGAATCCAAACAAAAATTCATCTCGCAGATCATGAGCAGTAAGTCTCCGGTGCGCTCTGCGGAAGATGTGGACGAGGTTGCACTGTCCTTTGCCGAGGTGAAAATGCTCGCAACGGGCGACACCAGAATCAAAGAAAAGATGGATTTGGAGATTCAAGTATCCAAATTACGAGTGCTCAAACAAAGCTATTTGAATGAACATTACAGTCTGGAAGATCGTGTGTTACAGCGGTATCCGAAGATGATTTCTGCGTATTCGCAGCATATTTCTGCCTGTGAATCGGATATTTCTCTTGCGGAACAGCATCCTCTGGACGAGAAAAAGTTTTCTCCGATGGTACTGAACGGTATTTCTTACACCGAAAAAGCGGTTGCCGGAGAGATGTTATTGTCCCTTTGCAAGATGAATGCAGGCGGTCAGAATGTAGAAATCGGCAGCTATCGGGGCTTCAAACTGGAGCTGAACTATGAACCGTTTGGCGCAGAATTTCAATTGACGCTCTGTGGAGCGATGAAGCACAAGATTGCTTTGGGTTCCGATGCACTGGGAAATCTAACGCGAATTGAAAATGAAATCGCCAAATTTCCGAAGGAACTGGAAGAGTATCAGTCTGGACTTGCCGAAATATGGAAACAGATGGAGGTTGCAAAAGCGGAATTACAGCAGCCGTTTGCGCAGGAGGAAGAGTTGAAACAGAAGGAGGAACGGCTCGCGGAATTGAATATCGAGTTGAACTTGGATCGCCATGATGCTCCTGTTCTGGTTGATGAACCGGAACGGGGAGATGATCTCACAAAAATATATACGGATCGAGAACGATAAGGATGCTGTAAAATTTGTTGTTGAATTTTACAGCGAAATTGGATATACTATGAGTAACAAATGAATCAGGGAGTGATGAATATGCCAAATATCAAGCCGATTTCCGATTTGCGGAATTATAGCGATGTACTCCGTGATGTCTCTATTGATGCTCCGGTATTCCTTACAAAAAACGGAAGAGGACGTTATGTTATCATGGATATGCAAGATTATGAAAAAGCCCAGGCAACATTAAAGCTCATGAATGAGCTGGCAAAGGGCAGAAAATCAGGAGAGGAACAGGGATGGGTCGCTGCATCTGATGTAAGAGCACATTTCCGGGCAAAGGCAAATGAAGAATAATATCAACTATTCACCGGAAGCGATTCGCGACCTCGATGAAATTTGGGAGTATATTGCTTTTGAATTTTGTAATACAGATGCTGCGGAACGTATTGTAAGTCGGATTATGGATACAGTAGAAAGGTTAGAAAATTTCGCCTATACAGGTGCAATGTTATCTTCTATTGTAGATATAAAAAGCGATTATCGGTATTTAGTTTGTGGAGACTACATGGCTTTTTATCGGGTCAGCGAGAAAAATATTTATATTGATCGTGTGTTATATGGAAAACGAAATTATTTAAAAGTCCTTTTCCCTGATATGTCACAGAAGGACGATGAGAATTAAATGCAGTATGGAGAAGCCGATTGGTACGAAAACCAGTCGGCTTTTTACATCTTCGGAGGTGAATTATTGTGAAAACGCGAACAACTTATGTCAATTTCTCACCCGAAACCATCGGACAGGCACGCGAGATTGATCTGTTGACATATCTCAAAATTTATGAACCGGACAATCTGGTACGCGTAACATCCAACGTTTACTGTACGAGGGAACACGACAGTCTGAAAATTTCCAACGGGAAATGGTACTGGTGGTCGCGAGGATTTGGCGGTGCATCTGCGCTGGACTATCTGATAAAAGTCAAGGATTTTCACTTTGCAGAGGCTGTACAACTGCTCACAGGAGAGGGAAGTATATGGGCATCGCCGCCGAACATAGCAAAAGAAACTGAGCCAAAACCACTGTATCTTCCGAAGAAACATGGCTCGTGCAGCTGTGTGTTATGGTATCTGACCGGACGAGGAATTGATGAAACGATCATCCGTAATTGCATTGAAGCAGGTATAATTTATGAGAGCCTCCCCTACCATAATGTCGTTTTCGTTGGCAAAGATGAGAAAGGAGAGCCGAGATTTGCAACCTGCCGCAGCACTGCAGGCAGCAATTTTAAGCGTGATGCATCTGGCAGCGACAAACGGTTTTCGTTTCGGCTGGTAGCAGATCAATCGTGTACTTCTCTGCATTTGTTTGAAGCGGCAATTGATTTATTGTCCTATGCGACGTATTTGAAGCATAAAAATCATGACTATCGCAAAGAGAATCTCCTGTCCCTTGCAGGCGTTTACCAGCCGAAAGAGGATATTCAATCCAGTAAAGTTCCGGTTGCGCTGGCTGAATTTTTGGAGAAAAATCCACAGATCAAAACGATTTTTCTTCATCTGGACAACGACAAAGCAGGTAGATTGAGCACAAAAGCACTCACCGAACTGCTGAAAAATGAATACGAAATCGTTGATGCACCGCCTCCAATCGGCAAGGACGTCAACGATTTTTTGGTTTTCTATCGCAGTAGATATGCGAAACGCCTTGCAGAGCGAGCTGTGCGTAGCACAGATATTTACAGTGAGCGTTAGCGAAACTGGAAATGTTTTGTTGTATTTTTTGCGAAATGAATCACAGAAAACACACCGGAAGGGGCGTGATACGCGGTGACGATAAGAGCAGCGAAAGCTGGCGGTACAGTCTCAGCAAGCATAGATTTTGGATATCCAAAATCACTTGCCAAGGGAAAATCCCCTGAAACCCCTTGTTATTGGAAAGGCAGGAATTGAAATGGGCTATATTATTACATTCTTTGTAGGCGCATGGATTGGTGCAGCGATCGGCATCATCGTGATGTGCCTTCTGCAAGTAAATCGGCTTGCCGATGAGGAGGAGCGTCATGCGAAAACAGACCGTTGATATTCTCCTTCGATTGGATGAGGAGGAAGCTGTTTATCTCGACCGGATGGTAGAGCGAACCGGAAGAACAAGAAGTGCATTTCTTCGGGCAGTTATACGAAATTATCAGCTCTGTGAAAAACCCGATCCGGAATTTTACCGTGCTATGCGGGAACTGTCCCGGTTTGGTAATAACTTAAACCAGTTGACCGCAAAGGCGAATTCGCTGGGATTTATCGATGCTCCGGCGTTACGGAAAGAAATGCAGCAGTGGCAGAAATTCCGAAAGGATATTTACACAGAATTTCTAGAACCAAGAAGGATGCAGCATAATGGCCGTGTGTGAAATATGGAGTGTCCGCGGACGGCTCGATCATCCGATTGATTATGCAAAGAATCCGGATAAAACTGCAAATCCAAACTATCTGGATTCTGATTTGCAGGCATTGGGAGATGTCATGCAGTATGCAACCAACGGGCGGAAAACAGAACAGCAATTCTTTGTGACGGGTGTAAACTGCGATCCTGCTACCGCCAGACAGGAGATGCAGGCAGTCAAACGGCAGTTCGGAGATAAAAAAGAAATTGTGTGTTACCACGGCTATCAGAGCTTCCGCCAGGGTGAAGTCACACCGGAGCAAGCGCATGAGATTGGCATCAAACTGGCGCAGAGTATGTGGGGAGATCGTTTTCAAGTGATTGTCGCAACACATCTGAATACAGAGTGTCTGCATAACCATTTTGTCGTCAATGCGGTATCGTT
The DNA here is from genome assembly GCA_021205365.1 of Clostridia bacterium. Taxonomy (GTDB): domain Bacteria; phylum Bacillota; class Clostridia; order Oscillospirales; family Butyricicoccaceae; genus Butyricicoccus_A. The sequence continues at coordinate 10,822 of JAJPXP010000056.1, forward strand.
TGCAGATGGAAAGCGTTATTTAGGGAATCTCTCTAACATTCATCTCATGCGCCAAAAGTCGGATGAATTGTGCCGGCAATATCAGTTATCCATAATAGAACATCCGGACGGCAGAAAGAAACCGTATGCTATGGTTCAGGCAGAAAAGAGCGGGATACCAACGCGCAATGATATTGCGCGGCAGGCGATTGATGAGGCGATCAGCAAATCGTTTACTCTGCGTGATTTTGATCGGAATATAGCAGCGATGGGATTCCGATGCAGCTTTAACCCGAATCACAAATACTGGACGATCATCGGCAAAGGCTGGAAGCGTCCCAAGCGAATGCACAAGCTGGGAGAGGATTACACCAATGACCGTATTATGGAGCGCATTGCTGAAAATAGCTACGCTGTCCGATTTTCAGATTTTGCACCGGAGCGTACTGTATTTAAGATTTACCATATACGTGGATCGTTGAAGAAAGTCCATCGGCACAAAGGTTTACGCGGACTGTATCTGTATTACTGTTATCGGCTGGGCTTTCTACCCAAAAAACGAAAAATCAATTACACGCGGCTGCATTCTCTTTTACGGGATGATCTCATGAAGATGGATGCTATCGCAAAGGAAACAAGGCTGCTTTGCCAGTATCGGATTGATACCGCAGAGCAGCTTTTTTCGTATCAGGATTCCATCCGGACAGAAGCGATGCGCCTGACCGAACAGAGGGTACAGTTGCGAAAACAGCTTCGTAAGCTGCCGGATGGAGACGAAAAAGAAACCGCCAGACAGGAGATAGCGGAAATCTCGGAACGTCTGCGGACGATCCGAAGGGAGGTGAGGCTATGTGACAACATTGCAGAGCGCAGCGGAATGATCCGTGAGGAGTTAAAACAGATCCAACAGGAAGAACAGCAGAGAAAGGAGCAGACAAAACATGCAGACAGGCGGAGAAGCAGCCGATCAGGTTGTGAAGATGAGTTTAGAGGGGGCTGAATTTGCCATCCGCATTGCGGGCGAAGGTGCGACCCGCATCATGGCGATTCTGGTTTCCGTGCTCCGTGAAGAAACCAAAACCAGAGGAAAGGCAAGATTGAATTCCATGCTTCGCTCCGGTAAGGAGCTGAAGGTATTCACGGTCAAAAACAGTGATCTGAGAAAATTCACGCAGGAAGCAAAGAAATATGGCGTCTTATACAATGTGCTGGCAGACCGCAAGACGCAAGACCCAAATGCGCCCGTGGATATCATCGCACGTGCAGAGGATGCGGCGAAGATCAGCCGTATCATGGAACGTTTCCAATTGTCCTCTGTGGATGTTGCATCCGTGGTTGCGGAAGCCGAAAGAAGCCGTGACAACCGGGCAGCGGAGCAGGCGGCAGTACAGCCAGAACAGCAGGAAGAGCGGCAGAAGGAACGGGATAAAGAAGCTCTGTTGAATGCACTGTTCGGTGAACCAAAGCAGGAGGACAAAGAAAACCCTTTTCAAAAGGCGACAAAAAGCGATCCTCTGTCCGCGCCTTCCTCCGGGAATCCAAGAGATTCCACAGTAGACGAGGCTACTAAAAAGAAAAAACCATCTGTCCGCGCTGAGCTTCGAGAGATTAAGGCGCAGCGAGAGAACCAGGAAGAGCGCAAGCCTCCCGTACCCGAACCGAACAGGAAACAGCAAAATCAGAAGCCGATCACCCATCAGCAGCCGGTACGCAAACCGAGGAACAGACCGAGAGGAAGATAATCCTATGAGTATTTATGATTTGTTTGGGAATAAGAACGATACTTTTGACAAGGACAAGTGGGCCGCAAAGAAGAAGGCCGAACGGGAAAATGCCTACACTCTGATCGAAACCACCAGTGCAGCTATGGCGGAGAATGGCGAGGTATTCCGGCAGTACCTTGATGTACAGAGCCAGTTTGACCGGTATTCCGTCAGCAACGCCATTCTGATTTCCGCGCAGATGCCGACGGCAACAAGGCTCAAGTCATTTGCAGAATGGAAGAAAGCTGGCGTCTATGTCAACCGAAATGCCGCCAGGATCATGATTTTAGAACCGGGAAAGGAATACACCCGTGAGGACGGAAGTACGGGTGTTTCGTACAACGCCAAGGCGGTTTACGATATTTCGCAGACCAGCGCGAAACAGACAGTGCCAGAGGAACCGGATATGCGAAATTTGGTGTCGGCGCTCATTGATGCCAGTCCGGTTTCGTTTCAAATCGCAGAGGATTTGGAGGGAATGACCGCTTACTATGACAGCGAACAGGATGTTATTTTTCTTCAGGATGGACTCGGTGAAATGCAGCTGTTTACCGGCATGTCAAAGGAGATTGCCGCAGCGATCTACGACTATCGACATGGAGAAAGCCGAGATGCATCCAGCTTTCAGGCATACTGTGTGGCGTATATGCTCAGTAAACGGTATGGCATGGATGTTTCCGATTTCCAGTTTGAACAGGTTTCCGAAGAACTCAAGGGCTTAGACCCGCAGGCATTGAAGGGGAAACTCAATCTTATGCGTGACGTTCTAACGGAAATACAGATGGATATGCAGAAAACATTGCATAAGGAAAAGAATAAAACTGCCAGGGACAAAGAACAGGCACGATAACAGGAGGTTGCTGTGAAGGAAGAACGCTATTTTTTGATACTCGACCAGTATGATAGAAATATTATCTTGAATGCATTAAGCCAGTTGCGAAATCAGCAGCTTGCAGAAGAACGTCTGACCGATCCTGTCGATGACTTGATTCTCAAAGTATCCAAAGCGCCGACAAAACGAATCCGGGGGAAGCCCTATGAGAAATAATGTCAACCGTAAGGCGTTGCTGATCTTCTGCCTGTTCGGTATCATACCAGTGATCTGGCTGGCTTTGCTGACGGCGCCCTTTGCAGAAGGCGGCTTGGTGGAAATCGTTCAGGAGCTGCCGGATGCTATGAATCAACCATTCCATATCACGTTTTGCAGGGACAGTCTGAAAACTGTCCTTTTCTTTTTGATCGTTTATGGATTGGGAATCGGCAGTGCGCTGTCTTCTCCAAAGAACTACCGACGGCGCGAGGAGCATGGTTCTGCCAAGTGGGGAGATGCAAAAACACTGTGCAGAAAGTACGAATTGCCGGACCAAGAGAAGAATATCATCCTGACGATGTATGTCCGAATCGGGCTGGACGGCAGAAAGCATCGGCGCAATTTGAATGTCCTTGTCATCGGCGGAAGCGGCGCAGGCAAGACGAGGTTTTACTGCAAAATAAATTTAATGCAGTGCAACACATCCTTTGTCATCTTAGATCCGAAGGGCGAAATGCTGCGTGATGTCGGTATGCTGCTGGAGGAACAGGGTTATGAGGTGAGGGTACTTGATCTCATCAATATGGAAAAGAGCCATTGCTACAATCCGTTTGTCTATCTGCGCACAGATAACGATGTACAGCGTTTGGTCACGAATCTGTTTAAGGCTACCACACCAAAAGGAAGTCAGTCACAAGACCCATTCTGGGACACTGCGGCATCTATGCTCCTGCTTGCGCTGATTTTCTTCCTCTGGTATGAAGCGCCGGAGGAGGAACAAAATTTTCCGATGGTCATGGAAATGCTGCTGGCTGGTGAAGTGCGAGAAGACGATGACGAGTACCGCAGTCCGCTGGACGAGCTGTTTGACCGGTTGGAGCTGAGACAGCCGGATCATATTGCGTTGAAGTATTACCGTTCGTACCATTCCGGTAGTGCGAAAACCCTGAAATCCATTCAGGTCACACTTGCCGCAAGGCTGGAAAAGTTCAATCTAGACAGTATTGCAGGTCTGACGGCAACGGATGAGCTGGACTTAGGCAGCTTGGGAGAACAGAAGGTTGCGTTGTTTGCCCTGATACCGGACAACGACAGCAGCTTTAACTTTTTGGTTTCAATTCTGTATATGCAGCTATTTCAGCAGCTTTTCCGGACAGCCGACCGGAAGTACGGCGGAAGATTGCCGGTTCACGTCCATTTTCTAATGGACGAATTTGCCAATGTTTCCTTACCGGATGACTTTGATAAAATTCTTTCCGTCATGCGATCCCGTGAGATTTCCGTGTCTATTATTCTGCAAAATCTGGCACAGTTAAAAGCATTGTTTGAAAAGCAATGGGAGTCAATTGCGGGAAATTGCGACGAATTTTTGTATCTTGGGGGGAATGAACAAGGGACACACAAGTATGTGTCCGAACTGCTTGGCAAAGAAACCATCGATGTGGATACACATGGAAAGAGTACCGGCAGGAGTGGCAATTATTCCACCAATTATCAGAATGCCGGACGGGAGCTGCTGACACCGGATGAGGTGCGACTACTGGACAATCGCTATGCACTGTTATTTATTCGCGGAGAGCGTCCAGTTATGGATTTGAAGTATGACATTATGAAGCATCCAAATGTTTCACGAACAGCGGATGGCGGACGTCCGCCCTATCGGCATGGCGAAGCAGATCGTTCAACCGGAACGATTACGTTTGATGCTTTCATTCCGAAAAATGCAAAGCGGATTGTGCCGGGGCAGACATCGTATGAACTGCTGTCCGAGGAGGACTTGGAAGAATATTTTGACCTGTGAGTGAGGAGGAACAACCCAATGAATGCATTCAAAAAAGGCATTGCCGGATTGGGACAGCTTCCGACGAAGTTGTTCCGAAAAAAGAAAGAGAAGCTGGAGGTTATGGAAAAAGACGGGCTGGTTTACGTCGAAGTGCAACCAAAGCAACTGACTAGAGCTGGAAAAATTCGATTCCTGTGCTATGTGTGCATTGTCGTACTACTGTTTGTGGTGCTGGCCTGCACGGCATTTGCGGCAGATGACCCGCTGACCGTTATCAATAACCTTTCCAACTTTATTTTCAGCGTGATCCGCGCCATCGGTCTGATCCTGTTGGGCTGGGGCATCGTGCAGGTTGGACTGTCGTTACAGTCGCATGATCCGTCGCAGCGTTCCAATGGATTTCTGACACTGGCGGGCGGCATTATTATTACGTTCGCAAAAGAAATCCTGACGCTGATTACGGGCGGATGAATAAAAAATAGCTTGTGGGGCTCGGTGCCCTGCAAGCTGAAATTTTGGAGGTGATGTAAAATGTCAGATAACTGGGTTGTGCAGAATTTGCAAAATGCCCTCGGTACATGGAATGCGAAGTTAGCGGAAATTTGGCTGCTCGTCACGCAATCACCGGAAGACTTCAAAGGCGGGGCCATTTGGATGGTCATCGTGAACATCCATGATGCCGTGATGGCGATAGGTCTTGCGCTGCTGGTGTTGTTTTTCGTGGTCGGCGTGATGAAAACCTGCGGCAGCTTTGCGGAACTGAAACGTCCGGAACTGGCGTTAAAGCTGTTTGTCCGCTTTGTACTGGCAAAGGCTGTGGTTACCTATGGGCTGGAGCTGATGACGGCGATTTTTGACATGGTACAGGGCTTGATTGCGACGATCATGACGACAGCGGGTTTTGGCACAACAGAGGAAACCGTATTGCCACAGGAGATCATTGACGCCGTGGAAGCATGTGGCTTTTTCGAGAGCATCCCGCTGTGGGCGGTGACACTGATCGGCAGTCTGGTCATTACGGTACTGTCTTTCATCATGATTTTATCGGTATACGGAAGGTTTTTTAAGATGTATTTATATGCAGCGATTGCGCCGGTTCCACTGGCGGCATTTGCCGGAGATCCGACACAGAGCATCGGTAAGAGCTTTTTGAAAAGCTATGCTGGGGTCTGCATGGAAGGGGCCGTGATTGTACTATCCTGTATCATCTTTTCTCTGTTTGCATCCGAACCACCGTCTGTGAATCCCGATGTGGCAGCGGCAACGATGGTGTGGAGCTATATTGCTGAGCTGGTATTCAATATGCTTATTTTAGTCGGTATGGTCAAGATGTCTGACCATATCGTGAAGGAAATGATGGGTTTATAAGAGAAAGGAAATGGCATGGAAATTAGAATTAACAAGGAAATCCGAAACTACACAGAGGCGGTCTTTCTCGGTTTATCCCTGCGCCAGTGTGTATTCTCCGGTCTTGCCTGCGGCGTGGCTGCCGGAGTATTTTTTGCCCTGCGACCGTATATCGGCATGGAAACGCTAAGCTGGATTTGTATTCTCGTCGCAGCGCCGTTTGCCGCGATGGGCTTTATCAAGTACAACGGGATGCCCGCAGAGCAGTTCATCAAGGCATGGTATCGCTCCAAATTCTGTATACCGAAGCGGCTGCTATTTCAGTCGAAAAACCTGTATTACGAAGTCCTAAAGGATGAAATTGAGAAACAGAAAAAGGAGATGCTGAAACGCCATGATTAAGACACTGAACAATGTAATGAAGATGGACAGGGAAAAATTCAAGGTTCCCAAGTCGGTACAAGATGTGATTCCGATTCGGACGATCTGGGCGGACGGCATTTTTCAAGTTGGAAAAACGAAGTTTTCCAAGACCTTTCAATTTACAGATATCAATTATGCCGTAGCTGATCCAAACGATCAGGAAAAGATGTTCCGAGGATATGCAACCTTGATCAACACGTTGGAAGCTGGAGCAACGACCAAGATTACCATCAACAACCGTCGTCTGAACCGGGCCAATTTTGAACAGAATATCCTGTTGCCAATGGCCGGTGACGGATTAGATCATTACCGCGCGGAATACAATCGGATGATGATGGACAAGGCGATGGGTTCCAGCAGCATTGTGCAGGACAAGTACATTACGGTCTCAGTCTACAAGCGGAATATCGAAGAGGCCAGAAGCTGTTTTAAGCGAATTGGCGCAAATCTGTCCGCCCACTTTTCGCGGCTGTCCTCCAAATGCTACCCACTGGAAGCGGTAGAACGCCTGCGGATTTTTTATGACTTCTTCCGAGCGGGGGAAGAAGCAGAATTTGCCTACAATTTGAACCAGTCCATGAGAAAAGGACATAGCTTTAAGGATTATATCTGCCCAGATACCTTCGAATTTGAAGGCGATTATTTTCGCATGGGGGATCGTTATGGCAGAGTGCTTTTCTTGCGGGATTATGCGACTTTCATCAAAGATGATCTGGTCACAAATTTGTGTGACTTGAACCGCAGCATGATGCTGTCTATTGATGTCATCCCTGTTCCGACGGATGAGGCGGTACGGGAGGTAGAAAATCGTCTGTTGGGTGTCGAGACGAACGTGACCAACTGGCAGCGCAGACAGAATCAGAACAATAACTTTTCCGCCGCTGTTCCGTATGACATGGAGCAGCAGAGAGGGGAACTGCGTGAGTTCATGGATGATTTGACGGCGCACGACCAGCGTATGACCTTCAGCGTCATGACCATCGTGCATACCGCAGAAACAAAAGAACAGTTGGACAGCGACACAGAGGCATTGCTCTCCATCGCCAGCGCAGGCGTCTGCCAGATTGCAACGCTAAAGTATCAGCAGATGGATGGTTTAAATACTGCTTTGCCCTATGGCGTACGAAGGATTGATGCACTGCGGACGCTGACAACGGACAGCCTTGCCGCGTTTATGCCGTTTCATGTGCAGGAGATTTATCACAGCAACGGCATGTATTACGGTCAGAATGCAATCAGTAAAAATATGATTATTGCGGACCGACATCGGCTGTTGAACGGCAATTCCTTTATCTTGGGTGTTTCCGGTTCCGGTAAATCATTTACCGCAAAGCAGGAAATGATCGGCGTCATTCTGGCTGATCCCAATGCGGATATTATCATCATTGATCCGGAGCGAGAGTGTTCGCTGCTGATTCATGAAATGCGTGGTGAAGTCATCCACATTTCTGCAACCAGTGACAATCATATCAATGCGATGGATATGAACTCCGATTACGACGATGAGGGCAATCCGATGGTGCTGAAATCCGAGTTTATCATGTCGCTGTGCGAACAGCTGATGGATGGCGCAAAGCTGGGGGCAAAACAGAAGTCGATCATTGACCGATGCACCGCCCTGACCTATCGCTATTATCTTCAGGGCAACTATATGGGGATTCCGCCCACATTGCAGGATTTGCGAGAAGTTCTGTTGAAACAGCCGGAGCCGGAAGCGCATGAGATTGCTCTGGAGCTGGAGCTGTTTACCGAAGGTTCGCTGAATACCTTCGCCAAGCAGACCAATGTGAATACAGACAGCCGCCTGATCTGCTATGACATTCTGGATTTGGGTAAGCAGCTCATGCCGATTGGTATGCTGGTCGTGCTAGATAATATTCTCAACCGCATCACACGCAACCGTGCCCAGAAGCGGAATACCTTTATCTTTATTGATGAAATTTATCTGATGTTTCAGCATGAGTATTCCGCCAACTTCCTGTTTAAGCTGTGGAAGCGTGTCCGGAAGTACGGCGCTTTCTGCACCGGTATCACGCAGAACGTAACCGATCTGTTGGAGAGCCATACCGCGCAGGCCATGCTGTCCAACAGTGAGTTTATCATTATGCTCAATCAGGCGGCACCGGACAGAGAGAAACTGGCGGAGCTTCTGACCATCTCGAATGAACAGCTTGGCTATATCACGGATGTTGGCGTTGGGGAAGGGTTGATGAAGATTGGCAGTTCGCTCATTCCATTTGTCAACGATTTCCCAAAGGATATTGCGCCGCAGATGTACCGATTGATGACAACCAAATTCAGTGAATTGTAAAGGAAAATTTCATGAAGAAAATATGGTGCGTGATTGCCGCTGTTTCCCTTTTGGGGACAGCGGTATTTTTTATTCGCAAGAAGATTAGAAGGTGAAAAAATGGCAGAAATCAAAAAGAAATCCGCCATGGGGCACAGTACCCGCATGATAGATCGTACGGCTGACGCGGGGACACGGATCAAAAATGTTGCGCTGAAAACACGGGATGCAGCGCAAAAAAATGAGGGAAAAGAGGATAGTTCGCCTTCTGCGTATGCATCTGAGCGCATAACAAATGTATCAAAATTGGCAGCGGGAAAGGCGGCACAACAGTTTTATCAGCGTGGAAAAGAAAGCGTCAAAACTACACAGAACAATATACAAAAAACTGCGGATGCAGTACAACGATTCAAGGCGCAGCAGGCGGCGAAAACTGCTAAAAATCAGCAGAGACAGGGAACCACGCAGGCTCAGGGTACTGTGCAGAGAACGTCACAAGCGGGAAATCAGCAGTCTGCAAGACCAATCACTCCACAGAGTCCAACGAAACAGGCAACGATATCGGGTAGAAAAACTTCGGATTCTTTCGGACAGCTAACCATGGATAGGCCGCAGACACCGACAAGCAGCAGAATTCGATTTTCCGGCAGCAACGGAATGGCCTCGAACCGGATTGGTAATCGTGCTAGAAGTCCGTCCGTGCGGAATACCGTACGAACTGTGGGGCGATCCGAAAATACGTGCACAGCGATGATAGCGACAGGGCGGCAGCTGCAAACGGCTAGGACCTCCATTCAATCATCCGGACAGGCTGCTTTTGCCACAGGGCAAGTGATGCAACGAACAATTGCTACATCTCGTCAAACAATGCAGACTGCAAGATATACGATTCGCAATGCTTCGGATTTTGTAAGAGCCGTTGCGCAGGCGACTGCTTCTGCGTTTCGGATCACTGTCGGCAGTACAAAGGCATTGCTGACAGCTCTGCTTGCCGGGGTATGGCTTTCGGTCATGATTGTTGTTGCAATTGCACTGTTTGGCGGTGCGATGTCGATCACAGGCGGAACAAACGGCTCAGCCTATGTAGAAGTGAGTGCAGCGGTGCAGGCATATGAGCCGCTGATCCGGCAATATGCAATCCAGTATGGCATTCCCGAATATGTCGAACTCATTAAAGCGGTTATGATGCAGGAATCTGGCGGAGAAGGCAGCGATCCCATGCAGGCAGCAGAAGGGCCGTATAACACGCAATACCCCAGAACACCGAATGGAATCACCGACCCGGATTATTCGATTGCGTGTGGTGTACAGGAGCTGAAAAGCTGTCTGGAACGTGCAGGCGTGGAAAGCCCGATTGATATCGAGCATATCAGTCTTGCATTACAGGGATACAACTTTGGAAATAGCTACATTTCATGGGCGATCCGCAATTATGGAGGGTATTCTGCGACCAATGCACAGGAATTTTCCAACGTTCAGGCAAGCAGGCTGGGCTGGTCAAGCTATGGCGATCCGGAGTACGTGCAGCACGTTTTGCGGTATTATCCATATGGGCGGGTATCCACAGGAGGAAATCAGGCGATTGTGGAAATTGCACTTGCTCAGGTTGGAAACCGTGGAGGACAGAAATTCTGGTCGTGGTATGGATACAGCAGTCGTGTATCATGGTGTGCGTGTTTTGTCTCATGGTGTGCCGATCAGTGCGGGTATATTGATTCCGGAGCCATCCCGAAACATTCCTACTGCCAGTCGGGAGCGGATTGGTTCAAATCGCATGGACAATGGCAATCCCGTGAATATGTACCGTCGCCGGGCGATATTATTTACTTCGACTGGAATGGCGATGGGCATACGGAACATGTTGGCATTGTAGAAAAGGTGGAAAACGGAACAGTTTACACGGTGGAAGGCAATGCGAGCAATACCTGTGCGCAGCGGCATTATCCAGTAGGGGCGAGTGATATTTATGGGTATGGAGTTTATTAAAGAAAAAATCCGACCAGTTTTCTGGTCGGATCAGCCTCTACATAGCAGATCTTTACATGGAGATAAGGTTATGTAGTAAGGAAAAGTATGAAAGAAGATTCCAGAGTACTCATGCGCATATGCTTTCCTGAATTTGTTCCACCACATACAACAGAGAGAGTCATTGGAGGTATATACTCGAATATGAAAATTCGGTACGATCATGTTAAGCATTTTTACTGCCTATGTCAAAGCGTTCGGCAGCCTTTTTCTGTCGGTCAATATCCAACTGGAGGGAACGTGCTTTTTGGTGTTCCCTACGTATTTGATTGCGTTTACGGCTGCGGAGCAAATTAGGATTCAATATCTTTCCATCCGCATCCAGACGAATATCTTCAAATTCTTCGCCATTGATCTCGGCTACGAATGCAGAGAAGGCTTCCCCATCATCTGGATCAATACTCATGCTGAATGCATCCCGATGGGTACGGAAGGTTGCTTTATACTGAATGACAGTGCTAATCTCCTCACAGCGTTCCAATTGGTCAATGGGAAGGATGTTTTTTCTTTTGACACCTGGAAGTCCACATACAGCCATTACATTCCGATCTGTGAGAACTACAACACCGGGATAGCTGTCACGTTTTGTATTGATATTTGCAATGACCGCAGCCCGAACGGATTCATTTTTCTGTAATAATATCTGTGCATAATTGACGGACATACGATTGATGAAACCGGCTTTGCGTTTTTGTACTGCCAATACTGCTTCGTTTACTGTCATATTACAGCCCTCATTTCTTAGTTTCTGAAATTATCGGCAATGGTTTCCTTGAGAAGATTGATAAAATGCTCATAGCTTGGGTCAGGCAGTAGCCTTTCAACAAATGTCCGGTCGGCAAAGACCTTGGATAGATAGTTCCATAGCTGAAAGGCTTTGGTATTGTTTTTACCGATGCAGACCAACAGTACCAGTCTGACCATATTCTTTTCTTCATCCCATTCCACAGCTTGCGGCAGTTCGGTAACTGCAACAAAGGAATCAGAGGATACTGCTGCAATCGGATGAGGAGCAGCAATACCGTTTCCGAAGAATGTACTACCAAGCTGTTCGCGCTGTAATACAGCATCCTCTAGTGCGCCATCCTCGATCTGGAAATAGGTGGTTGCATGCTTTGCCATTTTTCGGAGAATCGTTTCCCTTAATTCGCCATTGCGGACAAAAAACAGCTCTTTAGGGAAAATAGATGTAATGTCATCGATACTTCGGAAGCCGTCAATTGCCAGCTTTAAGTTCATATGGTCATGGCGGCTTGGAAAGGGATTGATATAAAAGGCAAGACCCATATCATAAAAGCTTCCTTTTTCAGTGGTCAGAAGAATATCATACAGATCCATATGATCTTCCTTTATCTGATCCGGTGTCACAAAAGCAAGCTCAGCGATTTCATCGGACAGCCAGTTCAGAAGTGTCTGACGAAGAAGAATATTTTCACTCTGCCGCATGGAGGAGATCACAAGAATGCGTTTGGTACCCTGGGCACGCTGCTGCTCCACCAGTGCATTATATAAATGAATGGCAAGAAATGCCGTTTCATCATCACGAACACGTTTATTGAATACCTTTTGCAGATATGCTGCGAAATAAATACCAAGATCAAAGCCTTGCGGGAAGTTCTGACGGATATAGTCCACCAGATGATTGTCCAACTGCATATCATATTTTAACCGAATAATCAGCGGTGCGGTGTGAAGAGCGAGTGCAATACGCAGCTTAAGATTATCTGTGAGGTCAATGCCATGCAGATCACGGATTTCTGTCAGTGCTGCCAGAACAAGATCATCCACTTCATGAGAGATCAGGTCGCCGGAGGTGAAATTGCCCTGACCACGCATATATAATGTAAGATAAATCATTTCCGTGTCGGGGATACGGATCAGGAATTCTTCGCTGATTCGCTTACAGATAGCCTGTGCAATTTTTTGTTCCGGTTGAAACTGTTCCGTTACCTGAAGATCATTTGGAGAAATAAAGAACCAGTCCTGTATACGCTTCAGAGCAACATAAATCTGAACAATGAGATTTTTAAGGGCTGCCTCCGTAACTGGACGTCGGAATTCAACCAGCGTGTCAACGAGAATATTCTTTACCTTTTCAAGGGTATTATCATCCGAGGCGATCGGAGCAAGGATTCCATCGGCCGACAGGATAAGATTCTGTTCCAGCATACACAGGCGCTTGTTTACCTCACTGCCGTCAATGACAACTTTGTTGGAGCTTCGGAGCAGCTCTAGATTGTATTTTTTTAGAACATCAGAGATCCGCTTCAAATCATTGATCAGTGTGGAATGAGAAACAAAGATACTGGTTTCCATATCATATAAGGAGATTGCACGGTGCTGTTTGAGCAGAAGGAGAAGAATCTGATTGATCCGTTCATTCTGATAGTTTATCGAAACAGAGCTGAACTGGCGGTAGTAGTATTCCTTTACCATTGGCATCTGGTTCATATCAGTTGCCAGAATACGGCAGCCCTTACGGGCAGTAGATTCAAATGAGATGTATTCTGCATTTTCTAGCTCTCGCTTGATCTGCTTGATATCATTCTGTACAGTGCGCAAACTGACTTGCTGCTTTTTGGCGAAATATGCCGCTGTCATATAAACCTCTGGCTTTTCACAGAGTTCAAGGATAATTTCAAGTTGTCTTTGGTTTAACACGGCAATACTTCCTTTGCATTTCTATTTTATAGTGACCTGCAACTTACTATGGAACTTCATACAGCTTCATACGGATATCTTGCTGAGACTCTCATAATCTGCGGATGTCATGCAGCATTTTATGTATTCCTTTCGCTGATTCAGTTCAAATCATGTATCAATCATAGCATTAAATAACCAGTGTGTCCAATCAAATTATTTCGCAATTTGCCGAATTTTCCCGAAATGAAAGCCACTTCTAAAGCAAAAGAATTGCGCAATTAAATTTTTGTGCAATTTCGCAATTGTATTCAATGCTACATGCACAAGGAGTACGAAATTGCGGGATTTAAACGAAAACAATTTGTGCATGCTGATGAAAAAAGCATGCTATGATAAAGCTATCATAAGCCAACTTTTGAAATGACCGTAAAATGCCGGTCACAGAGGTAAATTATAATCTTGTTGTTCTCTCATTATAAATGCTATTTGACTGCGGCTTATGAAATCGAAAATGAAAGGATGATCTGCGAATGGGCAACCCAAAGTATCGTGTTGTCCTCGTCTCACATGGCGAGCAGTCCAAGGGTATGCTGGACACTGTTCAGATGCTTCTTGGTTCACAGGTAAATATCGCTGCGTATTCACTGTATCCGCAGCAGACAGTAAACGATCTCAGTGTAATGCTTGAGAAAGAAGTAACAGAATATGGCGCGGAAAACATTATCTTTATGACCGAGCTGATGCACGGTTCTCCGTTTAACGCTGTTGTTTCTCTGACCAGAGAGCATGACATCTATCATATCACTGGCATGAATCTAGCAATGCTGATGGCCGTATTGATGGAGCGTGACGAGGAAACAGCAACTGCAGAAAGTATGTGCGAAGCAGCAATTGGGGCAGCGTCTGAAAGCTATGCCGATGTAAGAAAATTATTAGCAGCATCCGATACAGATGAGGAGGAAGATGTATGAGAAATGTGGTACTGGCACGCGTTGATGACCGTTTGATCCATGGTGAAGTTGTAACGGCATGGACGCCGAATTCCAAGGCAAATAAGATCATGATTATTGACGACGAGGTCGCTAAGGATACCTTTAACGTCCGTGTTGTTAAGGCTCTGGCTCCAGCAGGAACCAAGGTCATCGTATATAATGTTGACAAGGCTGCGGAGAAGCTCATGGTAAAGGGCGTGGATGGCGAACGTATTATGCTTCTTGCCAAAACTCCGACAACCTTCTACCGTCTGATTCAGGCAGGCGTACCGATCAAGGAAGTTAACCTTGGCGGTGCCGGAATCCGTGGTGAGCGTCAGCCGTTCATCAACAATGTAGCACTCAATCCGGAAGAAGTTCTAGCATGTGAATCTATGCAGAAGGGCGGCTGCCGTGTATATTACCAGTTGGTTCCGGAACAGGGCGTCATTGAAATTGATGACGCTGTGCAGAAGGCAAAGGCAAATTTCGGTTTATAATACAAACTGATCTACTTTTTACAATTAAAAAAAGAAAGGAAGTTAAGGTATGTCAATCATAACTGCAATTATCCTTGGTATTATCTACTGGCTAGGCGAAGCAAACCTGCCTTTCGTCGGTCTGTGGACACTGCAGAGACCTTTGGTCTGCGGATTTATCACTGGTATTGTGTTGGGTGATCCGCTTACCGGCGCAGTCGTAGGCGGTACCATCAACCTCGTATATCTGGGTTTTATCTCCGCTGGCGGCTCTATGCCAGCAGATATGGCTTTAGCTGGTGTTCTTGGTACAGCATATGCAATTACTGGAAATCTGGATGCTGACACCGCGCTGGCAATCGCAGTTCCAATTGGCCTGCTGGGTACCATCGTTTGGTACCTGCGCATGACCATTGACTCCGTATTCGTACATATGGGAGACAGGTGGGTAGCAGAAGGCAAGTTCAACCGTCTGTATCTGTCCAATGTGATCTTGCCGCAGATTTTCTCTGCAATTATTTGTGTTATTCCATGTATGCTCGCTGCAAAGTTCGGCGCGGCATACATCCAGACATTCATTGATTTCTGCGCTGGCAAGCCGCTGCAGATTTTCCAGGTTATCGGCGGTCTGATGCCTGCTCTTGGTATTGCAATTACCCTGCAGTACATCTTTAAGGGCGAAGCACGTATTTTCCTGTTCCTCGGCTTTATGATTGCAACCGTTTCCGGTCTGACGCTGATTGAGCAGGGCATTATAGGTCTGATTATGGCTATCATCTACATCCAACTAGCTGACCGTGTTCCGGCAAGAGCTGCTGCAGGCGGTGCGCCTGTTGACGTGGAAGATCCGGATTACGATCCGGATGATGACTAATCAAAGGAGGTTCAATACAAATGGGTATTTTTTCTGGAAAACCACAAAAGCAGAGGCTGATTCCGAAAAGTGCATTGTTCCGTGCCTCCATGATCTGGGAAACCTGGGTTCAGACCTGCTATAACTACGAACGCATGATGGGTATGGCTTGTGCGCATACCTTTCTCCCGGTTGTCAAATATCTGTATCCAGACAATAAGGAAAAGCAGATTGACCTGATGAGCCGTGAGACGGAATTCTTTAACGTACATCCGGAATTCGGTTCCTGCATCCTTGGGCTTGCAATTTCCCTTGAGGAAGACAAGGCAATGGGCGAGGATATACCGAACGAATTTATCACCAATATTAAGACTTCTCTGATGGGACCACTTGCAGGCGTAGGTGATACCATCTGGCAGGGCGTACTGATTCCAATTCTTCTAGCACTGTGTATTGATATTACCCGTTCCGGTGACGGCAACATTTGGGGCGCAGTTATCTACGCTGTCGCAATGTTTCTCATCACCTACATCTTCTCGTATGCAAACTTTATGTTTGGCTATCGAGCCGGTGGCGATGCGATTATGGATTTCCTTGAAAAAGGAATTATCAATAAGCTGCTGAAAGGTGCATCCATCATGGGCTGTATGGTTATGGGCGGCCTGATCGTAAGCTACGTAAATGTAAAGTGCGGTATCGTTATCAATACCTCCGGTACAGATTTCTCGCTGCAGGAAAGCCTGTTTGACGCAATCCTGCCGAACATTCTTCCGCTGGGTGCTACGCTTGGCGTATATGGTCTGATGCAGAAGAAATGGACTTCTATCAAGATCATCCTTCTGATGGTGCTCGTAGGCATAGTATGTGGCTTCTTTAACATTCTGATATGATCTGCTGGGCACAGAGCGTTTGTCATAAGGAATGATTTACCGGCAGCGGCTTCCGTTTGATACGGAGCCGCTGTTTACGTATAAAGGATTTATATCTATATATGAAAAGCATACATAGTAATGCGTCTGATATGCAGATACAAATCAATCCAGCTATTAGAAGGAGTGGATCATTATGAAAGCACTGTTGATGAATAAACCAGGTGATGTTGTTCTGACAGAGCTTCCGACACCGGTACCGGAGCCGGATGAAATCCTTCTGCGCATCCATGCAGCAGGTATCTGCGTCAATGATATACGGGATTATAAGGGCGAATGCAGCTTCAGCTATCCACGCATTGGTGGACATGAATTTGGAGGTGAGATCGCTCAGCTGGGCAGCAAGGTCAATACAGATCGTTTCCATATCGGACAGAAGGCAGTTACGTATGTTATTGATAATTGCAACGAATGCTATTACTGTAAAAACGACTATGAAAATGTCTGCCCTGATTTTGCGCATACCATCTGCTATCAAAATCCAGACGGAATTTCCGGATTTATGGGCTTTGCGCAGTACATTACAGCAAAAGCATCCGATATATATCTGTGCGATAAGCACGTACCGTATGAGCTGCTTGCAATGGTTGAGCCGATTGCGTGTGTGCTGAATTCCATCAATAGATGTAACATTGAATTTGGTGATGATGTATTGGTTATCGGCGGCGGCACAATGGGTATGCTGCATGTCATGCTGGCACATATGCGTGGTGCACGTGTCATCCTGTCTGAGCCAATGGCGGAACGCCGCAAAAAGGCGCAGGAGCTTGGTGCTTCCATCGTAATTGACCCGATGTCCTGTGATACCGTGGAAAAGGTAAAGGAAATCACTGGCGGACTGGGTGCAAAGGTGGTATTTGATACCATAGCCGTTCCGAAACTTGCAGTGCAGGCAATCGACAGTACAGCCGTCTGCGGCACGGTTGTCATGTTCTCATCTCTGCATCCGAATCTGCCGATTGAGGTCAATCTGGGTGCGATTCATTCCACACAGAAAAGTATTACCGGTGCACAAAACGGCTCTGTCAAGACCTTTTGGCAGGCAGTACAGCTGCTGAACAAGGGCTTATTTGATCCTACGCCGCTAATCGAAGCAATTTATGATTATCATGATTTTGATGCGGCGATGGCATGTGCCATGAAGTCGGACACCTATAAGGTTATTCTGAACATTACGGATTAAGGAGAAAACAATGGCAAAAATCTGTGATATCTGTGGCAGTAAAATCGGATTCCGTTCGTTCCGCTGTCAGGACGGCATCATCTGCAAAAAGTGCTATCCGATTGTTAGCAACCGCTTTACCTCTACCATTACAAGAAAGACGGTTGCCGAGCTGCGGCAGCTATATGAGAAAAATGCAGCCCCGATTGATCTGGGTGAGGGTGGCTTTCAGGTGACACGAAAGATAGGAACTGTATTGCTTTTGGATGAACAGAAGAAGAAATTCTGCATTCCAAGCAATCGGAATATCACTAAAAGCTATACCAGACCGGAAGTATTTTCCTATTCCCAGCTTGCAGGCTACAAGCTGGTGACGAAGCCGTCCATGCGGCCGGAGGAGTTGGCTGCACTTTTCGGTGACAAAAAATCTAATACAGTCATTCAACATCTGGCAGTTTGTCTGCGGTTAACCGATGGAAGCATACGGGAACTTACTATTATCCCATCCGCAGTACGTGCTTCCAGCTATGCATTTCAGAAATCCTATCAGATCGCCATGAACCTCTTTCCAGAGCTGGATATGATCTGTGAAAGCCTGTAAAAGGAGCCTTACATGTTAGTAACGTTAGAAAATGTTCTTTCCATTGCCGAAGAAAAGCAGATTGCAATTGGTGCATTTAATACACCGAGTTTGGAAAGCCTGTGTGCTGTCATTGAAGCCGCAGAGGAATTACAGCTTCCGGTCATCGTACAGATGGCGCAGTGTCATGAGCCGCTGATTCCGCTTTCCGTCATCGGCCCGATTATGGTGCTTCAAGCAAGAAAAGCATCCGTTCCGGTATGTGTTCATCTTGACCATGGTGGAACCTTTGATTATCTTAAGCAGGCCTTAGATATGGGCTTTACCTCTGTTATGTTTGATGGTTCCGAGCTATCCTATGAAGAAAATGTTAGAGCAACGAAAAAAGCGGTGCAGATTGCAGCGTCCTTCGGTGTGGCAGTGGAAGCAGAATTGGGTTGCATGGGACAGCGTGAATTCGGTTCCGGTGTTTCGCAAGGCGATGCGTCCAAAATCTATACCGATCCGATGCAGGCAAAGGATTTTATAGAACGTACTGGCATTTATGCACTGGCATGTTCCTTTGGGACAACACACGGAATTTATTTGACTGAGCCGAAGCTGGATTTTAAAATTGTCCAACAAGTTCGGGAAAAGACTGACAATATTCCGATTGTCATGCATGGCGGTTCCGGTGTCAGCAGAGAAGATTTTCATGCCGCAATTCTGGCAGGTGTCCGAAAGATCAATTATTTTACGTATATGGATCAGGCAGGCGGCACGGCATGTGAACAATACCTGAAAAATCTGCCAGAAAACGAGCCGCGATTTTACTCCTCTGTTCGTCTGGAGGCAGTACGGGACATGAAGGAAAATGCTGCGGAAGCCATAAAGGTTTTTGCGCGACTGTAATTTTGATACATTTTGTGGTATCCATTACCACAGTGTATATAGAACAAATGAGAGGTGATTCGTAATGAACGCAAAACAAATGGCGGGCTATGAGGCTGCAACCTATGTCAAGGATGGCATGACCGTCGGCATTGGCACCGGTTCTACTGCTCATTTTCTCATTGAGAAGCTGGGTCAGCGTGTAGCCGAGGAGGGTTTGGACATTCGGTGTGTTTCTACTTCCATTGAGTCCACGGAATACGCAGAGAGCCTTGGTATTCCGCTACTGGATACCAATGATGCACTAGAGCTGGACATCTGCATTGATGGTGTCGATGAAGTTGACCCAGCCTTCAACGGCATTAAGGGTGGCGGCGGTGCGCTGTTCCGTGAAAAGGTCGTTGCCATGAGCGCAAAGTACAACATCTGGATCTGTGATGATTCCAAACTGGTACAGAAGATAGGTGCATTCGGTCTGCCGATTGAGGTTTCGCCATTCGGCTACAAGCATGTTGTCCGCAAGCTTGAGGAGGCGGGTTTTGTTCCAAAGCTCCGTATGAAAGGTAAGGACATTTACATGACCAACAACCACAACTACATTCTGGATACCAACTATGATAACACCAAGTTTTGCACAGATTATAAGGCAATGGAACGCTTTCTGAAGGGAATGCTGGGTATCGTTGAAACCGGTTTTTTCCTGAACACCACCGATCTGATCATTAGCGCAGGCAGCGAAGTCATTACCACCATCAAGAATCCGAACAAATAATCTGTCGGAATCACACACATGAACGGGCAGGCAGTGATTGTCTGCCTGTATTTTTATGAAAGAAAAAGGTGAAGCACATGGAATATCAGTTACTTGCAGTAGATATGGACGGTACTCTGCTCAATTCCGCAAAGAAAATCTCAAAAGGCAACATTGTAGCAATCAACAAGGCACTGGATGCCGGAAAGCATGTGGTAATCTGCACCGGACGGGGGATGGGAGAGTTGAAGGAATTTCTTCCCATGTTTCCAAAGATGCGGTATGTACTCAGTGAAAATGGCGGATGTATCTATGATATACAGGAAAAGAAGGCAGTTTTTCAATTAGAACTGGATAAGGACGTAACGGAAACGGTCTTGCACTATGCTGAACAGAGGGATATTATGCCACAGATTCTCATGAAAGGAACACCGGTCATGACCCGCAGTCATGTGGACAATCTGAGCCATTTCTCCATGGCACATTACAGTGGCGCCTATCGTAGCTATGGCTGCCTGGTTGGCAATGCATATGAATATTACAGACAAAGCGGACAGCCTGCGGAAAAGATCTGCTTGTATCACACAAGTGCGGAAGCGCGGAACCAGACCTATACCGATATCAGACATCTGCCAGTAACGGCTGTATTCTCTGAGGTGACCTCTCTGGAGATCACACCGCTTGGTGTGGATAAGGGAAAAGGGTTACAACAGTTGTGTGAGCATTTGCGTATCTTCATGCCGCAAACCATTGCAATTGGTGATAGCTTGAATGATGAATCTGTTCTGCGCAAGGCAGGGCTTTCCGTTGCTGTCGACAATGCAGATACAGAAATTAAGGAAATCTGCGATCATATTGTAGCATCGAATGACGATGACGGCGTTGCGGAGGCAATTGAGAACTGGCTGCTTGGTTACATTGCGAAATCCTGAATTCGAAAACAGCAGGCTTTTCGTAAATAGTATACGAAATAGATGATTGTGTCATTACGTATGGTGACATAAAATCACGCATATCGGTTGATGGCGGAGAAGAACAGATTTTCTTTGATTGTGGCAGAAAAAATACAGCAAATACCAACAGAACTGCTGGTTTTCGCGCATTTTGTTTGTGTTTTGTACACACTTTTCTCTGATATACTAAGTTCAGTCAAGGGAAAAGAACAATTCCCGTATACAGCATTTCAAGAGAGAACAAGCAAAATGAAAGGCTGGTAATACGCAATGGAAAATGCTCCGAAGCTTGCCGATTATCTCGGCAGACCATTCGACTGTTCGTGTGGAAGAACTCATTCAACTGTTCTTGAGGGCGTTACCGTCGGTAGTGGTGCAATGCATTCCCTGCCCGATTACGTGGCAAAATATAATTTTAAGAATCTTTACATTACCTGTGATGAGATTACCTACGGCATTGCAGGAGAAAAGGTCATGCAGATTCTCAAGGATGCAGGAATCAAGGCAAAGGCTCATGTCTTTACCGGAAAGCGTTTTATTCCTGATGAAAAGGCTCTGGGTGATCTGATGATCGACGCAGACCGTGACTGTGATCTAGTGGTTGCTGTTGGTACCGGTTCTATCAATGATATGTGCCGTTTCTTCAGTTATCAGATGGGCGTTCCGTATGCGATCATTGCAACTGCAGCGCCGATGGACGGTTTTGCCTCCTCTGGTGCAGCATTGATTATCAACAGCATGAAGGTAACGATTCCGGCACAGACACCGCTGTTTATCATTGGTGATACCGATATACTGTGCGGTGCCCCTCCGAGAATGGTAGCAGCAGGTCTGGGTGATTTACTGGGTAAATTTACCTGTCTGAATGACTGGCGTATCTCTAAGATCGTCAATCAGGAATACTATTGTGATACGATTGTTGATCTGGTTACCAATTGTATTGAAAATGTTATGACCAATGCGGATAATGTCGCATCCCGTGACCCGCAGGTCATCGGTGACATTATGGAGGGGCTTGTACTGACCGGCGTTGCGATGAGCTTCATCGGTAACTCCCGTCCTGCGGCGGGCTGTGAGCATCATATGTGCCATTTCTGGGAGACTTTAGAGCTTCAGGAAGGCAAGATTCCGGTACTGCACGGCACAAAGGTTGCTGTCGGTACGGTTATGATCCTCATGATGACAGAATTTCTGCGTGAATCCCGTCCGGATTTTGAAGCTGCACGTGCAAAGGCGAAGTCTTACGATCAGGCAGCATGGGAAGCAAAAATTACCGAGGTATATGGTGCTTCCGCAAGCTCTATCATTGCACTGGAGAAGGAATCCGGCAAGAATACACCAGAAGGCAGATTAGCTCGTATCGACATAATCGAAGCGAACTGGGATGCAATCGTCAAGACAATGGAAGACAATATGCCCGCAGCATCCCGCATGATTGAAATCCTGAAGAGTCTGGATGCGCCGTATTATCCGGCACAGATTGGCTTCGATAAGAAACGTCTGTATAATGCGATGCTGTACGCTAAAGAAACCCGTGCACGCTATACTATGCTGTCCCTGATGGCTGATCTGGGAATGCTGGAGGAGCTGGCACAAAAGGTAGTAGATTTCGTCTATTCTCACGAATAACACTGCTGAACGTTATAAATTTTATTTGTTTGCACATTTTATATCAATTCAACTCTCTGTTCTATAAACACAACATCGTGAATACCGGAACTGCCGGAATGTCAACAGTGGCAGCTTCAGTTTCTCCGAAACAATCTGGAATGGAAATGAGCATGAATATAACTGACAGAACCGGCTGGCGGAGTTTTGGGAAGGCTCCGCCAGTAGGGAAGCTAGGGAGTATAGGCTGCATTTCCATACAACACGATATTATATTTGGGAAGTGCCTGAAAAATTGAAAATTTTGATGATTCTCCATTTTTTCAAATACTATCTAAGATAGGAAAAGGAGGAATATTACATGAGAACTTTTAGTTATACCGTAGTTGATCCGGAAGGACTGCACGCTCGTCCGGCAGGTGCTCTGGTCAAGGAAGCAAAGAAATACCCCTGCAAGATCACCATAGGAAAGGGTGACAAGCATTCTGACGCAAAGAAAATGTTCGGCCTGATGGGGCTGGGCATCAAGGGCGGAGAAACCATGACTGTCACTACGCAAGGAGATCAGGAGGAAGAGGCTGCAGCAGCACTGGAAGCATTCCTCAAGGAAAATGTATAATTTAACATACGCACTCTATTTATTTATCTATTCCGAGATTTCCGATGTGCCGCATTTCGGTGCATCGGAAACGAAAAAAATACGATGATGCCGCACTCAGCCTGACTGCGGCTTTTGTTAAACGGAAAGAAAAATAAATCCATCCATTTGTACAAAAATTGAAACAGGTAGGTGTTATTCATGCAGAAGGCAGAAAAAATGCAGGCTCTTCGTGAATTCGCAGCAGAAATTCGCGTTGAGACACTGAAAACAATTGGATCTCTCGGTTTTGGACATGTCGGCGGTTCCATGTCGATTGCAGATGCGATGGCAGTTCTGTACGGTGATATCATGAAAATTGACCCGAAGAATCCACGCTGGGAGGATCGTGACTGGTGTGTACTGTCCAAGGGCCATGCAGGCCCGTGTGCCTATGCAACACTGGCACTCAAGGGATTCTATGATCTTGAACTGACGTGTACTCTGAACAAGCCGAACACAAATTTCCCGTCTCATACAGATCGTACCAAGACACCAGGCGTTGATTTGACAACCGGCTCTCTGGGTCAGGGCATCTCTACTGCAACAGGTGCTGCACTGGGTCACAAGCTCAGTGGTAAGGATAACCATGTATTCGTATTTGTCGGTGATGGCGAAGCGGATGAAGGTCAAGTATGGGAGGCTGCACAGTTTGCGGCACATTATAAGCTGGATCATTTAATCTGCTTTGTCGATGATAATAAGAATCAGCTGGATGGTCCAGTTGATGAGATTATGTCTCATGGTAAGGGCCTTGGTGCGAAGTTTGATGCATTTGGCTGGCATGTGATCGAACTGGCTGATGGCAACGATGTTGAAGCAATCTATGATGCGGTTCAGGAAGCATATACCGTAAAGGAGCAGCCGATTGCCATTATTCTGAATACGGTCAAGGGTAAGGGTGCAACCTTTGCAGAGGGAACCGGTGCGCACAGTTCTCAGCCGTCTGCAGAGCAGTGGGAAGAAGCAATCGCTGCTGCTGAAGCGGAACTGAAAGAGATCAGAGCAGCAAAGTGAGGTGCAGGAAGATGAGTATTACTGTAATTGGAAAACACGAAAAGGATAAGCGTGCATGCCGTGACGCTTATGTGCAGGCAATGACTGAGCTGATGGAAGCGGATCAGACCGTTGTACATGTTGATACAGACCTGAAGGCCTGCATCAACACAAAGAAGCTTGACCAATATGGACGTTGCATCAATGCAGGTATTGCAGAGGCAAATGCGATGGGTCTAGCTGCCGGGCTGACCGCAACAGGCAAGAAAACATGGATTCATTCCTTTGGGTGCTTCTCTTCCCGTCGTGCATTTGATCAGGCATTTATGTCTGCTGCTTATGCAAAGCTGGGCGTTAAGATACTCGGCTCTGATCCGGGTGTATGTGCTGCATATAACGGTGGTACGCATATGCCGTTTGAAGACTGTGCACTGTATCTGTCTGTACCGGATGCAATTGTCATTGATCCGACAGACTATGCAATGGTTTATGATCTCACCAAGAAACTGACAGCAGTGGAAGAAAAGCTGTCCTATATGCGAATGATTCGTAAGGGCGTTGTACAGGTTTATGCTGACGGTTCTGAATTTGAAATCGGTAAGGGTGTAACCCTAAAAGAATCCGATCATGATATAGCTACCGTAATTGCTTCGGGAATCATGGTAGATGAAGCATTGAAGGCATATGACAAGCTCATGGAGGAAAGCATCACGGTGCGTGTCATTGATATGTTCACATGGAAGCCGATCGACGAGGAGTTGATTGTGAAAGCAGCAAAGGAGACAGGTGCAATTGTGACTGCAGAAAACCATAACTGTACCTGCGGTCTTGGTTCTGCTGTTTCACGTGTACTGTCCACACAGTGCCCGACTCCGGTTGAAATGGTAGGTGTACATGACCAGTTTGGTCAGGTCGGTGCACAGAATTTCCTACAGGAAGCATATAAGTTGACTGCGGAAGAAATCATTTGCAATGTGAAAAAGGTACTTGCGAGAAAGTAAAAAATGCTTTTTTGAAAAACGGTAATCCCATTTTATTACCGCGTCCTCAACTGGTGTATATCTGACGGTATATACCAGGAAAGGTACATAACATTCTGAATAGTCTCATAATTTCGACACAAATACGAACAGATTACTGGAACAACACACACCAATGCCGGAATTGTGGGCGGATTTAAGATGACATTTGCACCGCTGAAACATGAGTTTGGCGGTGCATTTTTGTATTCACATGTATCCTGATTCACGTAGATATGCATGAGTGCCGTTCCCCTCCGGTTCATCTGAATTTTTAACAAATTTAGATGAATCGGAGGATTTTTTATGTCTTATAACAAGGCACGAGCCGAAAAGGAATGGCTCAAGTGGAAAAATGATGAGGAGCAGCAACTTCGTGAACTGGGCGTGGGCGAGGAAATTATTCAGAGACTACATAGTTACGATTGGGAGATATTTAAGTTAGATCGAAAATTTTATGAAAAGCTGACGGATATCGAAGTGCATCCTGCTGCCGAAGAAAGACCATGTAATCCGCATACTGTGCAGGGACTTCTTGATGAGATTGAAGATGAACGCTTACTGACAGCGTTGCAAACAGAAGATGGAAGAACATTAGAGATTCTCCTGTACAAATTAGATGGATACACCAATGAGGAAATTGCCGAGAGGTACGGAGTGTCAGCTAATGCGGTAAAGCTGCGTATGTGGAAATTCAAGAAAAGACTGAAAAAATTTTTATAACGAGAAACCTTTTGCGGTTTCTCAGCGGCTATATAGTGAAGGGACAAATTAGGAACGCAATAATGCGGTCTTCTCTCTCCTTCACCATTGATGTTTTTTGTGTGGCAAAAACATCATATGCACCTTGAAAATTTCATACACATTCGTCGGATACATCGTTTTGCAATGACCTGCATCGCAGTGAGCGAAACTAGAAAATAATGATACTCCCGTCTAGTCACAGATACAAACAATGAGGGCGGCTCTGTCAGAACGACAGAGAGGTGAAATTCCTGTGGGACAAGTCAGTGAGTTCTGGCTCATCCGACGACTTCCTTTTGTATTTCAGGGTGTCGAGGACAAATAGAAATACGTTTATAATAAAGATGAGCCGGATGTGGGAAGATGCAAACATGAGGTTATGATCTCGGGGAAATTAGCATCTTCCCAGTTCGGCATACATAGAGGTCGTGAATAAATATATGATTAGAAATGTTCGACGTGGCGATATCTATTATGCAGACTTAAATCCGGTTATCGGTTCGGAAGAAGGTGGAGAGCGTCCGGTACTTATCCTCTCCAATGATCTCGGAAACCGGTATGGGACAACTGTTATTGCTGTACCGATCACAAGCCGAAAAAGAACTCTGCATGAGCTGCCGACACATTACTTTTTGGATAACATGGATGGGCTGCCAAAAGCATCTATGGTGCTGCTGGAACAGATTCGTACGATTGATAAAAAACGATTATATCATTGGATCACACGATTGGATACACGACAGATGAGATCTATTGTGATACCACTGTTGATAAGCGTCGGAGTAAAACAAGTAAGGAGAAAGAATCATGTTCGAAAAAGAAATTGAAAAATTAAATAAGTGTATGGAAGCACAACTACCTGTACAGTATGAGAAACGCATCTATACCGTGGATGAAATTCAGGACATTCTTGGAATCGGCAGAAATGCAGCCTATGATTTGGTGAAATCCGGTGTGTTTCATAGTGTCCGAATCGGCGGCTCCATCAGAATATCAAAAAAGAGTTTTGACCGATGGTTAGATCTTGAATCAGATCATTGTCAAGTATACAAATCTGTATGAAACGGCGGATTTGTACATTTCACTTTTCTCTCGGTAAGAAGTAAAATCATAATCAAGCAAATGAGCTTGGTTATATAGCCTGCGGCTGACGAGCCGACTATCATACCGGAGGAAACTCTATGTTTGAAGATATCATTCGACAGCTTAACGATTACCTAAAGGAAAAAGAAATCCCGACGGAGCCGGAAAAGCGGGTCTATACTGTGAAAGAGATTCGCGAAATTTTACAGCTTGGCAGAAATTCCATATATAAACTCATAGGTGAAAATCACTTTCACAGTATAAAGATTGGAAACCATTATCGGATTTCCAAAAAGAGTTTTGATAAATGGATGGACGAACAGAATCGAGGTGCTGCAAATGAATAAAACAAGTATGTCTGTACCGGAAATGCGCAAACTTCTGGGATTGGGAAAAACAGCTTCCTATTGGCTGGTTAAGAAGAACTATTTTGAAACTGTGATTGTTGCAGGAAGAATGCGAGTAATGATCGAAAGTTTTGAACGTTGGTATCGGGCACAGACTCATTATAAAAAGATTGTGCAACAGGAGGAACCGAATGAGTGAGAAAAAGAGTTATACCCCTGCGGAGATCCAAAAAATTCTTCGCATCAGTCACCCTACCGTATGTAAACTGATTGCTCAGAAGAGATTTGAGAGCGTCCGTTTTCGCAGAAATATCCGCATTGTCAAAGCCAGCTTTGACCGCTGGCTGGATGGAGAGGAGTGTGACTGATCATGGCATCCATTGTGAAGCGAAAAAAGCGATTCTCCGTCGTATATTTTTACAACGATGAGAATGGAAAGAAGCATCAAAAATGGGAAACCTTCAGCACACAGGCGGAAGCAAAACGACGAAAGAAGGAAGTCGAGTATGAGCAGGAGATGGGAAAGTTTGTCGTCCCGGTTTCCCGCACGGTCAGAGAGCTGCTTGAAGAATATGTTTCCATCTATGGTGTCAATACATGGGCTATGTCCACCTATGAGGCAAGGCGCAGCCTGATCTTTAACTATATTAATCCGATTATCGGCAATATGGAGTTGGGTGAAATAAACACTCGGATACTGGATCAATACTATCAGAATCTGTTAAAGGTCAAAACGGTCAGCATCAATAGGCGGAAAACTGGTGTAACGTATCTCTCTCCTCATACTGTACGGGAAATCCATAAGCTACTGCGGAATGCCTTCAATCAGGCTGTAAAGTGGGAACTGATGGAGAAAAATCCAGCTCTCAATGCAACACTCCCGAAGGAAGAAAAGCACACACGGGATATCTGGACAGCTGAAACGCTGTTCCATGCACTGGAGGTCTGCGATGATGATATTCTTACATTGGCGTTAAACCTGGCATTCTCCTGTTCCCTACGAATGGGGGAAATGCTTGCCCTAACTTGGGACTGCATCGACATCACAGAGGAGAGCATGGAAAAAGGCACAGCGAGTATCTTTGTAGAGAAAGAACTGCAACGGGTTAATCGCCAAGCATTGCAACAGCTTGGAGAAAAGGATGTTTTGAAAAAGTTCCCCAATTTGATTTCCGGTACGCACACTATACTGGTTTTCAAAACACCCAAAACTGCATCCAGCGTACGAAAAATATTCCTTCCCAAAACAGTTGCCCGAATGCTGGTCAAACGTAAAGAAGAGATAGAAGAGTTGAAACAGTTATTTGGTGATGAATATACGGACTATAATCTAGTGTTTGCCCACAGTAATGGCAGACCGATGGAAGGAGCCAATATCAATCGATCATTCAGAAAGCTGATTCAGGATAATCATTTGCCGAAGGTGGTATTTCATAGTCTCAGACATTCCAGCATTACATACAAATTAAAGCTCAATGGCGGTGATGTAAAGGCTGTTCAGGGCGACTCTGGTCACTCGCAGGTCAAAATGGTAACAGATGTCTATTCCCATATTCTTGATGAGGATCGCTGCATGAATGCGCAGAGGTTTGAGGATGCGTTTTACAGTAAAATAGGAACAGATGAACCGGAAAAAGCAGAGTCACAGACCAAGATTGAGATTGCTTCAGAAGAACAGGAGTTGCTACTCAAACTGCTATCTAATCCGGAGACAGCGTCGTTACTAAAGACGTTGGCCAAGAGCGTATGAGCCATAAAATACAACAGGTTATCGTTGAAAGCCCGCTGTATTTCTTGAAAACAGGAGGAATCCATTATAAAATCAGACTATAGAAAGTTGGTGAGGGAGTAACGACTATGTGTAAACTGATGGAAAATTTGATTATGGATGATCGCAAGAGAAATGCTTTGACGATGCTTGCGCTTGGCAAAATGTCTTATGAAGAGATTGCTGATTGCTCTGGCTTAACAGTTGAGATTATGGCGTCTTTAGACGAGGACAGAACCGCATGATAAACAATGTGCAGAAGGCAGCCATATTCGGCTGTCTTCTTTCTATACGATCAAAGAAATTCGAATACAAACCGCCATTTGTACCGATTAGGCGGTACAGATTTTATCTTAATTTGTTTTCCGGCTGTTTAGCAGCTTGCTAATGGTTTGCCAATCGATTAGCAGGGACACCCTAACATTGGAGATGAAATTCTAGCACTTTATTTACTGTTTAACCTGAGAAAAACGGAAAATTTGACATAATTTAAGAACTATAAACACAGTTTTTACAAATGATTTTCGTGCTCCTAAGCGGTAGGCCGGGGGTTCGAATCCCTTCAGGGACGCCATATGAAAGTACCGAAGGTTCTCGAAATCAGGATCTTTGGTACTTTTTTGTTCGCATGTGGAAACAGTAATTTACCAGAACCTGCCATTTTCTGCGAAAGCGTGAGCCTGCACAGTCAGTCATTAGGAACTGAACGGTGCAGGCTTATCTATTTGGTGAGCAGTCTGCTGGCTTCCTGTTTGAGCAGGCGGCTTCCGGCTTATCAAACAACTGCGTTGAGCCAATCGGAGGCTGTTCGTGCCGAAATCTGTCAAATTGAACAGAAAAAATACAGGAATTGGAAAGAACAGGCTCATTTTCATGAAAATAGTCATATTCTATGACGAATTATGTGTAAAATGCGATTGCAGTTTGCATACAAAAACGGTATAATTGCATTATGTAAAATGTGATTGCAGTTTGCATATAAAAAAGGTATAATTACATATGCAAAGCTATATTCTGACGTAATGTGAGAACTTTAGAAAAAACGTATCAGGGGGACTGACGGATACCTGCTGTATACAGCGGAATGGGGAGATCGTATGGGGGAGGCAGAAGGATGAAATGCATATGGGCTGGAAAGCAAAGGGATGATCCTGACCCATTTCTCGTGCCTGCAGGTTTTGCGGCAGGCAATCAGGAATGAAAGAAATAACTTGATGTAGAAAAAGGGATTCATTTTTATGCCGAAAGAAACAAAGATAGAAAGAAAAGCACGGTATGGCAGGCTGGCAGTCAGGATTTTTGTCGACGTATTGTTCATCATTATCAGTATGGGAGGCGCACTGTGGGTCCGTATGGATTTCCACTTCGGAAGTGTGGAGCCGGCGTTCCTTTCCTCGGTGGAAAGCTATATGCTCATCAATGTGTGCTGTACGCTGCTGCTGTTCTGGCTGTTCCGGCTGTACAACAGCCTTTGGCAGTTTGCCAGTGTGAATGAACTGAAAAATATTGTCGCTGCGGTTGCAGCTTCTGCTGTAGCGCAGTTTATTGGCATGCATATTTTGCAGGACCCGGTGCCGCGGAGCTATCCGGTGTTATATTTGCTGCTGTTGTTTATCCTGACGGTGGCAAGCCGCTATGCTTACCGGCTGCTGCTGGAGGCACGGATAACATTTACGGGGCGGGAGCAGGATGATGCTGTACATACGATGATCGTTGGCGCTGGTGATGCAGGCAATCTGCTGTTGTCGGAAATCAGCAGCAGCCAGATGGTCAGCCGGAAAATCGTCTGCCTGATTGACGATGATCCTGCAAAGGTAGGGACCTATCTGCATGGGATTCCGATTGTGGGAACTGTGCGGCAGATTCCGCTGTTTGCGGAAAAGTATCATGTTGAGGAAATCATTGTGGCAATGCCATCGGTTTCCGGCACGAAAAAGAAACGGATTCTGGAAATCTGCAGCAGCACCTCCTGCAAGGTGATGACGCTGCCGGGCATTTATCAGATTATCAATGGAGATGTCCGGGTTTCCATGCTGCGTAAGGTGGAGATCAATGATCTGCTGGAGCGTGACCCGATTGATTTGCGCATGGATAAGATTATGGACTATGTCCAGGGTAAGGTGATCCTGGTAACTGGCGGAGGCGGCTCCATCGGGAGTGAAATCTGCCGGCAGCTTGCCATGCATAATCCAAAGCAGCTGATTATATTGGACATTTATGAGAACAATGCGTATGATATCCGCGGAGAACTGCTGAAAACGTATCCGGGCATGAATTTGGAGGTACTGATCGGTTCTGTGCGCAATCAGAAGCGTATTGATACGATTTTTGAGACCTATCATCCGGAACTGGTATTCCATGCGGCTGCGCATAAGCATGTCCCGCTGATGGAAGACAGTCCGAATGAAGCGATTAAGAATAATGTGCTGGGCACATGGATTGTGGCGCACGCCGCAGATCAATATGGCGCAAAGAAAATGGTACTGATTTCCACGGATAAAGCGGTGCGGCCGACCAATATCATGGGTGCATCCAAGCGCATCTGTGAGCTGGTGATTCAGAGCTTTGCGCAGACCTCAAAGACGGAATTTGCTGCTGTGCGCTTTGGCAATGTCCTGGGCAGCAATGGCAGTGCGGCGCACTGGCAAAGGGCGGCGAAATCTTCATTTTGGATATGGGTGAGCCAGTCAAAATATTCGATCTTGCCAAGAATATGATCCGGCTTTCCGGTCTGGAACCGGGCCGGGATATTCAGATTGAATTTACCGGACTGCGTCCCGGCGAAAAGCTCTATGAGGAATTGCTGATTAGCCTGGATAATCTGAAGGAGACGGAAAACAAGCAGATTTTTGTGGCACAACAGCCTGCTGTCGATGAAAAATGGGTGCAGGATTTTGTACGGAAGCTGGTAGATGATGCCTTTTCGGAGACAGCAGATATCCGTGCGGAGGTACAGAAGCTTGTCCCGGAATACACGCCGAGAGCGAATGCAGTTCACTATGCCTCAGAAGCGGAACCGGTATCCGAACAGGAGACGGCGGCTGCCGGACTGGCCTGACAAAAAACGCTTTCAAGAGCTGATATATAAGGGAGAACACATATGAGAAGGACACGAATGGTGAGCGTAATTGTATGCGTCATTGCTGTTGCCGCATTTATTCTGGTGCGGGTACAGCAGTATCTGACTGATACAAGCGGCCCGAAAATTTCCATGGATGCTGACAGTATTACGGTTTCCGCCGCAGCGGAGGAAAGCGACCTGCTAGAGGGCATTACCGCAGAAGACCGGACGGATGGCGATGTCACCGATAATCTGATGGTCGAAAGCATGAGCAATCTGATGGAAGGCAATACCCGCAATATGACAGTGGTTGCATTTGATTCCGATGGGCATGTTACCAAGGTAGAACGCAAGGTGACTTACAGCGATTACAAGCCGGCGCAGTTCACGCTGGACGGCCCATTGCAGTATGTCATCGGTTCGGATATGATCCTGAATAATATCGGTGCGACGGATCTGCTGGACGGGGACCTGTCTTCCAGCGTCAAAATTACCGACCAGTATACCATGCCAGAGGATGAGCCGGGCGAATATCCAATGGAATTTACCGTCACCAACAGCGCCGGGGATGTCTCCAAGCTGACCGCAACCGTAACGCTGATGGAATCTTCGGAATACAACAGTATGGCGAAGATTGAACTGTCGGATTACATTGTCTATACCCCGAAAGACCAGGCATTGAACCTGATGGGCTATGTGCAGGCAGTGGAGGTTGCGGGAAAGACCTACGAAAAAAATGAGGCAGGAGAGCTGGTGGAAAAGCAGACTACCGTTGCAACGGCGCCGCAGACCTCCAACGAGAAGACAATCGTCTCCATGAGCAATATTGAAACCAGCGGAAAACTGGATTACAGCACACCGGGAACCTATGAAGTGACCTATACCTATACCGACGAATCACTGCGCAGCGGAAGCGTGCGGATGATTGTTGTTGTGACCGATTGAGGAGATACCAGAGATGGAAAAAAATCTAAGAAGACAGATTGATATATTCAGCATCATCCGGGATGTCCTCCGCGAATGGGCAACTATTTTGCTGTTTGCTGTTTCCGCCAGCCTGCTGGCCAATATCTGGGTGACAGAAACCTATGTACCGGTTTATACATCCAAGGCCATTTTTACGGTTTCCGCCAAAAGTACAAACAGCTCGATTTATCAGGACCTCGCCTCGGCGCAGTCGCTGGCAGAACGCTTTGCCAAGGTGCTGGACAGCAATGTGCTGAAAAAGAAGGTAGCAGAGGATCTCGGACAGGAATCCTTCACAGCAAAAACCTCTGTCAAACAGATTGACGAGACCAATATGGTGGAACTGACGGTGACGGCAAATTCAGCGATGGATTCCTACCGCACCATCAGTTCGATCATGGAAAACTACGATCAGGTTTCCCATTATGTTGTGGGCAATGTCATCCTGTATGTCATCCAGCAGCCGACCATCCCGCTGGCACCGTCCAATTCCAAAAGCCCGGTGAAGCCGATGGAATATGCGTTCGTGATCACGGCGCTGGCCGCTGTCCTGTATGTTGCGTTTTTCTCCTATCGGAGGGATACCGTCAAAAATTCCCATCAGATGAAGGAAAAGATAGATGCCAAGATGCTGGGAACGGTATATCATGAAAAAACCAAGCGGAGCCGCAAAAACAAAGGCGAGCATCCTTCCATGCTGATTGAAAATCCTTTGCGCAGCTTTGCGTTTGTAGAATCCAGCAGGATGGCCGCATCCCGTGTGCGCAGCCAGATGGATCGGAAGCACGCAAAGGTTGCGATGATTTCCAGTGTCGCGGAGAACGAAGGAAAATCTACGGTAGCAGCAAACATTGCGCTTTCCCTTGCGAAGGAAGGCAAAAGGGTATTGGTGATCGATTGCGACTTCCGAAAGCCGTCCCAATACAAGCTTTTTGGACGCTCCGAGGATGAGGAACTGGATTTGATCCAGGCATTAAAGGATGGAAGACCGGATACTGCCGTAGTGCAGCATAAACAGACCACGCTGTATGGTGCATTTAACCAGAAGGCAGACCCTTCTGCAGAGCGCCTGCTGGAATCCGGTGAGCTGAAGCAGATGATCGACCGTTACCGGGAACGTATGGATTATATCATTCTGGATACAGCGCCATTGGCACTGGTATCGGATACAGAGGATCTGGCACGGCTGGCGGATACTACCGTTTTGGTTGTCCGTGAGGATGCCATCCTGGCGAAGAAAATCAACGATACCATTGATGTCCTGAATCAGACCAATGCTGCAGTGCTTGGCTGTATTCTCAACAATGCAGTACAGGGCTTTACAGCAAAGGCAGGCTATAACGGATATTCGGCATATGGAGGACATTATGGAAAGAACACAAAATAATCTCCCGGAAGAAGAGCTGGAAAAAATTGACCTGCTCATGATTCTGGATGACATGTGGAGAGCCTTTAAAAAGTTCTGGCTGCTTTTTGTGGTTCTGGTTGTGGCCTGTTCCGTGCTGGCAGCGTTCTCCGTTATCATGGCATATACACCGAATTATGAGGCATACTCCACGTTTGTTGTCAGCTCGAAAACAGCATATAGCAGCAATGATACATATCAGGAATATTATAACCAGACCAGTGCGGAACAGCTGAGCAAATCCTTTCCGTATATCCTGACCAGCGGCGCGCTGAGCCAGGTTGTCGCTGAGAGCCTGGAGATGGATTCTGTTCCGGCAAAGATTTTTGCGGAATCCATTGCCAATTCTGCATTGTTCACGATCAAAGTAGATGCATCGGATCCGCAGACGGCATATGATGTCCTGCAGGCTGTGATTGAAAATTATCCGTCGGTTGCCGAATACATCATTGGCGATACAGAACTGACGCTGATGGATGAAAGCGGCGTACCAGAGGAGCCGGTCAACAAACTCAGCTTTAAACGTACGGCGGCAAAGGGTGCGTTGGGTGGCATCGCGCTGAGCCTGCTGCTGCTGTTCCTGTATTCCTGCACAAGCAAAACCGTGCGCCGCGAAGAAGATTTGAAATCGGTCCTGAGTATTACCTACCTAGGCAATATTCCGTTTATTAAGGTAAAAAAGCGCAGCGACGCGAGCAAATCAAAAATCCTGCTGGACAGCCAGAACAATGGCGATATGCTGGGCGAGAGTGTACGTATTGTCCGCAACCGTATCACAAAAGAGACAGATCAGCGGGATAAGGCACAGATTCTGGTTACCAGCGCAGAAGAAGGCGAAGGCAAGACCACTGTTTCCGTCAATCTTGCAATTTCTATGGCGCTGAAAGGCAAGAAAATTATCCTGGTAGACGGTGACCTGCGCAATCCATCTGTAACAACGGCGCTTGGCCTGCCGGAAGCACAGTTTGGTACCATTGATGTGCTGGCAGGGGAGGCGCTCACCGAAGATAAAATCCTGACCTATGGCGAGCAGAAGCTGTATGTTCTTCCGGGCAGGAAATCCTCTGCCGCGGAACAGGAAGTCCTGAAACAGGGAAATATTGAACGGATGCTGGCTGAGCTTTGCAAGACCTATGACTGCATTATTATTGACACACCTCCTTGTGGCGTGTTGGCGGATGCTTCTATGTTTGCGCGTTGTGTAGACCATGCTGTTGTGGTTGTCCGCCACGACCACACGCGTATTCCGCGGATTCTGAATGCGGTCGAGCTGCTGGCGGAAACCGGCGTAAATATTCTGGGCTATACCATCAATGGCGTAGAAAGCGTGATGGGCAGCTACGGTTATGGCTACGGATATGGCTATGGATATGGCTACGGTTATGGCAGCCGGTATGGCTATGGACGCCGAAAGAATGGCTATGGCTACGGCTACGGACAGAAGAAGGACACGAAGAAAGACAATAAATAACAGAATTATTTCTGTCAGTTACCCCGGATTTTTATCCGGGGTATTGCTTTTTTACAGGAAATGATTTGTACTTCTGCGGGAAGGACGATATAATAAGATACAGAATAATAGGATATAGAAAATGATGCGAGGTAGATACAATGATGTATGATTATCTGATAGTCGGTACAGGGCTATTTGGCGCTGTTGTTGCGCAGCAGATGAAAGCTGCGGGGAAATCTGTACTGATGGTTGACAAACGTCTGCATATCGCAGGCAATGTATATACGGAACAGATCGAAGGGATCCATGTCCATACATATGGTGCCCATATCTTTCATACCAACAATCAACGGGTGTGGGATTATATCACACAGTTTGCAGAGTTTAACCGGTTTACCAATTCACCGGTTGCAAACTATCATGGAGAGCTGTATTCCCTGCCGTTTAATATGTATACGTTTCATAAGATGTGGGGGGTTGTGACACCGGAGGAAGCAGCGGCAAAGATTGAGGAGCAGCGGCAGGCCGCCGGCATTACAGAGCCGAAGAACCTGGAGGAACAGGCGATTTCCCTCGTTGGCACAGATATTTATCAGAAACTGATTCGGGGCTATACAGAGAAGCAATGGGGGCGGCCGTGCGACCAGCTGCCAGCCTTTATTATCAAGCGGCTTCCGGTACGCCTGACCTTTGATAACAATTATTTCAATGCATTGTATCAGGGCATACCGGTCGGCGGTTATACCAGGATGGTCGCCAATATGCTGGACGGTATTGACGTGCGTTTGGGCGTGGATTACCTGGAAAACAAAGCAGAGTTGGATGCACTTGCGCAAAAGGTTGTATATACTGGCCCGATTGACGCGTATTTTGCGTTCCGGCTGGGTGAGCTCGAATACCGTTCCGTGCGTTTTGAGACAGAGGTGCTGGATAAGTCCAATTTCCAGGGCAATGCAGCGGTGAATTATACCGACAAGGAAACGCCATGGACCCGAATTATTGAACACAAATGGTTTGAGTTTGGCAGGGATGCTGCGGGAAATGAACTGCCCAAGACTGTGATCAGCCGGGAATATTCCTCTGAATGGAAGCCGGGGGACGAGCCGTATTATCCGATCAATGATGAGAAGAATGCAAAGCTGTACAGCGAATATAAGAAGCTGGCAGAGCAGGAGGAAAACGTCATCTTCGGCGGACGCCTTGGTGAGTATAAGTATTATGACATGGATGCGGTCATTGCATCGGCACTGGAACTGTGTGATTCCATTACATGCTGACACAGGGATATCTGACGAAAATCAGGCCATTGCAGTTTGTATGTGAATCATGTATAATGAGGCACAGGACCGCAGAGCACGAGTCCTGTTCCATCTGAAACAATTTGTTTTGTCATAAAGGAGCGATATAATATGACAATTTTAATCACCGGCGGCGCCGGATATATTGGCAGCCATACTGTTATTGAACTGCAGCAGGCAGGACATGAGGTGGTTGTTGTAGATAATCTGTGGAATGCATCGGAGAAATCCCTGCAGCGGGTAGAGGAGATCACTGGAAAGAATGTTCCATTCTATCAAGTAGATATCCGTGACCGTGCAGGTATGGAAAAGGTGATGGCGCAATATGCTTTTGACTGCTGTATCCATTTTGCAGGGCTGAAAGCAGTGGGCGAATCGGTAGCAAAGCCGCTGGAATATTATGACAATAATATCTCCGGCACGTTGGTTCTGCTGGATGTTCTGCGGAATCATGGCTGTAAGAATATTATTTTCTCGTCGTCTGCAACCGTTTATGGCAATCCGGCTGTGATTCCAATTACAGAGGAATGCCCGAAGGGCCAGTGCACCAATCCATATGGCCAGACCAAGAGTATGATTGAACAGATCATGATGGACATGCAGAAGGCTGATCCGGAATGGAATGTCGTTTTACTGCGTTATTTCAATCCAATTGGCGCACATCCATCCGGAAAAATTGGTGAAGACCCCAATGGCATCCCGAATAATCTGATGCCATATATCACACAGGTTGCTGTGGGCAAGCGCACAGAATTGGGCGTATTCGGCAATGACTATGATACACCGGATGGCACAGGTGTGCGGGACTATATCCATGTTGTCGATCTGGCAAATGGACATGTCAAGGCGTTGTCTGCAATTGAAAAGAAATGCGGACTTGCCATTTATAATCTGGGCACTGGACAGGGCTATTCCGTCCTGGATGTGGTGCGTGCGTTTGAAGAAGCAAACGGGCTCACCATTCCATATTCTATCCAGCCGCGCCGTGCAGGTGATATTGCAACTTGCTATTCTGATCCGGCAAAGGCAGAAAAAGAGCTGGGCTGGACTGCGCAGTATGGCATTCAGGATATGTGCCGTGATTCGTGGAACTGGCAGAAAAATAATCCAAACGGTTATCGGGATTAAAACAATCAGCGGACAGGGAAGGATTTCTCTGTCCGCTTTTGTCGCTTTGCAGGTGACCTGGATAACGGAATCCGATGGTATACTGCGTATAGAACATACAGAGAGGTGATTGATATGTTAGGAGCAGTTATTGGAGATATCACAGGTTCCATATATGAGTTTGACAACATCAAAACAAAGGATTTTGAGTTGTTTTCCAATGGGATGAATTATACGGATGACAGTATCATGGCGCTGGCTGTGGCACAGGCGCTGCTGGATCACCGGAAAAACGGTACAGATTTATCCGAAGCGATGATAACCGAAATGCAGCGGCTTGGCAGAAAATATCCATACCCGATGGGCTCCTATGGCGCACGGTTTAGCAGCTGGCTTCGTTCCGATCAGCCGCAGCCATATTACAGCTTTGGCAATGGATCTGCGATGCGTGTGGCTGCCTGTGGCTTTGCAGCGGATACACTGGAGCAGGCGCTGGAGTATGCCAAGATTTCGGCGGCTGTGACACACAACCATCCTGAAGGGATCAAGGGTGCCAAGGCAGCTGCAGGCTGTATCTGGCTTGCCCGTCATGGCGCAGACAAAGCACAGATCAAGGCATTTGTGCAGCGGGATTTCTATGAGCTGAACCAGAGTGTGGACGACATCCGCCCGGCGTATCAGTTCAATGAAAGCTGTCAGGGGACTGTGCCGCAGGCAATCCAGGCATTTTTGGATTCCACAGATTTTGAGGACGCCATCCGCACAGCCGTTTCCCTTGGCGGTGACAGTGATACCCTTGCCTGCATTACCGGAGGCATTGCGGAAGCATGTTACGGCATTCCAAAGAAAATGGCGGACAGAGCAAAGAAGTTCCTCCCAGACGATCTGTTCAACATTCTGGAAGAATTTGAAGCGCAATTTCAGCGTGGATAAAAAGAAATAAAAGAGCTGGAATTTGCTTTTGTAAAGTGGATTCTGGCTTTTCCATGCTTTATAATAAAAGTATCTTAATATAGAGAAGAGGGGATACATATGCCATTTGAAATTATACGGAATGATATTACACAGATGCAGGTGGATGCCATTGTCAACGCAGCCAATACTGCACTGGCACCTGGCGGCGGTGTGTGCGGCGCCATTTTCCGGGCGGCAGGCTGGGATGATATGCAGCGTGCCTGCCGGGCAATCGGACACTGCGATGCGGGGCAGGCTGTGATAACCAAGGGCTTTGATTTGCAGGCAAAATATGTTATCCATACTCCCGGGCCGATCTGGCAGGGCGGCCGGCAGGGCGAAGCACAGCTGCTGAGAAGCTGCTATACCAGTTCGCTGCAGCTGGCAAAGAAGAAAAAATGCAAATCCATTGCGTTCCCCTTGATTTCCTCGGGCATTTATGGCTATCCAAAGGCAGAAGCCCTTCGGATTGCTGTGGACGCCATCGGTGCATTCCTGGCAGAGCATGAGATGCAGGTATATCTGGCTGTATTTGACCCCAATACAGTTGTGATAAGCCAAAAGCTGTTTGCCGGGATTCAGGCATATATTGATGACCATTATGTGGAGGAACATCAGGTCGGCAGACAGATGCAGACAGAATTTCTGTTCCGTGAGCGGCAGCTCCATGAGCAGGAAATGCAGATGCCGCAGACGTTCCAGGCATCCATGCCATCTATGCCGGCAGCGGCTGCAGAACCGCCGGGGCAAGAGAAGAAGGCGCGTTCCCTGCGCGATTTGGTGCACCAGCTCGATGATACGTTTTCTGAAATGCTGCTGCGTTTGATCGATGAAAAGGGGATGACAGATGTTGAGGTCTATAAACGTGCCAATATTGACCGTAAATTGTTTTCCAAAATCCGAAAGAGCAGTTATAATCCCAGCAAACAGACGGCGATTGCATTGGCGATTGCGCTGCGGCTGAATTTGGATGAAACAAAAGATTTGCTGGGACGCGCGGGCTATGCATTGTCGCACAGCAATAAATTTGATGTTATTATCGAATATTTTATCTCAGAGGGCATTTATGACATTTATGAGATCAATGAAGCGCTGTTTACCTTTGAGCAAAAGACACTGGGAGCATAATCCCATTGTACATAGGAACGATACACAACGATGTCGCTTCAGAAGAGACCACGCTGCCAGCCAGAAATGATATCCTGTATTCACAAAGAAAAGACATGAATGGAGGATATCATGATGAAGACGAAGAAGACAGAGCTGGTATTTATTCTCGATAGAAGCGGTTCTATGAGCGGATTGGAAGCAGATACGATCGGCGGCTACAATTCCATGCTGGAAAAGCAGAGAAAGGAACCGGGAGAAGCCATTGTGACAACCGTACTGTTTGACGACCAGTACGAGCTGCTGCATGACCGCATGGATATCCGAAGCATCACACCGATCACCGACAGGGAATATTATGTCCGTGGCTGTACGGCTCTTCTGGATGCAGTTGGACGCACCATCCAGAAGATTGCCAATGTACAAAAGCATACTGCACCGGAACACCGTGCCGATCAGGTTTTATTTGTCATCACGACGGATGGCATGGAAAATGCCAGCCGGGAATATAGCTATGAACAGATCCGGGCCATGATCGAACGGGAAAAGACAGAATTTGGCTGGGAATTTCTGTTCCTTGGTGCCAATATTGACGCCATTGCAGTAGCAAGCCGGTTTGGGATTGGCGCAGACCGTGCCGTCAATTACCATGCAGACAGCTTGGGCACACAGCTGAACTATGAGGTAGTCAGCGAAGCTATTACCCATGTACGCACCTGTGCAGCACCGATGCGTGCAGACTGGAAATCCCGTATTGAGAAGGATTTCCGCAGCAGAAAATCCGCGAGATAAAAACACAACATTTTATTTTGGAAGCCGGCAGGGCAGGGGGATGCTTTGCCGGCTCCGGCTTTTTACCAGTGTCCTGCATCCAACAAAATGATGCAGGAAATAACATATGGATTCCGCAGATATCATATCTTCACGATGAAAACATACTGGAAAATGACGAAAGCATGCAGTGTATCATTGCATAAGAAAATCAAACTTAATTTGAACAAGCTGCCCAAAATAGGATACCTATAAAGATAATATACACAAATATCATATACAAAAATTATTTATTTTGTACAGCATTTCACTAGACTCTCGGTCAACTTTACAGTATTATAATCGCAGGAAAAGGGAATAACATAATGCAGGGAAGGGGAAATTTTCCTGCAAAATGCATCCCGGATAAAAGACTTATTTTTGATTAAAAAAAGAGGTAATTGTTATGAATTTCTTCAAGAAACTTGCAAAGACATATGTAAATGCTGTCGTCAATGCACCGTATGCAATGTCCGTTGGTAAGGGCAAGACCATGCCGAGGGATTAATTTTTCTTAGCCAATATTGATACATGAAAAACACCTGGCAGAGTTATCTGCCAGGTGTTTTTCTCTATGTACAGGAATATCCGGCACGGTAGGAGCGTGCCGGATATCCGGTTATTTCTTCTTGGTACAGCAGGTATCGAAGGATGGATTGTAAGCATAATAATTTTTCGAATCCAGATTTTCCTGTACATCCCGCAAGGCTTCGCCGAAACGCTGGAAATGCACGATTTCACGTTCCCGCAGGAATTTGATCGGGTCACGTACCTCGGGATCGTCAATCAGCCGCAGCAGGTTGTCGTAGGATAGTCGTGCTTTCTGCTCTGCTGCGCCTGCATAAGAACAAATTTGCGGGCAAACCGGAAACAGGACAAGCATGGAATTTGCGTTTTGTTCCGGCAAGAGGAAAAAATATGTGACCGGGATTTTAGAGCCATCCCGGCCACATAGAATAAAGAAAAATATAAGAGGATAATACCTGTTTAAATGCAGCGGATCAGGCCGCCCTCCGCACGAATGGTTGCACCATTCGTAGCAGCGGATACTTCAGAGCAGTAATAAGTGACTGTCGAAGCAATTTCTTCCACTGTGGTGATACGCTGAAGAAGCTGGGTAGGCTCATAGGTTACAAAATAGTCCTTGATTGCCTGATCGAGATCCTTTCCTTCGCGTTTTGCGCGGTCAGTTTGATAGGCAGCGGTGTTTTCTGTCCAGGTCAGACCCGGCAGAAGCGAGTTTACGGCAACCTTTGTTCCCTTGGTCATCTCGGCCAAAGCACGGGCCAGACCGATAATAGCTGTTTTGGCAACACTGTAATGAACCATATCTGTCAGAGGCTTCATGCCGCATTCGCTGGCGATTAGAACCATTCGTCCACTGTTCCGGGCGAGCATTTTGGGCAGAAAATGGCGGCACATACGAATCTGAGAATACAGATTGACTTGCAGCATCCAATCCCATTCTTCATCGGTAATTTCTGCAAATGGCGTTCCTTTGTAAGCGCCGAGATTGTTTACGAGGATGTCCAACTCACCGATTGCGTCGACAGCATCGGTTACCGCTTTGGCGCCTTCTGCAGTGCTGAGATCACCAACTGCCATATAACATTTACCGAACTGGGACAGCTCGTCCGCAGTCTTTTGCAAAGAGGTCTTGCTGCGGCCATTTATGATAACAATTGCACCTTCTTGCAGCAGGCTCTTTGCAATGCCTTTGCCAATACCGGCAGAAGAACCCGTTACCAGAGCAAGTTTTCCCATCAGCTTTAGATCCATAGTATACGCCTCCTATTGTCATTGATGGCAGTGCTGGAACCATGCATGTTACATTTAATGAGTATATTATACACATAGAATGGAATACTGTCAATAAGAATAGAACTATATATTTAATAATTGTCGACAATATATAAAATAAAATTTTATTTTTAGCAG
This sequence comes from Clostridia bacterium, assembly GCA_021205365.1. Classification (GTDB taxonomy): domain Bacteria; phylum Bacillota; class Clostridia; order Oscillospirales; family Butyricicoccaceae; genus Butyricicoccus_A. The sequence continues at coordinate 53,954 of JAJPXP010000056.1, forward strand.
ATTATACAAAAAACAGATCCGACTGGTCGGATCTGTTTTTGTTAGAGTGTTATGGGGAAGAAATTTTCCGGATAATCGTTTTCAAGATTATAGAATGATTTCAGATGATTGCAAATTAACGTTTCCGCAAGCTTTTCGTCGTGGTCCATAAGGGCCTTTACGATTTCATGATGCTGCTGGATGTGAAGCAACTCGTTTTCCAAAACAGTTGGATGATGTAGCTGGATAAACTGTATGCGCAGCTGAAGCTCCTTTTGGAATTTGAATAGCAGCTCGTTGCCCGCTATGCGTGACAGCTCCAGATGAAATTCGCTGTCGCTGGAAAGGCGGACCCGGTCATGTCCTTCCGTGAATGCCTCGCTGCATTGTGTAGCCAATGCCTGAAGGCGTAAAAAGTCAGCATGGCTTCCGTAGAGGTTCGCTAATTTGATTGACAGCGTATCCAATGCGACACGGACGGTACCAATTTCACGGATATCTTCGGGCGAAAAGACACGTACCTGGGCAAATCGGTTTGGGAAAATTTCAATCAGCCCATCGTTACATAACTGGCGCATGGCGTCGCGGACAGGCGTCCGGCTTATATTAAATTCTTTTGCAATTCGGGTTTCGGGAATACGGTCGCCTGGCATCAGCTGTTTTGTCATAATAAGATTCAGAAGATGGTTGTATGCCGGCTCGCTGAGGTTAACACTGCGTTTTGGCATTCCGATCCCTCCTTTCATTATTTTGATATGTTAACAATATAACACACAACAATTAAAAAGAAAAGTATACAATTTCAAAAAAAACAATATATCTAAAAAATATAATACAATTTTGTTTAGAATGGTACAGTACAGCGTCAAAATAACGAAATACGCAAGATGTGAGGATGATTTTTATTGTCATTTGGCAGCCTGGTGTCACATGCGGCTCTCTGTGCAGCGTTGTGTAGAAAAACTCCACGCAAGATATTCGTGATCTACGCGTGGAGAAGAAAACCATGAAATATTTAGATATTTGAAATATAGCAATGTATACGGATCGGGGAAAGAGGCGATGCCGGAGAGAATATGCACACAGCCGCGGATATAAAAAGAACGGAGATATTGCCGATGATGTGTGCAGAGGGAAACAGACGCATTTTGGAAGCTATTTAGAAGTCCGGGGAGGAATATCTGGAGAAAAAGTGCGGGGGATATGTTTCCTCTAAATTATAGAACGAAACGAGATGACGGGTAATAATTTCCTGAGCCCGGCGTTCATCACGCTGCAGCATAGCCTGGATAAGGTCAAAGTGATCCTGGACGTGCACCGAACGGTTTTGTATGGCGTCATGATGCGTCAGAAGGATGAAGTTGACACGCAGGTATAAATCATTTTGAAATTGAAATAACAGATTACTTTGACTGATTTTGGCAATATGAAGATGAAATTTACTGTCTGCAGTGTGCTGTAGATACTCGTCGTGCATCTGCATTCCATGTTGACACTCTTTCGCGAATTTTTCTAATTCAAGAAAATCAGCCTGGCTTCCATAAAGCATGGCGAGTTTGACTGCCAGTGAGTCGATTGCAACGCGGATTGTACCGATATCTTTGATGGCGTCAGCAGAATAGGTCGCAATTTGAGGGCTGCTACGCGGTATCATTTTAAGCAGCCCGTCTTGCTCCAGCCGAAGCAGTGCTGTGTGTACCACAGTCCGGCTCACGGAAAACTGGGCTGCAATTTTGTTTTCTGAAATGCGATCACCAGCGGAAAATTCTCCTTGCATGATGCGCTGGAGCAGTGTGTCATAAAGTGGCTGTGTCAGATTTTTGTTACTCTTAGACATAGTTTAACCTCTTGATGAAAATCGTACCAAAAAGCGGTCAACCAAATGGTTGACTGCTTTTTAGCGAGAGAGAGAGTTGAGTCCACATATACATAAATGTACAAGCTATGACTGCTTTCCGGACACTTATGTAAGACAAGAAGTGGAATAGGAGAAAATTAGATGAAATTGAATACATCTTGCGCTTATAGTATCACTTATTGCAAATATTGTCAACAATAATAGAATAAT
>JAJPXP010000008.1 GCA_021205365.1 Clostridia bacterium
GATCGTCTACAATGTTCTCAATCTGCTGACCAAACCGGTACAGCTTCATGTTCAGTTTCCGCAGAGATTCGATGTACTGTTCTTTTGTCATCATAATATGTTTCCTCTTTTCTTTGAACAATTGAATGTATGCATTATATATTCTCTATATAATCAAATAATCTTTACCTCTTTTTTAAAACAGGGGCATTCCCGGTATGCCTTTGGAGTCATGCCAGTTACGTTATGGAATGCCCGCGTAAAGGTAGAATTACTGCTGTAACCCACCATAACTGCAATCTCCATTACACTGAAACTGGTATTGACCAGCAGCTCCTTTGCCCGCTTAATCCTCGTATTGCGCAGGTAAAAGCTCGGAGAAAGTCCGGTCTGCTGCTTAAACCAGTCACAGTAATAGGTAACATTATAATTTTCAATTTTAGCCAGCTGATCGACTGTGATCGGCAGGTGATAGTATTCATTGATATATTGGATTGATGGCGCCGCACAGTTTTCCATAATCTTACTATACAGATACTTATACAGATGGCTGACAGCTGTGCTGTCCGGATTCTGTTTCAGCTCTGCCTGAATCAGGTCTACCAGCTGCACGATCTGCCCCCGCATGGAGATAATCAGCGGATTGGAGATCATAACGATTTCGCCGCTGTCCGACATGTCCACAGAAAGGTTGATTGCCAACAATTTTCCATAATAATTGCACTCATGCAGCATATCTGTCGGAATAAAACAAAGCTCTTGCGGAGTAACCTCATATTCCATATTCCCTACACAAATCTTCATGGGTTCCTGCAGCGGAACGAGAATCTGTGGAAAGTCATGCGCATGCTGCCCTTTGCATTCATGATAAAGCTGAATATTAACCTTCTGATTCATAAAATTCCACCATCCTCATTTTCTCTCTTCACACATACCAATATTGTGACAGACACCATATGCCACAGCCGTTCAACGCTTCTGCATTTCCGCCCAGACACAGAGGGTGTCTTCAATCACAGCAACATATTTTCCCAAAAACTATTGTGATTCCAAACCGGATATCTTAATAAATTGTATTCTCAACGTACTCTTTCATGATGTTTGCGTAGTGATCCATTTGCTCAGCAGTTGGAGATGCAACATCACCCAGCAGATACGGCCTGCCAAGCTTCCCATAAGTAGCCATTCCCAACTTGTGATATGGCAACAGCTGGAAGTAGCTGAGTTTCTTCAACTTCGTACAGAATTGGCCGATCTTCCGCAGTTCTTCCTCGGAATTGTTGATTCCCGGAATAACCGGGGTACGGATCGCCAGCTGGAAACGTGCATCTGACTCATTGGTCTTCAACAGGTTCTCCAGAATCAGGCTATTATCAACACCGCAATATTTCTTATGCAGATCACTGCTGAAAAACTTCATATCAACAAACGCAAGATTGACATACGGCAGGATTTCTTCAATCGTTTCCCACTGCGCAAAGAAACTGGTCTCAATCGCAGTGTGCATACATTCCTTCCTGCTGTTTTTCAGAATGGCTTTCGCAAATTCTGGCTGTGCCATAATTTCACCGCCAGAGAGTGTGATGCCGCCGGTAGAGATGAAAAAGAACAGGGAATCCTTCCGAAGCTCCTTCATAACTTCCTCTACTGTCATCAGTGTACCATACGTATTTTCCGCGGTTTTCTCTACTTCAAAGGACTGGCTCTCCGGCGTAGAACACCACTGGCAGCGCAATGGGCATCCCTTCAAAAATACAACGGTGCGAAGGCCGGGGCCGTCATGGATGGAAGACCGTTCAATCCGTAAAACCATTCCCTGTCTGTCTTTGTCGTAAATTTGCGGAACACTCATTGCATTCTGCCTCCTTGAGTTATCTATGAAATATAGTTATCGTTCGTTTGATGTTCTACTCTCAGCAGCCACAGCCGGTCGGCGCCCAGTTGTTGATCTCCGTACGTCCGATGATTTCATTCTGTGTTTCCTTGCTGAGTTCTACGAAGAATGCAGTATAGCCAGCAACACGAATCAGCAGATCTCTATGATCTTCCGGATGCTTCTGCGCGTCTTCCAGCGTCTCACGGTCAACGCAGTTGATCTGTGCATGGTATACATCCAGCGTAGTCATGGTTTTCAGCATGTTCATACCCTGCATGATACCAGCTTCACCCTTCAGCATTTCCGGCTCGAACTTCATGTTGAGCTGGGTGCCCTGCGTGTAACGAGCATGCGGGATACGGGATACGGATTTCAGCAGAGCTGTCGGGCCATTGACATCGGTACCACCAGTAGCGCCAATACCATCCGTCAGCGGAGTGCCTGCCTTGCGGCCGGACGGCAGTGCGCCTACCCACTGACCAATCGGGGTGTTACCGGATACTGGCAGCATACCGCAAGTCATCTTGCCGAACAGGGTATCATATGTCTCGAACTGGTCGACAACATGAGAGAAGATTTCGCCTACACAGAAGTCCGCACGCTCGTCGTCGTTGCCATACTTCGGAGCATCCAGACACATCTTCTGGATATCCTCATAGCCTACGAAATCAGCATCCAGCGCCTTAATCAGCTCATCCATGGTGCACTTCTTTTCGTCATATACCAGATACTTGACAGCTGCAACAGAGTTGACAATATCTGCCTGGCCTACGGTGATAACGCCGCCACCTACGGAGTACTTTGCGCCACCCGGCTGGCTGTAGTCCTTGCCGACTTCCATCGTGTGCGGGAAGCCCATGGACAGTACTGGAACCGGGCGATAGTTCATAGACAGGTAATCCAGCAGCTGGTTGCCAGAGGTGATAACGTCGACTGCATAATCGATATGTGCCTTGACTGCGCGGAAAAAGTCATCAAAGGTCTTGAAATTACGCGGATCGCCGGTGGAAACAGAAACCTGTTCGCCAGTAATACGGCTCTTGCCGTCATTGAGCGCAAACTCGACCATAGCGCCCATGTTGATATCAGCGATATCGGTGTATTCCTTTAGCTTGCCGGAAACATTGGTTTCTACACAGCCGCACGGATTCCAGTCCCATGCCTCACTGAGCGGGATACCCTTGTTCAGAATCATACGAATACCGACATCGTTGGAATAAATAGCCGGCATTGTCAGACCCATGCCGATAGCCTCTACTGCCTTATGCAGCAGGGAATCCGGATTCTTGGACATGCTGTAGGTAACCGACATGTTCGGTTCCTTGAACTTAACATCCATGGTTGCCTGAATCATCATATAGGACAGTTCATTGGTTGCATCATTTCCATACTGGTCGATGCCGCCGCAGCTGGTCTGTACGGTGATGCAGTAGCCAGCAGCATACTGTGCAGTGATCTCATCCTGGAACAGGGACATTTCCGCAATCTTGATCCACAAGCAGTCAAACAGCTCCTGTGCATCGTCATCGGTAATCATGCCAGCTTCCTTGTCAGCCTTGTAGTACGGATAGAAATACTGATCCAGGCGGCCAATGTTGTAGGAGGAAGCATTCTGTTCCATGAAGCATGCATATTCATATGTCAGCAGGGACTGCATTGCTTCGTAAAGATTGCGTGCCGGATGCTCCGGTACACGGCGGTTTACTTCTGCGATCTTCAGAAGTTCTGCCTTGCGGGTCTCATCTTCGCATGCAGCTGCCATCTTTTCAGCCAAATCTGCATGGCGGTTTGCCAGCAGGATAACAGCGTCAGCTGCAATGATTTCTGCTCTATAGAAAAAGCTCTTCTCCAGATCACCTGGAACCGAATCATCCAGACCAGCCAGCTTTTCTTCCGCTTCCTTCTTGATTGCGCCGAGGCCCTTCGAAATAATCATTCTCCAGTCAACAGTGGTTTCGCCGTAACCGCGAACAGCCTTACGGTCGATAAAGATAGCGCCATTATCTTTCATGGTCTGCATATCCTTCGGCGTCATCTTCTTCCAGCGGTCGAGCAGACACTTATCCTTCCAGTAATCCTGTACTTCCTCGGTGTAAACCTTTTTGCCTTCTTCGCTCAGATAAAAGGGATCATACGCGCGGGTGGAAATGGTATCCAGCTCATCCGCGATGATGCCTGCGCAGCTGTCTGCACACAGCAGACCTGCACGCGGCTTGAAGCCCACGCCGCCGACCAGCAGCTCATTGTCCTGAATGTAGATATCCTTCTTTGCACATACATTGTAGTAAGCAGTTGCCTTCTGGATGATCCATGGCTCGCCTTCGGTTTCCTTGAATCCCTCAGTGAGATACTTTGCGTTGTAGACATCCATCTCAACGCGGGTATTCAGATACTGCTGACGCAGCGCTTCAATACGTTCCATGTACTTTTTTGCCATTGTGATATCCTCCTTATCAATACTGTTGATCTTCTAATCGAACCATTTGAGAAACAGCCGACACTGTTTCTTTGCATTTGCTATATTAAGAAGCAACTGCCATGCCATTTTTTCATTTTCTTCATATTTTTTCAAAATCCGGCTAAGTTTTGTGTCATTTGCCAGAAACACAGCCTTATCGTTTGTGCACTTCGACAACAAATTTTGAACAATACCAAAAAATGGAACATGGTTTGTGCACTTCGATTGATCTATCTCAATTTTTTTGTCACAAATCACAAAAAATTTAGAAATTATGAACAACTGATCTAAAATAAATCTATGACAATTTCACAAAATTCTTATAACTACCGACAGGATTCATTCTTTTATTACGCAAAATTCACCTGCATATTTTTTTGCACATATGCAAAATACTTTGCATTTTAGTAAAAAATTTTGCACTTTTTTGCATCCTAAAAGAATCTGCGGAATGTAAATCCATTACATTCCGCAGAACGCCTGAGATAGGTGGTTTGTTGAAGCTGATTCGTATTATTTGGCAGTAATACTGCCATGTGCTTGATGTAAATAAAGATTGTTGGTTTTTGATTATATTTTTACGAAATTTTCTGTTTCAGAAACCGTATGCCACACTTATGCTGGATGCAGCACACGGCAGGTTTTGTATATAGATGGTTTATTGTGCAGCATACATACGGACACTTCGGTTGTGCCAGAAATCAGGATAATAAAATGACTGTCCAAAAAGCCGTATGCAATACAAACTAAAATGAAATATGTTTTCATGCAGCCAAAGAGCAATTGCTGGTTCACTCTTTGGCTGTCGTACATACTTTAATTCCTATATAAGAGATACGCTCTTATGCCTTCGGGGTAAATTCGCCCTCACGCAGATACTTCTGCAGCTGCTCGTGGGTCATATGATCGATTTCGAGGTAATCCAGAGTATACTTGGACTCGCCTGCCAGATCGCGCTTCAGCATGGTGCTTGCCAGCAGGATCATGGAATCGATGATCGGCGTTGCAACATTGTACTTCTTGCCGAGCTGGCTCATCAGATAGCATCCAACCGGAACGTCCTCGGTGATGTAACGGTTCTCCAGATCGAACGGACCGTCGCCCCAGAAGTTCTGGTAGTTCTCTTCGTACGGTACAGCGAAGTCCGGACCCATGTATTCCTTGCCGTACATGGTGGTACGGGAGAAGAAGTCCTCATAGTTAACGGTGCACAGACCAACCTCCATAGCCTTAGCCAGTGCCTTTTCTTCCTCCCAGAACTTAGCCTGAACCTCAGCGATTGCCGGGCATGCGCCGAATGCGTACAGAGAATAGTCAGCCTTATTCTTGCCCAGAACAGTGTCAAAGTTCTGCATGGTGGAAACTGCCAATACAGTGCCCGGAACATGGATAACCGGGTTTACGTTGGACAAGTTGATGTCGAGAACCGTGTTGCCCTCTACGAAACCATGATGGAACTCTTCGCCCTTCTTGGAGATGCTAACTTCGCCCTCAGCGTCGATGATTGCATCAAATGCCGGGATATAGAAAGCAGAAGCCATGAACTTGTCGTTGTCCTTGGTCGGCAGAGCACAGCCACGGATGGTGGTAATGCGGTCTTCAACCTTGCACTCGTTGGTAACAACACCTCCGCGGCGTACTACACGGATGCCATACGGAGCAGTGTACCAAGCACCTACAACGACATCCTTGGTGCAGCCCATCTCACGCATCAGCTTGCGGCAGATAAAGGTACCGCAGTTATCCGGCAGAATGTGGATAATCTGGCCATCCTCCAGCAGCGGGATCAGTTCACGGAACAGGTTCTCATGAGCCAGAGCAACAGTAGCAACAATGATGATGCCTGCGCCCTTAACTGCCTTTGCCATGTCATCGGTAGCCAGCGCAACCTTTGCGATACCTCTGCGCTGATAGCCGAAGAAGCTGAACTGGTTACCGCTCAGCGTGATACCAGTCTTCTCAATATTGACGAAGTTTCTCTTTGCAAATGCCGGGGAATCCCAGATACGAACTTCCTTGCCTGCCAGCGCACAGTCAGCAGCCATGGTCTTGCCAACAGCGCCGCCGCCCAGGACTGCGATCGGCATATCCTTTAAATAACTTACATCTGCCATTTTGTGGTCCTCCTTTAATCTCGTGCCGGTTTTCCGGCTTTGTTACTATACTATGTTGACTTTTATTCGATGACTCTTAGTCATTGACCTGAGGTCATTATATATCCCGCACTACAATTTGTAAATACACCAATTTTACCAAAATAATTTTGATGTAATTGTGCATATCAACTAACATTCTATTTTTAGAACCACAAAAATATTAAATTTGGCAAAAAAAGGTCTCTGGACAAACTTTTCCGCTTTGTCCAGAGACCCATCTTTTTATTTTCCTTTTTGAAATGTATTGACATACAGAACCGCTGTATCCCCCTCAGGATATCACTTCATCAGACCCAGCGCTGTAATACGGATAATCTCCTCAATCATATCTGCCAGACTTCTTTCCTGGTCGTCAAAGCACCACATGACCTCAACGCCGACCATGGTAGAAAGCAGGATATCAGCATAGTACTCCGTCGGAAGCGACGCATCCAACACCTGCTGCTGTTTGCCGTCTTCCGCAATCTTCATCAGGCACTGGTACAGAACCCGGTCATGGCTGTAAAAGTTTTTGCCCGGAAAATTGAAGTAATTGGAAATCATCGCCTTGATAATGCCTTTGCCTCGCTTTTCATATTCCGTATAACAGAAACGTACAAAATAAGTTGCCATATACAGAAAGCTTTTTCCCTCAACCCGTTTGATTGCTTGCTCATAAATCTGGTCTGACTGCTCAAAGGTATACGCAATAATGGCTTCCTTGGACTCAAAGTGTGTATAAAAGGTTCCCTTTGCTACCTTGGCCGCCGTGGTGATGTCCTCAATATTGACATTGTTAAATCCTTTTTCATTGATTTCCCTGACTGCTGCAAGATAAATCTTATTTTTTGTCTCCATTGCCTGGAGCTGCCGTTTGGTCAGCCTGACCTTTTTCTTTTTTTCATTGGTTTCCGTATTTTGTTTTACTATCATGTTCTCCCCACGCTTTCTTCTCATTTCATTTTCATATATTGCATTTCATTTGCATGCCCAAACATTTCAACCGCATCAAAAGTATACACTTGCCACGTTTCTCCATGATATATCTTTCCGGCTCCTCACTCCCCCATATAACAATTCAGCAGATAATCATCCACATGATGAAAGTCCTTGACATGCTGGCATAGCAGGCACTTTGCCTCTTTCATATTACCGCCACGGATTGCCTCGACAATCGGCTTGTGGTGATGAATCTGAATCAGGCTGCTTTCAATATCTGTATATTTGGAAATTTGTATCAAATGAATCTGCTGATAAATCGCATACTGCAGGTCAACCAGACGCGGATTGCCGGATATCCTCGCAATCTCCAGATGGAAATCCTTATCCAGCTGAATCCGTTTGTAAATATCTCCGCTGGCCGCCGCATCCTCACACAGGCATGCCAGATGGTAGAGGTGGTCAAACGCAGAAGCGCTGCCATAATACGAAGCCATCTGGGCGGAAAGAATATCCTGCGCCAAACGGACTGCGCCGATCTGCTTGATTTCCTCGTCCGTAAAGGATGCCACAAATGCACCTCTGCGCGGACCGATGGTTACAAGCCCTTCACCGGCAAGCCGCCGGAGTGCATCATGAATAGGTGTTCTGCTGATAGAAAGTTTTGCTGCAATTTGAAGTTCCGGAATACGCTTTCCAGGAAGCAGTTCCATCTGCAGAATCATATTTTTTATCTGCTGGTAAGCAATTTCACTTTGCGAGCTGATAGCCATTTTCTCCTTTCCCATGTGGAATGCAGACGTATGCAACAGTATCCTGCACAGCATCTCTTCAGGGTATTATCAATTTAGTACAATACAGTATACAGCAAAACTGACTTCCGGTCAACTACATTTTTGCATGCAATTAATAGTATATGCATGCAAATTGTGGGGTTTGCACATTTTGTGCCGGGCATTTTTGTTTGCTTTGTAGAAATTATAAATTCCTCGTTGACATTCTGTACCTGTTTGATTATAATTGCAGTCAATAAAACATTGACTGAAAGTCAATGAATTTAAGTCAGTTAATTCTATTCTTTGTCCTGTTTCACTTCATATGGTGTTGTTCAAACACGGCAAGCAATTTTTAAGGAGGATGAATTGTATGGCTAAAAAAATTGAAATCATGGACGGCAATCAGGCGGCTGCGTATATTTCCTACGCATTCACCGAAGTTGCGGGTATCTTCCCGATCACGCCGTCCTCTCCGATGGCTGAGCACGTAGACGACTGGGCAGCTAACGGCAAGAAAAACATCTTTGGTCAACCGGTGCACGTCGTTGAAATGCAGTCCGAAGGCGGCGCTGCCGGTACCGTTCACGGCTCCCTGCAGTCCGGTGCTCTGACCACGACTTACACTGCATCTCAGGGCCTGCTGCTGATGATCCCGAACATGTACAAAATCGCGGGCGAAATGCTGCCGGGTGTATTCCATGTTTCTGCGCGTACCCTTTCTGCCCATGCACTTTCCATCTTCGGCGACCACTCCGATGTCATGGCATGCCGCAACACTGGTTTCGCAATGCTGGCGTCCTCTTCCCCTCAGGAAGTTATGGATCTGGGCGCTGTTGCCCACCTCACTGCAATCGACCAGCGCATGGCTATGATGCACTTCTTCGACGGTTTCCGTACTTCCCACGAAATCCAGAAGATTGAGGCTCTTGACTATGAAGACCTGCGTCCGCTGGTGAATATGGAATCCCTCAAGGCGTTCCGCAAGCATGCACTCAATCCGGAACATCCGTCCACCCGCGGCACCACTGTAAACCCGGACATCTTCTTCCAGTGCCGTGAAGCATGTAATACCAAGGTTTCCGCAATCCCGGCAGCTGTTGAGCACTACATGGAAGAGGTTGGCAAGATCACTGGCCGCCCGCACAAATTGTTTGATTACTATGGCGCAGAGGATGCAGAATATGTTATCATTTTAATGGGCTCTGCTGCTGAAACCGCTACAGAAGCTGTTGACTACCTGATGTCCAAGGGCGAGAAGGTTGGTATGATTAATGTTCATCTGTACCGTCCGTTCTCTGCTGAACACTTCTTAAAGGCTCTTCCGGCAACTACCAAGAAAATTGCTGTTCTGGACCGCACCAAGGAGCCGGGCGCTATGGGCGAACCGCTGTATCAGGATGTATGCTCCATCTTCAAGGAAATGGGCAGCAATCTGCCGATCGTTGGCGGCCGCTATGGCCTGTCTTCCAAGGACACCACGCCAGGCCAGATTATTGCTGTATATGAAAACCTGAAACAGGATACACCGAAAAATAACTTCACCATCGGCATTGTCGATGATGTTACCAACACCTCCCTGCCGATCCTGCCGGAGCCGCAGCTCTCCTCCGAGGGTCTGACCAGTGCTGAGTTCTGGGGCATGGGCTCTGATGGCACTGTTGGTGCTAACAAGAACTCCATCAAGATCATCGGTCATGCAACCGATCTATATTGTCAGGCTTACTTTGTATATGATTCCAAAAAGTCCGGCGGTCTGACGCAGTCTCATCTGCGTTTCGGTAAGAATCCGATCCGTTCCCCGTATCTGGTAACCTCTGCCGACTTTGTTGCATGCCACAATCCGTCTTATGTTAATCAGTATGACATGGTTGCCGGACTGAAGGAAGGCGGCACGTTCCTGCTGAACTGTCAGTGGACCAAGGAACAGCTGGATGAAAAACTGCCGGCTACCATGAAGCGTGCCCTGGCTGCTAAGAACGCGAAGTTCTATATCATCAACGCAATTGATATCGCCCGCGGCCTTGGTCTTGGCAACCGTACCAACACCATCCTGCAGGCATCCTTCTTCAAGCTGACCGGCGTTATTCCAATCGATCAGGCTGTCACCGAAATGAAGGAAGCTATCTACAAGAGCTACTTTAAGAAGAAGGGTCAGGCAGTTGTTGATATGAACAACGCTTCTATCGACCACGGTATCAATGAACTGGTAGAAGTAGAAATCCCGGCATCCTGGGCTACTGCTGAAGATGCACCGAAGGAAGAGAATGTTCCGGAATTCATTAAGGAAATTGTAGCTCCGATGAACCGTCAGGAAGGCAATGACCTGACCGTAGGCCAGATGATGAAGTATGGTCTGGAAGATGGCACCTGGCCGGCTGGCACATCCCAGTACGAGAAGCGCGGTGCCGCTGTGGAAGTTCCATTCTGGGCGCCGGATGCCTGCATCCAGTGTAACCAGTGTGCATATGTCTGCCCACATGCTGCAATCCGCCCGATCCTGCTGGACGAAGCAGAAGCTGCGGCCGCTCCGGAAGGCTTTACCACCGTCAAGGCAAAGGGTGCCGGACTGGACAAGTATCAGTTCCGTATGCAGGTTTCCCCATATGACTGCACCGGCTGTGGCAGCTGTGTCAATGTATGCCCAATGAGTGCTAATCAGGCTCTGTCTATGACTCCGCTTTCCATCCAGCTCAAGGAAGCTCCAAACTGGACCTACGCTGTGGAAGAGGTTTCCATCAAGAAGGATGCTGCCAATGCCAAGTCTGTTAAGAATTCCCAGTTTACTAAGCCGTACTTCGAATTCTCCGGCGCATGCGCAGGCTGTGGCGAGACTCCGTACATCAAGCTGGTTACACAGCTGTTTGGCGACCGTATGTATGTTGCAAACGCTTCCGGCTGCTCTTCTGCTTATGGCGGTTCTACTCCGTCTTCTCCGTATACCACAGACAAGAAGGGCTACGGTCCGGCTTGGGCAATGTCTCTGTTTGAGGACAATGCAGAATACGCTTACGGTTATCTGCTCGGTCAGGAAGCTGTAAAGTCTCAGGTTGTCGCTGCAGCAGAAAAGCTGATTGAGAACGGCATTGCAGTTGATGCTGCAAAGGCATATCTGGAAAAGGGCAACATCGCTGATGAGTCCCGTGAAGTCAGTGACGCACTGTTGGCAGCGCTTGAAAACGAGACCTGTGAAGAAGCTACATTTATCCGTCAGAACAAGGAATACCTGACCAAGAAGAGCGTGTGGGCATTCGGCGGCGACGGCTGGGCTTACGACATCGGTTACGGAGGCCTGGATCATGTTCTGGCATCTGGCAAGGATATCAATGTTCTGGTTCTGGATACGGAAGTCTACTCCAACACCGGTGGCCAAGCTTCCAAGTCCACTGCAACTGGTGCAATCGCCAAGTTCTCTGCAGGCGGCAAGGCTACCAAGAAAAAGGACCTCGGTCTGATGGCAATGAGCTATGGCTATGTCTATGTTGCCCAGGTTGCTATGGGCGCAGACCAGGCACAAACCCTCAAGGCAATCCGTGAGGCAGAAGCTTACAATGGCCCGTCTCTTGTTATCTGCTACTGCCCGTGCATTGAGCATGGCATGAAGCGTGGCATGGGTCTGTCCCAGCAGGCTGAAAAGGACGCTGTACAGTCCGGTTACTGGCAGCTGTACCGTTACAACCCGGATCTGAAGGAAGCAGGCAAGAATCCGTTCATCCTGGATTACACCAAGGAACCGGACGGCGATTTCCAGAAGTTCATCAAGGGTCAGAACCGTTATGCATCCCTGCAGCTGTCCTTCCCGGAAAAGGCAGAGGCTCTGTACACCAAGGCGGAGCAGGATGCTAAAGATCGTTTCGCAAGCTATCAGGAAATGGCAAAGTAATAACGTAATAGAACTATCATCTTCCTATAAAAAAGTGGGTGGGTCACCTTGTGTGATCCACCCACATATCCAATATTCACATGTTTTTGCTGAAAGGAGCTGGCATGTATGGATTTCAAACGTATCAAAACTATTTTTGAAAACCGCGGTTTTTCCGTTCAGTATTTCGAAATCGGCAGGGATGCTGCAGCTTATCTGGCTGAACAGACTGCCGGTAAATCTGTTTCCTTCGGCGGTTCTATCACATTAGAACAGCTCGGTGCATACGAAACATTGCAAAGCCATGCAGATGTCCATTGGCATTGGAAGGGTGACGGATACGTACAAACCTCAGAAGTATATATCACCTCTGCAAATGCTGTTTCCGAAACAGGTGAAATCGTCAATATTGACGGTGCAGGTAATCGTGTTTCCGCCACATTGTACGGTCCGAAGGAAGTCTTCTTCGTCTGTGGCATCAACAAGGTAATGCCGGATTTATCCGCAGCCATTGACCGCGCACAAAATATTGCAGCACCGCGCAATGCAATGCGTCTGTTCGGCAATTCCGATTCCGGTGCTGTCTGTATTTCCGGCGATGAGCCGATTCCAGCTTGTGTTGCAGGCGGCGGCGAAAAATGTTACCACTGCAAGGCACCAAACAGCATCTGCCGCGCAATTGTCATTCATCAGGGTCCAATGCGTTCCCATGAACGCTGCGAGTTGATTCTGATCGGAGAAGATCTGGGGTTCTGATTCCATTCTGAATAAAGAAAACAAGCCCCCTTTTCAGGGGGACGATTCTATTTGTTTTCTGTTTTTCCCCGGAACCTGTCCATGTCAATTTTATATCGCTTAATACGATACTGTAGATTTTGACGGCTCATCTGGAGTATTCTCGCTGATTCTGATATATTCCCTCCGGTTTCCCGCAGGACACTGCAGATGGTACTGTATTCAATACCGTGGATGGTATGATTCAGAGACGCAGTTTTTGTTTTTTGTAGTGTCTGAACCGCTTTCTCTGTATGAGAAACCGGTTTGGGATGATATGCATGGAAAATATGTTCCGGCAGATATTCCGGTGTAATTACACATTGATCATCGGGCAGAATATTCATGGCATGTTCGATGGCGTGCTGCAATTCTCTAACATTTCCGGGCCATTCATACGCGTAGAAACGTTCCAGCGCGTTCTGATCCACATCCCGTACATTCCGTACGATCTTTTTATTGCACTGCATGACAAAGGTCTTCGCAAGGATTGGAATGTCTTCTTTTCGTTCCCGAAGCGGCGGAATATTAATATTTACAACACCAAGTCGGTAAAATAAGTCTCTACGCAGCTTATTTTCTTCAATCGCCTGATACGGTGGAATATTGGTATTGGACAGAACACGGACATTGACCTGAATTTCCGATGCGCCTCCAACCCGCCGCACGACACCGTCCTGCAGTACCCGCAGGAGCTTTGCCTGTAAACTGATATTCATGGAGTTGATCTCATCCAGCAGCAGAGTCCCTCCATCCGCCTGCTCAAACAGACCTGGTCTGCGTTCTGCTCCAGTGTAAGCGCCCTTTTCCGTGCCGAAAAGCAGGCTTTCCAACAGGTTTTCCGGAATAGCGGCACAGTTGATTGCCAGAAACGGTCCGTCTGCACGCCTGCTGGCATTATGGATACTCTGGGCAAACAGTTCTTTACCTGTTCCAGTCTCTCCATATAGCATAACAGAGGAATCTGTCTGTGCGACCTGCTTGCAGCGCGTTACTGCCCGGTTCATGGCAGCACTGATATGGATAATATCATCAAAGTGGTATCTTGCATTGAGATTGTTCTCACTTTTCCCCTTGCCGGAGGAATTTCGTGACCGCAGCTTTTCCCGCAGCTCCACAATCTGTTTATGCAGGTCATTGATCGTGCTCCAGTCCTCCATGATACTGAAGCCGCCTAAAACCTGGCCGTTTTCCATGACAGGATAATTATTGGATACGACATCCATATCTTTACCATATTGGGTTGTATAGTACTGCCGGTGATTTAGTTTTGGACGTCTGGTCCGGATTACCTCGGGAATATTCAGCTGGGTTTTATCCCGCATATGATATACCTTTGCAACATTTTCTCCCCAAACATCCCTGGTTTCAATGGACTCCATCTTCATATGCGCATCATTCTGAAGCAAAATCCGGCTATCGGCATCACATAATATGACGGCTTCTTTCATCTGATTGACAATGTTAAGCAGCATATCCACGCGGACATCGTTGGTCGCATCACGAAAAACAACGAACTGCGTACCCGCAGGCAAATCTGAAATATCCGGTGACGGGCACCGCTTCAGATATTCCCCAAAGGCTATATTGGCATATAACGGTGTTTGCGCTTCAACACAGAGCGGAAGTGCAAGCTCAGAAAGAAACTTTCCTGTCAGCTCGCCCTTGCCATGAAGAAGGCAATCCCCTGTTTCATTTACCAATAAGATTCTGCCTTCCCCCGAAAGAATCAAGGCCCCCAATCCGCTTTGGGACAATATTTCCAATGCATCCTGATATTTCATCTGGCTTTCATCCTTTCTTATTAGATTGGCATAGAATCATGCAATGATTTCAACCGTATTGTTTTATCATACAACATCCTTTCATG
>JAJPXP010000003.1 GCA_021205365.1 Clostridia bacterium
CGGGAAGCACGTCGACACTGACAGCGACGATCACCCCGTCGAATGCCACAACGAACACCGTGACATGGAGCTCGAGCAATACCAGTGTGGCAACCGTAGACTCCAGCGGCAAGGTAACTGGTGTGAAAGCCGGTACAGCAACCATTACAGCGACGAGCAACAACGGCAAGACAGCAACCTGCCAGGTGACTGTCAGCACAGCTGTAGAAAAAGTTTTTGTGGATGTAAACGCTTCGGCATGGTATGCGCCATATATCCAGTATGTATACGATAACGGTCTGATGTCCGGTACAAGTGACAACACTTTTTCGCCAAATGACACATTGACCCGTGCGCAGGTGGTACAGATTCTCTACAATAAAGAAAAGAAGCCAGAGGTAACCGGTTCGATGCCTTTCCAGGATGTCAAGAGAGGCACATGGTATTATAATGCTATTCTCTGGGCATATCAGAACAATGTTGTAGCAGGTACAACTACAACTACCTTTGCGCCGGAGGACAAGGTAACCCGTGAGCAGTTCGCCGTTATACTGCATAATTACGAAAAGAAACCGGCAGTCAGCGGAAGCTTTACCGGCTTTGCAGACAGCAGCAGTGTTTCCCAATGGGCAAAGAATGGTATGCTCTGGGCGACACAGAAGGGAATCATCAGTGGAAGTATATCCGGCGGCAAAACATATCTGAAACCGCGGGATGGAGCAACCCGCGCAGAAGCGGCAACCATGATGAAGAAATACCTCGAATTAAAATAATTTGTTTTTTGACAGGAGTCCGGCAGGTTTGCCGGACTCTTTTTTCATAAAATTCCCATGGTATGAGCGGTGTGAGGCAAAGACGTTGGGGCAAACATGTAATATTTCAAGATTCACACAAAAAATATTCATGCATGTGGGAAAATACCGGCAAACAAATTTGACAAAGCTGCTGGTTGATTTTATACTTGAGAATAAGAAAGATTAAGCGGACGCAAACAGCAGAAAAGATGTGCTGTGCTGTCCCGCATGATATACCGATTGATTGTGCGGAAGGAGCCTATTATGGATTTTACAGAAAAGAAAGTAAAAAGTGATTATAAATTTCATGGAAGGATTATGACGGTGCGTGTGGACGATGCGCTGCTCCCCAATGGCAAACCCTGCAAGCGAGAGGTTTGTGAGCATCCGGGCGGCGTCGGCGTGCTGCCGATCGATGAAAACCGCATAGTGACACTGGTGCGCCAGTACCGCTATCCGTATGAGACAACCACACTGGAAATTCCGGCAGGAAAGATGGACCGGGGGCCGGAGGAAGCACTGGAATGCGGCAGACGTGAGCTGTCCGAGGAAACCGGGCTGCTGGCCGGGCAAATGATTTCTCTCGGTGAAATTTGGCCGTCTCCGGGGTTCATGGATGAACGGCTGCACCTGTTCTGCGCAAAAGATCTGACACAGGGCGAGGTGCATCCGGATGAGGATGAATTTGTCGAAATCGTCCGTATGCCTTTTGATGAATTGTGCCAGCGTATTGCAGCTTGCGAGATCCATGACGCCAAGACAGTGGCAGCTGTTGGCAAGGCGCTGCTGATGGGCCTGTAAACAGCAGCTGAAAGGGATATCAGAATGCAAAAAACGCTGAAAAAGAAAATGACAGCCAGCCTGCTGCTGACAGCACTGGCTGTGATGGCAATTGTATCCGTATGCCTGCTGCTGGGC
The DNA here is from genome assembly GCA_021205365.1 of Clostridia bacterium. Taxonomy (GTDB): domain Bacteria; phylum Bacillota; class Clostridia; order Oscillospirales; family Butyricicoccaceae; genus Butyricicoccus_A. Next base: position 1,692 of record JAJPXP010000003.1, read on the forward strand.
ATGGCACGCTACAGCAGTGCACAGTTTGAGGATGAAGTGGCAGATGTACTGACCGTAGACCTGCTGACGGAAATGAATGACAGTGCGACAGGCACGGCGGACAGTGCGGCATATAATGTGGAACAGATTCTGGAAGCGTATGCTGCGCAGCTCCGGTTTGGCATGGACCGCAACTATTCCATCTGGGATGCCGCCACGGGAGAACTGGTTGGCGGAGCAGAGGACGCGGCTATGACAGACAATATTGTCACCGCCATGAATGGGGAGGTTGGTGATGCATTTTCCCTGCTGCCCTCCCAAATGGATGTTGCGATTCCGGTCACGGGTGAGGCGGTATTGGTTGTGGATATTTCCGATGATGGCAGTACCATGTATGCCATGTTTGGAAATATGGTTCTGTTTTTGACAGCGGCATTGGTGCTCAGCCTGATCATGTGTCTCATACTCAGCCGGATTTTTGCAGGCGCCTTTACTGATTCGGCGATGCAGGCTGCGCGTGAGATTCGGGAAAGCGATGACAGCACCTTGTATCCGGCAGGTGACTGGGAAGCGATGGCAACGGCGATGTATGCACCTGCAAAAAAGAAAAAGAAAAAGGACAGAACGGACCGCGATGCACTGAACACACTTCTGCCATTTCTGCGGGAAGGCTATGTCCGGTTTCATACGGATGGAAAAATTCTGGAAATCAATGAGGCGGCAGAAGCATTGCTGGGCGTATCCTTTGATGAAGATGCAGAGCTGACCTTTGAAAAAACCTTTCATAACGTTCCGATGCCGACGGAAAGCCAGAGCATGGTGCGCGGACGGCTGAACCAGAACGGACAGACGCTGGAGGTTGTTTTTGTGGCACTGGAGCCGGATGATTTTGCAGCGGTGCTGTATCCGGTGGACGGGAGGAAGGTATGAACCGAAAAAAAACGCCCCAAGTGTGGAAAAAACGCCGCTTGAAACGTTTTTTTCAGAAGCACAGGGATGGGCTGCGTTCTTTGCTGATCGTCGTACTGGTAGCAGCGCTGGCGGTACAGTGCGGGCTTTTGTGGTCGCGGATGCTGCCGGAAAGCAGCTTTTCCCTGCAGACATTTTTTTCTTCACGCAAGGAAATCAGCACCGATAACAGTGCGGGCGCTATGCCAATCCGGTTTGCAGCCCGCAGTGACAGCGGATTATATGGTGTAGAATACAACACAGACGGGCTGGCAGAAGCCTATGAAGCTACGGCAGATATTTGGGCGCAGGCATTGGAGCATGCCGCGGAGCCGTCTGCCGTCCGTATGGAGGATTACAGGAGCGCATTGACACGTAATCTGCTGCTGATGGAATATGATGGCAGCATACCTGTACATATCCTTGCAGGCTGGCTTGGCTGTTCTGTGACCGATGCATTGGAGGAATGTGCATTGGGTACCGCTGTGCTGTGCAGCGGGGAGAACAATAGCTTTGCGCTGTATTTTCGTGACAGCCGGAATGGAAAGCTCTGGTGTGCGCAGACCAGCGTGGACACGGAAGCCTTTGATGCAGCGGCAAAACAATTTGATCCGAATGGCTGTGTGCTGGCTGCAGATGAAGAGGATTCCACGGTATCGCCCGATCTGCTGTACTTTTGTGACAGTGCAGCCTTTGATGTTGTGTCCTTCGGCACCTACACCGGCGCAGACGGCATGGACACCCTCCTGGAAGCCTTTGGCATGCATGCAGAGGTAGCACAGCAGAATGCTTACAATACCGACGGCATGACCGTATATGTATCCGGGTCCAATACCATCCGGCTTGCTTCTGACGGCTCCATGGTGTATGAGGGCACAGGGGTGTCCGTCAATGCGGCACATGGGCATGACCGGCTGATGCAGTATGTCCAGACCGGCTATAAGCTGACCGGGGAAGCGCTGGAAGCAATTGACTGTGGTGCAGCGCCGGCGCTGATAAGAGCCTATACCGATGAGGATAGCGGACGGTATATTGTCGTATATGGCATACAGGTGAACGGTGTTCCAGTGGACAATGCCGTGACCGGGTATTTTGCGCGTTATGAATTTGCGCGCGGGATGCTGGTACATGCCAACCTTGCGCTGCGTACCTGTCAGACAACGGGTGAGACGGTTGCAGTTATGCCGGAAAAACAGGCAGCAGCATCCCAGCCCTTTGACGCGGATATGCGGCTGAGCCTGCGTTATGTAGATGAAGCGAAGGGCACTGGCAGTCATACATGGAATGCTGGCGGAGAGGATATGGATGACAGCATGTGGCGTGCGGAAGATACTGTGCAAGAGACAGAAACAGACATCGGGCTGGCGGACAGTCCGGATGGAGATGCTGATATTGCGTGGGATGATACATCTGAAATAGATGATTCCTGGATTACGGATGAAATAACAGATACTGGCGCGGATGACACGCTGGGGACTGCGTGGTACGATAATACCGGCACAGCCGTTTCGCCGCAATGGTATGTGATGCGGCATAGCAATACGGCGGATATACCCAATACCGGACGTACACTGTCACCGGAGGACATTGCCGTTGTGCAGGCAGATTTTGACCGTCTGATTCGGGGAGGTGGTGCAGCATGAAACACATCAGGCTGAAGCACCGTCCTGCATGGGATCGGGTGAAAAGTGCGTGTATTTATGTGCTCCTCGCATGTAACATCGTGCTTCTGGCAGTATTTGGCACTGTAAAGGGCTATGACGCCTGGCGCTCCCACCAGACGCGCAGCCGTATGGACAGCCTGCTGGCACAGCAGGGTATTTTGTGCGGCTCCAGCGTCTATCATACACTGGAGAACTGCCCGCAGGCATACACGCTGCGCACCGATAACAGTATGCAAAAAGCATTGGTACGTACCTTGCTGACCGGAACGGTCACTACAGAGGCAAAGGGCAGTACAACTGCGTGGAACGGAGATAACGGTACGGTAGAATGGGCGCCGTCCGGCGCGATCACCGCCTCTGTGAAGCTTTCAGCAGTTGTAGAACCGCAGAGTGCAGAGCAGGCCGCAGATGTTGTCAAAGATCTGCTGAAAAAAGCAGGAATCAGTGTGCGAAGTGACCAGATTACGGCGGAAGATGATGATTCCGGCTATATCGTCACGGTATGGCAGGAAATCAAAGGGACAGAGCTGGTGGGCTGCAGCCTGCAGTTTATTTTTGCGCCGGGAAATGTCATTACCGTTGATGGCATCTGGTGCGCGGGAACCCCGGAGCCGTTGCAGGTTCGTGCGCTGGAAAACTATTCCGCGCAGCAGGTTCTGTTTGAATTTGTTTCGGCACAAGGCGCAGTGGGACAGATTATCAGTGTACAGCCAGCGTATGTGCTGTCTGATAAAAGTGGAGGAAGGTTTGCCACAATTCCATGCTGGCGGTTCTCCACAGACAGTGGTGATTTTATCCTGAATATTCTGACTGGTGATGTGGTAGCAACCGCAGATCTGGGTATCGACACCGATACCGGAGAAGATGACGGCGTTCAGGAGGATATGGACACCTGGGACAGCGGAAGCACGGATATTGATGCTGACAATGAAGATGCGCAGTGGGATTCCTGGACAGATGAATCCGATACGGCGTGGGATTCCGATGCAGATGACGGGGACAGCGGCTATGATGCTGCTGCCAATACAGAAGATATTTGGAATGTAGATGGCTGATTTGTGCATCCCATACCAAATCTATGTAGAAAAAATCTGTAAAAATAGCTTCAAAGGCGAAAATTAGAACAGCTTCAAAAATCGTTTGCGTTCTGGCTGTAGTTGTGATAACATAATAAACGTGCATATTGAATTGCCCGGCAGATTTTGCCGCAAAAGGGCAGTGCAATATAAAGAAATGACTGGAGAAACTACGACCCTGGTAGTTGTTGATTTAAGGAGAAGGTTTCGTTGGAAAAATATATCATCAAAGGCGGACGTCCGCTTGAAGGCGAGGTTACAATCAGCGGTGCAAAAAATGCAGCTGTAGCCATTGTACCTGCAGCGTTGATGGTTGATGGACCGTGCATCATTGAGAATGTCCCGAATATTGTAGATGTCAGACTGCAGTTTGAGATTCTTGAAAAGATGGGTATTCAGGTAACCCAGCTGGATGCAACCACGTTTAAAACAGAAAATAACGGCGTAAACCTCGAAAGTGAGGAAACATTTGAGCTGATGACCCGCCTGCGTGCATCGTATTATTTTATCGGCGCAGAGCTGGGACGCTATGGCAAGGCGCGTGTTGCTATGCCAGGCGGCTGCAATTTCGGCGGTATCCGTCCGGTTGACCAGCATATCAAGGGATTTGAAAAGCTGAACAGCTTTATACGTGTCGAGAGCGAAGGGTTTATTTCCGCGATCGCACCGGAAGGCCTTGTGGGCAACCATATTTATTTTGATGTTGTTACCGTTGGCGCTACCATGAACGTTATGCTGGCCGCTGTCTTTGCAAAGGGACAGACCGTTATGCAGAATGTAGCGAAGGAGCCGCATATTGTTGACCTGGCAAACTTCCTGACCCAGATGGGTGCAGATATCAAGGGCGCCGGAACCGATAAGATTGTCATTAACGGCGTCGAGCGCCTGCATGGCGGTACGTATTCCATTATTCCGGACCAGATTGAGGCTGGCACTTATATGGCGGCGGCAGCGGCCTGCGGCGGTGATATTCTGGTCAAGAATGTCATCCCGAAGCATCTGGAATGTATCGGCACCAAGCTGGAGGATATGGGTGTCAAGGTGGAAATGTACGATGATTCCGTGCGTGTTGTACGCAGGGGGCCGTTGCGTCATACCAATCTGAAAACCCTGCCGTATCCGGGCTTCCCGACAGATATGCAGCCGCAGCTGGCAGCGGTCATGTGCCTGGCAGACGGCTCCAGCCATGTCACCGAAGGCGTCTGGGCAAACCGTTTCCGTTATACGGAAGAGCTGGAAAAGATGGGTGCGCATATCAATGTATTCAAGGAGACCGCAGTCATTGACGGTGTCCCGGATCTGATCGGTACGGATGTGATTGCACATGATCTGCGCGCAGGTGCCGCAATGGTGATTGCTGGATTGGCGGCTCATGGGACAACAACCGTATCCAATATCGGATATGTAGAGCGTGGTTATGAGGATCTCGTTGAAAAGATCCGCGGCATCGGCGGCGACATTTCACGTGTGTCTGAATAAGCTTTTTATAGAACAGAAACCAATTGCAGAGCCTCCCTCGGAAGAGGGAGGTGTCTTTATCCGTAAGGGCAAACGCGGAATCCCGTTTCAGAATACCTGTAGGGAGCGAAAAGGAAGCTCTGGCATATCGATGGCTCTTTGCAGAAGACAAGCCTGATAGAACTCCCCTCCACCAGCTTTGCTGGCAGCTCCCTTGCCTGAGGGAGCCTTATTTTTTATCTGGATAGTCAGGACGCATCTGAAAACAAAGAAAGAGGAAACAATGAGCTTTTATTATTCTATTGCATCCGGTTCCTCCGGAAATTGTGCCGTCTGGCACGCAGGAAAAACATCTGTGCTGATTGATCTGGGCGTATCCGTCCGTGCGCTCAATCAGGCACTGCGCCGGATTGATATGCAGATGGAGGATTTATCTGCGGTTTTGCTCACCCATGAGCATATAGACCATATCAAGGGGCTTGCGACCTTTGCAAAAAAATATGATCTGCCAGTATATGCGACCTTTGGCACAGCAGCAGCTATTCTGCAAAAGCTTCCGCAGGCACAGAAAAACCTGCAGACATTTGCAGGTGGTGAACAGTTTCATATTGATGAGCTGCATATCCAGTCCATGCCGATTTCACATGATGCCGCAGAGCCGGTGGCCTTTCGCATTGATGGCGGCGGGAACAGGCTTGGATATGTCACAGATACCGGCTTTCTGCCGGAGCAGGTACAGCAAAACGTTGCAGGCTGTGACACCATTGTGCTGGAATCCAATCATGATGTAGAAATGCTGCGTACAGGGCCTTATCCTATGTATCTGAAACAGCGTATCCGCGGCAAATACGGACATCTTTCCAATGAGGATTGTGCAAAGGGCGCGCTGGCACTGGCAAAGGCGGGCGCAAAACGGCTGGTACTGGCACATTTGAGCGATAAGAATAATAATCCATTGACTGCATTGCGATGCACCCAGCGCGTTCTGGATGGATCAGATTGTGAAGTATATGTCGCACCGCGCAGTGCAATGGAGGAACCGATTGCATTGGCAGAGGAGGAAATACAATGCTCCATGTTCGGCTGATCTGTGTCGGCAAGCTCAAGGAAAAATTCTATCGGGAAGCCTGTGCGGAATATGAAAAACGGCTGAAGGGTTATTGTAAGCTGGAAATTTTGGAATTGACGGAACAACGCCTGCCGGAACGTCCCTGCCAGGCACAGATTGACGCTGCTCTGGCAAAGGAAGCAGAGGCAATACGGGCAAAAATCCCATCTGGGAGCATGGCTGTTGCCATGTGCATCGAAGGCAGGGAACTGTCCAGTGAACAGTTTGCGGATAAGCTGAATGACTGGATGGGCAGTGGCACATCGCATATCAGTGTGCTCATCGGTGGCTCCTGCGGTTTGGATGAGACGTTGAAGCGATCTGCACAGCTGCGGCTTTCCATGTCACCTATGACATTCCCGCACCATCTGGCACGTGTGATGGTGCTTGAGCAGCTATACCGGGCGCTGAATATTGCCTCCGGAGGAAAAAACCATAAGTAAATAAAAAAGCCGGAATCCACGTTATCGTGAGATTTCGGCTTTTGATGATTTATAGAGAATATGCTACTTACAGTTGGCACGCTCATGCGTGATACCGTATTCTCTCCGAGCGCAAAGAAGGGTCTCGCCGACCCTCCTTTGCAATCCACCCGCTTATGCTTCGTGGTATGGACCGCCGAAATCTCCCATACCACAAAAGATTTCGGCGGTCTATGGGGTGTGCGGATAGAGAGCACAAAGCGGTATGGATGTATTGGCATTCCAGCCGGAAAAAGGGAAGCAAAGGCTCTCTCTGTTAGAGCTGTAACCAGGGCGGTCAAAGCGTTTGGTGTCCGGCAGCTTTGACTGCCCACACTGGGCCTAAGGGCTGAGAGGGTGTCGGGGAGAGAACCGCCGGAAGGGTCTGTCCATGACGTGCGGAGCGAAGGTGGCTCCCTTCGCAGTAACGTGCCAATGGTACAATGATATCTTATATTCCCTCAACAGAGCAGTATGTCCCGCACACAATGCCGATAATTTTGCCTGCCAGCGGCTGGTCCGTAAACGGTGTGTTGCTGGACTTGGACTTGTACTTCGTGTAGGTAATATCCGCATCCCAGTCGGCAATCATCAGCTCGGCGCGGTTGCCCTCTTTGATTTCTTTTCCGGTCAGGCCATAGAACTGTGCCGGATTCTGGCTCATGGCACGCATGAGCTGCATGGGAGTAATGCGCCCCGTGCGTACCAGTACGGAATTGAGTACGGAGAATGCCGTTTCCAGACCGGTAATGCCGGACATAGACTGCGCAAACGGTTTGTTTTTCTGTTCGGCAGTATGCGGCGCGTGATCGGTTGCAATCATGTCAATGGTGCCGTCGACCAGACCTGCAATGAGCGCCTGACGGTCAGCTTCTGTGCGGAGCGGCGGATTCATACGTGCATTGACACCAAATTCCAAAACATCGTCCTCTGTCATGGTCAGATGGTGCGGCGTAGCTTCTGCATGGATATCAGCACCTCTTGCCTTGCCCTCCCGGATTAAGGCAACCGAACGGCCTGAGCTGACATGCTGGAAGGCAACGCGTGCACCCGTCAGCAGGGCAAGCTCAATATCACGAGCAATCATCTCTTCCTCCGAGGTACGCATAGCGCCAAAGACACCGAATTTTTTTGCAGCTTCACTGCCGTAATTGACGCCGGGAGACAGCACATAGGCCGGATCTTCCTCGTGGAAAGAGAGTGGGACACCCAGTTCCTTGGCCTTTACCATGGCTTCATAGCACACTTTTCCGCTGGTGATATTGATGCCATCATCCGTAAAACCCGGTGCTCCTGCGGCATGCAGTGTTTCAAAATCTGTTAATTCTTTACCACGCAGTTCCTTTGTGATGGCACATGCCTGCAGGACATGGATTGGCACCTGCGCAGCTTTGTCCTGTACATACTGCAGCGTTTTCAGATTATCGCATACCGGCCTGGTATTTGCCATGCAGACGACGGTTGTATAGCCACCGGCTATTGCTGCCGCCGTACCGGTGAAAATGTCTTCCTTTTCTGTCTGGCCCGGATCACGGAAATGCACATGGACATCTACCAGGCCGGGGGATATGGTACAGCCTGTGGCATCCAGTACCTGTGCGCCCGCAATTGGCGGGATTTCCGGTGCAATACGATGGATCATGCCATCTGAACCGATGAGGATGTCAGATTTTTTATCTGTGCCTGTGTACGGGTCAAGAATCGTTCCGTTTTTGATGAGTAACATACAAGGTCCTCCTTTTTCTCTGTGTTGATCAATATGAGAGAAGAAAATGCCATAAGACAAAGCAGATGACAAGCTGTGCGGCGAAAATCAGCGGGATGCCGATCATAAACCGCTTATGTAATGTTTTATGATGGATGATACGCATCGTCAGGTAAACACCGGGACAACCGCCAAGAATACAGAACAGGAACAGGGTTCGTTCCGGGACACGCCATGCATTTCGAATAGCAGCGCGTTTATCATGTATCGTGACGATGATGCCAATGAGATTGACGGCAATCAGCCAATAAAAGAAAAAAATATGCATAAGAAATCATTCCTTTGAAAAAATGACGGAATTTTGTTACTGAGGTTGTTATTTTGTGTTCCATCGTGTATAGTAATACATGGAGTTTTTGTCACAGGACAGAAAGTCATAAAAATATTGAGACAGAATAGGAAGTTAAGCGAAATGGGAAAGAAAATAATGGCATGCCTGATGGCTGTACTTCTGCTGTGCGGGAGTGTCGGCGCACTGGCAGCGGCACCGGAGACGACATCCCAGAGCGTGTGTGTGATGGATGCAGACACGGGTGAAATCCTGTTTGAAAAGGACGCACAGACGCAGCTACCAATGGCATCCATTACCAAGGTGATGACTGCGCTGATAACACTCGAAAATGGTGATCTGGAGGCCACCACAACTGCCACGGCAGAGGCACTTGCAACCGTCGATCTGGAGTCTACCCGTGTCGGTTTTGAAGTGGGCGAACAGCTGACCATTGATGAGCTGATGTACTGTATGCTGGTGGATTCCGCCAATGATGCGGCCAATATTTTGGCAGCCGCTGTGGGTGGTACAGTAGAAAACTTTGTAGCAATGATGAATGCCAAGGCGGAAGCGCTCGGCTGCACACATACACACTTTGCCAATCCAAACGGTCTGGATGCGGATGGACATTATACCTGTGCACATGATATGGCACTCATTACCTATGCTGCAAACCAGTATCCGGAATTTGCCAAGTATTCCAGCCAGGTTTCTTATACATTGCCATCGGATAATGTCATTGAGTCAGGCTGGGAGATTTATACCAAGGTGGATATGCTGGACCAAAGCAAGGAAACCTATGATGACCGCGTATATGCTGCCAAGACCGGCTGGACGACCAACGCCCATAATACCTTTGTTGCGTGTGCAAAGACAAAGGATGAATCCAATTTTATTGTAACGCTGCTGAACTGTCCTGTAAAGAATGGTATTTTTACAGAGACAACCGCTCTGCTGGATTATGCGGAAGCAGAATATCCGGTCATAACCGTGGCTGCGGATGATTATAAAAAAGCAGCAAAGGCGGCGGCAAAACAGGCAGGCGCTAAGCTCGATACCGATGCACTGCAGGATTTCACGATACGCCTGCCAAAGGGCATGACACAAAAAGATCTTGCCTATACTTGTGAGGCAGCCGAAACCGATGCACAGCTGCATGTTACGATCGCAAAGGACAGCCAGGCTGCGTATCAGAAGGAAACCGGATTGGATGGCGCACAGACGCTGGTTTCTGTTCCAATAGAGCTGAAACAGGCCGTAAAGGAGCCGGAAGGAAGCGCAGCTGCAGCTGTCACAGCGGAAGGCTCAAGCGGCGGAGGCCCCATCCATGCGCTGCAGCATGCTCTGGATGGGTTGCCGGAGCTTGTACGGGATGTCATTATGGTTGTGGCAGTCGTTGTCGGCGCCATTGTCCTGATGCTGGTTCTGCTGTTTCTGCTCGGACTGTACCGCCAGATCAAGAACCGTAAAAATAAGAAGAATCGCAAGCATAAACGAAATCATATGAGATGATATTGAGAAGTCTCCCTCCGGTGAGGGAGGCTTTTTTTGCCGCTGCAGCAGGGAATCAGCGGTTTATTCTTCCACTTCGATATCACCGAATTTGCCGCGGACCAGCTTTAGCAGGTCATTGGGGCTTACATCGATCTGAAAGCCAATTTTACCGCCGGAGACAATCACAGAGGACAGTTCTCTTGCAGAATCACTGAGAACCGTGGGGAACTGTTTTTTCATGCCTACAGGGCTGCAGCCGCCGCGGATATAGCCGGTCAGCTTATTGATTTCCTTTACATGGATCATCTGGACGGATTTTTCCCCCACGGCCTTTGCCGCCTTTTTTAAATCCAGTTCGGCAGCAACCGGGATAACAAAGACATAATGTCCGCCGGATTTGCCAACTGTGACCAGCGTTTTATAGACACGCTCCAGTGGCTGGCCAATGGATGTGGCAACGGTAATGCCGTCCACATGTTCACCATCGGTTTCATAGGAGTAATGTTGATATGGGATTTTCGCACGATCCAGTATGCGCATGGCATTGGTTTTGATTTCTGCCATAAATCAGACCTCCTGAGGGTTTGTTTTCAAAGGTATTATACACCAAGGGACAGGATTTTTAAATATAGGACATGCGATTGCGGAGGAGAATGGTACGATGCTGTGTTGTCTGGATTCGGCACACCGTACGGACTTACAACGTATTGTTGTTGTATGCTTTTTGGCATACAAGCATACTGCACAACAAATTGTTGTTGCCCGTAAAATGCAGCGTTGTATGCATAATCAAGAGAATGGCAGACGGATGCGCAGGCGAACAAAATGCACGCAATAATATTAGCGTGCGCGTGCACATGTTTGTATAAAATGCAGTGTGCGCGTGCCCGCGTTTTGTTTATTCTGCGAATTTACATTCTCCGTATTTCGACGTATACTAAATACAACAAAAAGGAAAAACATACAACGCAAAAGATTTTCATACAACAACAGGAACAAAGTACATACAACACAAAGAGAAGTATAGACGACAAGGAGGAATGGAAAATGAAACGCATGTCCTCTTCGCTCAGAGCGAAGGAAGAGTTTATGATGATGTGCCGTGAGGGTATCTACCAGGCAGGTGAGCGCCTGCCGTCTGAAACCAAGATGGCACAGCAGTTCGGCATCAGCCGCGAAACCTGGCGTGCATCTCTGGAACTGCTCCGCAGGGAAGGAATTATCTATTCCAAGCATGGCGTAGGTACTTTCCTGATGGAGGTTTCGGCAAAAATGGAAAATGACTTGACCCGCTTGTGCGCGGTCAGTGAAATGATCCGGCAGGCAGGTATCGTGGAAGGCCGGAGCAGCTATACAACCGGTCTGACCATTCCGAGCCGGGAAATTGCTTCTGCGCTCGGCGTGAAGCATGGCATCAATGTATTCTATGTAAACCGTACCCGGTATACAAAGACTGGGGAGGCGGTCTGCTGCAGTATGCATTATATGCCGGTATATCTTGCCGATGAGCTGAACCCGCTTCACATGCCGGATTCCTTGTTTTCCTATTTCGAGCGCCGTAAAGGCATTTTTGTCAGCCGTTCCTCTGCGCATCTGCTCATTCCAAAGGCAAATGACCCGCTGGCGATCCAGCTGCGCGGTGACAGCGACATGCAGATTCTGGGCATGGAGCAGCAGCATTTTGATTCCCGCGGAAATCCGGTGCTGTATACCATAGATTACCTCCGCAGTGAGATTTTCCATTTCTCCATCACGCGCATCCGCGAAAAATAAAAGTAATTTTCTTCTCATAGTCTTTTGTCTCTTTGCCCTGCACATACAGCTGTGCAGGGCCGTTCTCTTTTTGCAGAAAGAAGAAGCCCCGAATTACGAAAATTCGGGGCTTTACTGTATCAAAAAGAAATTACTCGATCACACGGAAGGAAATGACACCTTCAACAGACTGCAAAGCAGCCTTTGTTTCGGCAGACAGCTCATTGTTGGTTTCCATAATGGTGTAAGCGACTTCGCCGCGCGGACGGCTGCCCATGTTTTCGATGTTGATGCCGTTTTCAGACAGTACAGTGGACAGCTTGGCGATGAGGTTCGGGGTGTTGCGGTGCATGATGCAAATACGGATATCTGCTTCGCGCGGAACCTTCAGGTTCGGGAAGTTCACAGAATTGCGGATGGTACCCTTTTCCAGATATTCCATCATTTCTTCCGCTGCCATTCTTGCGCAGTTGTCTTCACTTTCCGGAGTGGAAGCACCCAGATGCGGCAGGCACAGTGCATTCGGCTGAGCCAGCATCTTTTCGGATGCAAAGTCACAGCAGTAGCATGCAATCTTGCCGGATTCCAGACCTTTGATAACTGCATCCTCGTCGCACAGGCCGTCACGTGCAAAGTTCAGGATACGGACGCCATCCTTCATCATGGCAATGCCCTTCTCGCTGACGATGCCGCGGGTGGAATCCATCAGCGGAACATGAACCGTGATATAATCGGAATTGACAAAGATTTCATTCAGGTCAGCGGTATACTTGACGCCGCGCTGGATCTGCAGGGCAGCGTTGACAGACAGATACGGGTCATAGCCGATGACATCCATGCCCAGCTCAAGAGCAGCATTTGCCACACGCACACCGATTGCGCCCAGGCCGATAACACCGAGGGTCTTGCCTGCAATTTCCGGACCTGCAAAGTTGGACTTGCCCTTTTCTGCCATAGAGCCGATCTTGTCGCCGTTGCCTGCCAGTGTCTTCACCCAGTTTGCGCCGCCCACGATGTTGCGGGAGGACAGCAGCAGGGCACATAGAACCAGCTCCTTTACTGCGTTTGCATTGGCGCCCGGTGTATTGAACACAACGATACCGTTTTCGGTGCACTTATCCAGCGGGATATTGTTAACGCCAGCACCTGCACGTGCAATGCACTTCAGGTTCTTCGGAAATTCCAGATCATGCAGCTTGGCAGAACGGACCATAATTGCATCATAATCCTCAAAATCCTCAGAATAGTTGTATTTTTCCTGCTTGAGCAGGCCAAGACCTGCATTGGAAATCTTATTAAACAGCTTTACCTGATACATTCGTACCATTACTCCCTTCAAAGAATACCGCCATGCCCATGGAAAAGGACATGGCGGGCATTGTATCACAAAAAATCTGACTTAGTTGTTCTTCTCGAACTTCTGCATGAAGTCGATCAGGTATGCAACGCCCTCAACCGGCATTGCATTGTAAATGGAAGCGCGCATGCCGCCAACCAGGCGATGGCCCTTCAGGTTGGTCATGCCAGCCTCAATGGATTCCTTGATAAACTTCTTATCCAGCTCGTCGTTGCCGGTGCGGAAGGTTACATTCATGCGGGAACGGGAATCCTTCTGTGCTGCACCCTGGAACATCTTGGAGGAGTCCAGATACTCATACAGCATAGCACTGCGCTTGTCAGCAAGCTTGGACATAGCTTCTACGCCGCCCATTTCTTCAACCCACTCAGCTACCAGCTTCATCATGTAGATGGAGTACGTAGGAGGTGTGTTGTACATGCTGTTCTTGCTCGAAGTTAGAGCGTAATCCAGCAGGACCGGCATATTTTCACGGTAATGGCCCATCAGATCTTCGCGGATGATAACCACAGCCATGCCAGCCGGACCCATGTTCTTCTGTGCACCAGCGTAAATCAGGCCGTACTTGGAAACGTCAACCGGCTTAGACAGGATGTTGGAAGACATATCAGCGACAACCGGAACATCACCGGTTTTCGGATCATAATGCCATTCTGTGCCGAAGATGGTGTTGTTTGCACAGAAATAGAAATAATCTGCGGTCGGGTCAAGGGTCAGCTGCTCCTGTGTTGGAACCCAGGTGAAGTTATCTGCTTCAGACGTTGCAGCGATCTGCACGGTGCCGAACTTCTTTGCTTCCTTCATCGCATTGCGTGCGAAGTTGCCGGTTACGACATAGTCAGCCTTGCCGGTAACCATCAGGTTCAGCGGGATAGCGGAGAACTGCATAGTTGCACCGCCCTGCATGAACAGGATCTTATAGTTCTCCGGGATATTCATGACACGGCGCAGAACGTCCTGTGCACCGTTGATGATATCATCATAGTATTTAGATCGGTGACTCATCTCCATGACGGACATGCCGGAGCCTTCATAGTTAAGCATCTGTGCTGCGGCTTTTTTCAGAACCGGCAGCGGCATCATGGACGGACCTGCCGAAAAGTTATAAATTCTTCCATCGGACATGAGAATGGTACCTGCCTTTCAAAGTATGCGAGGGAATCTGCACGCGTGCAGCTTTCCTCTTTATAATCAACGCACATGTTTAAAATGTGTTACATTCCTATTAAATCGCATTCGGGGCGGCATTGTCAAGATGCTGGCGGCGTTTTCATCCGTCTGCTGTATTTTGAAGAACCGTTGATGAAATTTTTGTCTATTTTGCAGGGAGGAAAATGAGAACTTGCAAATAAAAGCGCGTGCCTGCATATGCAAATAAGGGGAAACAGCCTTGAACAAACAACCAAAAAACAGACAGGCGGATACCCCCCTTGCCGAAAAGCTTTCCCTGTGCGGCTAGCCTGCTGCTGCACGGTCATGCGTTCTATCCATGGGCTAAGGAGGGTGGCGGAGCCGGCTTTTGCAATCCACCAGCCAATGCATGGCTGATATAAGCGGCTGTACGGGTTTCCGTCAATATGCACCTTGCGGGCTGGATGGAGAACAGGAAAAACAGTTGATTGCACCTTGTGCCGGAAGGGAAAAAAGCATATAATAAAAAGACATGCCGGAAAGATACATAGACGGTACAGAAATCCGGTGTTATAATAGAGAAAAATAGAGTGATCATATCTGTTCCATTTCGATCAGGAGGATAGACATGTTTGAATTTGTAAATGACAAAACACTGGCTGAGTACGAGGCGTTCAATGCGGGCCATCCGTACGGCCATTTTGCACAGTCCAAGAAGTGGGCGAACTTAAAGGACAATTGGAAGTGGGAAGCAATTGTTGTGCGCGGTGGGGATGGTAAAATCTGCGGCTCCCTGTCCGTGCTGATCCGTCATCTGCCGCATCTGCCGTGGACACTGATGTATGGCTGCCGCGGCCCGGTCTGCGATCCGCATGACCGCGAGACCATGGAGCAGCTGATTGCAGGCGCGCGCCAGCTCGCAAAAAAATATCATTCCTATGTCCTGAAAATTGACCCTGACGTATCCATTGAGGACAAGGAATTTATTGCAGAGCTGGAGCATCTTGGCTTCCGGAACGCTACCGGCGATGGCAAGAACTTTGAGGGCATCCAGCCGAACTTCGTCTTCCGCCTGGATGTCTCCGGGATGAACAGCAAGAAGATTTACACCGCGGAGCCGGGCGAAGCCTTTGATATCACGGTAGATGATACCAAGGAAGAGGATGCAATCATGCATTTCAAGACCGATACCCGTACAAAGGTGCGCAAGGCGATCAAGCGTGGTGTCAAGATCAAGCTGGTTGGCAAGGAAATGATGCCGTTCTTTGCGAAGATGATGATGGAAACTGGTCTGCGCGATGGCTTCGTTACCCGTCCGGCAAGCTATTTTAATAAGATGCTGGATGCGATGGGAGACAATGCCCGCCTGTATATGGCATTCTATGAGGACAAGCCGATTGCAGGCACACTTGCGATCTATTACGGTGACAAGGTGTGGTACCTGTATGGCGCATCTGCAAACGGCACCAAGGAATTTGATGTCCGCAAGCTGATGCCGAACTATCTGCTGCAGTGGATGATGATCCAGTGGTCTTTGGAGAAGAAGTGCCGTATTTATGATTTCCGCGGCGTTTCGGGTGATCTGACCCCGGATAACCCGCTGTATGGACTGTACCGCTTTAAGAAGGATTTCAATGGCGATCTGGTACAGTTCGTTGGTGAATATGACCTCGTGTTTAACAAGCCGGTCTATTTTGCCGTTGTCCATGGGCAGAGCACCTACCGCAATCTGCGCCGCAAGCGCTTCCTGAAGAAGAATGCCGCGCTGGACACCTCTAAGCCGAAGAACCTGACTGGCGACCATAGAAATGAGCAGAAGCAGGAAGAGAAGAAGACTGACGCAAATCCGGAAGAAAAGAAGTAAAGGACGCGGATGGGATGAAGAAATTCGTCATAGAGAAAGATAAACTGGCGGCAAACTCCCGCCGGATTCAGGAAAAAGCCGGGGTGCCGGTTATCGCTGTCCTGAAAGCGGACGGTTATGGGTTTGGCATGGAGCAGATGGCAAAGATACTGCGTGAAACCGGTATCCGCATGTTTGCTGTCACGGAACCAGGGGATGCAGCCCGGCTGCGTGAGCTGGGCTATACCGAGGAGGATATCCTCGTTATGCGCTCCACGGCGATGGCTGATGAGGCCTATCAAATTGTACAGGCAAATGCCATTGCAACGGTCGGCTCACCCGAAGCTGCATATTGTTTGAATGAAGTGGCAAAGGGCTGCGGCATACAGGCACGTGCCCATGTGAAAATCGACACGGGGATGGGACGGTATGGCTTCCTTGCAGACCAGTATGAGGAAATCAAGCTGGTTTATAAGGAGAACAGTGGCATGGATGTGACCGGTATTTATACCCATTTCCATTCCGCATTTGCAAATGCGGCGGCAACCCGTGCGCAGTACAAGCAGCTGTGCGCGATCACTGACCGGCTCAAGGCGGACGGCATTGACTGCGGTATGCGCCACGCGGCAAATTCCTCGGGTGTGTTCTGTTATGATGATATGATGCTGGATGCTGTGCGCGTTGGTTCTGCCTTTACCGGACGTATCCCTGCAAAAACGTCCACTGGCTTATCCCGTATCGGCTATCTGGAAAGCCGTGTGATTGAACTGCGTACCGTTCCGAAGGGGCATACCTTCGGTTATGGTGCAGGCTATACAGCGAAGAGTGCAACCCGTGTGGCAGTTGTTCCGGTTGGCTATACCGATGGCTTCTCTGTGGAAAAGAAAAAGGATTTATACCGTTCCAGAGATGTCCTGCGTTATATTTTGGCAGAAATCAAAAACGGAAGAGGCAGAGGCGATATTTATATCACCATCAATGGACAGCGGGCCCGCGTGCTTGGACATGTCGGCCTGTGCCATGTCTCATGCGATGTAACCGGACTGGATGTACATAATGGAGACACTGCGATTCTCGATGTCAATCCATTGTATCTCAGCCCGCTGGTACCAAAGGAATATGTGTGACGCAAGCTTATATCAACAATTAAAGAAACAGGCGGCTCAAGGGGCCGCCCGTTTTCATATGCCGGGGCATAAAGGCCGACCCGTATTGCCGGAATTAAATCATCCATTTGCCATTGATTACACGGAAATAGAGGGAACAGGAAACCTGTATGAAGGAGATGAACCGATCCTCTCCGCAGAACGTGCAGCAGCGGAATATTATGGCGCACAGGACTGCTTGTTTTTAACAGGCGGCTCCACACAGGCCTGTATGACCGCAATTGCTGCTGCAGTGCCCGAGGGCGGGACGCTGGTAATGGACCGAAACTGTCATAAATCTGCAACCCATGCTCTGGCGTTGCTGGATTTGACACCGGAATTTGTTGTACCGGAGCCGTTGGACGAAACAGGGCTGCCGGGATTGATTTCCCCACAGGCTGTGGAAAACATCTTGGAAAAGACACCGGAGGCGGCTGCTGTGCTGGTCACCAGCCCGAACTATTACGGAGTTATGCAGGATATTCCAGCGCTGGCCGAAATCTGCCATCGATACAACGTTGCATTGCTCGTAGATGCCGCACATGGCGCACACCTCAAGGCTGCCGGACGGAAATCCCCGATTGAGGAGGGCGCTGATTTAGCTGCAATGAGCACCCATAAAACCCTGCCTGCACTGGGGCAGAGTGCGATTTTGTTGTCCTCTGGCAGGATTCCATTTGAGATACTGCTGGAAACCGCACCTCTGTTTGGCACCTCCAGCCCGTCGTATCTTTTGATGGCCTCCATTGATCTTGCAAGGGCATGGCTGGAGGGGGACGGCGCAGCGGCCTATGCCAGATGCGCACAGCGGGTTGCAGCGCTCCGGCGGGAGATCAATGCAGCAACGGTCTTTGGTGCATTGGCAGAAGAACATGCTCCATTGGACCCGTGCCGGCTGACGGTCTGTTGCCGTGGAACCAATGTCACAGGGCATGAAATGAATGGTATCCTGCATGAACAATTCAAAATTGATGCGGAGATGGCGGACCGTGACCATGTCGTATTTATCTGCACGGGTGTGGATACGGAGCGGGATTACGCCAGATTGATGGGCGCCTTGCGGGATGCGCAGTTTGTGCGAAAAGACGCCGCGTCAAGGGCCTTGCTTCCGTTCCCTGCGCCGGAGCGTGTCTGCTCTGTGCGCAAAGCATGGTTTTCAAAGAAAAAGGAAATTCCAATGGCACAGGCGGCCAGAAAAATTTGTGCAAGGCCGGTAACACCGTATCCTCCCGGTGTGCCGCTGCTGTATCCGGGCGAACGGATTCATCAAGTTCACATTGAATTTCTGCGTGCCGGATGGTATACTGATAATGAGCCCATCTGCGTGATGGACGGTTATTTTGGGGAAAGGCAGGGAGATCAAACATGACATTTGAAGACCTGCTGGGAAATCGCAGTTTGAAACAAGCACTGCAGCATGCCCTGAACGGAAGGTTTCCCCAGTCTATATTGCTGACTGGGCCTGCCGGAATCGGAAAAATGACAACTGCACGGCTGCTGACCGCAGCGCTGCTTTGTGAAAATAAGGAATTGAAGCCTTGCGGTGCCTGCACGGCATGCCGGAAGGTGGAGAATACGCTGCATTCCGATGTGTCTGTCATTGACCTGGGGGATGCAGAAATCAAGGTAGATACCGCACGCGCCATCCGTTCGGATTGCGCGGTTTTGCCTGGAGATGGCGACCGCCGTGTTTTTCTCATCCGTCACGCGCATAATATGAATGCATCCGCGCAGAATGCGCTGCTGAAGCTGCTGGAAGAACCGCCGGCGTATGCATTTTTCATTTTGATGACAGAAAATGCGGGCGCGATTCTGCCGACCATTTTATCCCGCTGTACACGGTTTGCATTTGCACCATTGGATATGGCAGAAGTGATGCAGCTGTTGCAGCAAAAATATCCCGATAGAAGCCGGGAAGAAATGCAGGCAGCGGCAGCTGGCTGCCAGGGAATTGCCGGAGATGCCATTGCGGCATTGTCGGAGGATATTGGCGGGACGGCGGAATATGCCGGAGATTTTTTACAGGCGCTGGGAACAAAGGATGAACTGGAGATTTTCCGCGCCGCGGAGCATTGCTCGGCATTATCCCGCCAGCAGTTTTCCCATGTATTGACTGCGCTGCGCACAGCGATGCGGGATGCGGTTTTTATGGCGAATGGCATGAAAGCGCCATTGATGCCTGCCCTGCGGGAGCAGTCGGAATCTCTGGCAGGAAAAATGACGGTACGGCAGCTGCTTTCGCTGTATGACTGGATGGGCGAGCTGGATAGGCGCATGGAACGCAATCCGGGTATGGCTCTGCTGACAGGCTGCCTGGCAGCAGGGTGTTATGAACGGCTGATAGGGTAAGCCTTTTTTCTCATAAACAGGAGGAACGATTTTGGCTCAGATTATTGGAGTCCGATTTAAAAAAGTCGGAAAAGTATATTATTTTGACCCGTGCGGGATACAGACTGAGGTAGGACAGCATGTGATCGTGGAAACCGCGAGGGGTGTGGAATACGGCGAGGTTGCGCTGGCAAATCGTGACGTATCCGAAGGGGAAGTGGTCAAGCCGCTGAAAAAGCTGATTCGTGTGGCAACCAATTCCGATGCAAAGGTTGTAGAAACCAATCAGAAACGTGCAAAAGAAGCGTTTCACATTTGCGAACAGAAAATTGCCGAGCATCAGCTTGACATGAAGCTCGTTTCGGTGGAATATACCTTTGATTTAAACAAGGTTCTGTTCTATTTTACCGCTGACGGACGTGTAGATTTTCGTGAGCTGGTCAAAGATCTTGCATCCGTTTTCCGTACCCGCATCGAGCTGCGCCAGATCGGCGTGCGTGATGAAGCGAAGGTGCTGGGCGGACTGGGTATCTGTGGCAGACCGCTGTGCTGTGCATCCTTCCTGGATGACTTCCAGCCGGTTTCCATCAATATGGCAAAGCAGCAGAACCTTTCCTTGAACCCAACCAAGATTTCCGGCACCTGCGGCAGACTGATGTGCTGCCTGAAATATGAACAGGAAGCGTATGAGGAACTCAGCCGTGTGACACCGCGTGTGGAGTCTACTGTACAGACGCCGGATGGTGTAGGCGTTATCATCAGCACTTCTATGCTGCGCGGCACCTGTGTTGTCCAGCTGGAAGATACCCCGGACACCCCGCGTACCTACCGGTGTGCCGATTGCCAGGTTTTGCAGGCAGGACGCAAAGCACGCCGTCAGACAACAGCGCCCGCGGTCAAGCCGCTGCCGCTGGCAGAGGAATCTGTGGAAGATCCGCTCCCGCAGCTGAAATTCACAAGCGAACCGGAGGAGCAGCCTGAGGAGCAGGCTCAACAGCCGGAAGAGGAAAAGCTGCAGCAGAAGCGCCCAGAACGTCCGCGCAGGCGCCGCCGTGCGAATGCGGACGGTGAAAAGGAGAGCCGCGGTGAAAAACAGCCGGATAAGGCAGATAAGCCGCGGGAAAAGCGCCGCCGTGTGCGCCGTGAAAAGAACAACGGGGAGAGGTCTGCTGACAAGCAGAACCAGAACCGGGAAAACAGGCCTGCCGAGGGCGAATTTATGGATGCGCACCGCCAGCCCAGACGCCGCCGCCCGCGGCGCCGTCCAAAGGATGGAGAATCTGGCAAAAATGACCGGCAGGAAAACAAAATGGAATAAAAGGGATCGATTCATCAGAAAATCTCCGTATCCGGTATTGGATGCGGAGATTTTGCGTTACCGACAGAAAATGTCAAAAAACATATGAAAATCGGCTTGCTGTTCAGCCGGAGATGTGTTACACTACATCATATAATTAGTTTGACAATGAAAATATTCCTGGGAGGTGCACAGATGACGGTTCATCAGCAGGTGAATACATTTCTGGTTGATATTTTCGGACAGATTAACAAGCTGGAGGAGCGTGCGCTGGCGACTGGCTTGAATGATGATGTTTCCATTACGGAAATGCATATTATGGAGAAAATCGGCGAAGCCGGCAGCAGCCGGATGACAGATATTGCGCGGGCATTGAGCGTCACGCTGGCAACATTGACAGTAGCGTGTGACCGGATGCAGAAAAAAGATCTGATTGAGCGTACACGTGCAGAGAAAGACCGCCGTGTTGTCATGGTTTCCCTGACGGCAAAAGGACAGGCTGCATGGCAGTATCATCAGAAATTTCATCATGATTTGATTGATGCTGCATTGTCCGGCTTGAGTGAAGAGGAACAGAAAACACTTGCCCATGCACTGGAACGGCTTGGGGAATTTCTGAGTTCATATGAATCATAGGAGTGCAAGCGATGAGTAAAATTGCTGTTATTGCGGATTCCAGCTGTGATTTTACGCCGGAACGCGCAAAGAAAGCGGGTTTTTTCGTAGTCCCGCTGAATGTGACATTTGAAGACGGCTCGGTTTACCGGGATGGCATTGATTTAACCGGTGCGGAATTTTTTGAAAAGCTGGCAGCCTGCAAGCAGCTTCCGAAAACCAGCCAGCCGACGCTGGAAGCATGGATGGATGCTTTCCGCCAATATGAGGATTACGATGATATTATTGTCATCACTGTGTCCTCCAAGGTTTCCGGTACGATCAACGGTGCAGGGATGGCACGCCGCATGATACGCGAGGAAGGCTTTAAGCCCCATATCCATCTGGTGGATTCCATGACGGCTTCGGCGGCTGTTGCGGCTTTTGCGCTGGAAGCTGTCCGCATGGTGAAGGCCGGAAAAAGCGCACAGGAAATTCTGACGCGCATGCTGTATTTGCAGAACCACCTGGCGGTTTATTTTATCTTCGACAGTTTGGAATATCTGCGCAAGGGCGGGCGTATTGGCAAGGCAAGTGCCCTTGCAGGCAAGGTTATGGGCATCAAACCGCTGCTTACCTTCTTCGAGGGCGAACCGAAAAATGTAGATAAGGTGCGCGGCCTGCAGGCAGGCTATAAGAAGCTGGTGGATGGATTTTTAAAAAATGCGGCTAACCTGCACCATGTCATTGTGATTTCTTCGTGTGCACCGGAACGTGTGGAAATCATTTCCCGCATGCTGCAGACCCATGTCAGTGATATTAAAATCACTTCCGTAGAAATCGGTTCTGTCATCGGAACCTATGTCGGCCCCGGAGGAATTTCCCTTGTTTATGAGGAGAAGGAGGCGCGCTGGTAACTGGTGATGCCCTGCCTTCTTCCGTGGATGAATGTTCTAATCCTCCGGTGGTAGCCGCGAAAAAAGGAAAGCTTTATTTCCATCGAAAAACCTGCCCCGCCCGCTGTACATTTCTGTTTTTCATGTTATAATGATAGGGAATCGACAGAAGGATTTACATTTTTACAAGCAGGAAAACAGGTTTCAAAAGGAGGTTTCCTTTCACGGCGGCGGAAAGCAATTCTGTCGTGCCAGCATAGGTATGGTACAGACAGATCGCGTGTGGATGGTGATCCGCGCCGGAAGAGAAGGAGAGCAGACATGAGGCAAAGTATATTACCAGCCGCATTTGGCGGCGAAAACCGGCATGTTGTTTTGTTTGGACGCACCGGCAGCGGAAAAACGAGTATTTTTGAACAGCTGGTGGGAAAAGACAAGATTGAGGCAGAGGTCAGAGTAGGCGGTTCCAAATATAATCCGGTAGTCGGAAGATGCAGGCTTGGCCATGCAGGGGAAGTTACCGTGATTGATACGGCCGGCCTGGATGATGTCAATGAACTGGGCAGTGAGCAGGCACATCATACCCGCAATATCATCCGGCGTGCGGATATCGCGCTGTATGTCATCAATATTCAGGAATTTGACCACAGTGCACGGGCGGCATATCGGCGTGCACATGACTGGATGGAACGCAATATGGTTCCGTATCTGCAGGTGTTCAACCGCTGTGATGAAGCCTATGCAGGTGACATTGCAAAGCTGAAGACGGAATTTCCGGAAGCAGTTTTTATTTCCACGTATACGCCAGGCTCTGTATCGCTGCTGCGCGCGCGTCTGTCTCAGATGGTTCGTGCACTGCATGAGCAGGAAGATCCGCTGGTACCGGAAGAACTGATTCAGAAGGGGGATTATGTCCTGCTGCTGGTACCGGATTCCGGCCTGATCCATGAATATGCCATTATTATGGAGCTGATGAGGCGCGGTGCGCGCTGCGTCATCATTCATGAGGACGATCTGGAGACAACGATGCGGGAGGTCCCGCGTATTGATCTGGTTGTTGCCTATGCGCGTTCCTTCGGTAAAGTACGTGATATTGTACCGGAGGATATCCCGCTGACATCGTATTCTCTGCTGTATGCCCTGCAGAGCGGTGTTTTGGGTGATTTCGTTGAAGGTGCACGTGCCATTGGAAATCTCACGAAGGACAGCCGTGTCCTGATTGCAGTTGGCAATAAGAGAAGTGAGGTTTATATGGAAATCGGCCGTATCAAGATTCCGCGTGCTCTGCGCAGACTGGTCGGCGAGGAACTGCAGATTGATTATTTCTTTGGGCTGGATCTGCCGGATGATCTCAACCAGTATGATCTGGTAATCCACGATGCCGGTGCGGCAATGTCCCGGCGTTCTGTTCAGGCCCGTGTTGCCATCTGTAAGGAAGCCGGTGTGCCGGTTGCCAATTACGGTACCATTCTGGCAGCGCTTTCCGGGATCTTGGATCGCTGCAAAAAGGTCCTTCTTCCGGAAGAAGAGGAAGAATAACAGTATAAAATAGAAGCCGCTGGCCTGTGGGCCGGCGGCTTTTTGCGTACCCAGACAGGCTGCGCCTCCATCTCACACATTGTGACAAAAAATCATTTTGTAAAAATCACAAATTTTCCTTCAAATTTGCGGGGAAATGCTGTATAATTTTCCTATGGGAATTTGTGATGAGACTGTTCCGGGCGTTCCGCGGGAAATGTGCCGCATAGGTTGGATTCGCTGCCGGGCAAATATAATCCATTTTTCCTGAGAGAATAATCAATGTTTTTCCATTGAAATGAAAAAATTCAGAAAAATATGAGGTGTTTTGAAATGGGTTACATGGAAGAGTATCGCAAATGGATGGAGTCCCCGGCGCTGACAGATGAAGAACGTGCTGAGCTGGCGGCTCTTGAAGGCGATGAAAAGGAAATTCAGGAACGTTTCTTTGCCCCGCTGTCCTTTGGTACAGCAGGTCTGCGCGGCACGCTGGGTGTTGGTCTGTATAAGATGAACCGTTTCACCGTAGGTGCAGCGACACAGGGCCTGGCGAACCTGATTAAGCAGTATGGCCCGCGTGCAATGCAGCGTGGCGTTGCAATCGCATGTGACAGCCGTATCCAGTCTGATGAGTTCTCTCATCTGGCTGCAAGCATTCTGGCAGCAAACGGTATCAATGTTATTGAATGGGAGTCCCTGCGTCCGGTTCCGGTACTGTCCTTTACGGTTCGTACCTATGGCACACTGGCAGGCGTTATGATTACTGCATCCCACAACCCGAAGGAATACAACGGCTATAAGGTTTACTGGGAAGATGGCGCCCAGCTGCCGCCGAAGGAAGCTGACGTTGTTGCCAAGGAAATGGGCGCTCTGGATATGTTTACTGAGGTCAAGATCATGGACCATCAGGAAGCAATTGACAAGGGCCTGATTAAGATCATCGGTTCGGAATCCGATGAAATCTATCTGCGCCAGATTCAGAAAATGTGCATCAATCCGGACTGCATTGCGCAGGTAGCAGATGATTTCAAGATCATCTATACACCGTTTCACGGCGCTGGCTATAAGCTGGTACCGGAAATCCTGAGACGTATTGGCTATAAGAATGTCATCTGCGTACCGGAGCAGATGGTGATTGACGGAAACTTCCCGACCGTTAAGTCCCCGAACCCGGAGAACAAGGAAGGCTTCAATCTTGCAATTGAAATGGCAAAGGCACAGGGCGTTGACCTGATTATCGGTACAGACCCGGATTCCGACCGCTGCGGTACGGTTTTGAAGAGCAGCACAGGCGATTATGTCACCCTGAGCGGCAACCAGATGGGCGTACTGCTGATTGATTATATTATCACAGCAAAGAAGCTCACCAATACCATGCCGGAGCATCCAGCTGTTCTGAAGTCTGTTGTATCCACGGAAATGGCACGCAAGGTTGCAAATGACAATGGCGTTGCATGCTTCGATACCTTTACCGGCTTCAAATTCCTCGCTGAGAAGATCAAGCAGTTTGAGGACACGGGTTCTCATGAATACCTGTTTGCATTTGAGGAATCCTATGGCTATCTGTGCGGCGATCATGCCCGCGATAAGGACGCTGTCATTGCTGCAATGCTGATTGCTGAAATGGCTGCTTACTACCGCACCAAGGGCATGACCCTGTATGATGCAATGCAGGATATGTACAAGCGTTATGGCTACTATGCAGAAGAGACACTGTCCATTGTCATGCCGGGCGTATCCGGCCTGACCCGTATGGCAGAGCTGATGAAGGAACTGCGTGAGTCCCCGCTGAAAGAAGTTGGCGGCACTGCTGTCAAGGATGTTCGAGATCTGCAGACAGGTATCCAGACTGAACTGGCAACTGGCGAAACCTCTGAGGTTGAACTGAAGGGCCAGAATGTACTGTATTATGATCTGTCTGATGGCACCAGCTTTATTATCCGTCCGTCCGGCACCGAGCCAAAGGTTAAGGTTTATATCATGGCAAACGGCGCGAACAAGGAAGAAGTTGATGCGAAGATCGAGAAGTTCGCTGCTGCTGCTAAGGAAATCGTAAAGTAACTCCCGCTTTTCTTTACAGAAAGAAAAGCTTGGCAAAAGAAATGTCTGGTGCGCTTCCGCGCACCGCAGACACACCGGACAAAATAAAGTCCGGCGGCCTTGCCTGTATGTACGTGGTGTTGAGCGTCAGGCAGAGAAAATAAGAAACAGAACGCCCTCCGTAAAACAGTAGGTTCTGCGGAGGGCGTGTTTGTATGTAAAAGCTTTTGGGGATTATTACGGGATTGCGAGGTACAATGAACAGACGTAAGGAAAAACAACGGAAACTGAGCAAAGCAGAACGAAGAAGAAAGGAACGGCTTGAACAGATGGAAATAGCATTGTCCAAGCAGGGGTATCAAAAGAAGGATTTGACCATTGGGCTGGTTTTTGCCAATATAATGGCACTTGTTTTGTGCCTGCCCGTTATCATAGTTTTTTTCATTGCATTTTTCATGCGGAATGCGCAATTTTACATGGAATGGGACACCGGAAGGGAAGGCCCGCTGCTGATCCTGGTATGGATCATACTGATTGTTGTGCATGAATTGATTCATGGCATGACATGGGCGGTATTTGCTCCGAGTCATTGGAAGTCCATCGAATTTGGATTCATAGTGAAATATCTGACACCGTACTGCACCTGCGGGGAACCGCTGAAAAAACAGCAGGTTATCATCGGCGCGCTGATGCCGACACTGGTGTTGGGGATTCTCCCGGCGGTCATTGCCGTTTTTTCCGGCAGTATGTTTTGGCTGCTGACCGGATGCCTGATGATCTTAGGCGGCGGGGGAGATTTGACGATTGTTCTAAAACTCCTGCAATATCGCAGCAAAGGAAAAGATGTGGTGTACATCGACCATCCGTATCGGGCGGGCGCGATTGCCTTTGAGCGGTAGGCAAAGGCCTTGGTTTGATATATTGATATAATTTGTAACAAAATGGAATAAAAGAGAAACACACGACACCCAGGCCGCACTATTGCACAGCCCCTGTCGTGTGTTTTCAGCAGAAAAGAGAAAAAAAGGAAGGAAAACTGTAAGGGATTATTCCATTCACATGTCTTCCGTTGATGGTACAGATTATAGCACGGGGGAAAAAAACTGAAAAGAAGCAGAATTCATGAATTATCGACAAAAATAAAGGGGATTATTTGTGCGAATCAACCATAAATGAAAAACAACCTATTTTATCCTGCAAAAAACAGCGAATAAAACAGGAAACACAGGCGGAAAATGAAAGGAAAGTTAGGGCGGATTGCGTGAATGTAAAAAATTTTTGCGGAAAAATATGATTTGTGTATGGAAAGGCAGAAGGTATAAGGATTTTGGCGACAGGAAATGCTATAAAGCAAGGGCAGCACTGCCTTTGCAATATTTCTTTCCTTCGGCGGAATGGGATGGAAAATTTACTGCAAATTTTCCATATATTTTACTTTACAAAAAAGCCTCCGTATGATATGATGCAGTAGTTAGCGTATCCCCGCACTTAGCAGTCCGGATACCGGACATGTTTGACCGTGCCCATCACCTTAGGCCGCTGCCCGGTGCATGGGGAGCTATCAAAAATAAATTTTTATGAGGTGTCTATTATGATCCGCAAAGAACAGAAGGCAGAAGTAATCGCTGCAAACCGTACCCATGAGACCGATACCGGTTCCCCGGAAGTACAGATCGCTATCCTGACTGAGCGCATTAAGCAGCTCACCGAGCATCTGAAGGAGCACAAGCATGATAACCATTCCCGCCGTGGCCTGCTGAAGATGGTTGGCCAGCGCCGCAGCATGCTCGCATACCTGAAGAAGAAGGATATCGAGCGTTACAGAGCAATCGTTAAGAAGCTCGGCCTGAGAAAGTAAGAGTTATGAATAAAAGAGGAGGCCTTTTTATGCCTCCTCTTTTCCCTGACAAGAGAAAGGTACGGCAATTCCTTGAGCAGTTGAAGGACAGGCTTATGAAAACCGAAGCCTGCGCTTCAAGTGCTTGAAGGACTGTCGGACTTTCCAAAGAAAATTTTAGATAAGGAGACAGTTTGATTATGACTACCATTACCCATAAGTCATTTGATGAAGAACGTGTATTTGAAACGACGTTTGCTGGCCGTAAGCTGACTGTAGAGACCGGCAAGGTTGCACAGCTGGCAAATGGTGCTGCCCTGGTGCGTTATGGCGATACTGTTGTTCTGGTTACTGCAACAGCTTCCCCGAAGCCGCGTGAAGGCGTTGATTTCTTCCCGCTTTCCGTTGATTTTGAAGAAAAGCTGTATGCAGTAGGCCGTATCCCGGGTTCCTTCATGCGCCGTGAAGGCAAGGCAAGCGAACAGGCTACCATTGCTTCCCGTCAGATTGACCGTCCGATGCGTCCGCTGTTCCCGAAGGATCTGCGCAATGATGTATCGATTGTCTGCACGGTCATGGGCAATGACTATGATAACTCCCCGCAGGTGACTGCGCTCAATGGCGCATCCATTGCGGTTGCTATTTCTGATATCCCGTTTAACTACACCGTTGCCGGTGTTGATGTAGGCCTGGTTGATGGCGAATTTGTTCTGAACCCGACGGTCGAGCAGCGCGAGAAGAGCCTGATGGACGTTACGGTCTGCGGCACTGCGGAAAAGATCGTTATGATCGAAGCTGGCGCAAAGGAAGTGCCGGAGGATCAGATGCTGGAGGGCCTGCTGTTTGCACATGAGGAAATCAAGAAGATGTGTGCATTTATTGATTCCATCAAGGCAGAAATCGGCAAAACGAAGTTTGAATATGAGCATCACGATGTCGATCATGAGCTGTTTGACCAGATCGAAGCCTTTGCACGTGATAAGGTTGAGGTTGCATTCGATACCGATGATAAGACCGTACGTGATGCACGTATGCAGGTTGTCCGCGAG
This sequence comes from Clostridia bacterium, assembly GCA_021205365.1. Classification (GTDB taxonomy): domain Bacteria; phylum Bacillota; class Clostridia; order Oscillospirales; family Butyricicoccaceae; genus Butyricicoccus_A. Next base: position 30,703 of record JAJPXP010000003.1, read on the forward strand.
GAAATTGATGCAATGCTGGGCGAAGAGGTTGCAGCAGAGCGTGCAGGCGAAATTTCTGAAATCGTTGACAAGCTGTGCAAGAAGGTTGTCCGCCACTGGCTGGTTCAGGGCAAGCGCGTAGATGGCCGCGGCATGGAAGAAGTTCGTCCGTTGGCATCCCAGGTTGGTATTCTGCCGCGTGCACATGGCACCGGTCTGTTTACCCGTGGCCAGACACAGGTTCTGTCTATCTGCACATTGGGCACGTTGTCTGATGCACAGCAGCTGGATACAATCTTTGAGCAGAAGGAAAAGAGATATATCCATCATTACAATTTCCCGTCCTTCTCTGTAGGTGAAACCCGTCCGTCCCGTGGCCCTGGCCGTCGTGAAATCGGACATGGCGCTCTGGCAGAGCGTTCTCTGGTTCCGGTACTGCCGTCTGTTGAAGAATTCCCGTATGCAATCCGTGTTGTATCCGAAGTTCTGTCTTCCAACGGCTCCACTTCTCAGGGTTCTGTTTGCGGTTCCACGCTGGCTCTGATGGATGCAGGCGTTCCGATTAAGGCGCCGGTAGCTGGTATTTCCTGCGGTCTGATCACCGATGACGGTCAGGAAACCACCTTTACCGATATCCAGGGCGTAGAAGACTTCTATGGCGATATGGACTTCAAGGTAGCAGGCACCAAGAAGGGCATCACCGGTATCCAGGTCGATATCAAGGTTGACGGTCTGACTCCGTCCATTATCAAGGAAGCATTCCGTAAGTGCCGCGACGCACGCTATAAGATTCTGGATGAGGTTATGCTGAAGGCAATCCCGGAACCGCGTGCAAACCTGTCCCCGTGGGCACCGAAGACCATTACCATTAAGATTGACCCGGATAAGATCCGTGATGTCATCGGCAAGGGCGGTTCTGTGATCCAGAAGATTACCGCTGAGTCCGGCGCGAAGGTTGACATCGCTGAGGATGGCACTGTAAGCATTTCCTCTGTCAATGGTGCTGACGGCGAGAAGGCAAAGAAGATGATTGAAACCATCGTCAAGGACCCGGAGGTCGGCGATGTATTCTATGGCAAGGTTGTCCGCCTGATGGGCTTTGGCGCATTCGTACAGATTGCACCGGGTAAGGACGGCCTGGTTCACATCTCCAAGCTGGAAAAGCGCCGTGTTGAGAAGGTTGAAGATGTTGTTAAGGTTGGCGACATGTGCTGGGTTAAGGTTATCGAAATTGATGACAAGGGCCGCATCAACCTGTCCCGCAAGGACGTGAAGGAAGAGGAAAAGGTTCTGTAATTCCCCCTAATAAGACAAAAGTAAGGCTGCACTCTGAAAAAGAGTGCAGCCTTTTATCGTTGTTTGTAAATGGCAGAGCAGCCGGAAAAAACAGAAAATTTAGCCGGTGTGCCATTATTTGAATGTTGCAGGAATAAACTAACCTTGAAACAAAAGAATCAGCAGACGCAGCGGGGCGGAAAAACGGGGTATCTGCCCCAATTCCGGGTGCGGGGACCTGCGTTTTCTGTAATTGTGCACGGAAAAGAGGCCATAGACGCAGTACCGGAGGATTTTCGACAATCTGCAAGGGTAAAATAGTAAGAAAGACGGAAAGTGCCCTTTGGGTGCGTCTCAGACTGCAAAAATAAAAATATATTATTTTCTGCTGCCGTGAAACAGGGTATATCCGGCAACCAGAGCACCGGCACAGCGCAATGCTTCTGTCTGCGGGGACAGAAGGATAGAGGGCACCGGCTGAAAGGAAGCCGGAAGGGGCAGTATGCTCAGCAGCGGCGTGAGATAAGGGGAAAGGAACGGCGCCAGCGCCAGATACAGGCCGGGAATCGTCACCAGAAGGAAGGTCAGCGCATCGAAGCGGGGAGGCAGCTGGCTGAGGAATGCACCGCAGACTGCACAGGTTATCAGCGTGATGATATATTGTGATGTAGAGGTTGTCAATGCGGTGGAAGCGGAGTAGCTGACGGATAAAACGATACAGAATAAAGCATCCCAGATCAGCAAACGGAACAAACGCATGGGAAAAGAAACTCCTTTCGGAAAACAGATAGTATGGAATAAGTATACCGTTATTGACGCAAAAAAGCAAGAAATTGATAGAAGATAGAAATATTCTGTCGAAAAACTCTTGACAGAGACAGGGAATCGGCGTATATTAACTTTCAGTGAAAGATAATCAAATTGGAGGCATAGAACAATGGCTACATTAACAGAGCTTTCTCATAGGGCGCAGAGAGCGGCTGCAAGCGTACTGATTGATAAAGTCCTTGCACATGTGGACAAGGACAGAGAAAAGGGCTTTCTCGAAATCGTAGACTTTGCAGAGAAATTCTGGGGGGACGGCATGTCCAAAGAAAGCTATGATAAGGTACGTGAGGCAATCAAGGATCCGAACAATAAGTGGGTAAGGTTTATCAACCGTGTGCTGGATGAGACGGATCCGCACGTTGCGAAGATGGCTGCATTGAACCTCGGCTTTGAAGCATTTTTCCGTGGAACCAAGGAAATCAGAAAGAATCGAACCAAGTATAACTGCAATATCCCGTGGCTGATTCTGTTTGATCCGACTTCTGCCTGCAATATGCATTGCGAGGGCTGCTGGTCCGGTACCTATGGTCATAAGCACAACCTGTCCTTTGAGGATATGGATAAGATCATTACGGAAGGCAAGAAGCTGGGCGTTTACCTGTATATGATGACCGGCGGTGAACCGCTGGTACGCAAGGCAGACATCCTCAAGCTGGCAGAAAAGCATAACGATGTAGAATTTTCCCTTTATACCAATTCTACACTGATTGATGATGCGTTCTGCAAGGAAGTTGTCCGCTTGGGCAATCTGACCTTCCAGCTGTCGATTGAAGGTACGCCGGAAACCAATGACGCAAGACGCGGCGAGGGCCATTACCAAGCAGTTATGAAGGCAATGGACCTGCTGAAGAAGTATGGCATCCTGTTCGGCACTTCTATCTGCTATACCAGGGCAAATATTGAAGCTGTTACCAATGATGCATTCCTCAAGATGATTGCGGAGAAGGGTGCACGCTTCGGCTTCTATTTCCATTACATGCCGGTTGGCAACAACGCAGTACCGGAATTGATGCCCACGGTAGAGCAGCGTAAGTATATGATTGAACGCATTCGTCATGTCCGTTCCAGCGAGTCCGACATCGAATTTTATCCGATGGACTTCCAGAATGACGGCGAATTTGTCGGTGGATGCATTGCCGGCGGACGCAACTATTTCCATATCAATTCTGCTGGCGACGCAGAGCCGTGCGTATTTATCCACTATTCCAATGCGAATATCCATGACCACTCCATTCTGGAAATCCTCCAGAGTCCGTTGTTCATGGCATATCATAACGGTCAGCCGTTTAATAAGAATCATCTTCGTCCGTGCCCGATGCTGGAGAATCCGGAGCTGCTGCAGAAGATGGTACATGATACCGGTGCGCATAGTACCGACCTGGAATCTCCGGAAGCTGTAGAGCATTTGTGCGGCAAGTGCAAGGACTATGCAGACTGCTGGAAGGATGCTGCAGATGACATCTGGGCATCTGAGGTGCATAAGCCGAAGCAGTACGAAAACTATAAGAAGTAAGATCTGCAGGAGTGTGTTGAATTGGATTATGGTAAAGCAGCGGAAGAGCTAGTCGATATGCAGCTCACATATTCCAAACCACTGTGTAAAATTGCAGACATCATTGCTTCTCGTGGAGAAGACCAGGTACTGTTGCTGCTGTATTCCAAGCAGAAGCCGGCCTGTGCAGGTGACTTCGCAGCGATCCTGGGGCTGACTTCCGGACGGGTTGCAAACCTGCTGAAACAGCTGGAACGCAAAGGCTATATTATGCGTGTGCCGGATTCGAATGACCGGAGAAAGGTACAGATCAGCCTGACAGAAGCCGGGAAAGGCTATGCCTGCGAAGCATATAAAAAAGCGCTTGAGGGCTATGAATGGCTGCTTACAGCACTGGGGGAACAGGATTCACAGGAATTTATGCGGGTTTTAAAGCTTGGCGTAACGCTGCTGAACCAGCATGAGGAACTGTTTGGACAGTGAACAAGATGATTGCAGGGCGGGGGAAGATGATTTCCCCGCCTTGTTTTTGCATATGAACGTATCCGCGTACAGCATTAAACGCGGAGCGGCAGGGATGTTTTTTGCAGGATAAATGCAGGATCGGCACGCACAGGATAGAACTGTACGTTGCCGCCAGTTCTGGCGATGTTTCTATAAAAAACCCTGTAAAACAGTGTGACTTATGGTCAGAATATGTTATACTTATAACAATATACAGTAGAGGCGGCATAGGGCCACATAGGAGAGATTATAGATGTATGACCGAATTGTATTGCCAAATGGTGTGCGCATTGTCATGGAACCGATTTCCGGTATGCGTTCCACTGCTGTTGGCATATGGGTAATGAATGGCTCACGGCATGAACCGGATGAGCTCAGCGGCATCTCTCATTTTGTTGAGCATATGGTGTTTAAAGGAACGGAAAAGCGTTCTGCGCAGCATATTGCCATTGCAATGGATGCCATCGGCGGACAGGTAAATGCATTTACAACGAAGGAATGCACCTGTTTCTATTTAAAAACACTGGACAAGCATGCACAGACCGGCGTGGAAATTCTTGCAGATATGTTCCTGCATTCCAAATTTGCACAGCGCGATTTGGAACTGGAGCGCGGTGTTGTCCTGGAAGAGATTGATATGTATGAGGACTCACCGGAAGATGTAGCGACAGAAAAGGTATTTGAAACCTGCTATGCAGGCTCTTCCCTGGGACGCCCGATCCTTGGCAGAGAAGAAACGCTCGTAACGATGACGGGCGAAACCTTACATAATTATGTGACAGAATATTATCGTCCGAAGGATACAGTTATTGCAATTGCAGGTTCTTATACAAAGGATGACATTGATTTTATCTGTGATTTGTTCTCTAGTATGGAGGGTGAAGGACACAATGTCATTGAACCGGCGGAATATAAGCCATGCATTTTGTCCCGTCCCAAGGAAATTGAACAGAATCATCTGTGCATTGCATTTCCGGGCATACCGATGCGGGCTGAGGAACGATATATCAATGCACTGATGGGCGCTATTCTGGGTGGCGGAATGGCATCCAGACTGTTCCAGAAAATCCGTGAGGAAAATGGCTTGTGCTATTCCATTTACTCCTTCAATACCTCACATGAGGATACCGGTGTGTTTGGCATTTATACCGCATTGGGCAAGGAAACAGAGGAAAAGGCCATTCGGTTAATCCGCGAAGAATGCATGCGCTTGGCACAGGATGGCCCGGACCGTTCTGAATTAAGCCGCTGCCGTGAACAGGCGAAAACCAACATGCTGCTGGGGATGGAAAGCACCTCCAGCCGTATGAACCAGCTTGGACGCAGTGAGATGTTCTTTGGCAAAACGCTGGAGCTGGAAGAGGTTATGGCATTGTATGATGCTGTGACAGCGGATGACATCGCAAATCTGGCCAGACGGATTTTTGATTTCGATCAGGCATCGATCTGTGCAGTGGGACAGGTCGGCGATGAAGCATATTATGAAAAATTATTGAGAGAATAAGAAAACAGCGCTGTAGCAACATTACAGCGCTGTCTGCTTCTTAGGGATGTAATAAAATGAAACAATATATTATGGCAATTGATGCTGGGACAACCAGTGCAAGATGTATTCTGTTTGATAAAAAGGGAACAATGTGTGCGGTGGCCCAGCAGGAACTGCATCTATATTATCCAAAAGAAGGCTGGGTGGAGCAGGATGCAATGGAAATCTGGGCTGTTCAGTTGTCTGTCTGCCGGGAAGCGATGGCAAAGCTTGCTGTACTGCCGGAACAGATTGCAGCCATTGGCATTACCAACCAGCGGGAGACCACCATTGTCTGGGACAAAGCAACCGGAAAACCGATTGCGCCTGCGATTGTCTGGCAGTGCCGGCGGACCGCAGCAGATGCAGATGCCCTGCGGGAACGCGGATTGGAAGACATGATTCAAGCCAAAACCGGTTTGATTGTGGATGCATATTTTTCTGCAACCAAAATCCATTGGATTTTAGAAAATATCCCGGATGCGCGTAAAAAAGCGGAAAACGGGGAATTATTATTTGGTTCAGTGGATTGCTGGCTGATCTGGAATTTAACCGGCGGAAAAAAGCACGTGACCGATGTGACCAATGCGGCCCGTACCATGTTATTTGATATCCATAAACGGCAATGGGATGAAGGGATTTTGCGCGAGCTTCATATCCCTGTGAATATGCTGCCGGATGTCGTTCCATCCAGTGGGATTGCAGGGGAGACGGCAGCAGATCTATTTGGCAGGCCGATTCCGCTGGCTGGCATCGCCGGTGACCAGCAGGCAGCTTTGTTTGGACAGACCTGCTTCCAGCCGGGGGATGCCAAGAATACATATGGTACTGGCTGTTTTATGCTGATGAATACCGGAGAAAAGCCAGTCAAAAGTGAACATGGTTTGCTGACAACCATCGCATGGGATGTGAATGGCGTTGTCAATTATGCATTGGAAGGCTCTGTATTTGTCGCAGGCGCAGCGATACAATGGCTGCGGGATGAAATGGGGCTGATTCAAAAAGCTTCTGATTCGGAGGAAATTGCCCGCAGTGTACCGGATACGGCAGGTGTTTACCTGGTGCCGGCGTTCACTGGCTTGGGTGCGCCATACTGGGATCCGTATGCAAGGGGAACCTTGGTTGGGCTGACCAGAGGTGTCCGGCGTGCGCATATTGTGCGTGCTGCTCTGGAAGCTTTGGCATATCAAACCGCAGATGTCTTACAGGTGATGGAACAGGATTCCGGCTTGAAATTACAATCACTCAAGGTGGATGGCGGCGCCTGTGCCAACAACTTCCTGATGGAATTTCAGTCGGATATCATCCATGTGCCGGTAGAACGCCCGGCGTGTGTTGAAACAACCGCACTGGGTGCGGCCTATCTTGCTGGTCTTGCTGTCGGCTACTGGGTTGATCGGCAGGAAATCCGGCAGAATATCATACCGGATCGGACCTTCGTGCCGGAAATGAAGGAAGAAGAACGCGAAAAACGGTTATCCGGATGGCATAAGGCTGTAAACCGTTCGCTTGGATGGGCTTTGGACATGTAAAGAAATGTTTTTTTAAAAAACTGAAAAAAGTTGTTGACAGATGAGGATTTTCTTGGTATACTAGTCAAGCAATCAGGAAATGAGCAAAAAACACTTCCTACATGCGCCAGTAGCTCAGCTGGATAGAGTGTTTGGCTACGAACCAAAAGGTCGGGGGTTCGAATCCCTTCTGGCGTACCAGAAAAACCGGTTATTTCGAAAGAAGTAACCGGTTTTTCGTATTTGTGCAAAAAAATATGTTATACAACCCCCATCTCTCAGGCGGAGATTGGGGGTTGTGTAGTATCATTCTATATTGAAACGATGTCATTCACCAGATGAATCTCCATCATCTGAGGTAGCGTCGGTGACAACAGTGTCCGCACCCTGTACGGTAACCCAGCCATGCTTCTTTCTGGCCTCGGCCTCGGTCATACGGATCAGATTGTCTGTGATGGAATCGGAGATGATTTTATTGGCCTTGGCTTCCGCCTCTGCGTTTGTAATCGTGACAGCCGCTGCGGCTTCTGCTCTTGCCTTATCTGCTTCACCTTGGGCGATGGCGGTCTGCTTATCCAATTCGGCTTTCTCTGCATCCTGCTTAGCCTGTTCTTTGGCCTTGACCTTTTCCTGCAGTGCCTCATCCAGCTGTACATCAATAATCAGGGCAGAGGAAACATTGATGCCATATTCTGCTGACAGCTTTGTATTGAGATATTCTGTAATTGTCTTGCTGACGTCAGAACGCTTGTCGCTGTAGATATCCATAACAGAGAACTGCGGTGTCACTTCCTTGATGTAAGCGATGATACTGTTCTGCACCATCGAATCGACAATCTGATCACCATCCATACCATTGAACCTTTCATATAGATCGGTGACACGGTCCGGAATGAAATTATAATTGATTGTCATGTTCAGCTTGACCATGCCGCCATCAGCCGGGGCATCGACATGCCAGTCTGCGTGGTCGCTGTCGTTGTAGTCTGCAGGATTGTTGGAAAGGACAAGCTGCTGCTGTGCGACAGGATAATGCTTTACCTTTGCCCAGGGGGCAATCAGGTGATAGCCTGGCGACAGCGTTTCTTCCTGTACACCGTTCTTCATCGTGTAGACGACGCCGACCTCGCCCTGTCCAACGCGGTCCAACGAGTTGGAAATAAACAATGCGACTGCGATAACGATTACTGCAATCAACAGCCGCTTTTTCCATTTATTTTTTGGCTTTGCGGCAGGTGTGTTTCCAGCTTCAGATGGTCCGGTGTCCGGATCGTTGATTTTTGTTTCTTCACTCACTTTTAAAACCTCCTGTTTGCAGTGTGAAGCAATTTCTCTTGTACTTCACGCTAGATCAGTATTGTTGTTTCCCCTATAATATAGGATACCGAATGTTGTCGCATAAGTCAACTTTTCTCTCAAGTGCGGATGAATAAATATATGTCATAATAATGGAGGCGGTTGTACAGGAGGTCTCCCTATATTCGGGATACCGGCACAAAGATGGAGTTCTTGATTTCCGCTTTTCATTGAAAATCATCTGTTCCAATGCTAGAATAAAAGCACGCAGTATGGTATGCCAAAGAAACTGCAAACAGATATAGTTGGACCGAACCATTTCATTGATGTATTAGAAAGTGAACACTATGTATCGAATTTTGATTATTGAAGATGACAGAGGGATAGCAGAGGGCATCCGGATGCAGGCAAAACAGTGGGGGCTGGAAGCATACTGTGTTCAGAATTATCGCAAGATATTATCTGAATTTGCAGAAATCCAGCCGCATCTTGTGCTGCTGGACATCACACTGCCTTTTTATGATGGTTATTATTGGTGCAGTGAAATCCGCAAAGTGTCGAAGGTCCCAATCGTTTTCATTTCTTCGGCATCTGACAATATGAATATTGTCATGGCCATGAATATGGGGGCAGATGATTTTATTGCGAAGCCACTTGACGGCAATGTATTGATCGCCAAAATACAGGCTATGCTCCGGCGTACGTATGATTTCGGTACGGCTGTTCCGGTTTTGGAACATCGTGGAGCAGTATTGAATCTTGGCGATGGCTCTTTTCACTATGATGGCCAAAGGCTGTCTTTGACGAAAAATGAATACCATATCCTGTTCACACTGATGCAGAACAAAGGTAAGGTTGTGAGCCGGGAAAAGCTGACAGAAGCTTTGTGGGAAACGGACAGTTTCGTAGATGATAATACATTGACAGTCAATGTAAACCGTCTGCGGAAGAAGCTGGATGCTGCAGGCTTGCCTGATTTCATTACAACGAAATTCGGCGTTGGATATCTGGTGGCTGACGTATGATAAAGCTGATGCTCCGGTATTTCAGGGAACGGAGAGCAGTGATTTTCGTATGGCTGCTTTCCTGTACGGTCTTTGGAATCACATTCTATTTATATGACCTTCCGTTCGATGCTGTATTGTATCCGATATTGCTCTGCAGTGTATTGTGGTGCAGTTTTGCGATATGGGATGTGTTTCATTGGTATTGCAAACATAGAAAATTACAAAGAGTGAAAACGCTGCCCGCTGAGCTGATGGAACATGTATTTCCGGAAATAACCAGCTGTGATGATGCCGATTATCAGGAAATCATCCAACTGCTCCGGCAGCAGCAAAAACAGTTGAAAATCGAAAACAACCGCCATTATTCCGATATGGTAGAGTATTATACGATTTGGGCGCATCAGATCAAAACGCCAATTGCTTCGATGCGGTTAAATCTGCAGAATGAGGATTCTCCCTTGTCCCGGCGCCTGACCGCTGACCTGTTTCGGATTGAACAATATGTGGAGATGGTATTGATGTTCCTGCGGCTGGACACGGATTCCACAGACTATGTCATTCGGGAATGCGATCTGGATCGAATCGTCCGTGGAGCTGTGAGAAAATTTGCAGGAGAATTTATTAGCCGGAAGCTCAAGCTGGATTACCAGCCGCTGCAAACCCCAATATTGACAGATGAAAAATGGCTGTCGTTTGTCATAGAGCAGATTCTGACCAATGCTCTGAAATATACACGCTCCGGCAGTATTTCCATTACATTGGAGCGCGAACAAACGCTGTGTATCCGTGATACAGGAATCGGCATTGCCACAGAGGATTTGCCGCGCATTTTTGAAAAAGGTTATACCGGCTACAATGGACGCAATGACAAACACGCCAGCGGTATCGGGTTGTACCTGTGTAAACGTATCTGCGGGAATTTGCGGCATCCGATTTCCGTGGAATCTGTTGTGGATGAAGGGACTATAGTACGGATTGGCTTGGAAAGAAATCCACTGGAAGTGGAATAAAAGGAAGATATGACAAAAATGTAAGAATTGAACGGGGAAATGTAAGCTGATTCGATGGAGGCGCATTTCCCTGTTTGTTATCCTATATGTGTAGACGAACACAGGAGGATTTTACATGAGTATATTAGAAGTGAGTAAATTACAGAAAATCTATACAACACGTTTCGGCGGAAATCAGATAGAAGCTTTAAAACAGGTTTCCTTTTCGGTAGAGCAGGGGGAATATGTTGCGATTATGGGTGAATCCGGCAGCGGCAAGACCACGCTGCTGAACATTTTAGCAGCATTGGATAAGCCGACCTCTGGTACCGTATTGCTGGATGGGAGAGATTTGACTGCATTAAAAGAAGCGGATGTTGCTGCTTTCCGGCGGGAACAGCTTGGCTTTGTATTTCAGGAATTTAATCTGCTGGATACCTTCTCTGTGGAAGATAACATTTATCTTCCATTGGTGTTAGCAGGAAAAAGCTATTCTGAAATGGAGGGACGTCTGGTGCCGATTGCAGCACAGCTGGGCATCACATCACTGCTGAAAAAATATCCCTATGAGATATCCGGCGGCCAGAAGCAGCGCGCAGCGGTGGCACGTGCGTTGATTACCAATCCAAAGCTTATTCTGGCAGATGAGCCGACGGGTACATTGGATTCCAGGGCAACAGATGAGCTGCTCAGTTTGTTTCGGAAGATTAATGGTCAGGGACAGACGGTTCTGATGGTAACGCATTCTGTCAAAGCAGCAAGCCATGCCGGACGTGTGCTGTTTATCAAGGATGGCGAAGTATTTCATCAGCTATACAGGGGAACCAGCTCCAATGAACAGCTGTATCAGCGGATATCGGATACGCTGACTCTTCTGGCGACAGGCGGTGACCGGGGATGAAAAAAGGTTTATATTCCAGACTGGCGTGGACTGGTATCCGCAAAAACCGACAGTTGTATCTGCCATATCTTCTGACCTGTATTGGCATGGTAATGATGTTTTATATCATTGATTATCTGGCAGAGTCCCCGTTGCTGCTGCAAGTGCACGGCGGACAGACAATGAAAAGTATTTTGTCCTTGGGCAGAATTGTTATTGGCATTTTTGCCGTAATCTTTCTGTTTTACACCAATTCTTTTCTGATCCGCAGACGAAACAGGGAATTTGGACTATACAATATTCTGGGCATGAACAAACGCAATATCAGCCGGATTCTGTTGTGGGAAACGGCGATTGTAGCAGGCATTTCTCTGATTTGTGGCTTGCTTTTGGGCATACTGTTTTCGAAGCTGGCAGAGCTGGCAATGTTGAAAATGGTACAAGCAGAGGCGAATACATCCTTGTCCATTGCAGTTTCGGGATTATTGGAAACAATACTGATATTTGCAGGTATTTTCCTGTTTTTGCTGTTTGTATCACTTGCAAGAGTACGGCTGTCCAATCCAATCACGTTGTTGAGAAGTGAATCCTCTGGAGAAAAGCCTCCAAAGGCCAATTGGATTTTGGCATTGATTGGATTGGCGCTTTTAGCTGCAGCCTATTATTTGGCAGTTTCCATTGAGGATCCGATTTCTGCAATGATGTGGTTCTTTGTCGCAGTGGTTATGGTTATCCTCGCGACCTATTGCCTGTTCATTGCTGGAAGTGTCGTATTTTGCAGACTGCTGCAGAGGAACAAACGATATTACTATAAGGCGAACCATTTCGTTTCTGTGTCATCTATGGTTTACCGTATGAAACGAAATGGCGCAGGTCTGGCATCGATTTGTGTGCTCAGTACAATGGTTCTGGTTATGATTGCTTCTACTGGTAGTCTGTTTATTGGAGCAGAAGATGCGCTGCGCAGCCAATTTCCACAGGACTTTACCGTAAAGTATTTGTTTCCTTCAACTGATTACTGCAATGAACAGAACTATGCAGAATTACGCAAGCTTACAGATGATGCAATTACTGCAGAAAAATTAAATGAAATAGAATATACACAGGTACAGCTTGCAGGTATACTGGGGGACGGAAGCATTGCTTTGGAAAGTGATGATTACAGCTACAGTGATATATGTGTTGTCTATATTATGCCGTTGTCTGACTATAATAGGCTCACCGGAAAAACAGAAACTTTGCAGAAGAATGAAGTCTTAATTTATTCAAAAGACGAACCATATCCGTATGATACCATCTCCATTGGCGAGACAACACAGATGAAGGTAAAAAAGGCATCTTCCTTCCCTGATATTTACGATCCGATAATAATGAAAAAGTATTACATGTTCGTTGATAATTTTGCCAGTTATGTGGAAGGAATATTATCACAGCTGCCGGAGGATGAACGTGACATTTATTATTTTGATGCATTTGATGTCGATGTGGGTTACCAGACACAGGCGGATAAGACCATAGCGGAAATTACAGCGGCAATGGATGAAAATCCGGTATTTGCAGGCGGTGAAGATGATAGCTATTGGATTGTTTCTTATGCAGAAAATAAAGATCAATTTTACAGTCTGTATGGAATCCTGTTTTTTCTTGGAATTCTGTTAAGTATTGTTTTTGTATTTGCAGCGGTGTTAATTATCTATTACAAGCAGATTTCAGAGGGCTATGAGGATCAGGCACGCTTTGAGATTATGCAAAAGGTTGGCATGACAAAGCGGGAAATCCGCAGGAGCATTAGCTCACAGGTTTTGACCGTGTTCTTTGCGCCGCTGGTGCTGGCAGGTGTGCATCTGGCGTTTGCATTTCCAATCGTATGGGAACTCATCCAGTGCTTTGGTATTCAGAATTTGAAGCTGATGATTGAGTCTCATATCGGCTGTTTCCTGATATTTACTGTACTATATGCCGTGGTTTATCGCGTGACATCAAATGTTTATTTTGGAATCGTAAGTGGCGGCAGACAATCATAATGGGGACCATCTGTGCATTGATATAACCAGCGTCACGCGGGCAGGGAACATTTCAAAGGACTGCGCGAATGTACATTGCTAAATCTAATCAAATCAGGCGGGAAATGTAATGGAAAATTTGACCAGTCCAGACAAAAGAACTGTACAGGCATAAATAAAAAGAGCGCATAACACAAGGGAGAATCCAAGTGCTATGCGCTCTGCTTTTGCTGACGGGATAAACCATAAATAAACCACAAACGGAAATTGAGGATTTTGAAACAGTACAAAAAAGCCTGAATCGTGATGATTCAGGCTTAAATAATGGTTGCGGGGGCAGGATTTGAACCTACGACCTTCGGGTTATGAGTTGTACGCGATGTTTGTTGGGAACCTTTGTAAGTTCTCAAAAATGCGTAAAACACATTGAAATTCGAGGTTTATATGTTGGGTATCGTTGCGGTTCTTTCTGGCGATTTGTTTGAATTGTCCCCATTGTGTCCCCAACCTGTCCCCACAAGAAGAGAGAGGGAAAGAGTACTGGGATATAGTGCACGGTATATTACCCCCCATCGTTGAAATGTTTAGATAGTCTTTTATTTGCAGTAAGTTTGTGTAAATTATTTTCTAACTACGCAAAATATTTTTAAAATGAAAAGAGAGCTGGATCACTCCAACTCTCTCAAGTATGTGTCCGCAAACACATACCCCAATTATTAATTAATATTATACTGCAATGCTTAAAAAAATGCAAGTATTAGAGATAATTTTTAAGAGTATTCATACGAGAAGTTAAATCTGGATGTATAACCTTCGCTGTTACTCTAGAACTTACCGAGTTTTTATAATCCTCCGTTATTCTCTCAAACTCTCGCACAAATGCTTTAATTTCAGTTTTTGATACATGTAGCAACTTTAAATAGTAACATATAAGAATAACGTAATCCCCTATGGACTTAAAATTCACATAAGGTAGGCCAAATTCCTGCTGTAAACAACGTTTCATTGGTCTAGTAGGATCGATATTTCTAAATCGAGTGTCAAATACTACCGAATTGTGCGCAATAGCATTTCTCAAGTCTTTAATAGTATAAATATATTTGAAAACAAGTTGTCTATCTGTATCACTTGAAACATTAATGCCAATTCTTCGAGAAATATCATCCCTAACATTGTAAGTTAAGCAAGAAAGCAAATATCCAAAGTCTCCCATTGTCATGATTTCAAAAAGAGCCCAAATGGGAACCCCTGAACATCCTGTACTGTCATAGAAATGAGTGATCTGGGGATTGTTAGTTCTATATGCTTTCGCAAGGCTAGACTGTATTGAATTTTGAAGATTTAACTTATTTTGCTGTAGTTTCTTTCTCTGTTCCGAAGTATAATCCATAGGCGCATTGTTATAACTGCCAACTACCTTATCATACATATCTTGGATATTTTCTGAGTTTGTATTTACCAAGATACTTTCTAACGCAATGTTTTTTACTGCAGTTTCAATGAACATTACCTTTTCATAGAACAACGCCTTTAATTTTGAATCATATTGAATCGTAGCGTAGACTTCATTATATGTTGTAAATGGTAATCTATTGCGCGAATTTTGAAAAAATCTATACCCTTTATAACCATGAAAATAGCCAGTATTCATTAACTGTCGTTTTTGTGTACTTCCGGTAATGCTAATCCCCGTATTTCTAAGGTGTCGCATCAAGCCGTCCGTTGTCTTGAACCCCATGGCAACCTCCATTCTGTTTTATATAATTATACTACATTTTCCTTTTGAAAACAAGTTTATAGCTAAGTTGATAATCGCTCACGGTTATATTTTTTTAAATTATATAATATATTTCTTATAATTTCTTTACTCTCAGATGCCCTGTATTGCGTTTTAGATGCTCAACATGAAATTACGCCATGAACGGGAGAAACGCGCAGGAAGGCGCGTTGACGCTCGAAAGAACACATGTTCTGGTTGAAAGCACAGCAGGCGGGAGGAGTAAAGCTCAAAATTGAGCCGTCAGATTAGGACACCTAAAATTTTAGGAGTGCTGAAAATTAAGCAGTCCACAATGGCGGGGTGCATAGACGATGGACAAAAATGTCTTTCGTTCGCTTCCCAAATTTGGGGAGCGAGGTTAGCTCAAAAATGAGCAGGTGCATTCGACTGTCCAAAATTGGACTCTCCTATGACTGGGTATTGTCAGATTTGTCAGTCCCTAAAAAGACACAAAAACACCCGTTGGACATGTGTCCGTGCGGGTGTGTATATTATCAGCCCCTGTATTTGTCTGTTCCATGCGGGTATGGTGTTGGTAGCACCATAGCCAATCCCGCGGAAGTGAGGTTCATGTTTGTGGCGCATTCTGGACGAAAAGTGCCCGTACAAGCTCGTTCAGCTCTTTGATTTCCTCGCTCATCATCCACAGATAGTCAAAGATGATTTCAGTACGCACGACGGTACATCTTCCGACAAGCGCCAGCTCCCAACGAGCATCCTTGTCAAAATCAATTTCATTGATTTCGTTGGTCATATCATTGTGGACGAATATGGCACGGTCAACGTACATTCCAAGCCTTGTGCACACGTCGTCAAGTTCGCTAAGTAAATAAGACATTTTTAAAATTCTCCTTGTATCCGGCGGGAGATCATGCTAAAATATAAACACAATCTCCCTTGATGGGTAGGTTAATGGCTCTTTCTCGCGCTTTGGTCGGTGGTTGAGAAAGAGCTTTTCTCATGCCAATACAAACCGGCAGGTCGTTGTCTGCTTGGTGTACTCAGCATACAGGTCAGGGCATTCGGCCTTGAAACGCTTGCTGTCAAAACGGCTGCTGTTGACATTCTTCCAGCTTGCTTTCCAGCCGTTGCCGCAGATGGTTTCCTCTCCACGGTCAACCATGACCCCTTTGATAGTGTCCTTGATCGCTTCGGCTTCTGCCTGCAATTCTGCAATCATGCTTTGCAGTTCGCGTAACTCAGCTACCTTGCTGTCCAGTTCAATAATGCTCATGTTATGTACCTCCTGTGTGTATTATGGAACTGTGGGCTGCCCTCCAAGCATCTTCCTGACTATTGCTTTCGCTCACTCGGTATATGGCTTGAAGTATCGGACGCTTTCGGCCTTGACGGCTTGGTTACCGCTTCTTCCGGCTGCCCTGTGTTCCCTTGCCGTGATTATAGTATACTATACTTGTGCAAATATATCTATTGGCAAATCAAACATATTTACGCAAATATATTTGTGTATATTTTATACTTGCGCAAATATACAAATTCGTGTATAATGTGTATCATAGAGGAGGTGTGTTCCATGAGTAAAGCTCCCAAAGTAAGCAAAGCACAGCAACGCGCTACGAATAAATACATTGCCAAAGCATATGACCGCGTAAACCTAACACTCCCAAAAGGACGTAAGGACGAAGTGAAATCCCATGCAGAGCGGCGTGGTGAAAGCTTGAATGGGTTTATTCAGCGTGCAATAGATGAAACCATACAGCGGGACAATTTACCCCGCCAGTGATAGGGAGGAATAACAATGCCAATTAAACATTCTGGTAATCATGTATGCGAAAACTGCGGAAAATTGTTTGAATGGAAGCATTTCGAGCTGAGCTGCCAACGTCTTACCTCGTCAAGTTATACCGTAGAAACAATTCCAAGCGGTACATTAGTTCATGCCTTTGTGTCGAACCATAAGGGGGGATACAATGTTTCTGTAAATTGTCCGTACTGTAATGAAGATAACTTTTTCACATTTGACGAAGATTAATTGTCTAAGTAATGAAGCTCGCTATAAACCTACGCAGAGCAGACCCACAGTGGCCTGCTCTTTTCTTGTGTGTAAACAGTTGTGCCCTTTTTTAGGGCCTCTAAAATCTCTAAATGATCGCATTTTTTAGGGTGTTAGAAATGTTACCACCATCCCGCTACACACGGCGATTTCTCTCTGTTCGCTCTCTGTTCAAGGCCCGATTTCTCGGAGTTCGCTCGGAGTTCAACCTCTAGTTTTCTCTAGCTTCGCTCGGGCTTCATTGCTTTCCGCGAGATATTTGAGCAGTACGCCGTGTGAAGGTCAGCGCTGCACGGTAAGGGGTGGTATCCCCCATTTTCATTCTCTGTCTGCCAAACATAAAGACTGTCCCGTAAATCCTTTAGAGTAATGCATTCATTCAGCAATAGCGGGTGTCTGCTGGTCAACACACTACGTATAGTTTGGGTGTCATACTTGGAATGAAACATAATGCACTGAAACCGCATGTTCTCCAATGCCTGCAAGATTCTCAATTTGTCACGAAATCCCTGACGGCAAACTCTTTCATCCAAAAGAAAGTTCATGTAATCAAACGGATAATTCAACGCTATGCCATGTTTTGTGGCAAATCGTTCCATCCGGTATTGAATCTCTATGTATCCGCCCTTCGTGCTGTTCTGTATACCGCGATACAGGGGAACTTTCCCACACGTCCGGCAAAGCAGCCTGTGACCGCAGAGGTACAGCCGTTGAAACCTTCGGCTGCACACAGGACATACAAGAAAGTACCGCGTGCCAAAGCCCGTCTTTTGCGGTGAAAGCGTCAGCGCATGTGCCGTATCCGTCTTGTACGTCACCTGTTCGCAGACCTCTGGCAGATACTTTTTGACATCAGATGCATTAATAGATAGAATCATATCTTTTCCCTTCGCTGTATTAGAGACCCTAAATACTAAGCTGCTGTCAGCCCTGTCATTTCAAAGCTCTCTTGTACTTGCTCACCATATGCCGACAGCTTGCGCCCTTAATGCCCAACTGCTGGCCGATTCTGTCCCACGACATTCCATCCAGAGATCGGAACCTGAGTACGGTTGAAACCCGCATATCTAATGGAGTGCCGTCACTTAACAGGCTCAATGGATTATAAATCTTATTGATTAAATTATTCATGGCAAGCCAATTCCTGTTGATCTTTCTTTGTATCTCGTCTTTCGTGGCTACCAGATCAAGCACGCGGTCACTGTGTCCGCCCCTACCTGCTCGGCTGTTAGTGATATTATACGATGACACTATAGACCGTTGCTGCAGCTCCGCCAGATGATGCCGTAGCTGCTCCGTTTCTTTGGACAATGTTTCAAGTTGTTCGAACTCTTCTCTTGTTATCGCCATTGCAAGCCATCCTTTCCGGTGATATAATCAAATAACGCAAGATCATCCAGAAAAGACGGAAGCCGCCCGGCGGGAGCATGTACCCCTGTCGGACGGTTTTCTATTTACATTCCGTAGTCGCTTAGTATGCTGTCGTAGATTGCAGCAAGATCCCTGCAATCATCAATCCGGTTCAGCAGGTGCGCGATTATCGCCCGCCACTGTTCCGCGGTAAATTCGCAATCCATTCCCCTTCAGCTCCTTTATGTAATCTTCGGCCGGCTTTCCTTCATCGTAGAATGCTGCCAGCGTGTGGGCGTATAGCACCTGCAGCGTTTCAATATCGTCAATGTACGGCACCAATTCCACAATGGCTACGCGCAGGTCGTGAATGAGTTTGATTTGCTTGTTGTGTATCCGCTGCCGGAGCTGGTTCTGCTCAGTTTCTTTTGCTTGCATGGCGTTTTCTCCTTTCATAGTCCCCATTCAGATTTCAGACTGTTCAACAACTGCATTTCCTTGGTTGTATCTCTGTCACGGTTCAAGTCTGGATGGAATTTCTTTGACAGGACTTTGTAGAACTCACGCAGCATACCGCGTTGCTCATTGGTGTAGGTACTGCATTGATGATCGGTGTAACTACTGAAATCCTCATAACTGTAGTTACTCTGAAATGAATCATCGTACCTACTATTATTTTGCTGGTGTTCCAGTTGTCGCAGGTATTCCGGGTTTCGCAGCTCACCAAATACATCATAGCAGCGGTCATATTCTGTGCCGTCAACGCCGAGCCGGGAACAAAAAGCGTCGCGGTTCAGAATATGTGCTTTGATTATATTGTTTTGTCGTTGTACCTCCCGCCCCTCCTCGCTTTGTTGAAACTCGATCATAATACGTTCCTGAAGCGGCTTTATCTTGTCATAGATCAAGTCATACAGCGTTTCGGTATCTGTTGAGAGCTTTTCTGCAGCATTGGCAAGACGCGAATCTGAAATGCAATCATACAGGCAATCTTCAGCCAGCTCATACCATGACACAGTAGCCACACTGAATTGCTGCTTTTTTACTTTGCGGCCCTCACGATAGCTGCGGTGTATGCTGATCCGGTATGCTTCCTTGTGTGGTCGCTCAAACTGTCCGCCGGTATATTGGTAGTGCCAGCTGATAGGCTGTGGGACGCCCCTGATTGCAAATGACATAGGATATGCTTCCAGCTCCTTATATGCGCCGTTCCGGTTTGGCTTTTTCAGCTGTATTTGCTGTATTACGCAAAACATGATGAACTCCTAACTTTTTGTCTTGGTTTATTGGTCTCAGAAAGCAGAATAGGGTTTTTAACCTCAACATTTGTCTACATTCGGTCATATTACTCCATTCCTCCTGGCTGTCTGATATTTCCGGAGAGCTTCCTTTGCTGTGCCCCATGCTTCTTTACACCGGCACACACATTCAAAATAGCTTCGCAGTGCATTCACATCTGAGCAGGTCTGTGGGAAATTGCAATCACACTGCATATCTGCAGCAAGATCGCCAAAACGGTTGTCTTTGAAACAGCCATCCTTTTTGCGCCATCGCTGTATAGCCCAGTCATAGAAGCTCACAGGATAGTCAGATTCCTGCAGCATACCCAGCACTTGCATACCGCATTTCAAGAATCGCCGGAGTTCAACTTTTTCCAGCATGTATGATATTTCACCGCCCTTGTTGGTATCCGGCACTTTTGGAACACCGTGTGCCCAGTTTGCAAGAACCTTTTCTGGATGCTTGTACGGCTTGGTGTTTCCCCTCCGTTTGTATATCAAGTCCCGCCCGATAAACATGACCAACTGACAGGTGAAAATAGTATCTGCACCACAGGCAGCCAGCTCAGCCCGCAGCTGCTCTTTTTCTCCATGGCCAAGTACATACCGGTTAAGTACAGGCTTGCATTTTTCAATTTCTTTTGTGTAATCAATTTGCATATTTACGTCCTTTCTCGTTCCTGTGTTATTCCACAGTTTTTGCCTCGAAGTTATACGACAAATACATTCGTTCTGTTCGATAAATCTGTGTGTGCAGGCGCGTGTCAGCAAAAATGTATGCTTCAAAATTCCTATAGGCTTTTCGCGTGTATACATTTTGCCATGCACACACCTGCACACTTAAGATTCCAACAGTTCCGGAAGTAGTCTATAGCCGCATAATATCTTCTGTGGATTTGCGTTTCTGCCATAACCGTTCGGGCGTTTGCGTTTGATCTCTGCACTGTCACCGCAATATCGATTGACTTCAACATTGAATTTGTTTCGGGCTGTTGATCTGAAACCATTCTTGCAGCACCAAGACTGATATGCAGCATAAAGAATTTCCATAAGTGTTTCACTTTGTGGGTCCGCTTCCAGCCGATCGGCAAAGAACATTGCCATCTTGTCATTTGCTTTTTCGTAATCTTCGGTTGCTGCTAATACGCTGGCGGGAGATTCAAGACCTTCGGTCTGCATCCGCTGCAGCCCCTTGATGCACCAATTCAGAATACCACTGAGATTTTTCGGCTGCATGAGCGTTTGTTTTAAGGTTTTGTCCTGTTCTTCTGGTTCAAAATGCCGTTCGAAAGGGATGACTTTCACACGTCCAGAAGAGAACACAGTCGGATCAGTAACACGAGGTAGATGATTTGTATTGATGAACATTTTAAATTGCGGCATAAAATTAAAGCTGTTTTCATGCAGAAAACGGGCCTTGACCATATCATTGCCAGTCATGTTCTTTACCTCTGATGCACTGAGTACCATTGTTTGGTCAGGTTCCGACATACTTACAAATCGCTTGCCCGCAAGCACCGCTACATCTTCATTGGGTGCTCGGCTGTCCGGGTTATTCTTTTTTGCTATTGTCTGTGGGCTTGCTGATGTTCCATAGTCACCGATCAAGCGTCTGAAGGTTTCCATAGCTGTACTCTTGCCGTTGCGGGTAGTCGCACCGTACAGAATAAAGAAGCATTCGAGCGCAGTATCACCTGTCAAGGCATAACCGAGAGCCTTTTGCAGAAATAGAGCCTTTTCCACATCGCCCTGCATGACCTCAAAAATAAACTGATTCCAACGCGGGCACTGTGCAGCCGGATCATACGATACCCCCGCCATCATAGTAAGCATGTCGCTTGCATTATGAGGCTGGAAACTTCCAGTTCTCAAGTCCAGCGTACCATTCTGACAATTGAATAGGTATGGATCATTGTCAAAAGCATCCATCCGTACCGGATGCACACTTGCTGCATCATCAATAATGGTTTTTCGTTTGTTATATGACCGCCACTTCAAGACAGATTCAAGAAATTTCTTGCTATTCTCATCCTCTGGTAAGCCGGAAGCATATACAAGCAAGGTATCCGCAAGGCTTTTACACAGTTCCATGACCCTAAATTTCTGCGGGTCTTTCACCCAACGCTTGCCATCGAATACATACCACTGTTTTGTCTCGTATATGCAGCGTGCTTGACCTTGAAATACATCAGCAAACAATGCACCGTTCCCCATGTCACCAGCTCTATACCTTGGATTGCTATCTGGCTTCAATTCTTCCAGTGTTGGGGCATCATTTCCGCCGATCAGTACAGCAAAATCCTGTTCTGCTCTCTGACGTTTAGTATTTCGATAATTCCAATCGGCATTTTCAGCTGTCTGGCGGCAGTCTGCAATAGCTTTTTGCGCAGTTCGCGGCAGATAGTCCACACGGTCACATTTCTTCTTGTGAACGGCGTCTTTGCCAGCAAAGTGCGGAGATTGTAGGAACGCATCTATCATGCGAACCGCATCACAATTACAGTAGTAGGCGAGCTTATTCATCAAACCTTGATCGTCTGCGCTTTCGTTACCGTTGGGACATGCGCGATTCCATAGAGCCATCAGTGAAGTGTCCTTGCCGCGCTTGATTGCATCTGAAAGGTAATCTTTTCCACTGCTGGTGTCCGGCATATATACCGGTGCTGCTACAGGGGGACGTACTGGCTTGTCGTTGATCTCAGTTGACCATTCAAGTTGACCTACCGTTGCAATCCATCTGTTATGTAGAGCGGTAACTGCTTCTGTCCGATCAGAGATTGCGGTGTGTCCATCATACACATTTCCGGTCATTGTGAAGTATCTCCCGCTGGTATACATCTCTATTTCCGGTTCTTTCATTTTCGGATTGCCGTCCCGATCACAGCGAACCTCACCGGTTTTCAAATCAACATCAGGGCGGTGTATGTGGTTCGGCTCCAATCTTTTCTTGTTCCACTGCAACGCAATGTCAGCCTTTGCAATGATATGAAAGCCGTAGCCGGATGGGGACACTTCTGTATAGCTGACTACACTGTGGATAATCTCCAGCGCATCAGGAGCAATCCAGCCGCTTTCCGGGTCGCGTACCGTGTCGAGATCAATACCCACAAGCCCGTTGTTGTTGAACTCAAAGCCTATGCCGTCGCAAACGCCGCTTTTGTATTCTCTGCTACCGGGGGCATACCATGTACCTGTTTTGCTAATGCAAGCTGTTGCTGCATCAAAACTTGCCCATGTATCCGGTTTGCTCGCACTTGCTCCACGGCAATTTAGAGGATTGATAGGAGTCTTTCCCACTCGCGCAACCCACTGTGGGAGCTGCTTCAACTCCTGCGGAATTGCATCATAATTCAAGTCGTATCACCTCTCAATCCGGCGGATACCAACAGTGGCGGGAGTGAGCGCAACCGGTGCATTGTCCTGGCCATCTTCACACAGCAGCCATTTGACAACATTTTGCCATGCAATCAGGTACTTTCTGCCGACTGTTCTACAGGGTATAGAACCGGAACGCAATGCTCGCCGGAGGGTGTACTCAGATAACGGGTATCCTTCTGACTTGGCACGGGACACTGTTTCGGAAATAGTGAGAATCTGCCGCTCTGTGTTATCGAAGGATTGTATCATAGATGAATTACTCATGATAGTTATTCCTCCTGTTCATCTGCCAGAATTTCCAGCACATCCACGCCTAAAACCTTTGAAATCTTGCCGAGTGTTTCCGGAGAAACCGAAATACCGTTCACAGCTCTGTTAACTGTTGCCCGCGGTAATCCAGACATTTCAATGATGTTCAGCACGGATATGCATGCCCTTGCACGGGCGATCTGAATCTTTTTCTTGCTTGCTTTCATCATATCACCTCTTATGCTTAATATAATTGAGTATAAAAT
>JAJPXP010000005.1 GCA_021205365.1 Clostridia bacterium
GTATAGGAGCTGCTGATATAGCCATAACCGCTGCCATACTTGATTTTGTACCAGTTGCCGGAAGTGCCAACAACAGTTGCAGACTGTCCCTTAGACAGACCACCAATTACGCCATAGGATGTACCTGCACCAGAACGAACATTCAGTGCAGATGCAGTGACATACACGATCTTAGAAGAGCTCGTTGTTGTCGCTGTGGTAGCAGTAGAAGTAGATGATGAGCTGCTGGAACTGGACAGGTATTTGTTGTACACATAACCGGTCTTGCCGTTTACGGTTACCTTGGTCCAGCTGCCGGAAGTTCCCAGACTAGAAGTAGTTGTTCCGGACTTCATAACAGTCAGAACAGAGTAAGAATTACCCGGGCCGGAACGAACATTTACATTAGTGGTAGAAGTTACATTTGCAGCAAACGCACCGGTGCAAACAATTGCAGTAGCTGCCGCTGTCGTTACGGCAAACTTCATCTTCTTTGAACTTATCATTGTTGGGAACCTCCTGAAATACGAAATGATACTCTACTTTGCAGACAGTGCTCTGTTCAGCCATACAACGGCAATATCAAGAGCAGTATACAGACCGTTCTTTTCAGTCTTCTTTACAATGCGGTCCTTCGGACGAACGCTGGGGGAAGTCTGCTGCAGCTGAACAGAAACCTTTGTTGCCACCTCAAGATCTTTTACAGTCTTGGTTTCCAGAATCTGCATCATAATAATATAGCGATCACTCATGCTGCCGTAGTAAATAATATTGTTATGTCTCATCAGTGGATGACCTTTGTAGGTCAGAATGCCTTCGTCTGTGCCTTTTTTTGTAGCTGACATATGGTGTTCTCCTTTATATAAGAAATAATTTGTAAGAATACGCAATATATCCAGTATATCACGCCAGAGAATGCATGTCAAACAGGAGTAAAGATTCTCCATTACACAAATTCGGTAAAGGTTACAAATAACCTAACGAAACATTACAATTCGGTTACATTGATTACAGTATAGCACACACATCTGTTTCTGTCAAACCTTTTTCCTTCATTTTATGAATGGAAAACCATAGATAGAAAAGTTGTTTTAAAATTCAAATTTATGCCAAAACAAGAAGATATTGCACTGTTTTAAATATTAATAGTTCAAAAAAGCTGTCTATAGGCATGCAAAAGAAAACACAGGACGCAAACAACGTCCTGTGTCAAACTTTATGTGTTCATATTACAGATCCAGATAATGGGAAATCAGTTCCTGCATCAGCTCATCACGATCGATTTTGCGAATCAGGCTGCGTGCGTTGTTATAGTTGGTGATATAAGTCGGATCCTCGGAAAGCAGATAACCAACGATCTGGTTGATCGGATTATAGCCCTTTTCCTTGAGAGCATCATATACCGTCTGAAGCACACGATTCATTTCCTTGTCACTTTCTTCTTTCATATTGAACTTACGTGTTCCGTCTAACATTACGGGCCCTCCTTTCAACTATTATCATAATAATACAGAAAAACTAATTTGTAAAGATGTTTTGCAGCTATAGTTTTTTTGCGTACTGTATATTTCAATCTAAAAATTCAAAAGGAGATTGAAGAGCCTCCTTGACAATGCTGCCAGGAGATACTATAATAATTAGGTCTAAAAAATGAGAAAAGACGTTGAAGAAGAGGAGTACATCCCCATGACCGGCAAAGAGAGAAACCGGCTGGTGTAAGGTTTCACGGCAGGGGAAGGAAGGTCGCTTCTGAGTCAGTGTACTGAAACCGGATGATCCGGCAATTAGGTACCTTCGGTTTGCCGCCGTTATCTGGCAGGAAAGTGCGTGCCGGCATCCTGTTTGTCCTGCACGAATATTGGGTGGTACCACGGAGTACGATAGTCTTCGTCCTGATTGTATGGACGAGGGCTTTTTCTTTCTTGTGATACCGCCGGATTCATTGACTATTATGGAATGCAATAGAAAGGAGGGCAATTTTCGTGACCAACGAATTGCCAAAAACGTATGACCCGTCTGCCACAGAAGATAAGCTGTATCAAGCGTGGGAAGAAAAGGGTTACTTTAATGCTGAAGTAGACGAGAACAAAAAGCCGTTTACCATCGTTATTCCACCTCCGAATGTTACCGGTCAGCTGCATATGGGCCATGCATTCGATGAAACACTGCAGGATATCCTGATCCGTACCAAGCGTATGCAGGGGTATTCTTCTCTGTGGATGCCGGGTACTGACCATGCAGGTATTGCTACCCAAATCAAGGTAGAAGAAAACCTGCGCAAGGAAGAGGGACTGACCCGTTATGATTTGGGCCGCGAAAAGTTCCTGGAGCGTGTATGGGACTGGAAAAACCAGTACGGCAACCGCATTATCCAACAGCTGAAGAAGCTGGGTTCCTCCTGCGACTGGCGCCGTGAGCGTTTCACTATGGATGAAGGCTGCTCCAAGGCAGTTAAAGAAGTATTCGTTAACCTTTATAATAAAGATCTGATCTACAAGGGCAGCCGTATTATTAACTGGTGCCCGCACTGCACCACTGCGTTGTCTGATGCTGAGGTTGAATATGAGACGCAGCCGGGCAAGCTGTGGTATATCCGCTATGATATCAAGGACTCTGACGACAGTGTAATTGTAGCTACCACCCGTCCGGAAACCTTCATGGGTGACACAGGCGTGGCAGTCAATCCGGACGATGAGCGTTACAAGCATCTGATCGGCAAAATGGCTATTCTGCCAATTATTGGCCGTGAGATTCCGATTTTCGCAGATGATTATGTTGATAAGGAATTTGGTACCGGCTGCGTAAAGACTACACCGTGCCATGACCCGAATGACTTTGAAATGGGCCAGCGCCACAACTTGGAACAGATTCTCGTATTCAATGAGGATGCTACTGTCAATGAAAACGGCGGCAAGTACGAAGGTATGGATCGCTATGCATGCCGTAAGGCGGTTTTGGCTGATCTGGAGGCAGAAGGCCGTCTGGTCAAGATTGAAGATCATACCCACAATGTAGGTACCTGTTATCGCTGTGGTACAACCGTAGAGCCGATAACCTCTGCGCAGTGGTTCGTCAAGATGGCTCCGCTGGCAAAGGAAGCAATTCGTGTTGTAGAAGAGGGCGAGATCAAGTTCGTACCGGAACGTTTTAGCAAGACCTATATCCGTTGGATGGAAAATGTACATGACTGGTGCATCTCCCGTCAGCTGTGGTGGGGCCACAGAATCCCGGCATATTACTGCGAAGACTGTGGTCATATGGAAGTTTCCAAGGAAGATGTTACCGTGTGCCCGAAGTGCGGTAGCACGCATATCCGTCAGGAAGAGGATGTACTGGATACTTGGTTCTCCTCTGCGCTGTGGCCGTTCTCCACACTGGGATGGCCGGAAAAAACCAAGGAACTAGAATACTTCTATCCGACAGACACACTGGTTACCGGGTATGATATTATCTTCTTCTGGGTTGCCCGCATGATCTTTTCCGGCATGGAGCATATGAAGCAGGTTCCGTTTAAGACGGTCTATATCCATGGCCTGGTACGTGACGAGCAGGGTAGAAAGATGTCCAAATCCCTTGGCAACGGTATTGACCCGCTGAAAGTAATTGAGCAGTATGGAGCTGATGCACTGCGCTTCACGCTGGCTACCGGCAACTCTCCTGGCAATGATATGCGTTATTCCAAGGATCGTGTAGAAGCAAGCCGCAATTTCTGCAATAAGATCTGGAATGCATCCCGTTTCATCCAGATGAATCTGACAATTGACAAGATTCAGCTACCGGAAAACCTGACTATGGAAGACAAGTGGATTCTGTCCAAGTTCAATACGCTGGTTCAGGATGTCACAACGAATATTGATAAGTATGAGCTGGGTATTGCAGCGCAGAAGCTGAATGACTTCATCTGGGATGTTTTCTGTGACTGGTATATTGAAATTGCAAAGACCCGCCTGCAGAACAAGGAAGACAAGGAAACCTGTGAAAATGTACAGAATGTTCTGTGCTATGTTCTGTCGGGTTCCATGCAGCTGCTGCATCCGTTTATGCCGTTTATTACGGAAACCATCTGGCTGGCACTGCCGCATGAGGGCGAAACCATCATGCTGTCCAAGTGGCCGGAATACGCTGATAATCTGAGTTTCCCGGTGGAAGAAGCACAGATGGAAATTCTGATGGAGAGCATCCGTGCAATCCGTAACCGCCGTGCAGAGATGAATGTTCCGCCGTCCAAGAAGGCTCGTGTTTTTGTTGTGACCGCTGATGCGGAACGTCAGGCTGTTTTCAATGCTGGCGAAGCATGCTTCCTGAAGCTGGCATACTCCAATGAACTGACGGTTTCCGATACTGCTCCGGCTGATGCTGCAAAGATGGTATCGGTTGTTACCGGGGATGTACAGATGTATTTGCCGATGAATGAACTGGTTGATTTTGAGAAGGAAAAGGCACGCCTGACAAAAGAAATGAAGAAGGCAGAGAAGGATCTTGCTTTCATCGAGAAAAAGCTGAACAATCCGGGCTTCCTGAAGAAGGCACCGGAACAGGTTGTCGAAGGCGAACGCGTCAAGGCAGCCAAGCTGAAGGATCAGATTGCCAAGCTGAATGAAAGTCTGGCGGCATTGGGCTAAGTTTCATGTACGATTACAAACAGATTTTAAAGGATATTCATGCCCATGGCCGTTTCAGTGGAACACCGTGCCTTGACCGCATGCGTGCTCTGCTGGCGGCTGTGGGAAATCCGCAGAAAATGCTGAAATTTGTCCATATTGCGGGCACAAATGGCAAGGGAAGCACGGCGGTGTTAAGTGCTTCGGCTTTACAGAACTCCGGTTATAAAACTGGTTTGTTCACCTCGCCATTTGTTATGGATTTCTGCGAACGGATATGCATCAATGGTACAAATATCCCGCGGGATGATTTGTGCCGCATTGCAGCTCAGGTGTTGGAGGTGGAACGCAGTCTGCATCTTCCGGAAGGGGAAAGCATTGGTGAATTTGAGTTCACAACAGCCTGTGCCATGCTGTACTTTGCAGAACAGGAATGCGATATCGTTGTTCTGGAGGTCGGCCTTGGAGGAAGATATGACGCCACCAATGTAATCCACGCACCGGAAGTGACGGTTATGGTACATGTTGCCCTTGACCATATGGCTGTACTGGGCAATACTGTAGAAGAAATTGCTGCTGATAAGAGTCATGTTATCAAGAATGGCTCTGTGCTGGTAAATTACCCGAAGCAGCAGGCTTCTGTGGATGAGATTTTGCGCAAGCGTTGTTATGATGTCAGTGCCGCATATGTAAAAGCTCCTGTGCCGGAGGTTGGTGACTGTACCCTGCAGGGTACGGACTGTGTCATAGATGGTAAGCCATTCCATCTGCGCCTGACCGGACGGCATCAGGCTGACAATGCTGCTACCGCATATGCTGCGCTGCAGATTTTGCGTGACAAGGGATGGAATATCCCGGATGAAGCGATTGCGGCAGGGTTTGCAGAAGCTATTATGCCGGCTCGGCAGGAGGTTATTCAGACCGAACCGCTGCTCATGATCGACGGCGCACATAATGTTGACGGCGTGACTGCACTGTGTGAAACGTTGGATTGCATGCTTCCGGCAGGAGGTATTTCTCTGGTGCTCGGCATGGTGTCCGATAAGCAGTATGAAAGCTGCATCCGCATGCTGGTACGCCGGGCAGATGCTGTATACGCTGTCCAGCCGGAAGGACCGCGTGCACTGTCAAGCAGAGAGCTGGCTTCTATGATTCGTGAATTTTCACCGTATACCAATGTATTTGATTGCGGCGACGTTGTCTCTGCTTTGAAGCGTGCGTTGCGCAGTGCGGAGGAAGAAGATGCAGTCATCGTATGCGGTTCGTTATATGTCGCAGGCGAAGCAAAAAATGCGCTGAAAGCTGGCATTATCTGACAAAAAAATTACATCATGTTTTTTATAATAGAACTGTCTTTTGAGAGAAAGATGGTTCTATTTTTTTGTTTGGGAGTGAAAGAAAATGAAGTGTTCACACAAACGGGAGGATTGTGGCATCGTCATTCGTTTTTGCGGTGAATTGGGACATCATGAAGCTGCACAATGCGTGGAATATTTGGAAAAAACCATGATTCTTTATGCAAATGACCCGATTTATCTGGATTTATCCGGTCTGACCTTTATGGATAGCTCTGGTATTGCTGTTGTGCTGGGTGCACAGCGCAATATCATGGGTGCAGGTCAGACGTTTTGTGTTGTCGGCACACCACCTACAGCGATGCGCATTTTTAAAGCAAGCGGGATTCATGCACGGGTACAGTTCCTGCCGGAGCTGCCGGAAGAAAAAGAGACAGAGGAGGCTATGATATGCGCGGCGAAATCAACCAAATGAGTATAAAATTCCCAAGCCGTTCCAATAATGAATCATTTGCACGGCAGGCAATTGCAGCTTTTGCAGCACAGCTTGATCCGACAATTGATGAAATCAATGACATAAAAACAGCAGTCAGTGAAGCGGTGACGAATTGTATTGTTCATGCGTACAGGGACCAAATGGGTTACATAACGTTGAATGCGAAGTTATTTGAGAATGGTGAAATACAAATCACGGTACGGGATAAAGGCTGTGGCATAGCAGATGTACAGCAGGCACGTCAGCCGATGTTTACCACTGGCGACGCAGGACGTTCCGGCATGGGATTTACGATTATGGAGAGCTTTATGGACAAACTCAAGGTTCGGTCCAGGGAAGGCGTTGGGACACAGGTCACTATGACCAAGCAGATTGCAATTCGCTTTGGACAGAGATAGCGCGGCAGAGCAGATTCGCATGCTCCGGTTGGCACAATCCGGGGATGACGCTGCCTGTGAAGCATTGATTCGTGACAATAGTGCCCTTGTCTGGAGTATTGTCCGGCGGTATGCAGGACGTGGTGTGGACACGGAGGATTTGTTCCAGCTTGGAAGCATGGGCTTGTTGAAAGCCATACAGGGCTTTGACTGTGACTATGGCACCCGTTTTTCGACTTATGCTGTACCCAAAATTAACGGCGAGATCCGGCGTTTCCTGCGAGATGACGGTTCGGTAAAAGTCAGCAGAACCATGAAGTCTTTGGCAATCCGCGTCAACGCCGCCCGGGAACAGATATCCATGAAAACAGGGAGGGAACCGACAATTTCTGAGCTGGCGGATTTGCTGGATGCTTCGCCGGAAGAAATTGCAGCCTGTGAGAATGCACTGGTGCCAACCGATTCCCTGCAGCGGGAGATCGGCGATGACGGCGCCACGCTGGAGCATTTGATTGGCGATGACGGTATTGAGGAAAAAATTCTGGAATCCGTTACATTGCAGGAAGCTATGCAGCGTTTGGGAGAAAAGGAACGCAGGGTAATCCTGCTGCGATATTTCCGCAGCCAGACACAACAGCAGTGTGCAAGACAACTGGGCATTTCGCAGGTGCAGGTATCCCGTCTGGAGCGAAAAGCAATCGATCACATGCGTACCATTATGACAATGGAGCACTAGCTTGTCCGTTCTGTTAAATTGTGCTATACTGAAAGTCAAGTCTGAACAAGGAGACAACCATGGAACAAACAAGATTTGACATACAGTATTCTGCCATGCGCAGCGCGATTATTGAACGGGAATTTGAAAACCTCAATGACCGTCAGCGTGAAGCAGTTTTTCATACCGAAGGTCCATTGCTTGTGCTGGCAGGCGCAGGAAGTGGTAAAACTACGGTTTTGATTCATCGAATTATTAATATTCTGCGTTTTGGGCGGGGATATTCTTGTGAGTATGCGCCGGAGGATGCAACCGAAGAGGATTTGCTGTTTCTGCGTGAGTATCTGCGCCATCCGTCGGAAGAAAACCGTATGCGTGCAGAAATGCTGTGCCGTGTAGAACCGGCAAGGCCGTGGCAGATTCTTGCCATTACCTTTACCAATAAGGCAGCAAAGGAAATCCAGCAGCGTCTGCAGCGTGCATTGGGCGAGGATTTCGCCAGAGATATCTGGGCATCGACGTTTCATTCTGCATGTGTGCGTATTCTGCGCCGGGAATGTGAAGCTCTGGGCTATGACCGCTCCTTTACGATTTATGATACGGATGACCAGAAGCGGGTACTGACGGCGATTATTAAGGATCAGCGTCTGGATGATAAGGTATTTGATGCCCGCAGTGTAGCAAGCGTCATTGGACGTGCAAAAGATAATCTGCAAACGCCGCGTATGTTTGCGTTGGAGAATGCAGACAACTACTATAATGCTGCAGTTGCTGAAATCTACCGTGAATATGCCAAGCGGCTGAAAGAATCCAATGCAATGGATTTTGATGATATTATTATGAAAACTGTGCAGCTCCTGCAGGGCAATCCAGATATTCTGGAACGTTACCAGCGCCAGTTCCATTATGTACTGGCTGACGAATATCAGGATACCAACCATGCGCAGTATGTGCTGACTAGCCTGCTGGCGGGTGGATATGAAAATATCTGTGTTGTCGGCGATGATGACCAGAGTATCTACAAATTCCGTGGTGCCACCATCACCAATATTCTGGAATTTGAGGAACAGTATCGGAATACCAAAACCATCCGTCTGGAGCAGAATTATCGTTCTACCCAGAATATCCTGAGTGCAGCGAATGAATTGATTCGTAACAATGCACGCCGGAAGGGGAAGGAGCTGTGGACAGACAATGGGGAGGGAACAAAAATCCGTTTCCATCGTTCTGATACACAGGAAGGGGAGGCCGAGTATATTGCCCGGATCATTACAGAAGGGGTATCGGAAGGGAAGCGATGGAGCGAGTATGCAATCCTCTATCGCAACCATGTGCTTTCCAACAGCATTGAGGGTGCGTTCAAGCGCAATGGCGTTCCATATCGTATTGTCAGTGGTTTGCGGTTCTTTGACCGTGCAGAGGTTAAGGATATGCTCGCATATCTGTGGGTAATTCTGAATCCTGCTGATGACCTGCGTCTGCGCCGTATTATCAACGTTCCTGCGCGTAAAATCGGCAATAAAACCATTGAAAATGTTGCAATTTTGGCGGCACAGAACAATACAACAATGTTTGATATTGTCTGCCATGCTACAGAATATCCTGAGCTGGGACGTGCGTCGGCTGCACTGGCAAAGTTTGCGGAGTTGATTACAAATTTGCAGCAGATGCTGGAATTTATGCCGCTGGATGAATTTTATGAGCAGGTGATGGAGCAGACTGGTTATCTGGCAGCTTTGCAGGCCAAGGGCGATCAGGAATCGCAGAACCGCATTGAAAATACCATGGAATTGAAATCCAATATTGCGGAATATGCATCTCGCGAAAGTAACCCAACATTGGGAGGCTTTATGGAGGAGGTTTCCCTGTTTACGGACATCGACCGTATGGACGATACTGCAGATACAGTTGTCATGATGACTATGCATTCTGCAAAGGGTCTGGAATTTCCTCATGTCTTTTTGGTTGGTATGGAAGATGGTATTTTCCCGGGATTCCGTTCCATGGACAATCTGGAGGATTTGGAAGAAGAGCGTCGTTTGTGCTATGTAGCGGTTACAAGAGCGAAAAAACAGCTGTATTTAACCTGTGCTGAACGGCGTATGATGTATGGCCGAACACAGTATTCCAAGCCATCCCAGTTCCTAGAAGAAATTCCGGATGAGTTTGTAGATTCTAATATTCGGGAAACCCGACAGGAAACACAGGAAAAATTGGATTTCCAGCCCAACCCAAGCTATCAGTCGGGACGGGCATATGATATTTCCGGCAATCTTCGTCAAAAGCGTCAGATGGCCGGACGAAAGAAGCCGGAGAACAGCATAGCGGCCATGGATTTGAATCCTGGAGATCAGGTTGAACATAAGGCGTTTGGTCACGGGATGATTACATCGTGCAAGCCAATGGGCGGAGACATTTTGCTGGAGATTATATTTGATAACGTTGGAACCAAACGGCTGATGGCAAAATCTGCAATGAAATTCATGACAAAACAGGACTAAAACATCTGCTTTTGTTTTGGCTGGGTATCCTGTTTCAAAGCCGCAGTATATAAATTCGCAAGTGCGATTAAGATGAAAGGAACACAATTGCCGCGTTTTAGGCAATTGTGTTCCTTTCTTGCTGTACCTATAAAATGAAAAAACATTTGGTAAAAAATAAAATTGGTGAAAAATTTCAGTAACCCATGAATATTTTCGTATTTTAGTGATATGTGTTGACATGGATAGATAAAAGAGATACAATTCATACTAAATCATATTATATTAGTATGAAAACTATAGATCGGAGATGTTCCCGATGGCAAAGGTATTGCATGAAGAGGATTTTGCACAGAGCATTGCAGAAGATAAGATACTGGTCGAGTTTTATTCCGACAGCTGCGTTCCCTGTAAGCGAATGTCACCGCTGCTGGCCCAGCTCGACGAGGACGGTATCATTCCTGTGTATAAAGTGAATATTGCGCACAGCCGGTCATTGGCAGTGGATTATGAGGTACAGTCCACACCGACGCTGATTGTGTTTGACAATGGCAGTGAGCTTGCCAGAAATCATGGTTATCTGAATAAGGCAAAGCTGCATCAATTTTTGAAGGAGGCAGGTGCAATTCAATGATATCCATGACAAAAGGGCAGCTGGAACAGTTTACCGAACATGCAAAACGCTGTCTGCCGGAGGAAGCCTGTGCATTGCTGCTGGGGGAGTACGATGAAAATGGCAAGATTGTCAGGGAGGTTTACATCACGGAAAATGTTGACCATACCAACGAGCATTTTACTATCACACCGCAGGAGCAGCTAAAAGCAGTCCGATACGCCCGGAAACAAGGCTGGTGCATTCTGGGAAATATCCATTCCCATCCGGAAACACCATCCCGCCCATCCGAAGAGGACAAGCGTCTGGCGGTTGACCCGAAGGCAAGCTATCTGATCGTGTCTCTGATGGATGCAGAAAATCCAGTTTGCAAAGCGTTTCACGTAGAAAATCTGGTTTCCGAGCAGGAAACCTTGTTTCTGACAGAGGAGGATACATAATGGCTGATTATGCTGCATTAAAAAAAGGCGGCTTTATGCGCCAGAAGCAAAAGAATTATTTTTCCATGCGTTTGAAGGTTGTCGGCGGTCAGGTGACAGCGAAGCAGCTGGCAAAAGTATCGGAAATCGCAGATAGATATGGTCATGGCTATGTACATCTGACCTCCCGTCAGGGTATCGAAATTCCATTTATCCATCTGGATGACATTGATGAAGTCAAGGCGGAGATGGCAAAGGGAGATGTGGAATCCGGCACATGCGGCCCAAGAGTACGCACGGTAACAGCCTGTCAGGGGCGTAACATCTGTCCGAGCGGCTGTATTGATACTACGGCGTTGGCAGAAAAAATCAGTGACCATTATTTTGGACGGGAGCTACCGCATAAATTCAAATTCGGCGTGACCGGATGTCAAAATAACTGCCTCAAAACAGAAGAAAATGATATCGGTGTCAAGGGCGGTATAGAGGTTGCATGGAAAGAAGATGCCTGTATTCGTTGTGGACTTTGCGAGAAAGTCTGTCGAAGCAATGCAATTTCCATTTCAGATGGAAGGATTTCCATCGACAAAACAAAATGTAACTACTGCGGACGCTGTGTCAAGTCATGCCCGACAGATGCCTATGAAGAAAACCCTGGTTATATTGTTTCTTTTGGCGGAACATTTGGCAATTACATTTATAAAGGCGAAGAGCTGGTACCGATCATCCACGATGAAGAGACCCTGTTCCGTGTAATGGACGCCGCAATTTCGTTCTTTGACAAATATGCAAACGCAGGTGAGCGTTTCCGAAAGACTATTGAGCGTGTTGGCATAGAACTGCTGAAGCAGCAGGTAGAGGAGGCTTATCATGGCTGAATATCAAATTACAGATACCGTTGATATCACCGATGTTGTCTGCCCGGTGACCTTTGTTAAGGCTAAGGTAGCACTGGAGGAACTCGATGACGGTGAAATTCTTTCCATCCGTATGAATGATGGTGAACCGGTGCAGAATGTGCCGCGTTCCATCAAGGAGGAAGGACATAAGATTTTAAAGCTGATTGACAACGCGGATGGTACCTATAATCTGATCGTCCGTAAGGTAGAAGAAGAGGAGTAATGATAAAATGACACTTACAATAGCAGGAGAAAAGAAGGAATATGCAGAGGGCACTACCGTTGCCCAGCTGATCGCAAATGAGAAAATCAGTGATCCGCAGAGCGTAACCGTTTCTGTTAATGAGGAATTTTTGCGGCTTGCGCAGTATGATAGCTATGTTGTACACGATGGCGATGAGATTGAGTTCCTGTACTTTATGGGCGGTGGCTGCTGATGGCTTTATCCAACGAACAGATCGAACGCTATTCCCGTCATATTATTTTGAAGGAAGTCGGCGCAAAGGGACAGAAAAAACTGCTGAATGCAAAAGTTTTGATTATTGGTGCAGGTGGTTTGGGCGCTCCCGCGGCAATGTATCTTGCCGCAGCTGGTGTCGGAACAATTGGCATTGTCGATGCAGATGAGGTTGACCTTTCCAATCTGCAGCGGCAGATTATTCATTCTACAGCAGATGTCGGCAAGGCAAAGGTGAAATCCGCAGAGGAGACCATGAATGCACTGAATCCGGATGTTACAGTACATACTTACCGTGAGTTTGTAGATTCCAGCAACATCATGGAGTTGATTGAGCCGTATGATTTTATTATCGACGGCACAGATAATTTTCCGGCAAAGTTCCTGATTAATGATGCGTGTGTACTGGCAAAGAAGCCGTTTTCCCATGCAGGCATTATCCGTTTTCAGGGCCAGCTGATGACTTATGTGCCGGGACAGGGCCCCTGTTACCGCTGTGTATTTGAAAATCCGCCACCGAAGGATGCTGTCCCGACCTGTAAGCAGGCAG
Organism: Clostridia bacterium; assembly: GCA_021205365.1. Classification (GTDB taxonomy): domain Bacteria; phylum Bacillota; class Clostridia; order Oscillospirales; family Butyricicoccaceae; genus Butyricicoccus_A. Next base: position 12,882 of record JAJPXP010000005.1, read on the forward strand.
GCGTGATTGGGGCCATGGGCGGTGTTATTGGCTCTTTGCAGGCGATGGAAGCGGTGAAATATATCATCGGCAAGGGCCAGCTGCTGACCGGGTATCTGCTGACCTATGATGCACTGACGATGACCTTCCGCAAGATTAAGCTACCGAAGCATGTGCCGAATTGTGCGGTCTGTGGCGATCATCCGACAATTTTTGAACCAATTGATTATGAGCAGGCAGAGTGTGAAGGTCTCGGTCTGACAGACTGAGGAGGGATTTTTGTGAAACGCAATACCCGTTTGCTGCATTCTGCATTTGATGGAGATGCACAGGTGACCGGAGCAACGCTGACACCGATTTACCAGACCAGTGCATTCGGACACAGTACAGCAGAAGAACTGGAAGCAATTTTCCATCATAAGGAGGCGGGTTATTCTTATACCCGTATTGGCAATCCAACCGTAGCTTCATTTGAAAAGCGCATCACTGCACTGGAAGGCGGCGTAGGAACCGTTGCTTTTGCTTCTGGCATGGCTGCAATTTCCTCTCTCTGCCTTGCCGTACTCTCGGCAGGGGATGAGATCGTGGCAAGCTCCGGTGTATTCGGCGGGACAATTGGGCTGTTTGACGATTTAAAGCAATTCGGGATTGTAACGCATTATGTACCGGACTGTGAGCCGGAAACACTGCAACAGGTCATTTCTCCAAAAACACGGATGGTCTTTGCAGAGATCATTGGCAATCCCAAACTGGATGTTCTGGATATCCCGAAGATCCGTGCATACCTCAAAGAAAAAGATAATATCCTGTTTGTTGTGGACGGCACACTGGCAACACCGATTCTTGCACAGTCATTGCAGCTGGGCGCGGATGTTGTTGTTCATTCGTCCTCGAAATATATCAACGGAAGCAGCAACGCCATTAGCGGAACGGTGACGGACAGCGGCAGTTTTCGCTGGAATCCGGAAGCTTTTCCGGCAATGAAAGACTGGAAGAAATTCGGGCCATATGCGCTGGTTTCTAAACTGCGGCAGAAGATTTTGATGGATGTGGGAGCCTGTCTGTCTCCGATGAATGCCTTTTTGAACAGCATTGGCTTGGAAACACTGGGGCTTCGTATGGAACGGCAGTGTTCCAATGCATTGGCTCTGGCGCAGGCATTGGAACAAATGGACGGCGTAGAAGCAGTCAATTATCCCGGACTGGTTTCCAGTCCATGGCATGAAACGGCACAACATGTACTGGATCATGGCTATGGTGCGATACTGACACTCCGTCTGGGAACGCGGGAACGTGCATTTTCATTCATCAACCGGCTGCGTTATGCAGTGAATGTCACAAATGTTGGTGATGTGCGTACACTGGTGGTACATCCGAGATCAACAATTTATGCCCACACTGAACCGGAAGCCTGTGCGCATGCCGGCGTGACAGAAGACTTGGTGCGTGTCAGTGTTGGTATCGAGGATATCGAAGATATCATCAAGGATTTTGAACAGGCGCTGCTGCACAGTGACTCAATATAATAACAGAACGGATGAAACCCGGCACAGGATATCAGAC
>JAJPXP010000047.1:0-10456 GCA_021205365.1 Clostridia bacterium
CGGCAGCAAGCTTTTATTATTTCGCTTGTCTACCTAGAAGGGAGCATATCAGTTTTGGATAACCGACTGTGCAGGCTTATCTTTGCTACAAAGAAAACGCGTATTTCAATTTTACATTGTTATATCATATAATCATCACCCGAGCCGTTGCGGAACACAATCCGGCGGAAGGTTTCAAAATGCAGCCAGTGATTCAGCTGTTTTTCATCCGCAGAAGCATGGGAATCATACACTGTAAGGAACTCCTGCAGTTCGGACTGTGATGGCACACAGATTGCATTGCCGCGTTCATCTACAATCGGAAGACCACTGGTCTGATACTGGTTCAGAGACAGGATTTCAACAAAAATACCATTCCGAATACGAATTACCTTACGGTCTGCCAGAGAAATAATATCAAAATCTTCCGGATAGTGATAGCCTTCGCCACTCAACGGCAGTGCGTCTCCGACCTTGAACCGGACACCTTCTGGGTCATAACGGCCGATCAGGCCGGATTCCAGCTGGATATAAACTGTCTCAAACAAATGCGTTTTGATTATTTGATCGTCACTCTCAAATTGGACGGTACGTCCCATATCCGTATCATGGACAATCGCTTCCACAACGCCGCATGCAGAGGTCATATTGGTGACACGGTCAATCAGCAGGACTTCACCCAGCGTCTTATGACGTTCAAAGGTATCAATCGGAATATCCTCGTCTACGGTAATGTCGCAGTATGCGATTTCATTCTTTTTCAGGCTGAATGCAGTTACCTGTTCACCAGTATTGACATCTGTCTTATAACGGATTGCACGGACAGCACCGGTAATCAGACGGGTGCCAACCTTAATAAAGTATTCCTTGCCTTCTGTCAGCTGACTGTCATCCATCCACAGCAGGGTTGCCTGAAATGCTTTGGCAGAGGAAATATTGTTGTCACGCGTCAATACACGTCCGCGGGATACATCAATTTCACGGTCAAGCTGAATGGTTACCGGCTGCCCTGCGTGGGCACGTTCTGCCTGCTTATCTCCAACGAGAATAGCCTTAACGCCTGCTTTTTCCTCACTCGGCTGTACTGTGATTTCATCACCTACAGCAATCTCGCCGGCTTCAATCTGACCCTGGAAGCCACGGAAAGTATGATCTGGACGGCATACACGCTGTACCGGCATATAAAAGCCTTCTTCATTCTGTGCATCGTCAATATCAACATTTTCCAGATAATCCAGCAGGGTTGTTCCGGTATACCATGGCATTTTATCGGAGTATGTCGTTAAATTATCACCCGCTGTTGCAGAAACCGGAATGATCTGTACACTGAACAGATTGAGCTCTTTTGCCAGCTCCTGAATATCCGCCTCGATTTCCTTATACCGTGCTTCGCTGTAGTCTGCAAGATCCATTTTGTTCAGCGCAAACACAAAATAACGGATACCCATCAGTGCACAGATACGTGCATGTCTGCGGGTCTGTACCAGAACACCTTGGGATGCATCAATCAGGATAATTGCCAGGTCGGCAAAGGATGCACCAACCGCCATGTTTCTGGTATATTCCTCATGTCCCGGCGTATCCGCTACAATAAAGCTGCGGTTATCTGTGGTGAAATAGCGATAGGCAACATCAATTGTAATGCCCTGTTCGCGTTCTGCCATCAAGCCATCCAGCAGCAGGGAGTAGTCGATCGCTCCGCCACGGCTGCCAACCTTGCTTTCCAGCTCCAAAGCCTGTTCCTGGTCGGTATACAGCTTCTTTGTATCATATAAAATATGTCCGATCAGTGTGGATTTTCCGTCATCCACACTGCCGCATGTAATAAACTTCAACAGATTTTTCATCAGAAATAACCTTCTCTCTTTCTGCGCTCCATGCTGCCAGCTGCTTCCTTATCAATGACACGGCTGGTGCGTTCCGATGTAACAGCTGCCAGTGTTTCAGAAATTACCTCATCCAATGTTGTTGCATTGGATTCGACACCGCCGGTCAGCGGATAGCAACCCAATGTGCGGAACCGCACATTTTTCATCTGCGGTACTTCCCCCGGATTCAGACGCATACGGTCATCGTCTACCATGATCAGATTGCCGTCGCGCTCTACTACCGGACGCTCTGCTGCAAAATACAGAGGAACAATGTCGATGTTTTCGCGCTGGATGTACTGCCAGATGTCCTTCTCTGTCCAGTTGGACAGCGGGAATACACGGATGCTTTCGCCCTTGTGGATTTTGGTATTGTACAGCTTCCACATTTCCGGGCGCTGGTTTTTCGGATCCCATGCCTGCGCTTCGTTACGGAAGGAGAAAATACGTTCCTTCGCACGGGATTTTTCTTCATCACGGCGCCCGCCGCCAAAGGCTGCAGTAAAGCCATATTTCTTCAAAGCCTGTTTCAGTGCCTGTGTCTTCATAATATCCGTATAAGCGGAACCATGGTCAAAGGGATTGATGTTCTGCGCTTTGCCCTCTGGATTGGTATAAACCAGCATTTCAATGCCTAGTTCCTCCGCTTTACGGTCACGAAATTCAATCATTTCCCTGAATTTCCATGTGGTATCTACATGCAGAAACGGAAAAGGCGGCTTTTCCGGATAAAATGCCTTCATCGCCAGATGCAGCATAACCGAGCTGTCCTTACCGATGGAATACAGCATAACCGGATGCTCACATTCCGCAGCCACTTCCCGCATAATGTAGATTGCTTCTGCCTCCAATTGATCGAGGTGGGAAAATTCACTCATAGTTTTCATCTCCAAACGTCAATAACTTTTATCAATATCGATTCGCGTCCCGGCTGTCAACCGTGATCGTTTCCTGCGATGCATCTGGCCGTATTACCGTCCAATGCAGCAGACTTCCTTCCTTCTCTACCGTCATACGGCTTCCTGCGCCGCCAATATCGGAGCCAAGATACAGTGCAATAGCATGTACCGGACACTGCTTCACACAGGATACGCAGCCCCAGCATTCCTGTGGATAACGTATAAACGCCTTCTCCTTCATCTGAATCAGCGTTCCCGGACAGATTTCTGCGCACTGCCCACAGCCAATACATTTTTTTTGGTCAATGTGAATGCTCATAGGTTTCATACCTCCCTACCAGCTCACGATGAAGCATATGGATCTCACCGTCTTTATACCGGGAATTGACATATTTCAGCCAACGGTCATCGGTTTCCGGATAATTGAGATTTTCTGCAAAGCAATGCCAGCGTGTTTCCTTCCGGTCTGCCAGATGGGCAATGACGACACGGCATACCAGCAGCCGTTCTTTCAGCTCAAACAGCCGTGTCAGCTCCTGCATATCAGAAACATGAACGCTATCGCTAAGGGTAATCAAACGCTGTATCTTCTGATCTGCCAGCTCCAGACTGGATTCCGTAAAGGCGTAGTCCCGGCTGATACCGCCTGCATAGTGGTCCATAACACCCTGCATGGCTTCCTCCAGCTGTTCCGTCGTGAACAGGGATTCCTTTGTAAAATAATTCTGTATCGCCTCTGCCTGCTGCTGTACATAATCTTCCGAAATCGTTGCCAATTCATGGCTTACGTACGCTGCCGCAGCTTCTCCGGCAATTTCACCTTCTGCCAGTGCACCGGTGACATATTTCTGCGGGCTTCCTCCTGCAACATCACCTGCTGCAAACAAACCATCAATCGTGGACATCCGGTTGGAATCCACCCAGTATCCGCTTGCCGTATGACCGCCAATGATATATGGCTCAGTGCCTTCGATTTCTACGTTTTCCTCATCGGGAGAACTGCCGTTTTCCAGCCATTTCAAGGTCTGGGATGGCGCCATATTCAGATAAGCGCGTTTCAGGCTGTCTGCCTGCTCCGAAGAAATTCCCTTGGTACGAAGATAACACGGGCCATGCCCCAGCTTATTTTCCATGACTGTACCATACACACGCTGTGAGGTGGTCAAGCCATATTTCTGTTCATATACCTCGCCACGGGAATTGACCTGTTTTGCGCCAACCCCCTGTGCCAGTGTGCCGGTCGGTGCAATGGTATCCTTACAGCGCAGTGCAATAAACCGCATTTCAAACGTGGTCATTTCTGCACCGGCGCGGATGCCCATGGCATAGCCTGCACCGGTATTAAACGGCGGATACCACATCTTGTGCCGGGAAAATCCCGGATTATTGGGCCGGTATAAGCCCGCTGCACCGCCCGTTGCACAAATACATGCCTTACAGCGGATGACATACAATTTTTCTTCCAGCACATCATTGGCAAACACGCCTATGACCGTATTGTCTTTGACAATGTAGTCCACCGCATTGACATGGTTCATAACTGTCACATTTGGACATGCTTCCACAGCCTGCGCAAGAATCGGCTTGATGTTTTCACCGTTGATTTTAATGTTCCGGTTGCCGCGGGTGACATAATTTCCATTTTCATCCTTGAGGATAACCAGTCCCAGCTGTTCCAGATGATGTGTAACTTTATTTAACCGCTCACTCATGCTGAGCAGCAAATCCTCACGTACAATGCCATGCGCGTCCTTTTTTGCATAATCAACGTAAAATTCCGGTGTCTTTCCCGGTACAATATATGCATTTAAAGCGTTGACGCCTGCCGCCAGACAACCGCTTCGTTTGATATTCGCTTTTTCGAGTATCAATACCTTTGCTTCAGGTTCCTTATCCTGTAAGGTAATTGCTGCATAGCAGCCAGCGGCACCTCCGCCGAGGATCAGAATATCTGTTTCCAGCTGAATCGTTTTCACAGGCATTCACCTCTTTTCTGTTTTTCTGTCTTAAAATGGATTAAATAATAACCGAATCCGGGTGTGCCAAAGCATCATTTTCAATTACATATGCCTTTTTATCATCAAATGCATATACACGGTAGATAAAGACGTTAACTTTTTCTCCAACTTCTACCGGTTTGTCATCCAGTAATCGGCTTGCCGTGATAACAGTATCCTTCACACGTATTTTCAACTCAATCTCGCTGCCGCGGAAGGCTGTCTGCTCAATGACACCCTCTTCTGTATGAATCGGATACCGTACATATTCCTCTTTCTTTGTCACAGCAACATATTCGGGACGCACAACCGCATGGGTCGCCGTATTATTCGCATGCTCAAAGCCTGCAAACCGCTGAAAATTCTCTACAATTGAGGACTGTCCGATGAACTGTGCAACAAACGGTGTAACCGGCTGCTTATAGATATCCTTTGGCGTACCGATCTGCTCAATCTTTCCCTGATTGGTGATAATAATTTCATCTGCGACTTCAATCGCTTCATCCTGGTCGTGTGTAACAAAGATACTGGTAACACCAACTGTAGAAATCATCTCACGCAGCCAGCTTCTCAGTTCCTGCCGCACCTTTGCGTCGACTGCTGCAAACGGTTCATCCAGCAGAAGCAGCTGCGGCTGCGGTGCCAGTGCACGTGCAAAGGCAATACGCTGCCTCTGTCCTCCTGAAAGCTGATTCGGGTAACGTTTTTCCAATCCGGTTAGCCCAACCAGCTCCAGCATTTCTGCAACACGTTCTTTGATCTTTGCTTTCGGCCATTTCTGTACCTTTAATCCAAACGCCACATTCTCATAGACTGTCAGATAGCGGAACAGCGCATAGCTCTGAAAAACAAATCCAATGCCTCGCTTGCTCGCCGGAACATCATTGACAACCTTGCCGTCAATGATGATATCACCGTTATCTGCTGTTTCCAATCCCGCCAGCATACGCAGAATTGTTGTCTTTCCGCTTCCGCTCGGGCCCAGCAGGCCGATCAGCTTACCTTTTTCTATACCAAAATTGATGTCCTTGGATGCCTGAAAGCTTCCAAAGCTTTTATTGACACCCCGCATCTCTACGTAATATTTATGTTCCATGCTTATTCCTCGTTCTTTTTACCGCGGTATTCCAATACGCTGCGCAGTATCAGAATGATAATTGCCATAACAACCAGAATGGACGATATCGCAAATGCACCTGTAAAGTCATAACCTTGATACAGCAGTTCGATATACAGCGGCATCGTATTGGTTTTGCCTCTCAAATGTCCCGAAAGGACAGATACTGCGCCAAATTCCCCCATTGCACGGGCTGTGCACAACACAATACCATATAGAAATGCCCATTTGATATGTGGGAATGTAACACGTCGGAAAATCGTCCAGCCATTTGCACCCATCAGGGCCGCTGCTTCCTCCTCATCCGTTCCCTGTGCGGTCAAAACCGGAATCAGTTCACGGGAGATAAATGGAAATGTGACAAAAATCGTCGCCATAACAATACCTGGAACAGCATAAATAATGGAAATATGTGCACTTTTTAAGAATGGATACAAGGCGCTCTGACGTCCGTAGGTTAGGACAAAAATCAGGCCGGCAATGATCGGAGAAACTGTAAGCGGAAGATCAATCAAGGTAGAAATGATTTTCTTTCCGCCGAAATTGAATTTTGTGATGCACCAGGCCGCAAACAATCCAAAAATTGTATTTGTGATAACTGCAAGCACAGTAGCTTCTAATGTCAGTTGGATAGATTTTAAAGCATAGGTATCTGTAACTGCTTCGAGATAAATCTGGATACCCTCCCGGAATGCGGTAATCAATACATAAAGCAGCGGCAGGATCAACATGACGACCAGGAATAATGCACTGATGACAATCAGAATCCATTTCACTGTGCCGGAATCATTTCTTTGGTTCATATCCTTTCCTCCTCACTTGATACCGCTGATAATCCTAGATGTACGGCTCTGAATCACCGCATTGATAAACAGGATCAGGAATGCTGCTGCAAGCATGACAAGTGCAATGGAGGTTGCGCTTGCATAGTCATATTCCTGTAATTTGGCCATAATGAGCAGTGGCGTAATTTCCGTGTAATACGGCGTATTGCCTGCAATAAATACCACACTGCCATACTCGCCCAGGCTGCGGGCAAATGCCATGGTAAAGCCTGCAATCAGCGCCGGCATAATTTCCGGCATAATGACCCGGCGGAATGTATACGCATGGCTGGCACCCATAATCCTTGCTGCTTCCTCATATTGTGCATCCATCTTTTCCAAAACCGGCTGTACGGAACGTACAACAAATGGAATGCCGATGAATACAAGCGCCAATGTAATGCCAATACGTGTATACGCGATGTGAATGCCGAATTTCGCAAAAAAGCTGCCAATCCATCCACTATCAACCGTCATATGTGTCAGGGAAATGCCCGCAACCGCTGTTGGCAACGCAAACGGAATTTCAATCATGCCATCCATAATCCGTTTTCCCGGAAACTGGTAACGAACCAGAACCCATGCAAGGATGAGCCCCATCACTGCATTGATAAGAGATGCAACCAATGCCGTCAGAAAGCTTACCTTATAGCTTGCAAGAACACGCTCACTTGTAACAGTCTTGATAAAATCCGCAAAGGAAAGATGTGCGGAGAAGATAACCAGCGAACACAGCGGAATCACTACGATCAGGCTAAGGATTGTGACGGTAACGCCCAACGACAATCCAAAGCCGGGGATTACCCGCTGTTTCCTTCTTTTTCGCTTCATGACTTGTATTCCTTTCTGTGTTCATACGGAGGGCAGGCTTATCTGCCTGCCCTATTTCCTAATTTATTTTTCTTCGTAAATGCTGTCAAAAATGCCGCCGTCAGAAAAATGTTTTTCTGTTGCTTCCGTCCAGCCGCCAAAATGATCAATATTGGTCAGTTCAAAATTATTGGTAATAATCCACTTGCCATCCTCTGGCAGCTCTGTGATCGTATTGCTGTCAATATCAGAGGTATATTCAGCCAGAATGTCTTCATTGGATGGACGGTAGAAATTATCTGCTTCCAAACGCTGCGCGTCATCAGAATACAGGTAGCTCAGATATTCCGTTGCAACATCACGGGTGCCGCGCTCATCGACAACCTCATCAACAATTGCAACTGTCGGCTGGCAGAGAATGGAGACAGACGGAATCACAATTTCATATTCGCCCGGATATTCTTCCAGAGAAAGGAATGCTTCATTTTCCCATGCCAGCAGTACATCACCCTGCTTATTTTCAACGAAAGAAGTGGTGGAAGCACGTGCGCCGGAATCCAGAACCAGTACGTTCTGATACAGCTTCTTCATACTTTCCTCAATCTGTTCTTCGCTCTGTCCCTGCTTTTCAAAGTAGTACCATGCTGCAAGGTAATTCCAGCGTGCACCGCCAGAGGTCTTCGGATTCGGTGTGATGATACCCACATCATCACGCAGCAGGTCATCCCAGTCCTGAATGTCCTTTGGATTGTCCTTACGCACAAGGAATACAATAGAAGATGTATACGGTGAGCTGTCATTATCAAATTCACTGGTATATCCATCTTCAATCAAACCAGCATCCTTGACTGCATCGACATCACCTTCCAGCGCCAGCGTAACAACATCTGCTTCCAAGCCGTTTGCAACTTCAAGCGCCTGCTTACCAGAACCGCCATGCGACTGGGTGATGGTCACATCCTGGCCTGTCGTCTCCTTCCAATATTCTGCAAAGATTTCATTGTATGCCGCATACAGCTCACGGGTCGGATCATAAGATACATTTGTGATTTCAACTGGTCCATTACCTGCTGCATTGGAACCTGCCGCAGAACCGTTTTCAGAAGAACTGCTGCCGCAGCCGGATAAAAGCCCAACAGATAATGCAGATGCCAACAAAATGGCTGTTACTTTCTTTTTATAGTTCATGATGCTTACCTCTCAAATTCATGTCATAATATATGTTTATTTACCGTATATCGGCCAATCCGAGCTATGCACAACATCGCATTCGCAGACTAGACAGGTCATAATAGTATCGGTCGATAAATCGCAATTGACTCATCCTCCCTCTGTATTTCCTACTTTTATTATAGGTTTTATATGTTTTATGTTTGCTATTATATCTATCTGGACTTTCCAATACAACCCTTTTTTAGCAATTGCGAAAAAAATCATGTATTTTTCGTATTTTCTGAAATTTTTACAGGTTTTTCCGAAAAAAGTCTTGTGATTTTGTGTAACTAACATCATTTTGAACATGAAAAATCCCCGGTACGCAGTAAAAAAACTGTACCGAGGATGATTCAAATCTGATAATCCAGTTGATTTTGGTGGCGGAACTGTGATAACGCAATACCATACCGCTGCCGGAACATCCGGGAAAAATAATTGACGTCCTTATAACCCAACAATGCACTGATCTCATAGATTTTCATATCAGAATGCTGCAGCAGGTATTCCGCACGCCGCATTTTGATTCCAGTAACATAATCCCGATAAGATTGTCCCAGTTCATTGCGAAACAGATCGCTCAACGCGGTATTGCTGATATAATGTGCTGCTGCAATATCTTTCTGTCGGTATCCGTCATCAACATGTTCAAGAATATATAATAAAATTTCAGCCAGTTTATCATTCCCTGTCTGCGGATGAAGCTCTGCGATCCGCTGGCTGAGTGTATCCAGCTTTCGGCGACAGACCCCCCGCACAATGGTACGGTCTGTCATCCTCATCCAGTCAATGGCATCATAATCCTCTAAATACAAAAACCGTCCAATCCATGGCATATCTGAAAAAATCTGCTGAATAACAGACTGATATAACCGCCGGATCGTCACATCCAACTGGATATCCTCTCCGAGTTCCTGCGCAATGTGTGATACAATCTCATCGTAACATTCCATTATACATGGAGATCCCACTGCTTTTACGAGAGCAGCACATTCCTTTTGATATGTATAATCAATATGATAAATACGTTCTTTCGCACGCAGGATAAGATTCAATAATACCTCTTTGGTCAAAGGGCGAAGCAAATAATCAAACGCGCCATATAAAATGCCCTGTTGGGCATATTGGAAATCAGGGAAATCACTCGTAAGCACAACCAGCTTACATAAATTCCTGTTTTTGATTCGACGAAGCAGCTCCAGCCCATCTAACCCATTGAGCATTAAATTTACCAATACAAGATCAAATTCCCGCTCACACAGCAGCTGATAGGCACATTCGCCATCACGTACTGTTACTACATCTGCATATTGCTCCAGTTCAGTCCATACCGCTGCCCGTGGCTGGTCAACAGCTTCTAAGATACAAAGTTTTTCTTTCATAAAAATAATTATCCTAACATGCCCGCCGAAAAGCATTCAGCACGCCTTACACCTATTTTCCCATTGTTTTAATATGTTTTCTCATATATTTTGTATTATATGATTCACATACCTGTTTGTCAATAGGACTTATATGTTTTTAATACAACCAAAATTTATCCAACAAGAAAGACTGTTAGAAGTGGGGACATTTTTGTTGACACACGTTTGCCACATTTATCTTGAGTTTTCCCCTTTCTAAGCTGTGAACCCCAGTTAAAGCTTAATAGTGATAATTCAACTTTTTAAAACGAAAATACTTTTGAAATAACAAAAAATCCCCTAAATCATTACGATTCAAGGGATTTCATAACTGGTGGACACTAACG
>JAJPXP010000047.1:10466-14204 GCA_021205365.1 Clostridia bacterium
CGTCAAGAAGTCAATGCAAAACAACTTGGGACGCCCGTATTACGGGTATTTGCGGGAGATTAAAAATAATCATTTGACCCATACTTGACCCTCTTAATCACACGAAGCTCAGCAATTCTGATAGTATCATTTTTCGAAATCAACATTATGCCCCATGCAAGTATTATCTTCTCCCTTTATAGTATTTTTACTAAAAAAAGTAAATTTTATAAAAAAGAGGCTGCCAGCATCAGCTAACGAGCCTTTCCGTTTTTATTGCTTTTAACCTGGTTATATACGACTCTATATGCTCGCTCTGTTTCAATGCCTTTACTGAAATATCCATATACACGTTCGTTATACTCCCTCAGAAAATCAACCTTTAAAAATGCATTTTTTAAATCCCTCTTTATATCTTCCCTTTTTAAAACAAATCTAGCTCGTTCTCTATTTTCAGGTTTTTCGCGGTCTTCGATTTTTAATTGCAGATCATATAGTACTTTTAAACAACAGGAGCGTATCCTTTCAAGTTCTACAAGCTGTTCCTTGTTTAAAAAATCGTCTCGTATCAGGTATGCACCTCGCTCATCAATTTCATCAATCCTTGAGACAACATCAGCTGCGGCAATAACAATGTAAAAAAGGTCATTATCCCATAAGTGTTCTTGATACACTTTGTCGAGCCAAAAACCAAATTCATGGAGGTCCCCATGCCTCGTTACTGTTCTTTTAGTACAAACAAGCGCAAATGAATCAAGGAATATCCGTATGCTCCGTTTTAAAGGTTCAAATAATATTTTTTTCCTTATGTCAACTTTTTTATTTTCTGCCCTGCAATTTGCCACATCAATTAAACAAGCAACCAGGGTAGATGTAAAAACGCTAACAGTAAAGCTCAAAATAAGCGTACACCTTGTAACAACTACATTGTCGTTGGAAAATTTCCAAATTGCCCATAAAAAAAGTATTGTCGGTATAAATGATACAAATAATAAAACTATATAGATCCAATAGTTAGGCTTAATTGGCTTCAAAATATCCCTTCTTTAACATCGTTACATGATAACCATACGATTTTATTGTTTTAGTATAACATATTTTTAATATAATTCCTATGTGATAATATACAAATTAAAAAGGACTGTCCCTTTAACTTGGCTTTCCAGAAAAATCGCCCGCCAGCTTATGCTGACGGGCTTTTCTCACGCTTATTCCCACATTATAAAAAAGTATTTTTTGCATTGCAACAAATTGTCGTTTGATATATAATATTGGCATTATAAAAATGGGGGACTTCAAAATGAACGATGGGCACGCTACTATAATTGCAGCTGTAATTACAGGCAGCTTAGGTCTTGTCGCAACAATCTCTGCTGCTATTATATCATCCAACGTTACAGCATCATCTTGGCAAGTTGATTATGATGCGCTATCCGCACAATATACATCTTTACAGACTAATTATAATGATTTGCAGAAACAGTATGATGATTTGTTAGCGAGCATTGACGATTCTGAACCGGGAGATGATACTCAAACTCAGGATAATGACGGAAATGCGCATGGCGAGGAGGAAACCAGCGATACTGCAACTAATTCTTCCTCTAATGGAATATTATTTATTTCGTTTAAGCCTGTAACCAACCAAAGTTACTATATCAATGAAGGCGAGTTAGAAGATTCTCTTGAGTATAATTATAGCAATGACACAACGTTTGCAAGGATTTCTTCATATAACGGTAGTGCTGAGTATTATATTAACAATCAATTTTCTACCCTAACCGGGTACATCGCTGCATATACTACAATGTTCGATGAATGTTCGGCGACAATCACTATTTCTGTTAGTACAGATGGCGAAAATTATCGTAATATTTTTACCCGTGAAAATATTACACGAACAACTGAAAGATTCAGTACTGGTGAACTTAATGTCAGCGGTTATAAGTTTTTAAAATTTGAAAGTAGCGGAAGCGGTTATTGGGAAGCTGCTTATAATTATCTTCTCCTTACCGATTTCACTTTGTCTTAACCATAACCATACATGTACATGGTTCAACCGTTTGTCCATATTTGATTTGAATATGTCAGTATAAAATCCTACATATGCAGCATTTTATCTGAAAGTACGCATGAAAAGCATAAAAAAGGCGAACAGGCCTACACAGCCCGTTCGCCTTTTTGCATGCTTACTCCTCTTTTACCTCACCGGTTTCAACATCCGTCAGCGTGACGGCATCCAGTAGGTGTGCGTTGTCCAGAATAGTAAGGGACCGGCAAATGTCATAGCTGAGATTCAGTTCGCCGTTGCCAGTACCGCTGATAGCTCCCCTGTCAATCAGTTTCTGTACCGCTGCCCGGAAATAAACTGGCACATCGTCAATGGCCTTATATACTGACGGTGCAGTCAAATCGAGGATGCCCGCATTATTCAGCACTGTTGCCATGCGGCACAGATCCTCACTGATGTTCAATTCTCCATTGCCAGTTCCAACCATTGCGCCGGAATCTACCAGCTTCTGAATTGCGGTTTTGTAATAAGACGGAACATCCGTCAGCAGTTTGTAGTATGTCATATCGTTTTCGTTCTCCTTTTCTGTAGTAGTTGTGGTTGTCTTGCTGGTTGTACTGGTCTTACTAATAAGGTAGTACGATGGAGATCTATCCGCTGTGGCTTTACCCAGCGCATCAATGTTGCATGTGACCAGACCCGCAGTATTATTGTACAGCCGCAGCTGTGCACACCTAACACTGTTATAAGTAATCTTTCCAGTAAACCAATAGCTATCCGCTACGATCACGCGGCCAATGCTATCCACACCAACCGCGGCAATAAAATGACCGCTGGACGATGCAAACAGCGGATACGCCGTACCACACCAACAAATGGCTGTACCGCCATTTTTTAGATGCGTCATAAGGTCGGCATTTTTAGATGTGGATTTATATGTAAAACCATATTTCTTGGATGCCGTTGCAAGCAATGTTCCTTCAACTGTTCCTCCAGACACCCTTGCACCACAGGATACTGCCAAAGCGCACATCGTGGGGATACTTACATTTGCAATGCCTGCATTAGCTAACGCATTACACAGCGCCGATGGGCCACAGCCGGACGAATAGATCGTGCCACTGCCGTATGCAATAGATTTATACTTCGTTTCTGTCTGGAATTTTACTGTGTAGTTCATTCGATATCACCTTTCAAGATTGATTCTTCAGCGTTCTGGCCATTTACATGTAATCATGTCTACTGTTTTTCCAGCCATGTCGTGATGGCAGTCAGGTAAATACTGAATTTTTCCATTGCTGACAAAGAAGTGTTCCCTAACATGCCCTGTTTCTGGATTTTCAGCAGGATACGTTTGCAACATGGACGGACTAAACGTGGGATTTTCAAAATCTCCGTTAAAACTCCAGCGGTTATCAAAAAGAATATCCTGATCTGTCACCGGTGACGTAATAATATAGCCCTGATGAACTCCGTCCTCTATAAGATCGAATACTTTGTTCATATATGCCATTCTTATTCCTCTGTTTCTCCCACCTCCGGCAAACCTGCAATGCTGGTCAGAACAGACAGCACGCCAGCCAGTACAGATGCAGATAAAACATACTTCCAGTCAACTTGTCCCATTGCTGCAGCAGTGCTGATTCCCGCAATGGCTGCCTGTGCAACTGTTTTTACCGCGCGGATACCCGCAGCCTTAATCCATTTCATACTCTTAATTTTTTCAATCATTATGTACACCTCACATT
>JAJPXP010000015.1 GCA_021205365.1 Clostridia bacterium
AATTATAATATTTTGTAAAAAAATGAATTTAGATGAATGACTTTATTTCCCAGACAAGTTAAAATATTAGTTGATCATATGGGGGAATCCGACGAAGAAAAGGGGAACATATTATGGATATTCGTCAGTTCTGCACGGAGTTTTTTCAGATCAGGGATGTCGGATTATTGGAAAAGCTGGAGCAGGTTGCCAAGATACGGAAAGTATCGAAAGGAGAAATACTGGTTCAGGCTGGAGAAGAACAGTTGGAAGCGGCATTTTTGATTACGGGATTATTCCGGGGATATTATGTTGACAGTGAGGGGAAGGAAGTTACGGATTGCTTTGCCTATCGTTACGGTGATTCCGTGATGGCCAGTATTGCGCTGAATGATGTGGTGCAGATCGCGCTGGAGGCGCTGGAGGACAGCGAGATTTTCTGTATTTCGCTGCAGGAGGTTGATAAGCTGATGTCGCAGTATTTGGAGGTCAGCAAGCTCAGCTACGGCTGTCTGATACGGTCGCTGCGGATGCACTGGAACATGAAGGTCGCATTGACGAGATTCTCTGCACCGGAACGGTACCAGTGGTTTTTGCAGGCTTATCCTGGGCTGATTGATCTGGTTAAGAAAAAGCATGTAGCGTCTTTTTTGAACCTGACACCGCAGACATTGAGCCAGCAGCGCAGGAGCGAAAAGGAAGGGATTGAAACATAGCCCGAATAATATGGTATAACATCTGTATGAAAGGGTGGGGAAATGTGCCTTTTATACAGCTGATGTTATAATAAAGTGGAAGCCGGGGGATGATCTGATATACCGGCTCAAACCGGAAAAAGCAGTCTGATAAAGGCTGCTTTTTTTTAAGTGTGTCAGTGATATTGTAACCATATTGTAGTTGAAATGGGCCGGAGAGTATGATAAGCTCAGTGTACTAGGAGTAATAGTACACCTAAACGGTTTGGAAAGGAGGAGGAATAATGATACATCTGGATTTGCACGATCCGAGGCCGATGTATGAGCAGGTAGTAGACCAGCTGGAAATGCTGATTGCCCGCAATGTGTTACAGGCTGATGAAAAACTGCCTAGCGTGCGTCAGATGGCTATGGAGCTTTCGCTGAATCCAAACACGGTTCAAAAGGCATATAGTGAGTTGCTGAACCGCAAGGAAATCTATTCTGTGCGCGGCAAGGGAAACTTTGTTTCGGGAAGCTGTACTTCGATTCAGGAACGCAGGCTGGAACAGATACGGGAAGAAATATCCGCGCTGCTGCGGCAGGCAAAGGAATTGGGGACAACGGCGAGACAGCGCAATGAACTGCTGCAATCGTTAATGGAGGTGGAAAGTACATGATTTGTGCACAGCAAGTAAGCAAAAGCTTTGGGGGAACTGCGGCGCTGGATTCCATTACAGCGGAAATTCGAACCGGCTCCATTTATGGCTTGATTGGCTCCAATGGCGCAGGCAAGTCCACGTTCCTGCGCATTCTTGCCGGCATCTTAAAGCCGGACAGCGGGACTGTAACAATTGATGACCAGGAGGTATTCGAAAATCCGGAAATCAAGCAGCATTGCTTTATGATTTCGGATGAGCAGTATTTCTTCTCCGGCTGTACCCCAAGGGATATGAAGGATTATTATAAAAGCATTTATCCGCATTTTGATGAAGACCGGTACCGCACGTTGATGAAAAACTTTGGATTGGATGAACGGCGGAAAATCCGCACCTTTTCCAAGGGAATGAAAAAGCAGGTTTCCGTCATCTGTGCGGCATCCTCCGGAGCAGATTACCTGTTTTGTGATGAGACCTTTGACGGGCTGGATCCCGTGGCGCGGCAGGCTGTGAAATCGATTTTTGCCGGAGATGTGGCGGAATTTAGCGCGACACCGGTTATTGCATCGCATAACCTGCGTGAGCTGGAGGACTTTTGCGACTGTATCGGGCTGCTGCACCGCGGCGGCATCCTGTTTTCCCGCGATCTGGACGATATGAAGCTGCATATCCAGAAGATCCAGATTCTGCCGGATAAAATACCGGAGCAGAAGATGCTGGAGGGTATAGAGGTGCTGGGCATACAGCACAGTGGACGGATGGCAACCGTAACCGTGCGTTGTTCACGTCAGGAGGCAGAGGAACGTATGCGTGCAGGAGCGCCACTGTACTATGAAATCCTTCCACTTTCGTTGGAGGAGATCTTTATTGCGGAAACGGAGGTGAATGGCTATGACGCAAAAAAACTCATCCTGTAAGCTGGGAACCATGATAGGGAAGTGCTGTGAAAGAAATGCGGCACTGTTTACCCTGTCCATGCTGCTGCAGCTGGTGGCCATGCCGGTTTACCTGATTATGGAAATCCAGGCCATGCTGCGATATGGCGATGTCAATATTCCGGAGTCCAGAAACACAATCGTGGCATCGATTCGTGATATGCTGCTGGCGGGTTCGATCGAAACGCTGGCGTTGCTCTTGCTGGCTGTGCTGAGCGGCATAGCGATGTTCCGATATCTGCATGTGAAGCAGCAGACGGATTTTTTCCACGCATTGCCGGTCACCAGAGGGAAGCTGTTTGCTTCCCGCGTTCTTTCCGGTATACTGGCTGTTATTCCTGCATATCTGATAAATGTTTTGCTGTCCTGCGGCGTGTGCATTGTATATGGCTTTTCGGATGCCATTCAGATTGACATTCTATTGCTTTCGGTCGTAGTACATGTAGCGGCGTTCCTGCTGGTATATGCCGTATCCATTCTGGCAGCAATCGTCAGCGGGCATACGCTGGTATCCCTGCTGGTGTGCGGCTGGTTCCAGATGGGGCTGCTGGCAGGCTATGAGGCGGTCAATCAGCTTTTGTATGTGCTGTATCCTGCGCGGGTAAATAACAGTAATATGAT
Source organism: Clostridia bacterium (assembly GCA_021205365.1). Taxonomy (GTDB): domain Bacteria; phylum Bacillota; class Clostridia; order Oscillospirales; family Butyricicoccaceae; genus Butyricicoccus_A. The sequence continues at coordinate 2,869 of JAJPXP010000015.1, forward strand.
ACCGCTGTGGATGTCTCCGATTGTGAAAGCATTTTGCACCGTGGAGACACTGAGAGAAGGATGGGCGGATATTGATAAAAACATTCTTTATTTTAAGGAGTGTGCTCCGGGGCTGCTGTTTTGCCTGATTGCAGCAATTATTATTCTGGCGCTGGCATACTGGCTGAATAAAATCCGGAAAAGCGAACATACCGGACTTTCCATTGCGTTCCCGAAGATTGAGCTGCCCTTTAAACTGTACATGGTCAGCGTTCTATCCATTGCGTGTGGGCTGGCTTTCCAGATTACCATAACGAGCTGGACGGCGTTGTTCCTTGCTATGGCAATTGGCGCGCTGGTTGCGGCATGCATCGTGGAAATTGTTTATGATCTGGATTTCCATAGCCTGTTCCACCGCTGGAAGAGCCTGCTGGCATATTATGTGGTTTGTGCAGTTGTGCTCGGCTGCATGGCAATGGATATCACGCACTGGAACAGCACACTGCCTGAGCGGGATGAAATTGCTTCCGCAACATTATCTACAGGCCCTAGCCCATGGAATTGTTCTCCGACGGATGGAGATTTGGATTACTATTACGATTACTATTACTATTATGGACATGATCTAGTATATAATGCGTTTAGCTGGATTAGTGGAGTTTGGAGCGATTCGAGCATTATTGAAGATGAAGAGCTTGCAATCGACCACATTAGCAACTCGCAAATGGAGTCTGCCGCAGCACTGGATGTCATTTATGATTCTGCATCCATGGGTGCGGAGAGGATGAAGCATAACCGCAGTACACTTACGAGTGATGTTGAATATTCTACGTATCGCGTGACCTTTACGCTGCAGAACGGAAAGACTTTCCAAAGGCAGTATTATATGCCGGAAGATACAGCTGAACTGTCCGAAAATGCTGCAAATGCCCGATTCTCAGAAGAATATCTGGAAAAGTATACCGCAGCAGCGCTCGCACATACCAGCAAGGAACAGGTAGCTGAGCTGCTGGTGGCAAATTATACGGATATAGCGACTGGAAATGCTGATGTCATTGATAATGCAAAAGCTGTGTCTGATATACTGGATACGCTGTATGAGGAATCACAGGAGCTGACAAAGGAATATGTAACGGACAACATTCCGGTTCTTGCCGTCCGTGTTGCTGGAAAACAGGCGGTAGAGGAATGGGATAAAAAAGATCTGGCTGATCTGGAGATGACGGGCGGAATGGAGGATGATATCATTGATATTCCGGTTTATTCCTGTGAGACAGAGACGCTGGAGTTATTGGGGAAATATATTGAAGACTTCAGTGTTGGCTTCATGCCCGAGAAGGTTGTCTGCATCAATGTGACAACCTATACGGATGATGGAGATGAGGAAACTGAAACATTCCGGACGGACGAGATAGAAGATGTAAAGGTTATCCAAAAGTGGGTTCCATATCTGCTGCCAGAGCAGCTGAAACGTATGATTGACCCGGTTTATTTCAAGCCGGAAGAAAATGGTCTGTATATAGGTCCATATGCAGAGATAGCTGTAACGCTGGCGGATGGGACGGAAGTCACGTGCTACTGCTACCGTGATGTTGACGGAAAGGAGTAAGACTATGGTTGGAATCATTGGAGGGACCGACGGGCCAACCGCTATTATAGCTACGTCGAACCTGACAGCCGCAGACACAATACCTGCGCTGATGTTTCTGGCGGCAAGCATTGGGGTAATGATTCTTGCACGCTGGCTATATCGTTGGTATCAAGAGAGATAAAAGTTTTTCAGAGGCAGCATCTGCGGGGGCGCAGATGCTGCCTGTTTTTGTTGATAGTAGAAAAATGCCCCATGAAATTCCGCGAATTTACCGATAAAAGCAGAGAAATTGACACAATTGTTTTTGTCAGCCCTTTACAAATAGTTATAAAATCGGTATACTATAAATACTAGGCGTATCATGTCTTCCGGCTGATTACGCATCGGTATTCGGTAAATGGAGCAATGTACATGGCAAGTGACTTTTCCCGTACTTTGGCGCTGCTGCGCCGCGAAAAGAGAATAAGCCAGAGAACTGCCGCGGGAGACCTGCAGGTTTCTCAGGCCCTGCTCAGCCACTATGAGAACGGCCTGCGTGAGCCAGGTCTCAGCTTTGTCGTACGCGCAGCCGATTATTATGGCGTTTCCTGCGATTATCTGCTTGGCCGCAGCCTGTCCCGTGAGGGAAGCACCGTGCAGCCGGCGTCCGAAACAGGCATCGAGGGGGCAGAGGCTGATCCGGAAATTGCATTGAGAAAGAAGCTGGTGGCAGATTCGGCATCGGTCTTGTTGGATGCCGCAGCAAAATCTGGCTCGCACCAGCTGGTGAATGAGCTGGCAACCTATTTGTCTGTGGCAGAATATAAACTGTTCCGTTATCTGTATGGAGCGGATTCCTCCAATCCTGAGGAGGCATTCCGGACCAATGCAGGACGCTTTGACGCCCTGTGCGATGCACGCATGAAGCTGACGGAGCTTCGCATCCAGTGCGCGGCAAATGGCGGCGGTGCGCTTGGATTGAAAACGGAAGAAGTAAAATTACCAAACTTGTCGCTGGCGTCGCTGCCGGGAGACTATCCGGGGCGTGCGGAATCCCTGCTTCAGGTCCTGCAGGAGGTTTCGGATTCCATTGAGGAGTTTGACCGCACGACGAAAAAGAAGAAGTAAGTCGAAGCTAGGAAAATTTTTTAAAAAAGTTTGAAAAAAATGTTGACAGATTGCCAAACCCATGGTATCATATAACACGTCGCTGAGAGATGCAGCGGACGAAAAGAGGCGCGGCACGCTGGTGTAGCTCAGTTGGTAGAGCAGCTGATTTGTAATCAGCAGGTCGGGGGTTCAAGTCCGTCCACCAGCTCCAATCTCTTTTAAATTGAATATGGGAGGTTTCCCGAGTGGCCAAAGGGGGCAGACTGTAAATCTGTTGTCAACGACTTCGGTGGTTCGAATCCACCACCTCCCACCAAAAAAGAGCATCGATTGTTTCGGTGCTCTTTTTTGTTTCCCGTCCTGCAGTAGCAGAATATATCTTGGAAGCACTGGTTTTTCCAGTGCTTTTTCTTTTTTCATAAAGGCAGCTGAGAAGCTGTGGAATGTCGAAATTTTGGTGATTTGTTGCGCTATTTTGCTTTTTGCGGAATAAGAATGGAAAAAGTCGGCCTTATTTGACAAAATAGTGTTATTTAATGACTTAATAATAGAAGAATTCGAATTAAATTTATATTATGATGGATAATACCAAAGGAATAGACAGGCTGATTCGTGGAGAGGAATAAAATGCAGAAGGGAATTGTAGAGGTAGTCAGTGAAGATGCGTTAAAATTGCAGATTGATGAAACCATGCATGAGACAAAAATTCATGGGACAGAAGAATTCCCGTTTCAGTGCTACAGCACACATATCGACTGGAAGAGCTTGAAGGAAACAGAATGGCATTGGCACGAGGAACTGGAACTGCTGGTGATCGAATCTGGTGCAATGAAATGCAGTATTGGTGAACACAGTCTGGCTCTGCAGGAAGGTGACTGCATTCTGGTGAACAGCCGGATGGTCCACCGATTTGAGGTGCCGGAGGATAAAAGTATTGCAGTATGTGACTGTATTAGTATCCTTTTCTCCAGTGAACTCATCGCTGCGAGCCGGACCATTATCCATAAAAAATATATCGTTCCTGTTCTGCAGTGTGGAGCAGATTATATTGTTTTTCATACTGAGGTGGAATGGCAGCAGCATGTGCTTGAATTGGTTCAGCAGGTCTGTCAGTTCTGCCGGACGGAAATCAATATGGTGGAAATGCATATCCATATGGGGATGTATGCCATATGGATGGAGCTGACAGAGCATCTGGATGAATACCGCCGCGAACCACGGGAAAACCAAAATATGGTGATGCAGGCACGTCTGCGGAAAATGCTGCAATTTATTTCGGATCATTATGCCGAACAGATTACATTGGCTGACATTGCACAGGCTGCTAACATCAGTCAGAGTGCAGCACAGCGCTGCTTCCGTGCGGGGGTACAGACCTCGCCAATCAGTTATTTAAAGGATTATCGTCTGGCACGTGCGAAGGAAAAGCTGCTGTCTACACATCTGACAGTATTTGAAATCGCACGTTCGGTGGGCTTTGATAATGCAGGATATTTTGACCGCAGCTTTAAACGTGCTTTTGGCATGACGCCAAGGCAGTTTGTCCGGCAGGAATCGGAAAAGAATGCGCTGGAATAAGTTGTCGGGATAGGAGTATCGATCATGGTTGACAGTCTGGAAACACGATTTGGAACAAAGCCGGCACTGATTTCCACAGACCTGAAAAGCAGCTATGGCGTACAGAAATCCTATGCTGTACACACCTATTCGGACCGGATAGAGCTGCTCTGGATTCTGGAGGGGACCGGAAAATATATCTGCAATGGCATTATTTATCCTGTTCGTCCGGGAGACGCGGTTGTGTGCAACAGTGGGACGGCACATGGGATGGAAGCAGAATCACAGGGGATTTTAAATTATATTCAGATTTTTGCACATTCTGTGCAGGCTTGCGGTATGCCAGATAATTGTCTGGTTCCCATTGGCCATTGTCCGGTGATCCACCGGGTGAGGCAGAGGGACCGGCTGGAAGAGTTATTTTTTGAAATTCTTGCAGAGGAACGATTGCAAAAAACAGAAACAGGGGCGTTGTTGGAGCTGGTCGTTCAGATGTATGAAATTATTCAGGACCAGCTTCCGGCTATGCCCTTGAATATCGGCTGGCGTGCGGTAATGTACATTGACAGCCATTATACCGAGACAGCGCTGACAACAGAGGCGATTGCGGAAGCCATGGAGGTCAACCGGTACAATCTGGCAAAGGTGTTTAAGCAGATGACAGGCTATTCTCTGCTGCAATATTTAACCCGCAGGCGGATCGGTGCGGCGCAGTCCATGCTCCTGCAGACGGACACAGCGATTGAAGACATTGCGGAGAAAGCAGGGTTTTGTAATATGAAACGGTTTTCCAATGCGTTTCGAAAGCAGACGGGGATACTGCCGCAGGATTACCGAAATATATGGAAAGAGATGTGAGGGCTTGCGGACGTGGATCATGCTGGAAAATGATCTGTGACCGGGAAATCTGTCAGACAGGAAATAGATTGGGAAAGAAAATAGAAGAATATCCGGCTCAAAAAATGGTATGGGTATATACAGATATAGAAGAGATATGACCATTTTAAAGGTTTGACAGATTTCTTGTGTGTGAAGGGCATCGATGGGATCGATGTCCTTTGTTTTTTCGCGTAGGAATATCGCCGGGGAAAATGCTTGCGAAATGGTGGAAAGTCAGTATAATAAATAGTAAAAAAAGAAAAGGAGCAGAAGGAATGTCTAAGACAAATGCATTGGCAGATGACTTTACACAGGGAAGCATTGCCAAAAAGCTCATCAAATTTATGATCCCGGTACTAGGGGCCTTAATCTTGCAGGCCATGTATGGTGCAGTGGATCTGCTGGTTGTCGGACAATTCGGCACCAGTGCGGGCATTTCGGCAGTCGCAACCGGAAGTAATATTGTCAATTTGATTACCTTCGTTATTTCCAGCCTGACAATGGGTGTAACTGTATTGATTAGCAGGTATCTGGGAGAACACAATGAGGATCGCATTGGCAATGTCATTGGCGGTGCGGTCTGTTTTTTTATCGCATTTGCAGTGATATTAACAGCATTGATGCTGGGTTTGGCGCCAAATTTTGCGAGCTGGCTTAATGCACCAGAGGAAGCCTATGCATTGACGGTATCCTATGTACGTGTCTGTGGTGGCGGTATCGTTTTTGTTATTGCTTACAATGTAATCAGTGGCATTTTCCGTGGGTTGGGCAACTCCAGGCTTCCGCTGCTTTTTGTCCTGATTGCATGCATTGTCAATGTTGTCGGAGATCTTGTGTTTGTGGCAATATTCCAGATGGATGTTGTTGGCGCTGCGTTGGCAACTATTTTAGCGCAGGCGGTCAGTGTGGTACTGTCGCTGTTTATTATCCGCAGACAGAAGCTGCCGTTTTCGGTTTCTTTGAAAAATATCCGGTTTAACAGAGAAATTGTGACATTCCTTAAGCTGGGTGCGCCGCTTGCCCTGCAGGAGTTCCTGACAAACCTGTCTTTTTTGATTCTCTGCGCTATTATAAATAATATGGGTCTGGAAGCATCGTCGGGTTATGGCATTGCGCAGAAGATTGTTACCTTTATTATGTTGGTTCCATCCTCTCTGATGCAGTCCATGTCTGCATTTGTAGCACAGAATGTAGGTGCAGGGAAGGAAAAGCGCGCACGCCGTGCAACCTATACCGGTATGATTCTTGGTATGATTATCGGTGTGTTGATTACTGCTATGGCATTCTTCAAAGGGGATGTGCCGTCTGCTCTGTTTACATCCAATCCGGTTTATATTGAAAAAGCGGCAGAATATCTTCGCGGTTACAGCACGGAAGCAATCCTAACCTGTGTTGTATTCAGTTTTATTGGTTATTTCAATGGGCACAGCAACCCGCTTCCAGTTATGATTCAGGGCATTACAGCCTCTTTCCTTGTCCGTGTACCGCTATCCTATCTGTTCAGCCTGAAAGAAGGGGCAACTCTGGTTGACATCGGCGTTGCGGTTCCGATCGCTTCTGTTTATGGCATTATTTTCTTTACGTCATGCTATATCTTCATCACGCGGAAAATGAAAAAACAGGGGATATTGGAGGATTGATGCATTGCTTATGGAACAGGTGATACAAGAAAAGCTGATTGCAGCGGCAATCAGTACAGTACTTATTCTACTCATTATCCCAGTAGCCGGATATCTGATTTTGCTGGCAAGGAAAGGAATATTATACCTGTTGGGAGGTACATTTGGCGCAGAGACAACCTGGCTGATTGCAAACCGGCTCACTCTACCGGGGGTTGTACATCATGAGTGTGCACATGCATTGTTTGTCGTATTGACGGGAGCACAAATACAGAAAATTGAGCTGTTTCATCCGCAGGATGACCGGCTTGGCTGTGTAACATGGTCACCGAAGCCGATTTTTCCAGGAGCACAGTCTATTCAGTGTACGCTGGTTTCTGTTGCGCCTGTTATTCTTGGTATACTCAATTTCTGTCTGATGTATGTATACCTAATTCCAAAATGCAGCAGCATATGGCAGACTATTCTTGTGATTTATCTCATGATATCGATTTTCTTTCATGCGACAATGAGCAGGCAGGATATCAGCATTGCTTTGAAAGGGCTGCCTGTGTGTGCATTGATTGTTTTTGTTCTGTTGTTCTTAACTGGTTTTGATGCGGCAGCAATGCTGCACAATGTCATTTTTTTATCATAATAGTAAGAGAAAAGCCCTGATTTCTTTATGGAATCAGGGCTTATATTTGTGGCAGCATATTCCGTAATCCTGCTGTGGGCCATGCTGCCTGTGGCATAAAACAGAATTGTTATGCGGTGAAGTGTCTGGGCATTTGAAAGAAAGAGTGGGGTTGCATTTGTTGTCAAAACTGTTGTCAGATTTCCGAGGATAATTCTTTCTTGACCGTATCGGTCTATTTTGCTATCATAAGTTCGGACACACCATAACGGTAGGCGGTTTGCGTTCTCCCACTCGATCGAGAGAGGGATGCAACAATTTTCTTTTTCGTCCCTCTCTTTATGAAGGGAGGGCGATATCATGTATGTAACATATTCTGACCTGTTTCAGCTTCTTATGATGCTGTTTACATTCGGCTCTATGATTATTGCACTGGTTGCCTTGTTTTTCGGCAAAAGAAAATAACCGCCTATAGCTTCCAACCAAGGCGGTTATTTTTCTAAAACCTTTTTGGGAGGACGCACCGTCTATCGGTGTGTCTTTCCTTTTTGGTGCGGATAACAGGACTTGAACCTGCACGTCGAAGACACTGGAACCTAAATCCAGCGCGTCTGCCAATTCCGCCATATCCGCATGACCTGTACCTATGGTAGCATATCCGGCAAATCGTTGTCAAGCGGACAGAAGAAAATTTGTTCGGTCTGTGGTGTTCAAACTGTACAAAGTGTGATACAATAAAGACAATTGCCATGATAGGCGGAACAGATGGAATCATGTACGGAACGGGCGGATTTTCCGTCTAAAAAGGATAGATCGTATGAAAGTAATCAAAACATGTTTTATGCTTGTGCTGTGCACGATCCTGCTGACGGGATGTTCCCTGATAGCGGGAGGAGATGATCTGCTGCAGGTGCCGAAGCCGTCGGAACAATTCACTATGCTGCAGGATCAGCTGGAAAAAATCCTGAGTGAGGGCAAAACCTATGTAACACCGCAGAGTGGTTCTTACCGCAATACGGTTACATTTGAAGATATTGATGGCGATGGTGAAGACGAAGCCATTGCATTTTTCCGTGATGGCACAGGCGGCAGGATTTATGCGTATGCCTTTGCTATGAAAGATGGAGAGTACCAGCAGATTGGCAGAGTGGAAGGCCCGGGTTCTGCGCTGGGTTCCATGTCATTTATGGAAGCAGATGGAGGAAAGGAAAAGCTGCTGGTGCTGACATGGACATTGTCTGGCGATGTCAAGCAGGGACTGACTGTGTGCGGCGTACAGAACCAGGAGCTGCAGGAGCTGCTGGATACTACCTGTACGGATTACAGCCTCAGTGATATGGATAAGGATGATACACAAGAACTGCTTACCCTGTCTTATGAGAATGTTGAGCGGAAAACCGCGCAGGTTTATGATTATGAAGATGGAAAAATTACACTGCTTTCTCAGGCAGATGCAACGCAGGATATACAGAATGTTGCCAATATTACAGAAGGGCAACTGGATGACACCGGTACGCAGGCTGTATTTGTCGATAATAAATTTGAAAATGATAATGGCATGCAGACGGATATCTATGTGCTGGATGGTACGACGCTGCGCAATGTTGCCCTGTCGTCCAATACATCGACATATCGTTCCACTGCATTGTATTATTGTGAAGATATTGATGGAGACGGAGCAATTGAGGTTCCACAACTGCAGGTGCTTCCGGGATATGAGGACAAAGAAGCTGCAGAAACCCTGTGGATGGTTGACTGGTACCGTTATAGTACGGGCGATAAAGCGAAATTGGTGCATACCACGTATGACAGTCCGACGGAAGGTTGGCTGCTGGAATTTCCGGAGGGCTGGCGCGGTAATGTGACAGTATCGCTGGTTAGCAGCGCTGGCAGCAATCAGACTGTCTTTGTAGAGGATAGAAGGCCAGAAGACCCGATTTTGACAATTTATGTTTTTACTGGTGATGACCGGGAAGAAGCCGCTGCTGTGGACGGATTGATTGATCTCGGTTCGACTTCTGATATGTGCTTTGCTGCAAAGCTTGGAAATAGCAATAGAGATTATCGTATAACAGGAAAACAGGTGCGTCGGGCATTTACTGTTATTACAAATGAATGGAAATAATTTCAGTTCGGATAAAGGGGAGCAGACAATAATGATGACTCGCAAGGTTTTGATGTTAGAGGACGAAGAAAATATCCGTGGATTTGTTGTAATCAATTTAAAGCGTGCTGGTTATGAAGTTGTTCAGGCCGGAAGTGGTGAAGAAGCGTTGGAAAAATTCCATGACAACCCGGATGTAGCAGTATGTATTCTGGATGTCATGCTTCCGGGGATTGACGGCTATGAGGTCTGCCGCACATTGCGTGCGGAGGGCTATGAAGGCGGTATTATCATGCTGACTGCCCGTACACAGGAATCCGATAAGGTAACCGGGCTGATGACCGGTGCAGATGATTATGTAACCAAGCCATTTTCCGTTGTGGAGCTGACAGCACGTGTGGATGCGCTGGTACGCCGCCTGGGGCTGCATGCCTTTGCGGCAGAGGTAATCCAGAGCGGCGAATTCCGCCTGGATATGCGTGCACGTGAGCTGAGAAAGAATAATGTGCGTGTTGATCTGACACAGGTAGAATTTTCCCTGATGAAAACATTTTTGGAGAATCGCGGACGCGCCATGGACCGGGAAGAGCTTCTCAGTGCAGTGTGGGGAAAGAATTACTCCGGTGAACTGAAAATCGTGGATGTAAACATCCGCCGCCTGCGTATTAAGGTCGAGGATGATCCGGCTTCTCCGAAGCACATTACAACTGTACGCGGCTTTGGTTATATGTGGAAGGACTAACCTATGGATAAAAAAGTTACTGCGGATACCAGGGAGTTGCCTGATATTTCGCAGGAATTTAAAGCGAAAAAACAGGCAGAGGGACCACGGGAAATACGTGTACAGCATGCTGGCGGCGGTCTGAAAGGCCGTTGGACCATGAATTTTATGACGATTATTACAGCGGCGCTGGCAATCGCTACGATTATTATTACCATGGTTTCCGCAAGCTATTATTATAATGATATCCGCCAGAATCTAATGACACGTGCTGCGCAGTCTGCGGGTTTTATCAACCGTTTCCTAAATTCCAGCTATGAGCAGTTTCTGTCAGCCGGTGAATCTTTTGTCACCAGCTTTGAGGACAAGGACAAGCTGGAAATACAGATTGTATCTTCCAACGGTTCCATTCTTGCATCATCATCTTCTTTTACGGAAATTGGCTCGGAACCGGGAACGGAGGATGTAAGCATATGTCTGACGGAAAACAAAACCCGGGCATGGATGGGGAGAGATTCCCAGTCTGGGGAGCGTGTGATTTCCGCATCGGCGCCGCTGTATGGCCCAAATGGAAACCTGATCGGCTGTGTGCGCTGTATTTCTTCCATGGCAATTGCCCAGCGCCAGATTATCTATATTGTGCTGGCATGTCTGCTGATTGGCCTGCTGATTGCGGTGGCGTTGGAGCTTTCCAACCGGTATTTTATCAAGTCCATTGTAGAGCCGGTCATGAAAATCAATATCATTGCCAAGGAAATTTCAGCCGGACGTTATGGGATGCGTCTGCATAAGGTCTATGATGATGAAATTGGCGACCTGTGTGATACCATCAACCATATGTCAGAAGAAATCAGCCGTGCGGAACGTATGAAGAATGATTTTATTTCTTCCGTATCCCATGAACTGCGTACGCCGCTCACAGCAATTGGCGGCTGGAGCGACACATTGATCGCAGGAGGTGCATCGGACCCGGAAGAGGTTATCATGGGCCTGAGCATTATCCAGAAGGAAAGCGGGCGTCTGACACAGATGGTAGAAGAGCTGCTGGATTTCACGCGTCTGGAATCAGGCCGGATGAAGCTGAATGTAGAGCTGTTTGATGTGGGTGCAGAACTGTATGAAGCGGTTTATATGTACCAGAATATGCTGGAAAAGGAAAATATCGAGCTTATTTATGATATCCCGGATCAGATGTGCCCGGTCAGCGGTGACCGGCACCGTTTGAAGCAGGTATTTTTGAACATTCTTGACAATGCCGCCAAATACGGTAAAAGCGGCGGGAAAATCGAAATCCTGTTGTCGCGCGACAGCTATACGGTTATTATTGAAGTGCGCGACTGGGGCGTTGGCATCAAAGAAGATGAACTGCCGTTTGTCAAGGAAAAATTCTATAAGGGCAGCTCCAAACAGCGCGACAGCGGTATCGGACTTGCAGTGACGGATGAAATTGTCCGTATGCATGGCGGCACACTGAATATTGCCAGCAAGTATGGTGAAGGTACGCAGGTTACAGTTACTCTGCCGCTGGCAAATACCAATGCCAGCAAGGTAGAGCCGACAACGAAAATTGCGGCAGATACCGGGAAGATTGAGGAGTAAAGATTGAAAAAAAAGGAATCACAGCAGGTTGTGCATAAGACAACCATCGGCGGACAGTCGATTCTCGAAGGTATTATGATGAAAGGCCCGCGGAAGACCTGTACGGTCATCCGTAAGCCGGACAATTCGCTTGCGGTCAAGGAGGAAACGACGACACCGCTGAAAGAAAAATATCCCATTGCCGGTATTCCGGTGATCCGTGGCTTTGTCATGATGGTACAATCACTGAAGGAAGGATTTCAGGCGATTGAATATTCCTCCCAGTTTTTGGGTGAAGAAGAGGAGAAGCCGTCAAAGCTGGAACAATGGCTGATTGATAAAATCGGTGAAGGCGTGATGGAATCGGTTCTGTATTTCATTTCTGTTGTGCTGGGTGTTGGCTTGGCAGTCGGACTGTTTATTCTTCTTCCGGCATTTCTCATTTCTTTTTTGCCACAGAGCGTACCGCATCTGGGCGCAAATCTGATTGAGGGCATATTGCGAATCATTATTTTTATCCTGTATATGGTCATTATGGGGCTGATACCGGATATGAAGCGAACGTTCCGTTACCATGGGGCAGAGCATAAGACCATTTACTGCTATGAAAAGGGGCTGGAGCTGACGACAGAAAATGTCCGTATCCAGCCGAGAGAACATCCACGGTGCGGCACCAGCTTCCTGTTTGTCATTATGATTATCAGTATTCTGGTCTTTTCAGTTGTCACGGCTGACAGCCGTATTGTGCAACTCCTGCTCCGGATTGTGCTGCTGCCAATTGTGATTGGTTTGAGTTATGAGGTCAACCGTTTTGCCGGACGGCATGACGGCGCATTTTCTAGCATCTTGCGCTGGCCGGGCATGATGCTGCAGCATATTACCGTTCTGGAACCGGATGACAGCATGATTGAGGTTGCGATTGTATCTCTGCAGCATGTCATACCGGAGGATAAACAGGAGGACAAATGGTAAGCCTTTGGGATTGTTTCCAGCAGCTTCGGCAGGCGCTTTCTGCTATGGGGATTGAAGAAGCCGATTTGGAAGCACGGGAGCTGGTGGCGTGTGCCGCTGGTCTGGATGCACGGAATACCGCAGGCTGGAAAACGGCAATCCTGACACCAGAGATCAGACAGAAGGCAGATGCTTTTTTCGAACGCAGAAAACGGGAAGAACCCCTTGCATATATCCTGGGCGAATGGGATTTTTATGGAAACCGGTTTTTTGTAACACCGGATGTCCTGATTCCGAGAGGAGATACCGAATGGCTGTGTGATGCAGCGGTGCAGGCTGCAAGAGCAATGTGGAACCCGCGTGTACTGGATCTGTGCTGTGGAAGCGGCTGCATCGGTATTTCCATTGCACTGGCTGTACCCGGATCACAGATCACCGTACTGGATTATTCTGAAGCAGCGCTGGAAGTAACTAGGAAAAATGCTGCATTACACCATGTAAAAGAACCAAAATTGAAAATCCGGCAGGGGGATGCCTTGCAGCCGGACAGCATTGATGGTATATTTGATATTATCGTTTCCAATCCGCCGTATATCACTGCACAGGAAATGGCAGAGCTTGACCGGAGTGTAGATGCCTATGAACCGCATCTTGCGCTGTATGGCGGCACAGATGGTTTGGATTTTTATCGTGCTATGGCGGAACGGCCTGCTTTTCAGCTGGCAGAGGGCGGAAAGCTCTTTGCAGAGTGCGGCTGGAAGCAGGGACAGCAGGCGGCAGCGCTGTTTTCTGCTGCAGGCTGGAAAAATGTACATCTGTGCAGTGATCTTGCGGGTATACCGCGGATTGTATGTGCAGAAAAATAGAAAAGTAAGCATGAAAAGCTTTTAGGAGGCTTATATGGCAAAGAAAAAACAACTGCCAACAGTCACTGTTGCAACCGATAAGCAAAAGGCGCTGAGCATTGCGCTGGCGCAGATTGAGAAGCAGCACGGCAAAAATGCTGTTATGTATCTGGGACAGGAAACAGAACTCCTGGATAAGGAGGTCGTTTCCACCGGTTCCATTGGTTTGGATATGGCGCTGGGCGTCGGCGGACTTCCGCGCGGCAGAATCATTGAGATTTATGGACCGGAATCTTCTGGTAAAACCACGCTGGCGCTGCATGCGATTGCATCGGCACAGGCCAAGGATGGCATTGCTGCATTTATTGATGCGGAACATGCGCTGGACCCGGTTTATGCCGCCGCACTGGGCGTCGATGTAGACAGCCTGCTGGTATCCCAGCCGGACAGCGGTGACCAGGGTTTGGAGATTGCAGAGCAGCTGGTACGTTCCGGCGCACTGGATATTATTGTTATCGACTCTGTTGCAGCGTTGGTTCCACGCGCTGAAATCGAGGGCGAAATGGGCGACGCATTTGTTGGTCTGCATGCGCGTCTGATGAGCCAGGCGCTTCGCAAGCTGGCTGGTGTCATTGCAAAGTCTAAGTGTGTGGCAATCTTTATCAACCAGCTGCGTGAAAAGGTTGGTGTGATGTATGGCAATCCGGAGGTTACTACCGGCGGCCGTGCATTGAAATTCTATTCCTCTATTCGTATTGATGTCCGCCGTGTAGAGCATCTGAAGGATGGTGACCGCTTAATCGGCAGCCACACCCGCGCAAAGATTGTAAAAAATAAAATGGCGCCTCCATTCCGTGAAGCATATTTTGACATCATGTATGGTGAGGGCATTTCCAGAATTGGTGAGCTGGTTGATCTGGGCGTAGAATATGACCTGATTAAAAAGGGCGGCGCATGGTTCACCGTCAATGGGGAACGCTTCCAGGGCCGGGAAAATGCCAAGAAATATATTGCGGAGAACAAAGAGGTTGCAGAAGAACTCGAGCAGCAGATCCGCAAGGCAATTCAGGAGAACCGGGAAAAGGTCAAGCAGGACCGGAAGGAGAAGGCAAGCAAGCGCCGCAAGCAGGCTTCCGATGATGAGGAACTGCTGGATGACATGCCTATGGACGATATGGATATGGAAGAAGCACCGCTTCCAGAGGAGGATGCCGCGCCGAGACGTTCTGCAGCAGTATCCATTGATGCGGATGACTTCGGAGATGATGATATTTGAGTATGCAGCAGCCCATAAGTGAGGAAGAGCAGTACCGTAAGGCGGAAGTCACCGCCGCGGGTATGCTCAGCCGCAGGCCGCTGTCCGCTGCTATGCTGGAGAAGAAGCTTCTGGATAAAGATTTTTTGCCGGAAGCGGCAGCCTATGCTGTGGAACGCATGCGTATTTTACATGCAATAGATGATCATGCCTATGCAGAGCTGTTGTTGCGCTCCTATTCGCGCAAGGGATATGGCATCCTGCGTATCCGGCAGGAAATGCGCCAGCGCGGCGTGCCAAATGATATTATTGCAGAAATATTAGAGGATTTTGAACCGGATTGGGACATGATGAAAGCGCTGCTGGATAGGAAGCTGCGCGGGGATGTCTCAGACCGGAAAACGCGGGAAAAGGCGATGGCAGCGCTTCAACGGCGCGGTTTCACCTTTTCCCAGATTCGGACAGTGATGGAGGACTATTGTGCCGACATTGCTGATCAGGAAACGCGGTAACCGCCGTGTACAAGGAGGAACGAACAATTTATGTCCATTCGATTGGGAATGATTTCACTGGGCTGTGCCAAGAATCTGGTAGACAGCGAGCATATGCTGGCGCAGCTGCAGGAAGCAGGCGTTACCATTGTCGATGACGTTGCAGACGCGGATGTTGCCGTTGTCAATACTTGCGGGTTTATTGAATCTGCCAAACAGGAAGCAATCAATACCATTCTGGAAACCGCGCAGCTCAAGGAAACGGGTTCCCTGAAAGCACTGATTGTCACTGGATGTCTGGTCCAGCGTTATCCAAAGGAGATTACCGAGGAAATGCCGGAAATTGATGCTGTACTGGGGACCGGAAGCTATAACAATATTGTAGATGCTGTGCGTGCTGTGATGCAGGCGCCGGGTACCGTTTACAGGAATTTTGGGCAGATTGATGAAGCGGAAATGGAAGGTGGACGTATCCTTTTGACACCGGGCTATTCCGCTTATCTGAAAATTGCCGAGGGCTGTGATAATCATTGTGCATACTGCGTTATCCCGTCCCTGCGCGGTAAATTCCGCTCGCGTACAATGGAAGATATCCTGGAGGAAGCGAAAGCGTTGTCGGATGCGGGTGTACGGGAACTCATTGTTGTTGCACAGGATATCACCCGCTATGGCAGGGATTTGTACCGCAAGCATATGCTGCCAGAGCTGTTGCATGCGCTTTGCAAGATGGATTTCACATGGGTGCGTCTGCATTATCTCTATCCGGATGAAATTACGGATGAGATGATAGATACCATTGCAGCGGAACCGAAGATTGTCAAATATCTGGATATTCCGATCCAGCATGTCAATAGCCGTATTTTGAAGGCCATGCATCGCCGCGGTGATGCGGAATTTTTAAGGAACCTATTCCATAAGCTGCGCTCACGCATTCCGGGACTGGTGCTGCGTACCAGCCTGATTGTCGGCTTGCCGGGTGAGACAGAGGAAGAATTTGAAGAGCTGTGCGATTTCCTGCGGGAAATGAATATTGAACGTGCCGGTGTCTTCTGTTATTCGCCGGAAGAAGGCAGTGAAGCTGCTGCTATGCCGGATCAGATCGATGAAGATGTCAAAAATGAACGCCGTATGATCATTGAAGAGCTGCAGTCAGAGGTTCTGGATCATTTTGCAGCCCGCATGAAGGGTCAGCTGATCGAAGTCCTGTGCGAAGGCTGGGATGGCGAAACCGGCCTGTACTATGGCCGCAGCTATGCAGATTCTCAGGACATCGATGGCAGAGTATTGTTTGACAGCGCATTTTCCGTAGAGGAAGGGCAATTTGTGCCGGTACGCATTACCGGTGCGCATGGAGCAGATCTGACCGGAAATACCGAAACAATGGAATGATGCAATTGACACCTGCGCGGTGAAAACGTATAATATCAGTTGCAGGAGGCTCCTGCAGATTACGACATAAGGAAGGAGACTTATATGACTCTTGCCAATAAAATTACATTGGCGCGTATTGCGTTGATTCCGTTTTTCATTATCTTTGCCACCATTGGCGGTGTAGCATGTGATGTGCTTGCATTGGTGCTATTCTGCCTGTGCAGCGTAACGGATTTTCTTGACGGATACGTTGCACGCAAATATAATCAGGTAACAGATTTCGGCAAATTTGTCGACCCACTGGCTGATAAACTGCTGATCTGTGCTGCTATGTGTGTATTCGTAGACCGCGGCTTTATGGTGGGCTGGATGGTATTCATCATTTTGGCGCGTGAATTTATTATTACTTCCCTGCGTACCATTGCAATGGGGAAGAACCGTGTCATGGCGGCAACATGGACTGGTAAGGTGAAAACCTGTACGCAGATTGCCGGTATTATCATCATTTTCCTGTGCTTGCTGTTTACAGGAGAGGACTTGTCGATCAGCCATACGGCGGATGTACTGGTACAGCTTTGTGGCTGGGTGATGATGCTCGTGACCCTGTATTCCGGTTATGATTATCTGCATCGCAACTGGGATTTGGTTGCGGAAGGCGCGACCAAGCCGAAGATCAAGTAAACACTGCGTTTCCGTTGGCCTGTATTTTGGCTGAGGGAGCTATCTAATATAATTAGGGAGAAATTCATCTATGAAATTATATAATTCTATGACGCGCCAGAAGGAAGAGTTTATTCCGATTGAACCGGGCAAGGTAAAGATGTATTCCTGTGGTCCTACGGTTTATAATTTCTTCCACATTGGCAATGCACGTCCGTTTATCATTTTTGATACGCTGCGCCGTTATTTTGAGTATCGCGGATATGAAGTAAAGTTTGTGCAGAACTTCACTGACATTGATGACAAGGTAATCAACAAGGCCAATGCAGAAGGTGTTACCTACGATGTCATTGCAGACCGTTATATCAAGGAATACTTTGTTGATGCGCAGGGCCTTGGCATCCGGGCGGCTACAGTTCATCCGCGTGCAACTGAGACGATGGATGCGATCATTGATATTGTCAAGGCACTGGTTGACAACGGTCATGCATATGCAGCGCCGAATGGCGATGTATATTTCCGCACCAAGAGCTTTAAAGAATACGGCAAGCTGTCCCATCAGCCGTTGGATGAGCTGCAGGCAGGCGCACGTATCAGTGTTGGTGAACTGAAGGAAGACCCAATGGACTTTGCGGTATGGAAGTCTGCGAAGCCGGGCGAACCGAGCTGGGAATCCCCGTGGGGACAGGGAAGACCGGGCTGGCACATAGAGTGCTCTGCTATGGTAAACAAGTATTTGGGCAAGACCATCGACATTCATTCCGGCGGCAAGGATTTGATTTTCCCGCATCATGAAAATGAAATTGCACAGTCTGAATGCGCAAATGGCTGCACGTTTTCCAATTACTGGTTGCACAACGGCTTCCTGACCATTGACAATGAGAAGATGTCCAAATCCAAGGGTAATTTCTTTATGGTTCGCGAGGCTGCTGCGGTATATGGATATGAAACCATCCGCATGTTTATGCTGTCTGCACAGTACCGGACCCCGCTGAACTATTCTGAGGAATCTTTGAAGATGACCAAGAGTTCCTTGGAGCGTCTGTATACGGCTGCTGAGAACCTGCAGTTCCTGCTGGATCATCAGACCGGCGATACCATGACGGAGGAGGAGCAGAAGAAGTCTGTGGCACTCGATCAGTACCGTCAGAAGTTCATTGATGCGATGGATGATGATTTGAATACAGCGGATGCGCTTGCTGCTGTGTTTGAATTGGTTCGCCAGATCAATACCGATGTCAAGGATCCAAACTGCACGCATGCTTTTGTACAGTCTTGCTTCGATCATATGATGGAGCTGTGCGGTGTACTTGGTCTGGTCGGTCATCTGGAAAAGAAGACCATTGACAGCGAAGTGGAGGATCTGATTGCACAGCGTGCTGCTGCCAAGAAAGCAAAGAACTTTGCAGAGGCTGACCGCATTCGTGATTACCTGCTCAATGAAAAGGGTATCATCATTAAGGATACCCGGCAGGGAACACAGTGGAGCTATAAGGAATAAATTGTAAGAAAAGGTATTCTGTGGAAAGATTGTTCCGCAGGATACCTTTTATTTTATTTACACCATTCAGAAAGAGAGGGAATGGAATGAAAATAAGGCGAATTGCAGCTCTATTGTTGGTTGCTATGCTGTCGGGTATGCTGCGCACGGCGTTTGCAGCGGAGAAGGAAACACAGACCGCATCAACTGGCTATGCAGTTCCGTTGGAGGAGGAAGTAGAACGCAGCACACAGGCGGCAGCTACGGCAGAACCAACCCAGCAGCAGGCATATGATGCCATGATCGCACTCAAAGAGGATTATCCTGAAGGCATGCCCTGGACGAATGACAATTATTATAGCTGGAAGGGCGGCATTTACGCTGGCGGGTACGGCTGTGCAGCCTTTGCCTTTTTGCTGAGTGATGCCGCGTTTGGGGATCTCCCGGCAAGAAAACTGGAGGAATTTACATATGAACAGCTGCGTGTAGGCGATATCCTCCGGGTTTACAATAACTCTCATAGCGTTATCATTCTGGAAATTGGCAGCGAGTATGTTACTATTGCAGAGGGAAATTACAATAGCTCTATTCGTTGGGGACGGTTGCTGAGAAAATCCATTGTGATGGATGCGGACTATCTGTTAACACGGTATAGTGACCAGACATATGGATGCAATCATACTTATGAATCGAAGATATATGCGCCCACCTGTACAAAATCCGGCTATACAAGATACACCTGTACCAAGTGCAGCTATCAGTATGATGATAATTATACAATGGCTGCGCATACGTGGGATTATGGCAAGGTAAGCGTTGTGCCGACTGACACAGAAGAGGGGAAGCTGCAGTATACCTGTACCGTATGCGGCCAGAAAAAGACCGAGACAATCTCGATGCAGGATTATCGTGCGCTGGCGGTATATCAGATTTTTGAAGATGTGCAGCCAGATAAATGGTATACGTCTTTTATTCAGTCTGCGTATGATACCGGGCTGATGGCAGGCACCAGCAAAATGATTTTTTCCACGAATGCAACGCTGACCCGTGCGCAGGTAGCGCAGATTCTGTACAATCATGCAGGGCAGCCAGAGATAAGCGGTTCCATTCCATTTCAGGATGTGAAGCGTGACGCATGGTATTATGATGCTGTATGCTGGGCATATCAGCAGGGCGTTGTAGCAGGAACAAGTCCGACGTCCTATGCGCCGCAGTCGAATGTCACCCGTGAAGAGTTGATGGTCATGCTGCATAACCATTCCGGTAAACCGGAAGGCAGCGGCAATTTGAATGGTTTTGTGGACAGCAGTAAGGTTTCTGGATGGGCAATGAGTGCCATGCGCTGGGCAGTGCAGAAAAATATCCTGAGCGGCAGCATTTCCGGTGGGAAAACATATCTGAATCCCCGGGGGAATGCGACCCGTGCGGAAGCTGCAACGATCATGACAAAATATTTTTCGTAATAGAATCAAAAAGAAATTTGTCAGCAAAGAAAGAGCATCCTTCGAAATGCTTTCAAATTGACAGATATATGATCATACTGTATAATATGAAACACAAATATGTTCGATAAAAACACAGAAGGGAGTCTTTATTTTACACAAAGAAAGGTAGGAATCTATATGAAAAAGTGGAAAAGATGCAGCAGCTTTTTATTGGTTCTGGCATTACTCATTGGTATCTTGCCACAAGCAAAGGCGGTCTCCCAGGTGTATTACAGCATTGATTATCGTACAGCGGTAGCCAATTCGCGTATTACCCAGAAAAACAGTGGGGATTGTGCTGTTGTTTCGGTATCAACGATAGAAGCATATATGTATGGCGCAACGTCTTCTGCAGATAAAACGTCTGTATATAATGCAGTTGTCAATAAAAATTTGGGGACAACAACCCACAAACCAAATGCGCAAGCGATTCAGAGCTGGTCGGCATTGGGATATCTGACAGTAGGCAGCTTTTCTTTGCAGAAGCTGTATGACCAGCTGGCACAGGGCTATCCGGTTATCGTACACCGGACCAATGGAACTTATCAGCATTGGTCTGTTGTCTGCGCGTATGTTGGTTCCACCTCCAGTTTACAGGAGTCGGGATTTATTGTTGCAGATGTCAGTACAAATTATAACAGTTCTACGTGTTTGAAGACCCTGACGGCATGGAAAAATACAGTTAGCGGCAGTAAGCTTGACAATATTGCTTATCGGAAAAATGGTATCCCAATCAGCCTTTCTGGCATTCGTTTTGCAGTGAATGTACCGGAAATTGTACATCCAAAGGGCAATGGACATGGTGTATATGGTTATGTGACCTCTAATAACAATTTGAGCAGTGTTGTTGTGCAGGTGATCAACGCGCAGACCGGAGCTTATGTATTTAACAAAACAATCAGTCCAAATGCAAAGTCCTACAGCTTATATAATCTGGACAGCTCGATGACCTTTGCTTCCTGGGCGGCAGGAAAATATTATTATCTGATTACAGCAAAGGACACTTCCGGTACAAGTAAAACCTTCTGCCAATATTTTACCATTGCAACTTCCTGGCCATCTGCCAAGCCATCTGTGCCGACCTTTACATTCTCTTATAATGCCAATGGAGGAAGCGGAAGCATCAGCAGCCAGTCGGTAGCTTTTATGGGAACATTGAAGCTGTCTTCCAGTACATGCACCCGTTCCGGCTATACATTTAAGGGATGGAATGTGAAACGGCTAAAGGACAATAAATGGTATACGAACAGTGGAACTTGGTCTACAGATGCACAGATTACCAGCAATGGATATACCAAAAAATTATATGCAGCAGGCTCCAGCTATGCTTTCGGCAGGGAATGGATTAAGGATTGCACAGATATCAGCAATTATACCTTCTATGCAGTATGGGAAAAGTCTGTTACTTTGGTATCGGATATTTTTACAGATGTTCCTGCAAATGCATGGTATGTCTCCTATATACAGTATGTATATGATAATGGCATCATGTCCGGCACAAGTGCCACCGCTTTTATGCCGAATGCAGCGCTGACCCGTGCACAGGTAGCACAGATTCTGTACAATTATGTAGGGAAGCCACAGGTAACCGGCTCGATTCCGTTCCAGGATGTCAAGCGTGATACGTGGTATTATAACGCTGTGTGCTGGGCATATCAGCAGGGCGTTGTGGCAGGTACAAGTGCAACTACTTTCGCTCCGCAGGAGAATGTTACCCGTGAGGCGCTGATGGTTATGCTGCATAACTATTCCAGTAAACCGGAAGGCAGTGGGAATTTGGACCGCTTCGCGGATAGCAATAAGGTTTCCGGCTGGGCAATGAATGCCATGCGCTGGGCAGTGCAGAAAAATATCCTGAGCGGCAGCGTTTCCGACGGAAAAACATATCTGAATCCACAGGGGAATGCAACCCGTGCGGAAGCAGCAACGATTATGACAAAATATTTTTCGTAAGAGAATTAAAAAGAAATTTGTCAGCAAAGAAAGAGCATCCTGCGGAATTAATCTGCGGGATGCTTTC
This sequence comes from Clostridia bacterium, assembly GCA_021205365.1. Classification (GTDB taxonomy): domain Bacteria; phylum Bacillota; class Clostridia; order Oscillospirales; family Butyricicoccaceae; genus Butyricicoccus_A. The sequence goes on from JAJPXP010000015.1 coordinate 25,159, forward strand.
TTACTTTGACTTGTTATAGGGAGCTGATATAATAAGCTTGATAAATTAAAATTTGGAGGAATATTTTATGGCAAATACTTATCAAGTGATAGATGAAAAAAGGTGGGAAAGATCCATACACTGTATGGTTTTCAGAAATAGTATTGAACCTGCTTTTTGCGTGACTTTTGAGATAGATATCACACATTTTTTAAATAAAATGAAATCTCAGGGAGGCTCTTTTACTATTGCGATGGTTTATGCTGTATGCAAGTGCGCAAATGAGATTGAAGCATTCAGATACCGTTTTTTGGATGGAAAAATTGTTCTGTTTGACAAAATCGATACAGCATTTACTTACTTGAATAAAGACACGGAATTATTTAAGGTGGTCAATGTTCCCATGCAAGATACGATGCAGGAATATATGGAGATAGCAACCAAAGCCGTGAACGAACAGAATGCATATTTTACAGGGCCATTAGGAAATGATGTATTTCAATGTTCTCCTATGCCTTGGGTTACTTATACACATATATCGCACACCAATTCTGGAAAAAAAGATAATGCAACTCCTTTATTTGATTGGGGAAAATATTTTGAAAGAAATGGACGTATTATGATGCCGATTTCCGTTCAAGCGCATCATTCCTTTGTTGATGGAATCCATATTGGAAAATTTGCAGACAAGCTGCAAAAATATATGGATGAACTCTAAACAATCTCAATTGCCTCGTTGTATAAATCATGCACTCGGATTTTTGTCTGATACAACAAAAAAGGACACATCCATTTGGGTGTGTCCTTTAATGGTATCCTGTATTTAGGGGAAAATTACTCTGCAGTATACGGCAGCAGAGCGATGTGACGAGCACGCTTGATTGCTTCAGTCAGCTGGCGCTGATGCAGTGCACAGGTGCCAGTCATGCGGCGCGGAAGAATCTTGCCACGCTCGGACATGTATCTCTTCAGCTTTGCAACGTCCTTATAATCAATAGCCTCAACCTTATCTACACAGAAAGAGCAAACCTTTCTGCGGCGACGGCCGCCGCGATTGGGGCGATATTCTCTTTTTTCTTCAGCCATTGTCATAACCTCCTTGTTCAATAATCAGAACGGAACTTCGCCGTCATCATCGGAAATTTCGCTGAAATCCGAATTGCCTGTCGGCATATCGAAGCTCGGAGCCGGACGGGATGCCTGCTGTGGAGCAGAATAGGTGTTCTGATAACCACCCTGGTATCCGTCATTTGCCTCGCGGGAACGCTTGGATTCACCAAACTGTACTTCATCCGCAACAACTTCGATTGATGTGCGATTATTGCCGTTTTTGTCTTGCCAGTTTCTGGACTGGATGCTTCCGGTTACAATAATCATCATGCCCTTTGTAAACCACTGGGAAACAAATTCCGCAGTACGTCTCCAAGCTACAACATTGATGAAATCAGTCTGACGTTCACTGCCATTGTTTGCGCTGTATTTGCGATCAATAGCGATTGTGAACGATACAACCGGCAGATTGCTCTGCGTATAACGAAGCTCTGGATCACGAGTCAAGCGACCCATAAGAATTGCTTTATTCAGCATATTCTGTCACCAGTCCTTAGTCTTTGCAAACGATGATGGAACGCATAACGCCATCGGTGATCTTGTAGATACGATCCAGTTCAGCCGGGAAAGACGGCAGAGATTCGAACTCGATCAGGGTGTAATAGCCCTCACGCAGGTCATTGATCTCATACGCCATTCTACGCTTGCCCCAGTCATCAACGGACGCGATGGTACCGTTATCAGAAATCAGGGTCTTGAACTTCTCCACGATAGCGGTGATTGCTTCCTCACCGAGATTCGGGTTGACAATGAAAATTGTTTCGTACTTACCATTTACCTTTGCCAATTTAAGCACCTCCTTCTGGCCTTAGGCCCACACCTTTTGTGTGAGCAAGGATACTTTATTATTATAGCTGATTTCGAAAGCTTGTCAAGGATAAAATTTCAAAAAGATCAAAAAATCGGGAAAGATTTTGTTTTTTCTTCTTGACGAAGCAGTAAGGGTATGTTAAAATACAATCCAGATGCTAATGTGGCTCAGGGGTAGAGCAGCTCACTCGTAATGAGCAGGTCGTGGGTTCGATTCCCACCATTAGCTCCAATGTAAACCGTCTGAATCGGAAGATTTGGGCGGTTTTTTCAACTTTTAGGACGGAGTGAAAATGATAAACAAACAATGTGGGGATTATTTGGGGATTAAATCCTTGATTTTATGGGGGTTTATACGCAAAGAAGGACCGCACGAGCTGGATAAATCCGGTTCATGCGGTCTATTATTATGCCTGTTTCGTTTTTGTACGGCTCTGTTGCATGTATTCCATATTTTTCTAAGTCCTGTTGATACAAATTTCTTTTCTCTATGGGAATACTGCTTTTGAGGTGATTATTTTGAAATATCCAGATTTATATGCTCTTCTGGCAGATGCGCCGGAGGCCAAACAGTATTTTGAAAAGCTGCCCGATTACGTGAGAGAACAGATCGGCACCCGTGCGGAGGGTGTAAATTCCTTTGAAAGCCTGAGAGACTATGCAGACAATCTTCTGCGCGGTGATGACTAATCCACAGGAAACCGTAGCATAACACCAAGAGCAGACCTGCAGAGGCCTGCTCTTTTTCTATTTTCACTACCGGATATTTGAAATTGTATGATGGAAATGCTGCGAAAAATGAAAGTGATTGAAAATTCTATAGAAATCCCTGCGCATAATGTAGTGCAAAAAAGTTCATGCTATGGAAAAGCGAGAAAGGGAGATTTAGATATGGACTTTGCACGGACAGCGCTGACAGCGTTGTTTTCGATAGCAGCATTGTTTGTGATTACAAAGCTGATCGGTTATCGGCAGTTATCCCAGATGAGCACGTTTGATTATATCAATGGCATTACAATAGGTTCTATCGCAGCGGAGCTTTCTGTTGCAGAAGGACAGGAATTTTGGGAATGGCTGATTGCACTGGTGGTTTATGGTATTGCTGCATGGTTACTGGCAGTGGTTTCTGACCATTCCGTAAAGGCACGCCGTTTGGTAAATGGCAGAGCCATTGTTTTGCTGGATAAAGGAAAATTATATGATAAGAATTTCCGGCGTGCTCATATGGATATTCATGAATTTCAGATGGAATGCCGCAGCAATGGTTATTTTGATCTGAGCCAGATTCAGACAGCGGTACTGGAATCTAATGGCAGTATTAGTATTTTACCAGTCAGCCGGACACGTCCGGCAACACCGGAGGATTTGGCATTGTCTGTGCAGCAGGAAACAATGTGTGGCAATGTGATTATAGATGGTAAAATTATGAAGAAAAATCTTCAGAATATGGGATATGATCTAGAATGGCTGGAAAAACAGCTTCAAAAGCAACATAAAACAAAGGTATCTGATATTTTCCTTGCGACCTGTTCATCGGATGGTATTTTGACAATTTTTGAGCGTGCAAGGAAAGAACACAGGGATATCCTGGAATAATGCCGAAGAAATTATTGTGAATATTGTGTGCATGTTATTTTCAGCAGAGGAAAAATGTGATATACTAACCTTGTTTAGAAATTTAAGATGGCATGATATTGAGGTGAATGTCACAATATGAAGAAAAGAATTGCAGGCTATGCAGCAGCGGCAGCGTTGTGTGCATGCCTGATTGGAGCTTCTCCGGCAGGGGCTGTGGATTTGCAGCAGACTTCCGGTAAGACGGACAATATTCTTTCTGCTGCAGATCAGGCAAAGCTTTTACCGGACAGCATGGACAACCAGCTGGCAGCAGAAGCAATTACAAAGGAGCAGGCATGCTCGCTGGCAGTACGGCTGTATGCATCTTTGACAGATATCGATTATGATACATTGATCAAGAAGAATGCGGAACAGCGCAATATCTGTCCATTTACCGATACGAAGAATGCAGATGTACAGGAAGCATGGCTGCTGGAGCTGACAGAAGAGGAAGAGGGCAAGTTCTCTCCGACAGAACCGGCGACACGCCAGCAGTTGATTTCGATGCTGTATCGTGCGATTGAACAAAGCAGCACAGGTACTGCACTTTCTAAAAACGAAATTGCAGAAGCATTGTATTCCTTCACGGATGGGCAGTATGTGCCGGACTGGGCAGAGGAAGCGATGGCATATTTTGTTCGTGAAGGTCTGACCAGTGGCATTGGCAACAATAAACTGGGCGTTGGTGAAACGATTGATGCAGAGCAGGCAGCTGTATTGACATACCGTGCAGCAGCTGCTGTACATACAGGACGCGGCATCAGCAGTTCAGCTGATATTAGTACAATTTCTATGCATTCCGGTACGTCAGCTGTCAGCTGGTCTGGGAGTGGTGCGGATTATTATCTGGTATATTTTTATCAGAATGATTCGTTTACAGGAAAGCCAGTATATACCGAACAGGTTTCTGCTTCCGGCAGCGGAGCAAAGGAATTGGAGCTTCCAGATGAGATTGCCAGTCAACCGGGGATCTGGTACTGGTCTGTAGATGGTTTTGACTGTGATGGCAAGCTGATTGCAGCATCTGAGAGTACAACGGAACTTGCTGTGACAGCGCAGCCGGAGGCCGAGATAGATTCCAGCCTTACTGTTCCATCGCAGGCTCTATATGAAGTTCCATATGCATCAGAAAGTATTATTTCGTCAACCATTCCGGCAGGCCTGACCTATGCTGGCGAGAGCTACAGTGATAAGGTAGCACGCATTTTCGGTGCAGGCTCCAGCTATCATCTGTATTCTGGTGCTTCTGAGGCAGAAAGCCATCAGGTAGTCATCACCGTAAATGTCTGGGATTTTGACAGCAATGGCAATAAAGTGACCCGGACCAGACGGTTCCAGATACATGAAGCGTTGGCAGAATCCGTACAGCAGATTTTTGCGGAAATTTATGCAGGTAACGAACAGTTCCCGATTCATACGCTGGGCGGCTACAACTGGCGTGGAGACGGGTCTACTTCAGAGCATTGCCTGGGTACTGCAATTGATATCAACTGGGATGAAAATTACATGTGTACCAACAGCGGTAAGGCTTTGACCGGTACGCACTGGACACCGGGAACAGACCCATATTCTATTCCGGCGAACAGTGAAGTGGTACAGATTTTTGCAAAGTACGGCTTCGGATGGGGCGGTACATGGAACAGCAAAAAGGATTATATGCATTTCTCGTACTTCGGTACGTGATAGCGGCAAAGAAAAAGGTGTACTGCTTCAAAAACAGTACACCTTTTTGTATGCAGGACGCAAATGATCTGACAAATTGAGATATGTTGGGGTATGTCCATATATTTTGTCAATACATGAACTATTGTAAATCGTTTGATTATAATATCAGAGAATTGATCTGCCCATTTCAACGGATATTGGAGGATTAAAATGAAAGAATTTAAGATTCATTTTGACGAGAAACAAATAGATGATCTTCATTTGCGTATTGCTTCTACGCGACTACCGGGAACGTTGAACGATGAAAACTGGAGCATGGGAACGGACGGCAAGTTTTTATCGTCACTTCTCGACTACTGGTGTAACAGCTATAACTGGTATTGCAAAGAGCAGGAACTAAATCAATATCCTCAATTCACATGTGAGGTGGACGGAGTTAACATTCATTTCTTTCGTATCGGTGCGACCCGTAAAGATGCAATGCCTCTGTTGCTGACGCACGGTTGGCCTGACAGTTTTTTACGTTATGCAAAAGTGTTTCCATTGCTATCCGATTATGAACTTATTGTACCATCCCTGCCGGGGTTCGCATTCTCGACGTTGCCGAAGAAAGGTTTTGTCAATAATGCCGAGGTTGCAGAGTTGTGGCACCGACTTATGACGGAGGAGCTTGGATATGAGGAATATGCAGCGGCAGGCGGCGATATGGGGCGTGGAGTGACGTGCTATCTTGCTGCACGATATCCGCAGGAAGTGAAAGGGATTCATCTTACAGATGTGGGTTTGGTGAACGAGCTTGTCAACGCACCGGATGATGCGTTATCCCGAGATGAGCTTTCCTACAAGCGCAAGGCCATCGAATGGCAACGCATGGAGGGAGCGTACATAAAAATTAACAGCACGAAGCCACAGACGCTGGCATATTCGCTAAGTGATTCACCTGCGGGAATGGCTGCTTGGATTGTGGAAAAGTACCATGCATGGAGCGATTGGAATCTATTAACGCTAGATGATCTTTGTGACTGTCTGACGCTCTATTGGATAACGAACACCGCTTATACCTCGATTCGTGCCTATCATGGAAATAGCTTTACACTGCCTCCGCTCGGCAAAATTAGTGTACCAACTGCCATAGCTGCTTTCCCTCACGATGTTCTTCCTGCACCAAGAGAGTGGGTGGAACGAAACTATCCCATTATCATGTACACTGAGATGTTGCGTGGCGGCCACTTCACAGCATTGGAACAGCCAGAGGCGTTTGCCAAAAATATTTCGCAGTTTATGAACTTGATATCCAAATAATTTGAATTATCTGTCCGGATAGTGATACAATTTCCATTTTATAGGGTAATTGTATTTGTCAAATGGTCGGATGATTTTAGCAAGACCGACGGGCCAGCGGTGCAGGACGCAAATGATCTGATAAATTGAAATTTTCAGGAGACATACATTATGATAATTGATAATAATATTGACGCTGGAAAACCATTTGATTGGGGAAGAACTTCTGATGATTATGCTCTGTATAGAGACATATATCCACAAGAATTTTATGATCGGATTATTAACAGGAACCTATGTACACATGGGCAGAAAGTACTTGATTTAGGAACAGGTACGGGAGTATTGCCTAGAAATATGTATAGATATGGCGCTCAGTGGACTGGAACAGATATTTCTGAGAAGCAGATAGAACAAGCCCAAAAACTAGCTAGACAAGCTGATATGAAGATTGAGTTCATGACCGCTTCAACAGAGGATGTGGATTTTCCTGATAATACATTTGATGTAATTACAGCATGTCAGTGTTTTTGGTATTTTGACCATGAGAAGATTGCTCCTAAACTTGCGCGAATGCTAAAAACAGATGGTCGATTATTGATTTTATATATGGCATGGCTTCCATTTGATGATAAGATAGCAGAGGCCAGTGAAAATCTTGTATTAAAGTATAGTCCTAATTGGTCTGGTGCGCGAGAAACCCGAAAACCGATTGATATACCTGATGCAATTAAGGACTATTTTGAATTGACATATCATGAAGAATATAATCTTACTGTTCCTTTTACCAGAGAGGGGTGGCATGGAAGAATGCGAGCTTGTAGAGGAATAGGAGCTTCATTGGATGAGATTGAATTAGAACAATGGGATAAAGAACATAGAAATCTTCTGTTTCAAATTGCACCGGATAAATTTGAAGTGTTGCATTATGTTGCTTTGGCGGAACTGAGAATTAAGAGAATTCCGGTTTAATGAATCATCTAGTGCAGGATGCAAAATAAACCAGCTCTTTGTCCGGGACAATTTCTCCCATGAAGAGCTGGTTTCATTATCATAATAGAAATGATTATCCCTGCATTCGTTTGAAATCGAGATAACCCTGTAAAATCAGGGAGGCGGCAACGGCATCTACATTTTTCTTGTGTTTTTTCTGCTTTTTGCCCGAAGCATGCAGGATTGCATGGGCTTCAATGGTCGTGCGGCGTTCATCCCAGAAGATAACCTGGATACCGGTACGGCGTTCCAGTTCTGCGCCCAGCGCCTTGCATTTTTCCGCGCGCTCGCCCTGTGTCGCGTTCATATTTTTTGGCAGGCCCATGACGATCTCTTCGATTTTTTCACGCTGTACCAGCGCTGTCAGCTCGTCCAGCAGCTTTTCTGTATTCCATGTGGCGATAACCTGCGGGGAACCGGCAAGAAACCCGGTTGGATCAGAAATTGAGACACCGGTGCGGGCGTCGCCGTAATCAATTCCCATAATTTTCATTGTATTCGTTCCTTTCGGATGTATAATAAAGATATTGTACCATATCGCGGTTTCTGTTGCAAATTACATTGCACTTTGGGCTTTTGGTTGCTATAATAGGTAAGGAAACAGGAAAACAGGACAGAGATTTATGGAGGATAGTTGGATGGCACAATCCAAAAACAATCGGAAGAAAAGCAAAAGGAAGAACAAGAACCATACATCCGGGCAGGCAGCAGCGGGACGCGGTTCCGTGCAAAAGGCCAGGGATTGGAATAAAGAACAGGTTTTTAAGTTTGCATCGTTGGGCGTTATGATAGTTGGCTTCGTAATCGCTATGATTGGCGGTGTGGCAAGCCTGATCGGATATCCGATTACTTTTCTCGGTGCTGCGGCGTGTATGGTACAGACTGAGTGGGACACAACGAATCATAAAATTACCAAGGTTGTCCTTTGTATTTTCTGTATTCTGTCTGCAATGCAGTTTGTTATGCTTGTGACAGGAAATTCATAATAAACACAGGTAAGGAGTTATTACATGGCTGAATCCAAGAATAATCGCAAAAAAAAGAAGAAGCGCAACCATAATCACAGAGCGCCTGATCTGCCGCCGACCAAAGAGGAAGTCGCAAAGGCGGAAGAGGTACAGAAGGAGCAGAGCAAAATGCTGTGGCTGAGTATTCTCAGCTTTGCCCTCATGCTGGCTGGCTTTGTTATTGCACAGATGTGGTCTGGACTGATCGGCTATCCGATCTCGTTTGCCGGCAGTATTATGGGCATCTTCGCTGCGCACACGCAGGAGAAGGGCCGCGCCGTTACCGTGATATGCTATACGATTTTTGCTGTGCTTGTAGCGGTTATGTGGTTACGTGAAGTATTCCCGCATTGACGCTGGTATTGTGCAGCATAGGTAACCGAAAAGAACATCCATTTTTGTGGAAAATAATTGATAAATTCGGCATTGACGGAAAGTACCCTGCGTGCTATAATAATAGCACCTATGCAGGGTATTTTTTTATGCTCTGAAATGCGGAGCTTCCTGCAAAGGGAGGCAATTATTTAAGGAGGTGCCGTTATGCGCGTTAAGGTAACCCTGGCATGCACTGAGTGCAAGCAGAGAAACTACGACACAATGAAGAACAAGAAGAACAACCCGGAACGTCTCGAGATGAAAAAGTACTGCCCGTTCTGCCGGAAGCATACCGCCCATCGTGAGAGCAAGTAAACCTGGAGAAAGGATCGGCTTCCATGGCTAAAAATGAGCAGAAGACTTCTGAAAAGAAGAAAAACTCCGGTAAGGAGAAGAAGCCGGGCTTCTTTTCCAGAATTGGCAAGTGGTTCCGTGATCTGAAAAGCGAATGCAAGAAGATCGTGTGGCCAACCCGTAAGCAGACTACGAACAATACGCTCATCGTAATAGCTACAATTCTGGTGATTGGCGTGTTCATCTGGGTTCTGGATGCAATCTTCAACCTGGGTATCACAACACTGATTTCTGTGGCTGCGTAAGCGGAAAGGTTTGAGAACAAATGTCTGAAACACCAAAATGGTATGTCGTTCATACCTATTCCGGCTACGAAAATAAAGTAGCCTCTTCTATCATGAAGGCGGTTGAAAACCGCAAGATGCATGACCTCATTACCGAAGTAACCATCCCGACCGAAACCGTCCGCGAAGTGAAGGACGGCAAGACCCGCGAAGTGGAGCGCAAGCTGTTCCCGGGATATGTTCTGGTCAAGATGATTGTAACCGACGAGAGCTGGTATCTCGTGCGCAATACGCGCGGCTGTACCGGTTTTGTCAGCCCGAACTCCAACAAGCCGCAGCCTCTCACCGACGAGGAAGCGATCAAGTGGGGAGCAACATCCCGTGAGGTTGAGGTCGAAATTAGCTATAAGGTCGGTGATTCCGTACGCGTCTGCGGCGGCCCGTTTGTTGACTTCGTCGGCGTAGTCGATGAAATCGATATTGGGCAGAACCGGGTTCGCATTACCATCCCCGTGTTCGGACGCGAAACCCCGGTTGAGCTGGAGCTCAATCAGGTCGAAGTCGTTGAGGAATAAGTTCCTCGTTTTCCTGCCCGAGAGCAGGTATGCAAAACACCTCGCAAAGCGAGCCGTGCAAAGCACGGAAAATGACAGCGAACGTATGTGAAGCTGGAATTGTTTTGTTTTGGCAGGTGGGAGAGCGCGTCCATCGCAAAAGATGACAAGCGTCTCGCCATTACCACATTTTTCAAGGAGGTGCTATACAAATGGCACAGAAAGTAGTAGGATTTATCAAGCTTCAGATTCCGGCAGGCAAGGCAACACCGGCTCCTCCGGTAGGTCCGGCACTGGGCCAGCATGGTGTCAACATCATGGCTTTCACCAAGGAATTCAACGAGCGCACCAAGAATGACGCAGGTATGATCATTCCGGTCGTTATTACTGTATATGCAGACCGTTCGTTCTCCTTCATCACCAAGACCCCTCCGGCTGCTGTCCTCATCAAGAAGGCATGCAACATCCAGAGCGGCTCCGCTGTACCGAACAGAACCAAGGTTGCAACGATCAGCATTGACGACGTACGCAAGATCGCAGAGACCAAGATGCCTGACCTGAATGCTTCTTCCATTGAAGCTGCTATGAGCATGATCGCAGGCACTGCCCGTTCCATGGGCATCACCGTCGCTGAGTAATTATCAGCTGACCTGAGTTATTCATATTCATTTGCTGACGGCAGCTCGTGCCGTCTGGTGGGAGGAACAAAGGTTCCGAATTAACCACTAAAGGAGGATATTTATCGTGCGCAAAGGTAAAAAGTATATTGAGAGCGCAAAGCTCGTAGAACGCAGCAAGCTCTATGACACCGACGAGGCTCTGGACATGGTCCTGAAGACCGCCAAGGCTAAGTTTGACGAAACTGTAGAAATTCACGTAAAGCTGGGCGTTGACTCCCGTCATGCTGACCAGCAGGTTCGCGGCGCTATCGTTCTGCCGAACGGCACCGGTAAGAATGTTCGCGTACTTGTTTTCGCTAAGGGCGATAAGGCACAGGCAGCTCTCGACGCTGGCGCTGAGTTCGTAGGCGCTGAAGATATGGTTCAGCGTATCCAGAAGGAAAACTTCTTCGACTATGACGTTGTTATTGCAAGCCCGGATATGATGGGTCTGGTTGGCCGCCTGGGCCGTGTACTTGGCCCGAAGGGCTTGATGCCGAACCCGAAGGCTGGCACCGTAACAATGGACGTTGCCAAGGCTGTTCAGGACGCTAAGGCTGGTAAGATTGAGTACCGTCTGGACAAGACCAACATCATCCACTGCCCGATCGGCAAGGTTTCCTTCGGCGTTGAGAAGCTGAGCGAAAACTTCAATACCCTGATGAGCGCTATCATCAAGGCAAAGCCGGCTGCTGCTAAGGGCCAGTACATCCGCTCCTGTGTAGTTGCTTCTACCATGGGCCCGGGTGTCAAGGTTAACGCTGCTAAGCTTGGCAACAACTAATGAAAAAAAGCCCTTGACAGGTTTGGAATGGGCTGTTATAATATAGTAGCTCGTTCAAAGACAGCAGGAGATGGACAACCATCCTAACTGGCGAATCGCTATCCTGCCGAGGCAAGCATTACGATGAAACGTATCGAATGATTTTTCATGCCCTTCTGTCTTTGAGCAGAAGGGCATTTTTTCATGTCCCTATCATTTTTATGGAGGTGAAACAGACTATGCCTAACGCAAAGGTTCTGGAACAGAAGAAGGCACAGGTTGCTTCTCTGGTTGAAAAGATCAAGAATTCCCCGGCTGGTGTCCTGGTTGACTATAAGGGTATCAATGTTGCTGATGACACTGCACTGCGTAAGCAGCTGCGTGAGAACGGCGTTGAGTATTCCGTTGTTAAGAACACCATGCTGAAGTTTGCCGCTAAGGAAGTTGGCTTCGACGGTATGATCGAGCATCTGAATGGCACCACTGCTATTGCAATTGCTTCGGAAGACGTTGTAGCTCCGGCTAAGATCCTCGCTGATTTCGCTAAGGATCATGATAACTTCACCATCAAGACCGGTTTCCTCGAAGGCGCCGTTGTACCGGTAGCAAAGATCGAAGAGCTGGCTAAGCTGCCGAGCAAGGAAGTGCTCATCGCACAGACGCTCTACAGCTTCAACTACCCGATTATGCAGCTCGCTATTGCGCTTAATGCAATCGCTGAGAAGGGTGAGGCAGACCAGGAGGCACTGGTTTCCACTCTGGCTGGCAAGGCTGAAGCTGCAGAAGAAGCTGCAGAATAATTACTGCACACAGGGAATTGGATTCCCGCATTTCACACATTAAAATTTGAAAATTTGGAGGTTATTACCATGACTGTCAATGAAATTATTGATGCTGTCAAGGAACTGAAGGTTCTGGAACTGGCTGAGCTGGTTAAGGCTCTGGAAGAAGAATTTGGCGTATCCGCTACTCCGGTTGCTGTTGCAGGTGCTGCTGCAGGCGGCGAAGCTGCAGCTGCTGCTGAGCAGACTGAGTTTGACGTAGTCCTGACCAATGCAGGCGACAAGAAGATCGGCGTTATCAAGGTTGTTCGTGGTATCACTGGTCTGGGCCTGAAGGAAGCTAAGGCTAAGGTTGATGAGCTGCCGTCTACCATCAAGGAAGGCGCTTCCAAGGAAGAGGCAGAAGACATCAAGAAGCAGCTGGAAGACGCTGGCGCTACTGTAGAGCTGAAGTAAGTTTCTTACATCGGATCAAAATTTACAGCAGGTTTCGTAAGGAACCTGCTGTTTTTTGTTTTATAAAATGCAAAGCAATATGTTCTCATCTGCATCCATGTATTTTGCAGATTGCAGGTTTTGTGATTTCGCCTAAAATTGTATTTCACAAAATGGAAAGAATACGTTATAATGAGAAAATGATTTGAGAATGAAGGCGGTGGGTAGATGGCAAAGAAAAACAAATATTCTTTTGATAGTAAGATACACATTTACAGAGCTACAAAACGTATGAGCCAGCAGGAACTGGCGGACATGGTAGGCGTATCACGGCAGACGATCATACAGCTTGAACGAAATCGTTACAACCCGTCTATGCTGCTGGCCTATGGCATCGCAAAAGTTTTTGATGTGACGATTGAAGATTTATTTGATTTTAAGGAGGATTGACTGTGCTGCCATTATATGAGTTTTTATGGAGTATATTTAACAATCGAATGACTTTGGTGGTTGGTGCGTGGGCAGGCCTTCCTCTTACCGTTCTCTTACTTATTATGTTTGTGCGAAAGAAAAACCGGGATGAACGAGGTTGGAAAATTATAGGAAAAGCCAGTGTCATTTCATTTCTCTACTTTATCGTTGTGGCGAATTTACTTGCCAAAACTGTTGGGACAATGGTACCCGATACATTAGAAGTGGGTTATTTTTTTTGTGGAAATGTAATCCAATGGCTATATGATACCATGATCTTGATTGAGATTATCGCAATCTTGATTTTCAGAAAAATTGAATAAGAGAATATGTTCTTGCTTATCATTCAAATGGTAAGCAAGAAATTTTTGATTATGATGTAAGAAATACTTTACTTTTAGAAAGAAATGATTTATAATAGCGTTAGAAATTGAGAAAGGAGTGTGAATCATGGCGAAAGAGCGATTTATAGAAACTTATTCACAAGGGGTAACCAATGTCCGGAAAATCATTGTTGACACAGAAACGGGAGTCAATTATTTATTACTATCTTCTAACATGACAAGTGGCTGTGGGATAACTGTTTTGGTAGACCAAGACGGAAAACCAATTGTTACCCCGATCAACTGAATATACCATTAGCCCGTACAGAACAATGTTCTGTGCGGGCTTTTTCATGGCTAGGTTTGATAAAAGCTGTTTTGAAGTTTATAATAAAAAAATTCACTTCAGGTCAATCATTTTGCGGTGCGCAGACGTTGTAATAAGTGAAAGGACGCTTTCAGACCTATAGGAGGAACATCTTGACGCGTGAAGATCAGCTAATCAGACAATGTAAAGCCGGAGAGAAGGACGCACTGGACGAATTGATCCGGATGTATTATCCGGATATTCTGCGTTATTGTCTCTGGCATGCACCCGACCGGCAGAGTGCCGAGGATGCGACACACGAGACTTTTTTAAAAGCGATACGGCATTTGGATAGTTATGTGCACCGTGGCTATTTCCGTGCCTTTCTATATCGTATTGCCGCAAATACCTGCGTTGACATGCGGCGGAACAAGTGGTCTTCGGCGGCATCCCTGCCGGATGATCTCGTTTTGGAGGAATGCGGATACCGAAAGGCGGAGGCAGACGCAGATTTCCAGCGTATGGTTGGGCGACTGCCTGTGGAGCAGCGGGAATTGGTGCTGTTACGGTTTGCACAGCAGCTAACCCTGCGGGAAATTGCAGAGGTAACCGGACTGCCGCTGCGCACGGTACAGTCACGTTTGCGTGCTGCACTGAAAAAATTAAAATCCAGCCTTTTGGAAGGAGGATGGGAATGAACGAACTGGAAAAGCGGCTGTCAGCTGCACTGCGGACCGATATAGAGATCGATCCCACACATATCAACCGTACTATTTTGGACGTGCAGGAGGCATGTGCAGCACAGCCGTATCGCCCGCGTATCGGCTTTAAGCAGTTTATGCTGCTGCAGGCGCGATTTTACGGCGTGCGCATGTGGCTGTGGCAGGGGCTCGTGCTGACCGCTATGCTCACAGGGCTGAACCTGGTAAAAATCAATATAACGCTGCAGTATCTGCTGCGGATGCTGCCATTTTTACTCGGCTGCTGCGGTGTTGCGGCGATTACCGCGACGGTTCCAATGTTATACCGTTCTATCCGGTATCAAATGCATGAAACAGAGTGTGCTTGCTATTTTTCGGGTGTACAGCTGCTGTGGGCACGGCTGTTGTTTATGGGGATTGGCGTACTGCTGACACTGATTGTCACAGTGGGCGTTGTGATCGGGCAGTGTTGGCTTGGAACGGGCTGCGCCATACTGTATGTGTGTGTGCCGTGCCTGATGACCGCTTGTGGATACTTGGCAATTCTCGCACATACGGAATTGGAACGCCTTCCTGTGCTGGGAAGTGTGCTCAGCGGCAGCCTGGTACTGGTTCTGCGCGTGATGCTGCATTTCGACTGGTATCCGCAGCAGTTTGGTATCGGCAGCGGGCTCCTGTGCCTGGCGCTTGCTTTGCTGTGCGTTGCACAGGTGCGGCATCTGGCTGATGGCACGTACACTGCTGTATCATAAATGCGCAAAAGGAGTGGATAAAATGGAACTCATTATCGAACATATGACCAAACGATTTCAGGATAAAACCGCCGTCGATGACGTCAGCCTGCAGCTGATGCCTGGTGTATGGGGACTGCTTGGCGCAAATGGTGCGGGCAAGACTACACTGATGCGTATGATTGCAGGCATCTTACGTCCGACAGCCGGAGAAATCCGGTATGACGGTGTTGAGATTGGCGCATTGGGCGCTGCATGGCGCAATGTATTCGGCTATCTGCCGCAGGAATTTGGATTTTATCCGGAATTTACGGTAAAAAACTATTTGGAATACATTACAGCCCTCAAGGGGCTGCCAAAAGCAGAGGGGAAGAAGCGCATTGATACCCTTCTGGATACGCTGACGCTGGGTGATGTGCGGGACAAAAAGATTATCAAGCTGTCTGGCGGCATGAAGCGGCGCGTCGGCATTGCGCAGGCATTGCTCAACGAGCCGGAAGTTCTTGTGCTGGATGAACCGACCAGTGGATTGGACCCTGGAGAGCGTGTGCGGTTCCGCAATTTGCTTTCTGAATTTGCACAGGACCGCATCGTGCTTATCTCGACGCACATCGTGTCTGATGTCGAGTACATCGCTACGCGCAATGCAATCATGAAGGACGGGAAGATCATCTCATCCGGCACGACAGAAGAGCTGGTGCGCGAAATGGATGGCAAGGTGTGGACAGCCTGCATAAATGCGTCTGACCTGATGCGGTATGAACATGAGGTGTGCGTTGTCAGCGTGCGCAATGAGACAGACAACCGCATATCCATCCGCTATCTGGCAGAGACACCATTGATTCCGCTTTCGGCACAGGCCGAACCGCGGCTGGAAGACCTGTACCTGTGGCTGTTTCCGCAGGACGTGCATAAGGAGGGATAAACGATGCGGTTATTTGGTTTGGAGTTCAAGCGTGTGTTGTGTACACGCTCTACTATAGCGTTTCTGGCGCTTGCACTGGTGTTGTCTGTGGTAATGGCATGGCTTCCGGTATCCTATGTCAGCCTCACTCTGCCGGATGGGAATGGCGGAGAGACAAAAGTGACAGGAATGCAGGCATTGGAGGAGGTCAAACAGCGCAGGGCGGCGTATACCGGTGAAGTGACACCAGAAAAAATGCAGAAGGCACTTGCACAGTATCAGGACACAGTGGCACAGTATGGGAACCCTAACGAGGAGGATTTTCCGCTCTCCGTTTATATGGATGATATTTTTCCGGAAGCAAGGCTGGTTATGCGGCTAGTAGAGATCAATGCAGACGAGCACGGACTTACACCGGAGGTGACTGCGTTGAAACCGGAGGATGCTGCGCGGTTTTATGAGCAGTGTACGGTCCATATCAGCGATCTCATGAAGCTGGAGCAGCCCCAATATCCCGACGCGCAGCAGCAGGCAAACGAACTATATAGCAGGGTAGAGCAGCCGTTTTACTATTATCCAGGTTATACGACAGATGCACTGGAATATGTCGGTTTTTATGTGTTCCTGCTGGTCTTTTTTTGCACGATTATCGCTGCCCCAATCTTTTCTGCCGAATATCAGACCGGTGCGGACGATATCCTGCGCTGCACAAAGAATGGCAGGGTACGGCTTGCAGTCACAAAAATCGCCGTTGCCCTGACACTGTTTGCCGCCACGTTTGCCATATGTATGACAATCTTTACGGTAATATCCAATTCGCTGTTTGGATGGGAATGCCGGCAGACTTCGTTGCAGGTTATCAGTTCTGCAGCGACGCTGTTCAACCTGACAGTGGGAAGTGCACAAAACTGGATCACCGGCATGGGGCTGCTGTCGCTGCTGGCAACCGCGAGCTTTACGCTGTTCCTGTCCAGCTTGAGCAATTCCAATGTCAAAGCCCTTGGTGTTTCTCTGGTCTTCCTGCTCGGGCCATCCATTGTCTTCATGCTAACCAGTGGCCAGCTTATAGCATGGCTGCGCTGTATCCTGCCGTCCGGCGGGATCGGAATGATGAACAGTTTCACGTATACGATAATGGGATTTGAATTCTTGCACATCGGGCAGACAAGTTTTTTGCCAGCCACTGTGATGTTTGTGTCGGAGCTGATTGCCATTCCGCTGTTTTTGGTGCTCACCGTACGGTGCTATCAAAAGCATATTGCCAGATAAAGAAAGCGACCATTGCCAGCTGGCAATGGTCGCTCTGTTTTACGTGATATTGTTGAGGCAAATAGCCATGGAGTGTCCGGCGTATTTGCGGTGTGCGAGGCGCATAAAACGTGCGGTGGCGATCAGATCAGCAGATCGGTATCCTTGTCATCGCAATAGCGGTGCAGGGTGGCGCGCACCGCACCCGGGCCAGCAATCAGCTGATTGAAGAAATCAATGATGCGTTCGCCGCAGCCAACTTCGAAGGTGTTCAGGCCGAACAGCATACGGTCAGACAGGATCGGATACAGCTGCTCATATTTTGCTTCTCCGCCAAGTGTGATGCCTTCCAGCTTTTTCTGCAGGGATTCCATCAGCGGATCAGGGCTGAGCTGCATCGGTTCTCCGTTGTCATCCACACCCAGCAGATAACGCAGCCAGCCTGCAATGGCAAGCGGGATAAAGCGCAGATGGGATACACGATGCATCGGAACAGGAGAATTATAATAATTACTGAGGATCTTACCGTAACGGGTGCTGATCTTCTGAGAGGTGTCGATCATAATACGGGAACACGTATCATTCAGATACGGATTTGGATAACGGATTGTCAAAATTTCATGAATAAACTCATGAGGATCAAGTACACCCGGGTCAGCACCAAGCGGCATGCATTCTGCATTGCTCAGATTGGTAATAAAGGTGCGGATATCATCATCACGTACGGTACAGTTGATGGTTTCATAGCCCAGCAGGGAGCCGAAAGACGCCATAGCAGTATCCATCGGGTTCAGCGTGGAGCAGGCTTTCATTTCCATACTCTTTTCAACGATACGGCCAGATGTGAAGATGGTACCGAGCTGCTCAAGCGGCGGATGCCCATTCGGGAACAGATCCTCCATCAGCAGATACTGCGGAGATTCCGTATTGACGAAGCAGGCGATCTTGGTACCCTTGGCGGTTACTTTTGGCTTTACCATTTCCAGACCGTCCTCACGGAGAACAGATGCAATCTTCGGGCTTGGGAACGGTGTGATCTTATCAATCATTGTACGTGGGAAGGAAACATGTCCCGTCAGATAAGAGAATTCTGTTGCATCAATCTTACTCTTCTGGAACCAGCAGGTGATGATTTCCAGCATAGCACGCTGCAGGCGGTGACCATTGTTGAAGCAGTTATCCATGGAAACCAGTGCAATCGGAGTGCCGCATGCATGCATACGCTGCAGGCACAGGCTTGCCAGCTTGCCCATAAAGCTCTGGCAGTGATCCGGGCCGTTGTCCATATCTGCCTGAACATCTGGATAATAATTTTTATTGGAATCACGCAGAATGTAGGCTTTTTCTGTAATGGTCAGGGAAACCATCTGCAGGGACGGATTGCAGAAAATTTCGGAAACACGGTCTGCATCGATGCTCAGTTTCAGCGATTCGGCAATCGAACCGATGACTTCTTTTTTGAGTGCACCGTCAACATATAGGGTAACGCAAATCGCCAGGTTATCAAACGGGCGATATACCTTATCAATGATTTCCTCATCATATGCTTCGCAGCAGATAATACCCTTGTTTGTCAAACCTGCTGTCAGCATACGCTGCGCAAGTACAGCCGGGAACGCACGGAATACGTTGCCGGCGCCGATATGCAGCCAGGTTGGATTTTCCCTGGTTTTTGCACGCATAGTATTAATGTCATAATCCGGGAGGCGGTAACCCTTCCAGTTAACCTTCTTTTCCAGATTTTCGAGGCTTAATTTCATTCTATATCTCACCATTCCTTTGTAATCAGCCAAAATAATATTAACATTATCTATAGTATACCAAACATGCGCAAGCATTTCCAGTCAATTCGCACAAAAAGTGAAAGAGTTCGGGCCTGAATTTACAATGCGAATGTCGCAACGAGGCAATTGGTTTGATTCTCTGGCTATATAGGGAAAAATCAATAGATCAAAGAAAATATATTGATGGTATGAACCGGTATTTCGAAAACAGATCAATAAAAATCCCGTCTGACTTTAGCCAGACGGGATTTTTGATGTACTTGGAGCAGGTAACGGGAGTCGAACCCGCTTATGCAGCTTGGGAAGCTGCCGTTCTACCGGTGAACTATACCTGCGTACATTTAGTTTACCATTTTGAAAGAGAAAAATCAATACATAAATAATACATTTGTTATGCTGCAAAAAAGGTCGAAAGAAAAAACGCCTGCTCATTTTCGCTGAAACAGGCACTGAAAGGATTAATCAGCTTGTATGCTGTTATCTTCTTCAGATATGCTTTGGGCAGTTGAGTGATATTCCTGTTCACAAATATTGATTTTCAGCATTCTGTATAGTATAATACAATAGAAGAAAATATGTACGGAGGAATCCGCAATGGCTGCACAAAAAGAAGACAGAAGAATTCGGAGAACCAAGCGTCTGTTGCGCCAGGCTCTTGCAGAAATTATGAATGAAAAGGAATTTAAAGACATTACGGTAAAGGAGATCACGGATCGGGCTGATCTCAACCGAGGCACCTTTTATTTCCATTATACGGATACATATGATCTGCGGGAAAAGATTGAAGATGAACTGGTACATGATTTTGAGGAGCTGATTTCCAGCTATCAGCCAACACAGGAAAACTATTCTGCAAAATCGGTAGTGGAACAGGCGGTCAGCTTTGTAGAGGAGCAGAAATTTCTCGTTCGTACGTTATTTCAGCGCAGTTCAGATAGTGGTTTGCAGGCAAAGTTCACAAAGGTTATTGAAGATGCTGTTATCAGAATACGTGCGCAAATGCGGATCAATGAAAACGCACAGAACAGGCCGTATCATTGCAGATTTATATCTTATGGCATTATCGGATGTATGAACCTGTGGCTGCAGGGGGTAGACGGCATGACGGGAGAAGGTCTCGTGGATGAGCTGGATGAAATGATTAATTGTTTTCTGAAAGAATAAAATAGAGCAGCCGACGGCAAAATACCGTCGGCTTTTGTTTCTCACTCTACTATTTTTTCTACTGCATCTGCAGCTTCGTGTGCGGCATGGCTGACCATTCCGGCTGTACGGTGTGCTGTGCGGGAAACCGTTTGTCCCGCGCTTGTTCCAGCGAGCTTGTAATTGATTGCCATAGCTGCTGCCGCTGCGCCTGCAAGTCCGGTGAAAATACCGGCTGTAAACATACCTGTACTCATATCTGTTCATTCCACCTTTCCAGTCATGTGCCTGTAGTTTGTCCGATCTGTCGGATTGTATGCGGAATTTGCCGAAAAAATGGCGAATTTGTATGTTTTTTTGCATATTGACAAAAAAATGGAACAAAATCGTCACATCCTGTGCATTCTGACGGAAAGTTTGCAGCATAAATCCGTTTACAAAATGCAAACCGCGGTATATAATAATGGACAGAAAAAGCACCTTTAAAGCTGTTCCCGTGAGTTCAGCAAGGCGTTCGGATAGGGTAATTGCAGGAGTATGCAGGAGTAGACTGCCCCTGTGGATTTACGGCTTCCCGTCGGATGGTGCGGGCAGGCCGTTTTTTTGTTGTTGGGCAGAAGGAAGGATTATGGATGGAGCAAGTCAAGAAAGCGGAAATTATGGACGAAGGAGCTATGCGGCGTGCAGTCAACCGGATTTCCTATGAGATCATCGAACATAATCACGGCGCATCCAATCTTGTTTTAGCAGGTGTACGTACACGGGGTGTATTTCTGGCAGAACGCATGGCAGATAAAATTGCAGAGGTGGAAGGAACCCGTCCACAGGTTATTTCACTGGATATCACGGGATTCCGGGATGATAAACCGGAGGAGCAGAGTGACATTCCGCTTCCGGCAATTGAAGAAATCTACAGAAAAACTGTAATTATTGTAGACGATGTACTGTATACGGGACGGACTGTCCGGGCAGCAATGGAAGTGGTTCTGCGCATGGGACGTGCGCAGCGCATTCAGCTGGCGGCGCTGATTGACCGGGGACACCGGGAACTGCCAATCCGCCCGGATTACGTCGGGAAAAACCTGCCGACCTCACATGCAGAGATGGTTCGTGTAAATATGAAGGAATTTGATGGAAAAGACAGCGTTGTTATTCTGACCGGCGCTGGAAGCTGATGGAAAAACAGATGGAAAGATCAGGAGGAAAAGATATGTCTGTCAACACACTGGTAAAAAAAATCAGGGAAAAGAACAATCCGACTGTAGCAGGTCTGGATGCACGTCTGGAATACATTCCGGAGTATATTACAGAAAAGTATGTTGCTGAATATGGCAAGACATTGAAAGCTGCTGCTGCCAGCATGATGGAGTTTAACAAGGGCCTGATCGATGCCTTGTATGATATTGTACCGGCAATCAAGCCACAGGCCGCTTATTATGAACTGCTTGGTCCGGAAGGTGCGGTTGTCCTGCGTGATACCATCGCATATGCACATGAAAAGGGCATGTATGTCATTGCCGACATCAAGCGCAATGACATTGGTGCTACCGCTACCGCATATGCACAGGCCTATCTGGGCTGCAGTGAGGTTTGTGGTGAAAGCCTGCCGGTTTATGATAGTGACTCCTGCACAGTCAACGCATACCTCGGCACCGATGGCATCAATCCGTTCCTGACCGAGTGCAAAAACCGCGATAAGGGCATTTATGTGCTGGTGAAAACTTCTAATAAGTCCTCCGGTGAATTCCAGAACCGTTTGATGGGCGAGCATCCGCTGTATGTCCGCATGGCGGAAAAGGTTGCTGAGTGGGGCGCTGAGCTGATGACAGACTGCGGTTACTCTCAGGTAGGCGCGGTTGTCGGTGCAACGTATCCGGAGGAACAGAAGATTATCCGTAAGATGATCCCGCACAGCTATTTCCTTGTACCAGGATATGGCGCACAGGGTGCGACCGCAAAGGATATTGCCAATGCATTTAACCCGGATGGACTGGGCGCAATTGTCAATTCCTCCCGCGGCATTATGTGTGCATGGAAGAAGTGCGAGCTGGATTATCAGGAGGCTGCACGTCAGGAAGCCATCCGCATGCGTGATGATATTGTAAGCGCAATTAAGTAAATTATCCCATTATATACTACAATCCATTATAAATTATTGTTTCTTTCTCGAAAAAAGGAGTGTTTGGAACTTGAAGAAGGCCTATCTCCTGCTGGCTGACGGAACGCTGTTTGAAGGCGTCAGTGTCGGTGCAGAGGGCGTATCTATTGCAGAAATCGTATTCAATACCGGCATGGCAGGCTATCAGGAAGTCCTGACTGACCCGTCTTACTATGGACAGGCTGTCTGCATGACCTATCCGCTGATTGGCAATTATGGCTTGAATGCGGATGATTTTGAATCACGCAAGTGCTGGGTATCGGGTTTTATTATGCGTGAAGCATGTGCGTATCCGTCCAACTGGCGCTGTGACCGTTCTCTTGATGCATATCTGAAAAAGGAAGGCATCGTCGGCCTGGCTGGTATCGATACCCGCCGTCTGACTCGCATCCTGCGCAGCAGCGGCGTTATGAATGGTATTCTGTATTCGGAAGGCTATGAGCCGGATGCGGAACAGATTGCTGAAATGAAGGCATATAAGGTAACGAATGCAGTTAAGACGGTTACCATCGATGCACCGGCGGTATATCCGGCAACGAGCGAGTTCAAACACAGAGTTGCGCTGCTGGACTTCGGCGTAAAGCGCAATATCCAGCGTGAGCTATGCGCACGCGGCTGTGAAGTAACGGTTCTTCCGGCATATACAGCGCCGGAGGAAATTCTGAACGGCGGTTATGATGGTATCATGCTTTCCAATGGTCCTGGTGACCCGATGGAAAACACAGAAATTATTGAAAACCTGAAAAAGCTGACTGCCTCCGGTATGCCGATCTTTGGCATCTGTCTGGGCCATCAGCTGCTGGCGCTGTCCATTGGTGCAAAGACCCAGAAGATGGTTTTTGGTCACCGCGGTGTCAACCATCCGGTGAAGGATTTGTCTCAGGATCGCACCTATATCACCAGCCAGAACCATGGCTATGCAGTTTTGGGTGAAACCGTCAATCCGGAAATTGCACGTGTGAGCCATATCAATCTGAATGACAATACCTGTGAGGGCATTGAACATCTTCATGCACCGATTTTCACAGTACAGTATCATCCGGAAGTAAAGCCGGGTCCGCAGGATACGGCATATCTGTTTGATCAGTTTATTTCACTCATGGATGAGAAGAAAGGAGGCGCTCAGTAATGCCACTGCGTCAGGATATCCATAAAGTAATGGTACTCGGCTCTGGTCCGATTGTCATCGGCCAGGCAGCAGAGTTCGACTATGCAGGCACACAGGCATGCCGTGCGCTGCGTGAAGAAGGTTTGGAGGTTGTGCTGGTAAACTCCAATCCGGCAACCATCATGACCGATAAGGCAATGGCAGATAAGGTTTATATTGAACCGATGACCATTCCATGTGTACAGGAAATTATCAAGAAAGAACGTCCAGACTCCATCCTGCCGACGCTGGGTGGTCAGACCGGCCTGAATATTGCCATGGATCTGGTTGCAAGCGGCTTTTTGGACGAGTATCATGTCAAGCTGCTGGGTGCAAATCCGACGACCATCGACAAGGCGGAAGACCGCCAGATGTTTAAGGACACCATGGAAAAGATCAACGAGCCGATCATTGCATCCAAGGTTGTCCACACAGTAGAGGATGCTGTTGCATTTACAAAGGAAATCGGCCTGCCGGTTATCATCCGTCCGGCGTATACACTGGGCGGTACCGGCGGCGGCATCGCATATACCTGGGATCAGCTGCGTGAGATTGCAGCTTCCGGTATCATGTATTCCCGTGTAGATGAGATCCTGGTCGAGAAGTGTATTGCAGGCTGGAAGGAAATCGAATACGAAGTCATGCGCGACGGCAAGGGCAACGTTATCACTGTCTGCAACATGGAAAATGTTGACCCGGTTGGCGTGCACACCGGTGATTCTGTTGTTGTAGCGCCGAGCCAGACCCTGTGTGATTATGAGTACCAGATGCTGCGTACCTCTGCACTGAAAATCATCACCGAGCTGGGCATTGAAGGCGGCTGTAACGTACAGTTTGCATTGAATCCGGATTCCTTTGAATATGCTGTTATCGAGGTTAACCCGCGTGTATCCCGTTCCTCTGCGCTGGCTTCCAAGGCAACGGGTTATCCGATTGCCAAGATTGCTGCTAAGATTGCAGTCGGCTATGGCTTGGATGAACTGACCAATGCTGTCACGGGCAAAACGGTTGCGTGCTTTGAGCCGACACTGGACTATTGTGTCGTCAAGTTCCCGCGGTGGCCGTTTGATAAGTTTGTTTATGCAGACAAGAGCCTGGGTACTCAGATGAAGGCAACCGGTGAGGTCATGTCGATCTCCAACAGCTTTGAGAGCGCGATGATGAAGGCTGTCCGCTCCATCGAAATGAAGGTAGACTCCCTGTCCATGCCGCTGATTGCAAAGCTCAGCGATGCAGAAATCATTGAGAAGGTAAATACCTGCGATTTCGAGCGTATCTTCTCCATCTGTGAGGCATTCCGCCGCGGTATCATGACCATTGATGAGGTACATGATATCACAAAGATTGACACCTGGTTCCTGAACGGATTCATGCGCATCATTGATATGGAGCATACGCTAGAAAATGCAGAGGAACTGACACCGGAGCTGTATCTGGCAGCAAAGAAATTTGGCTTTACCGATAAGGTTATTGAGCGTCTGTCCCAGAAGTCCGTAGAGGGCCTGACCCGTATGCCGGTTTACAAAACCGTTGATACCTGTGCTGCTGAATTTGAAGCAGAAACACCATATTATTATTCCACCTATGATGATGAGACGGAAGTCAAGCCGTCAACCGGAAAGAAAAAGGTTATGGTTCTGGGTTCCGGCCCGATCCGTATTGGCCAGGGTATTGAGTTCGACTACTGCTCGGTTCATTCGGTATGGGCACTGCAGAAGCTGGGCTGTGAAACCATCATCGTAAATAATAACCCGGAAACCGTATCTACAGACTTTGATACCGCAGACCGTCTGTATTTTGAGCCGCTGACACCGGAGGATGTTACGGGTATTGTCAACGCAGAAAAGCCGGATGCTGCGATTGTCCAGTTCGGCGGCCAAACTGCGATCAATCTGGCAGAGCATCTGGAAAAGCTTGGTGTACCGATTCTGGGCACGCCGGCATGGAGCATTGATGCAGCAGAAGACCGTGAAAAGTTCGATGTCATTCTGAATAAGACCGGCATTCCGCGTGCCAAGGGTGATACTGTCTTTACAGAGGAAGAGGCTGTTGAAGTAGCGGGTAAACTGGGTTATCCGGTTTTGGTACGCCCGTCCTATGTTCTGGGTGGACAGGGCATGGAGATTGCCCATAAGGAAGAGGATATCCGCGAATATATGCAGGTTATCACCCGTACAAAGATTGAAAATCCGGTACTGGTTGATAAGTACCTGATGGGACGTGAAATTGAGGTTGACGCGATCTGTGATGGCGAGGACATTCTGATTCCGGGTATCATGGAACATCTGGAGCGCGCAGGTATCCATTCTGGCGACTCGATTTCAGTCTATCCGTCCATTACAATTGAGGAAAAGCACAAGAAAACCATCATTGATTATACCAGGAAGCTGGCGAAAGAGCTGGCGGTTCTGGGCCTGGTTAACATCCAGTTCGTTCTGTATAATGATGAGGTTTACGTTATCGAAGTCAATCCGCGTTCCTCCCGTACGATCCCGTACATTTCCAAGATTACCGGCGTACCGATGGTTGATCTGGCAACCCGTTGCATGTTCGGTGAAAAGCTGAAGGATATGGGCTGGGGCATCGGGCTGTATCTGGAATGCGAGCACTATGCCGTTAAGGTTCCGGTATTCTCCTTCCAGAAGTTGCGGGATCTGGATACCCAGCTTGGACCGGAAATGAAGTCTACCGGCGAGGTTCTGGGCGTATCCACTTCCTTCCGTGAAGCGCTGCTCAAGGGTATGCTGGGTGCAGGCTATGAAATGAAGAAGACTGGCAAGGTTGCCTTTGCTGTCAGCGACGCTGACAAGCAGGAGATTATCAACGTTGCAGAACGGTTTGCAGACCTCGGCTTTGAGCTGTATGCAACTACAGGCACTGCAAATGTGCTCAACCGTCATATGATTGCGACCAACTCGGTGAACCATATTGACGAGGAATCTCCGAACATTGCGGATCTGGTAAAGTCCGGCGAGATTGATTATGCAATCACGACTTCCATCAAGAGCCGTCATCCGGAATTGAGCGAGGTGCGTATGCGCCGTCTGGCCGTTGAGCACGCTATTCCATGCCTGACTGCCATCGATACGGCAAATGCACTGCTGCGCTGCCTGGAGGGCAACACGAACATTGAATCTTGTGAACTGGTTGATATCAATACAGTTCATATTCAGTAAGTTGGATATAGATATATAAAAAACAGGCTGTCAGTAAAGCTGCTGACAGCCTGTTTTGTCGTTTCGATCACATTTGAGAAAGCGCCATGTTGCATAAGCATTATATTGCTTTGTTTTCTTTGATGGAAAAGCTGGCCAAAGCGGCGATCATGCACAGGACCATGTTAACAGCCCAAAGAAGCTGATAGCTGCCCCAATGCGTAAAACACCATCCGCCAAAGCATGCACTTAGAAATGCGCCGGTCTGATGACCAATAAAGGCAAAGCCGTATATAACCGCCATCTGCTTTGAGCCAAAGCGGCGGGTAATCAAACCAGTTGTCGGCGGAACGGTGGAATCTCCTGACATGCCTAGAAAGCCTGTTAGGATCAGAGCGGCGGGGATTGTTTTTGGAACAATAAACATGGCAATACATACGAAAACCCGTATCAAATATACGCTGCCCAGTACATTTTTCATGGAGAATTTTGAACCGAGAAAACCGGTTATAATTGCGCCGATCATTGTCAAAACACCGTATACACCCATCACGATGGACGCCTCCGTTTTTGGGATACCCCATGAAACGTATTGTGAAAAGAGATGGCTCTCGATAATGGACATGTTGAAGCCGCAGGTAGAGAAGCCAATAAAAATGTGGCGGAACAACGGGTCAGAAACAGCAGATTTTAAAATATGGAAAAGTCCTTCCGGCTGTTCATCTGTCGCAATGATTCCTATAACAAGCTGCTGCTGTTTTTTTCTCATCCATAGCACTGCAGGCACGGTCAGCACAATGAGAACTGCAAAGCTGCTCATAGCGGTCAAAATATTGTAGCGTCCGATCAGGCCCTGCAGCGCCGGAGACATCAGGGCATCTCCGATGCCGGCGCTTGCCTGAATGATGCCGGAGCAAACTGCAGCCCTTTTTTCGCCGATCATCGGCGTAACAGCGCCCATGATGATGCCAAAGCACAGCGCGCCAGTTCCGGACGGAAGCACAATGCCAAACATTAGGAGCATGGGGAAAAAGCTTTTACACAGAGGAGTCAGAACCAAGCCTGATGCCATTAGCACAATTCCAAGCAGCATGACAAATGCATTGGAGCGTTTTAACGCAAGCATACCAAAAAATGGCTGAGTTGCACCATACATGATCGCGCCGATACCGATAATAAAGCTAATGTTCTGATAACTGACACCCGTTTCCGGAACCAGAGCCTTCATCATAATGCCGTAATTGTCATGAACACCCTGCATAACAGAGAAAATCAGGCAGGCCGCGACAACAATAATGACGATGGTCAGGCCGTGCTTCTGCTGGTCTTGATTTTTTATAGGGGTCATGTCACGTTACCTCTATCACTGGGGCAGCATCAGACAATGTATTCAAATGCGATGTCTCCGCGTTCATATTCATAGTTATCCAGCTTGATTTCCTGAAAGCCATGTGTTTCATACATGTGCATGGCAGGCTTCAGACTACTGTTGGACAGCATAAACAGCCGTTTTGCCCCGTGGTCGATGGCATATTGTATTGCGGCTTCAAACACGGCATTTCCTGCTCCGCGCCCTTTGTATTTTTCATTGGCACCCATCTTGCACAGCTCCCAGCATGTACCATCCATCGGTTTCGTCATACAGGTTGCCATAGCTTCCTGCGTATCCTCATCAATGGCAAAGTAGATCATTGCACCATCCTTCAGGCTTTGTTCTATAGTTTCAAATGTTTCCAGATCTTCTTTTTCGAGGAAGCCGAAATTGCCGACAATCCATTCGGTGTTGAAGTCAATAAAATCCTGTCTGTATTTTGGGTCGTATTCAATCACTTTCATCATAAATAATCCTTTCTTGCAGGGGTGAAGACATCCACAACCTCACCGGCTTCCAGTACCAGGAAGGAATGTGGGATACCTCCGGGAATTGCATAACTGTCGCCCGCAGCCAGCTCATATTCCCGGGATTCGACAGTGAGACGATATTTGCCGGAAATCACATATCCGCTCTGCTCATGGGGATGGCTGTGTTCCGTGGCGAAATTACCCACGACGTAATTCATCTTTGTGACCATGGACTTTTCGCCAACCGCCAGAGAATCGAGAGACACGCCTTTGAAGATACGTTTCTTCGCAGCTTCTTTCTTTACGACGGTTCTTTCGTTTATCATGAATAAAAAAACCTCCTTGCCTTTGCTTTGTGTTCATTATATACTGGAGAGTATCATTAGTAAAACGAATATTTTTAATACTAATATTAGGAAAGGTGATGGATTATATGAACCGTTATCTTGCACTGCAAAAAATCGTAGAGCTTGGGAGCTTTTCCAAAGCGGCTCAGGAATTGGGCTATACGCAGTCTGCGATGAGCCAGATGATTGCATCCTTAGAAGAGGAATGGTCCATCAAGCTGCTCAACCGGTTCCGCACAGGTGCAAAGCTGACCATGGAAGGCGCAGAATTGTATCCTTATATTGAACGCACGATTTTCCAGTATTGCGCCATGCAGGAAAAAGTAAAGGAAATCCGGGGACTGGAAACAGGGGTTATCCGCATGGGGACGTTGGCGAGTATTTCGGTACACTGGATGCCCAGTCTGTTGAAGGAATTTAAACGGCAGTACCCGCAGGTTGAATTTGTCATCCATCAGGGAGATTATACGTCTATACAGGAATGGATCAAAACCGGGGCCATTGATTTTGGGTTTATCAGTCCCAGCGCTGTCAGCGGATTGGAAACCATTGTGCTGAAAGAGGGGGCGATGCTGGCTGTCTTACCAGAAGATCACCCATTTACATCGAAACCTGTCATACCGCTGCAAGACCTGACGACGGAACCCTTTATTCTGCTGGAGGAGGGGCACTATTACGAACCGCTCGAAGCATTCCGGGCCATTGGCGCAGAACCGGATATCCGGTACACGATTCACGATGATTATGCAATTATGACGATGGTGGAAGCTGGCCTGGGCGTAAGCATCCTGGCAGAGCTGGTGCTGCACCGCACCAATTACCGGATTGCTTTGCGTCCAACCGATCCGCCTGTTTTCCGTACTGTGGCAATTGGGTATAAAGATAAAACGAGCCTGCCAATGGCGAGCAGGCGGTTTATCGCATATTTGCAGTCCCGGATTCACGAATTGCCATAGCAGTAGTAAATTGAAAATCAATAAAAAATTAATGTTTATCGATAATAAATCATTGACAGAGATATATGAGCACGGTATAATGAAAGCATAAAAACAGAAGGGGAGTGTATCACATGAATCGTGTGGATAATTCGAGAAATGTCGCAAATGCGAAATGTGAGACCATTGGCATGCTTCTGCGTGTGGGATTCTGGGTTTATGCAGCCGTAATTGCTGGCATGGTCGTATTTGGTGTGTGGATGCTGATGCAGGACGCCTCTTGTTTCTCAGTCAGAATACTTGATACCGGCAATGGATTGGCGGGATTTGCTTTCTTGGGAGACAACTTTGAGATTGATTTTTCAAGGAATGTGCTCAATGCAGCGGCAGAGGAAAGCCCAAAGCTCACTTATGCTGCTGGTTATTTGGTTACGGTTCTGATATGTGCCCTGTCCTGTGGTATCCTATGGAATGCGAGGAACATTTTCCGCAGCATCGACCGGGAGGACACACCGTTTACACAGGAAAATGCAAAGGCAATCCATCGGATTGGATGGCTGTTGATCGCAATCAGCCTTGTGAAAACCTGGCTGTGGCCGTTTTTGTGTGGGATTGCAGGCATTGGTACGTTTTGTATGTCGGTTGACGTGAACAGCCTGGTTTTCGGTGCAGTGGTTATCTGCCTGTCCCATGTCTTTGCGTATGGGGCAGTATTGCAGCAGGAATCAGACGAAACCATATGAAAAGGAAGGGATGCCAGATGGCAATCATACTACGGCTTGACCGGATGATGGCTGACCGGAAAATTTCGCTGGGTGATCTGGCGGACCAGGTTGGTATCACCAATGTGAATTTGTCCAAAATAAAAACCGGAAAAGTGAGTGCAATCCGGTTTTCTACGTTGAATGCAATCTGCAGGGCATTGGACTGCCAGCCGGGAGATATCTTGGAATATCAACCGGACGAAAGTGCGGATGAATGAAAATATAACGGGATAATGGGGGATATCAGATGGATTTATCGGCGTAGGAGCGGTTTTACTTGGCATTTTAAGCCACAGGTTATATAATGATACTATTATACCGGGCGTCCTTGTACATGCTACGTTGGATTTTATCAGCAAGGTACTGGCAGTATCCGGTATATGACAAAACAACCTGGGAGGGGATAATATGAGATATAAGATTTTCGGTGATATGATGCCTGCTGTTACCATTCAGCTGGACCGCGGCGAGAGCGTTTATACACAGGCAGGCGGCATGAGTTGGATGACCGAAGGCATACAGATGGATTCCAATATGCGCGGCGGCCTGGGAAAGGCATTTGGGCGGATGTTTTCCGGCGAATCTCTGTTTATGGCAACCTTTACCGCAACCAGACAGACTGACGAAGTCACCTTTGCAGCAACCATGCCGGGGCAGATTATAAAATTCAATATCCATCCGGGGTATGAAATTATTGCACAGAAGGGGGCATTCCTGTGTGCAGAACAGTCTGTCCAGCTGTCGACTTTCTTTACCAGAGGATTAAAGGGCGGATTATTTGGCGGGGAAGGCTTTATCCTGCAAAAATACAGCGGAAATGGCTGCGTATTTTGTGAAATGGACGGCAGTGTATGTGAGATTGATCTGGCGCCGGGAGAGCTGCTCCGTGTGGATTCCGGCAATATTGCTGCTTTTGAAAGTTCCGTACAATATTCTGCAGAGATGGTAAAGGGATTTAAAAATATCCTGTTCGGCGGGGAAGGATTGTTCTTATCTACCCTGCGCGGTCCGGGACGTGTCTGGCTGCAGACCATGACAGTTTCCGAGCTGGCAAAGAAGATTATCCCGTATGTTCCGACAGGCGGGAACTCATAAAGTACCGTAATAGCATAGAAAAGAGGCACTTTCTGCTCCAGTCCATCGGTGCAGAGAGTGCCCTTTATTATTGTTTTTTTCGCAGTCTGCGGTGATACAGAGGATTTCCTTCCCCCGGCTGGGATACAGGCTCTAGTATACCATCTGAAATCATCCGCTCAATGCGCATGGCAATCCATGTATCGCTGATACCGAGCTGATATCCGCCCAATATGTTTCCAATGACGACTGCTTCGTGGAAGATTTCGCTTTGTGCCGCAATTTCCCGCTGGATAAAGCTGTCATATAATGTATCCGGCATACTCACCAGCTGACCGTTTAACACTGCGCGAAGCGGCGCATTTTCCTTCTGTAACGTATGCCATTTTTGTGCGCAGGCTGCACAGAAGACAGGGGAAGCAGTTTGCTGTAATGGAAGATACTGTATCCATTCCTCCGGGGGAATTTCTCCCCAGCTGGTATGCCGGATAATTGCTTGAGCTTTTGGCTCCGTTTCCGGCAGCTTGATAAGGAAAACATCACCATAAGGCTGTTTCATCGCTTCCAATTGTGCCATAAACCAGCAGAGGCCGCAGGCTTCATCTGGCTGGCTACTGTACCAGATACGGATTGGTTCGCCAGCAGCAGAGCGGGAAAGTATTTCCGGCAGGGTATTCTGTGCCTGCTGAATCAGGGTGTCAGCAACAGATTCTGTGGCATCTATCTCATCTGGAAAGATGGAAAACAGCTTGTCCAACACTTCATGACGCTTGTATAACATCTGATCTTCAGAAATATCACCTATACTTAAATAGAGGGAGAATCCATATATATCAGCTGTATTGCCGCCCATCGGTACGGCATTTTCCCACGCAGCGCGTTGGCTGGCTTCAAATTCTGCCTGTACCCGATGCATCTCCTCTTCGGTCGGTTTACTGCCATCCAAAGATATATAGCTTACACAGCCAGTGGAATAGCAGCCTTCCCCGATGTGCTGGGCAAATTTCAGACTGCCGCAGGCGCTGTCGCTGAATACGATCTCAATCATGATAAAACTCCTGTCCGTGCCGGAAATAGTGGATTATTTTGCAGCCTCGTCGATGCCCCAGCCGCGCAGAGGATACCGTTGAATGGCACCAAAGATACGCTGGCGGACCCCATGATTCTGATGCTCTAGTGTACGGAGCAGCTGTTTGACTTCCTCGCGCTTGGTATTGCCATCTGCTGGGCAGGGATTATGTACCACAGGCAGCTCCAGACGGCGTACAATTGATTTAATGTACGATTCCGGGGCATAAATCATCGGACGGATAACCGTGATGTCACGGCGGTTTAAATAGGTCATGGGAAGGAAGCAGTTAAACCGTCCTTCATATAACAGCGACATCATGACAGTTTCAATGACATCATCATAATGATGGCCCAGTGCAACTTTATTGCAGCCATGTTCCTTGGCAGTATCATTGAGTGCGCCGCGGCGCATTTTCGCACACAGGGAGCACGGATTTTCCTCATGCCGGATATCAAAGACAATGGTTTTGATATCGGTCTGGCGGGTAATGTATTCTACGTTCAGTTCTTTACACAGTTCCGCTACCGGAGTGAAATCCATCTCATCATAGCCCATTTCCAGTGTAATTGCCTTTAATTCGAAATGCTTCGGATAAAAACGGCGTAAATTCGCCAGAGCAGCCAGGAGAACAAGCGAATCCTTACCGCCGGATACACCGACTGCAATGACATCCCCTTCTTCGATCATATGGTATTGATCCACCGCGCGGCGGACGTAAGACAGCATTTTTTGCATGATTTTCCCTCCTGACGGTACTTTTCACCGTCGTTATTCTGTTTATTATACAAAAGGCAGGAGCAGTTGTACAGAGAAAAAAGTGAAAGTGGAAATGGAGTATTTCGGAGAAAAACAAAGTAAATCGAAGAAAATAAGAGATCGTTCCGGCGAAAATTAAAATCTTGAAAAAATGTGTTGACTTTGAAATTTGTATATGGTATAACATTAAAGCACCCGAAAAACACCAGAAGTATGTAAATTCGGGAAAAAGTAACTTTGTGAATGAAAAATTCAGATAAAATTATAATCGGAGGTTAGATCATGTCCACTTTCATGGCTAAGGCTGAAAATATCGATCGCAAGTGGTATATCGTTGACGCAGCAGACAAGCCGCTGGGTCGCACCGCAGCAACTGTAGCAGCTCTCCTTCGCGGCAAGCATAAGGTAGAGTTCACCCCTAATGTAGATACTGGCGATTACGTAATCGTTATCAATGCATCGAAGGCAGTTCTGACTGGCAACAAGCTGGTTCAGAAGTATTACCGCAGACATTCCGGCTGGATCGGTGGTCTGAAGGAAACCCAGTACAAGACCCTCATGGCTGAGCGTCCGGAACTGGCAGTGGAGCTGGCTGTTAAGGGTATGCTCCCGAAGAATTCGATTGGCCGCAAGGCTGCTACCCGTCTGAAGGTTTATGCAGGCAGCGAGCACAAGAACGAAGCACAGCAGCCGACAGTTTGGGCTGGCAAGTAATTCTTACAAGGAGGAAAATTAAGTCATGTATACCCCTAAGAAAGCATATTTCTACGGCACCGGCAGAAGAAAGTCCTCTGTTGCAAGAGTTCGCCTTATCCCAGGCGGTACCGGTGAGATCACCATTAACAACCGTACTCTGGACAACTACTTTGGTCTGGAAACCCTGAAGCTGATCGTTCGTCAGCCGCTGGAAGCTACCCAGACCACAGAGAAGTTTGACATCGTTTGCACTGTAGCTGGCGGCGGCTTTACCGGCCAGGCTGGTGCTATCCGTCACGGCATTTCCCGCGCCCTGCTGCAGGCTAACTCTGACGAGTATCGCCCGGTTCTGAAGGCCGCAGGCTACCTGACCCGTGACCCGAGAATGAAGGAAAGAAAGAAGTACGGCCTCAAGGCTGCACGTCGCGCTCCGCAGTTCTCCAAGCGCTGATTTTATACAGCAGACATATTTGTTCGTTTCAAGAGATGCTTTTCCAATGGGAGAGCATCTCTTTTGCGTTTGTGAATTATGTTGAAAAAGTGATGGATTATTTCGTATATAATGTATAAAATGTAAAAAAGGGGTTGACAGTACGTCTTTTTTTGCGATATAATAGGCCCAAGTTAAAGAGAGTCAAGTTTCGGCTTGTTACTATTGGATTAGGCAAAACCGGACATCAGTATTTGCTACGTGATTTTGTGCTGTACTAGATGTTTGGCTTTTTTTATGCCTGTTTTCATCAACCGGCTTTCAAATAGAAAGGGGAGGTGCCCGTTGTGATTATCTGTAAGGTGCTGAATAACAATATTGTCAGTTCGACGGATGAGCATGGCCGTGAAATCCTTCTGGTTGGACGCGGAATAGGCTGGAACGCCAAAAGCGGTGAAACCGTTGATCGTTCCAAAATTAAAAAGGTATTCCGCATGGACAATCCGACTTCTACAGATAAGCTCAAGCAGCTGTTTCTGGAGGTAGATGTGGAGGCGATTGAAGCCGCTACACAGATTATCGATTATGCACGGGACAAGCTGCAAAAAAGGTTAAATAAAAATGTGTATATCACACTGACAGACCACATCAGCTTTGCGGCGGAACGTTTAAAAAATGGCATTCAGCTCAACAATGCGTTGTATTGGGAAACCAAGAAGCTGTATCCGCAGGAATTTGCGGTGGGTGTATATGCACTGGATATTATCCGAGCAACGATGGGGGTTCAGTTCCCAAGGGATGAAGCCGGTTCCATAGCAATTCATATTGTCAATGCGGAATACGATTGCAATATGACAAAGACGATGGAAATGACAAAAATCATACAAAGCTCCCTGAATCTGGTACGCTATACCTTCCAGGTGAACTTTGATGAAGATTCGCTGAATTATCAGCGTTTGGTCACACATATGCTGTTTTTTGCGCAGCGTGTATTGGAAAATAAAATGAACCAGACGGGTGAGGATTTCATGTATGATATGATGCGGCAACAGTTTCCAAAGGAGTTTGACTGTGCCTGCAAAATCCGCAATCTGGTTCAAAAGCATTACGATATAGAGCTTCCAGATGAAGAGGTTACGTTCCTGTGTGTCCACATTGTACGTGTGACGTCTGGTAAGGAAAAACTTCGAAAGCTGGAGGAACAATAGAATATCCAGTCAGGCTTTCAGGGCTTGTTACGATTCGATTCGGCAAAACCCGGGCACAGACTTTTCTTGGATGCAGTACGCTTACTGTGTCTTAGGGAGTTGTGTTCGGGTTTTTCTTATTTTCAAATTTATAGCAGAATATATATGTTGTTCGGGCGGTATCAGAAAGCAGAAAAAATTATTTTACGAAATAGCAGCAATTGGGAAAAATACGCAGGACATGTTTGTGGGTTGCAGGTATTTTTTACACAAGAAGCACGCATATTAGTAGAAATAGACAGGATTTTTCATTTTTCAGATACGCCTTGATATATACACATCCGAAACTGTGTCAAAAAAAGAGGAGGTATTTGGTATGGCTCAAAAAAATATAAGAGACTATTCCAAGCTCGCCAAGGACATTATCAATTCAATTGGTGAGGAAAACATTGTAAACGCAACACATTGTGCAACTCGACTGCGTTTGACACTGAAAAAGAGTCCGTCAGCGGAAATTACCAAACAAATTTCTGCAATGCCGGCTGTCATTCAGGTCGTTGAAAAAGGCGGTCAGTATCAGATTGTCATTGGCACCCATGCAAAGGATGTCTATGCAGAAATGATGAAGATCGGCAGTTTTGACAGCGAGGGCGGAGAAGCGCCGAAGCAGGGGCTTGTCAACCAGGTTATTGCTATGATGTCCGGCTGTATTACCCCGTTTGTTTATGTTCTGGCAGCAGCAGGTCTGTTACAGGGCATTCTGATTATTATCCGTCTGTTTGCTGATATTGGAAACACTGGTGCAGCGCAGATCTATGACATGATTTCCTGGACACCGTTTACCTTCCTGCCAGTTATGATTACTGTGGCAGGTTCCAAGCACTTTAAGTGCAACACCTATATTGCATTGTGGTGCGGACTGGCACTGACCAATCCCACCTGGGCTAACATTGCAGCTTCCATCAGTGAGGGAACGCCGCTGAATTTCCTGTTTGTCCCGCTGACATCCGTTACCTATACGTCGACTGTTATTCCGGCAATCGCGCTGGTAGGTGTTCTGAGCCTTTTGGAGCACTGGATCGAGCCGAAGATTCCAGAATTTTTGAGACCAATTGGTACACCGCTGATTTGTGCAGCTATTATGGTCCCGCTGACCATCATCGTCATTGGCCCGATATCCACCATCATCGCAAATGCATTGGCTAATGCTTATAATATGCTGTATGCAGTTGTACCGTGGCTCGCTTCCGGTCTGCTGGGTGCTGTATGGCAGGTACTGGTTATCTTTGGTGTACACTGGAGCTTCACACCGATTTCCGTTGCAAACTTTGCAAATCTGGGCTATGATCTGCTGCAGCCGTGCCAGGGTATTGCAGTTTGTGCACAGACAGCAGCATGCTTCGGCGTATTCTTCAAGGCTAAGAGCATGCAGAACAAGAACGTAGCGGCTTCCGCTGCTGCAACCGGTCTTTTCGGTATCACAGAACCGGCAATCTACGGTGTAACCCTGCGTTTAAAGAAGCCGTTTATCTGTGGCTGTATCGGCGCTGCGGCTGGTTCTATCGTAGCATCCTTCTTTGGCGCACGTTACTTTATCTTTGCCGGACTGTCCGGTTTCCTGTCCATCCCGAACTCTATCTATGATGCTGCTGCACAGGCAAACTGTGAGGCGCTTGGCGGCGCAGGCAATTATAGCAGTTCCATCTATGGTGTATTGATTGGTACGATTGTTGCATGTGCAGTCGCATTCATTCTGGTTCAGATTATCGGCTTTGATGAGCAAACAGAAGAAGCCGCTCCGGCAGAAGGCCCGGCTCTGGCTGCTGCATCGCAGGCTGCAATTTCTGAGGTTAAGATCCCGACTGGCGGTACAACCACGCTGTATACCCCGATGAATGGTGAAGTAAAGGCACTGAAGGAAGTAAATGACCCGACTTTTGCAGAAGGTATCCTTGGTCAGGGCGTTGCGATTATTCCGCGTGAAGGCAAGCTGTATGCACCGTGTGACGGTACGGTAAGTTCCGTCTTTGATACCAAGCATGCGATTGGCATTACCACAAATGATGGTGTAGAAATGCTGATTCATATCGGTCTGGATACGGTTACACTGGGCGGCAAGTATTTTGAAGCCAAAGTTAAGGACAATGATGTAATCAAGAAGGGCGATTTGCTGATTGAATTTGATATAAAAGCCATTCAGTCAGCTGGATTTGATATCATTACACCGGTATTGGTTGTCAATGTAGATGATTTTGCAGGTGTAAATCCGGTAACAGAATCTGGTACAGCCAAGGTTGGAGCTGAACTGTTGAAGGTGAAGCGATAATAGCAAATCATACCCGGTCAGCGCTGCATATGCGCTGGCCGGATTGGGTATATTTTTCGAATGGAGGACAAAACTGTTATGTTGCCAAAGGATTTTCTGTGGGGTGGTGCAGTTGCTGCCCATCAGCTGGAAGGCGGCTGGAATGAGGATGGACGCGGCCCAAGCGTGAGCGATGTTCTCACTGCCGGTGCGCATGGCGTTCCGCGCCGTATAACAGACGGTGTTGTGGAAGGCGAACGCTATCCGAATCATAAGGGTATTGACTTCTTCCATACCTATAAAGATGATATTGCACTCTTTGGCGAACTGGGATTTAAATGCTTCCGCACTTCAATTTCCTGGAGCCGTATTTTCCCTAAGGGTGATGAATTGGAACCGAATGAAGCGGGTTTGCAGTTCTATGATGATATGTTTGATGAAATGCATCAGTATGGCATTGAACCAGTTATTACCCTGAGCCATTTTGAAATGCCGTATTATCTGGCAAAGGAATATGGCGGCTGGATGAACCGCAAGATGGTAGATTTCTTTGTACGCTATGCAGAAGCAGTGATGAAGCGTTACAAAAATAAAGTCAAGTATTGGATGACCTTCAATGAGATCAACAACCAGTCTAATACAACGACGGATATCTTCGGCTGGACCAACTCCGGTATCCGGTTTTCTGAATTTGAAGATCCGAAGAAGGCATTGTATCAGGTTGCACACCATGAACTGCTGGCGTCTGCATTGGTTGTCAAAAAAGGCCATGAGATCAACCCTGATTTCCAGATTGGCTGTATGTGTTCCTTTGTACCGTTCTATCCGTACTCCATGAACCCGGATGATGTCATGATTGCACAGGAATCCATGCATGAGCGGTTTTATTTCATGGATGTGCATGCACGAGGCCACTATGCCAATTATGCAAAGAAGGCATGGGAGCGCGAAGGCAATGCGCCCGTGATGGAGCCGGGAGATGAACAGATTCTGGCCGAGGGCAAGGTTGATTATATCGGCTTCAGTTATTATATGTCGAACGCTGTAAAGGCGGATGTCAACAATGTGGACAATACCAATGCCGACGGCGGCAACATCCACTCTGTCCGCAACACCTATGTCAAGGCATCCGACTGGGGCTGGCAAATTGACCCTGTGGGCCTGCGTTACTCCCTGAATGTGATGTATGAACGCTATGAACTGCCGCTGTTTATTGTAGAAAACGGTTTTGGTGCGATTGATGAGCTGAAGCCGGACCACACCTGTGATGACAGCTACCGTATTGATTATCTGAAGTCCCATATTGAAGAAATGAAAAAAGCGGTTGAAATCGATGGTGTTGATCTGATGGGATACACGCCATGGGGCTGCATTGATGTTGTCTCGTTCACAACAGGCGAACTGCGCAAGCGGTATGGATTTATCTATGTCGATCTGAACGATGATGGAACTGGCACCGGAAACCGTTATAGGAAGAAATCTTTTGCATGGTATAAGAAGGTCATTGAAACCAACGGCGAAGAGCTGTGATGAAAAATGTTTGAAAAGAAGATTATCTTTCTTGATGTAGATGGCACGCTCGTTGATTATGAAAACAATATCCCTGCATCGGCGGTAAGAGCAATCCGCCAGTGCAGAAAGAATGGACATCGTGTTTATATCAGCACCGGACGCAGCAAGGCAGAGGTTTACCAAGATCTGTGGGATATTGGTCTCGACGGTATGATTGGCGGAAATGGCAGCTATGTAGAAGATCATGGGCATGTTATACTGCATCAGATGATAACCGCAGATCAATGCCGGAGAGTTGTGGACTGGCTGCATGAGAGAAAGCTGGAATTTTATCTGGAAAGCAACAATGGATTATTTGTCAGCGAACATTTTGAAGAACAGGGAGAGCCTGTTGTTCAAAAGTATTCTGCTCAAAAGAATGTAGCTGATGCCGGGAAAATCACTGTACGCAAAGCTTTTCCAGCAATGATTTTCGATGGTGTGTTATACCGCGATGACGTCAATAAAATCAGTTATATCCTTCATTCCTACCAGGATTTTCTGGATGCACAGAAGGCCTTTCCTGACCTGCAGAATGGTACGTGGGGAGGAAAAGGGGAAACAGCATTGTTTGGTGACTTCGGTGTGAAAAATATCACCAAAGCCAATGCAATCGAACAATTACTGCATTATGTTGGCGCAGAGCGGAAAAATACCATTGCTTTTGGCGATGCGAAAGTTGACATTCCCATGCTGGAATACTGTGCGTATGGTGTTGCAATGGGAAATGGCGGCGTGGAGATCAAGGCTGCTGCTGATTACGTTACGGAAGACGTCGAGAGGGACGGACTATATCAGGCATTTGAAAAACTAGGCCTGATTGAAAGCCAATAGAAACGATATCTTTTTCAGCCAATTCTATTCTTTTATCTATATTCCAACTCTGGCGCATTTCGATTTATTCGAATGCGCCGGAAGCGTAGCATTGCATTTCAATAGTCTGTTATATTGCAAAAAGTAATAACACATTCAAATTTATTCAGAACAACAAACACATATATGACAGATTGTTGAGATGAAAAGACCGCACAGCTTTGGCTGTGCGGTCTTTTGCTTTCCCCCAAATAGCTTCGGGAATGGTTTTCTATGTACATCAGCGATAAGAAACATCGGACAGATAAATGTCCTTCAGGTCAATGGGAATATGCTTTCGTTCCAGAAACACTTTTACGGTTTCCCGGTTCAAGGGACATTTCGGTCCAATCGTGATACTGCGAATAAAGGCACCCTGGCAGCCGTCGAAAGCGAGATCCCGATAGGGGACAAGGTTATTTTTTCGCAGGCGGTAATCCAGAGGCAGGATACGGAAACGGTCCAGCTGCTGTTCCACTGTTTCCGCGGCGAGAAGTTTCTGAAAACGGGATTCATCAAAGGTTTTGGTTTCATAAGGCGGTGCTGGAAGCTCTGGATAATAAACACAGCGCCATTCTGCTTCTTCTGAAAAGGCACGGGATTTGAAAAATGGAAGCGCCGGGTATAAAATGCGTATCAGCTGAGAAGCTGCCTCTTCCACCGATGTGCGCAGCGGAAGCCAGCGCATATAGATACAGAACATCTGCATACAGATTGCTTCTATTTCGGTCGTTGTATATCGTATATTAGCAAACAAAAGACTGGATGGCAGGGCCTGGTCGCTGCCCTTTAGATTGAGATACTGTTCTGCACGGTGATATGCGGGCTGAAATTCCGATTTGGAGGAAACGCCGATACAGATGCCATAGCCATTGTCCCCATAGCCGCGCCACTGGCTGAGCAGATCGCGTTCCGAAGAAAAGCAGGCAGCGAGAATCATGGTATTGTAGTGCTGAAACTGCTGTTCCATTTCCTTCAGCAGATCGGCAGCAAGTCCGGGCTGGCGGCTGCAGGGATATTTGGGATTATGCAGGTTATTGCGGATATGCTGCAGGCATTGCTGGATCGCCCACTTTTTCTCCATAAAATCGTTGCTCTTTTCGATGTCGGATAACCGCAGTGTATGATTGGTGATGATCTGGAAAAAGGTTTCCACACTGCAATAATGGTAAACAACCTCCGGCAACGGCGGATAATGCGGGACAGGGTTCATAAGCGGCCATTCCTTCCAAAAAAATTACAGAAAATATAGTTCTATTGTACACTGAAATGGAAAAATTTCCAAAGGGAAAATAGAAAAATTACGTCAGAAATTGTAAAATTCATGAAAAGTGCGCAACAAAAAACGTTTTGTCAGATATTTCACATTTTTGCAGGTTTTTCAATAAAGCGGAAAATTGAGGCAGATAATTGTGCAGATTAACAACAAAAATGTGAACAAATTGTAAACGGAGTGTAAATGGTGACGAAAAGTTCGGAATTTCCTTGACTTTGAGCCATTTTTGCGCTACAATGCACATAAATTAGTGAATGTAACCGAATTGTAATCAAATTGCATTCTGGTTGTAATTTTTAAAGTTCTGCCTGTTATGAGAAGGGCAGTGAAGCGTCCGCACGGCTACAGGTTGGAAGTGCGGTTCGGGCGAAAGGAGTTTTATGAACCTGTTACCATCAAAAAAGAATTTTCATGTTACAAGAGGACATTTAAAGCGCCGTGCCATCCCGCTGGCAGCGCTGGTCGTTACAACAGCAATGACGTTTCCGGTAATTGCTGTCGGCATGGACGATTATGCCATTACAGACGGCAATACGACGGAATTTATATCCATGTATCAGGGTGATGCAGAAGCAGCGCTGCAGCGTTCTTCGTTTAACGAAGAGGATTACAGCATTGTTTCCATTGTAGAAAATGAAAACGGCTATGATGTGACAGTAAAGCAAAACTATCATGTTACTGTCACAGCAGATGGCAAGACGGAAACCGTTTACACCGGTGACGCAAGTGTTTCCAGCATCATCAGAAAGGCTGGCATTGAGCTGGATGAGGATGATCTGGTGGAGCCTTCCAAGGATACCCAGATTACAGAGCCGACCAATATTACGGTAACCCGTGTTACCACGGCACAGAAGACCCAGACACAGGAAATTGCCTATACGACGGAAACCCGCGATGCAAGTGATCTGGAGGCTGGCAAGACCCGTGTAGCACAGAAGGGTGTCAACGGTGTTGAGGAAATCACACTGGAATATACCTATCATGACGGCGAACAGGTTGCCTGCGTACAGGTAGGTTCTCAGGTTGTAAAGGAACCGGTAACTGAGATTGTTGAAAACGGCACCAAGCAACCGTCTGTTACGACATCCTCTGGCTCCAG
Source organism: Clostridia bacterium (assembly GCA_021205365.1). Taxonomy (GTDB): domain Bacteria; phylum Bacillota; class Clostridia; order Oscillospirales; family Butyricicoccaceae; genus Butyricicoccus_A. The sequence goes on from JAJPXP010000015.1 coordinate 68,025, forward strand.
CATAAGCTATTCCAAGGTGATCACTGTAGAAGCAACCGCATACAGCGGCGGCGGTACCACGGCAAGCGGCATGAGCGCACAGGTAGGCAGAATTGCAGTTGATCCGAGTGTCATTCCGCTTGGCACAAAGCTTTATATCACTTCTGCAGATGGCAGCTCCTGGGTTTATGGAACCGCAGTTGCAGCGGATACCGGCGGAGCCATTAATGGCAACCGTATCGAGATGTATTTCAATACCGTCGCGGAATTTAACAGATTTGGCAGACTAAGTGCAAAGGTCTATATCCTGAACTAAATAAGATATGTGATTCCCGGCAGGAAATGCCGGGAATTTTTTTGATTTTTGATTATTCTTTTGGAATTATTACTGTAATGCGGGAAGTTGATTGCAAGCATTTGGCAAACAGTGTATAATACAAATACCTATAGACAGACGTTTACAGCTGTCAAATGCTTGAAAGATGAGGACTATAAATGGATCTTTGTAACATTGATGATATCCGGTATGTACTTGGCAAGCATGGCTTCCGGTTTTCCAAGTCGCTGGGACAGAATTTTCTGACAGCGGCGTGGGTTCCGGCACAAATTGCAGATTCCTGTGGCGTGGATCAGACCAGCTGCGCGCTGGAGGTTGGTCCGGGCATGGGCTGTCTGACCGAGCAGCTGTCGCAGCGTGCGGAAAAGGTATGTGCCATTGAGCTGGACCGCAATCTGTTTCCGGTATTGCGGGAAACACTGGCTGGCTGTGACAATATTGATATTGTACAGGGCGATGTACTGAAATGTGATCTGGCGGGTATCTGTCAGGAGAAATTCGGAGATACACCAGTATATGCCTGCGCCAATCTGCCGTATTATATCACTACGCCGGCGATTACCGCGCTGCTGGCTTCCAATGCCTTTCAGGCGATTACCGTTATGGTACAGAAGGAAGTGGCACAGCGGATCTGTGCGCCCGCAGGAAGCCCGGATTACAGTGCATTTTCCATTTATATTGATTACTATGCAGATGCCGAAATCCTGTTTGAGGTACCGCGGGACTGCTTTGTGCCGCAGCCGAAGGTAGATTCTGCTGTGGTCAAGCTGATACCCCGCAGCCAACCGCCGGTTCCCGTATGCAATGAAAAGCTGTTTTTCTCATTGGTGAAGGCGGCCTTTGGACAGCGCCGCAAGACCCTTGCCAATGCATTAAATTCTGTATTGGGCAATCCCCTGGGGAAAGCAGGCATTATCCAGCTTATTACGGATTGTGGCTTTGATGCAAGGATACGCGGCGAAAAGCTCAGCCTGGCAGATTATGCAGCATTAACTGAGCTGGCAGAAAAGCGTATGGCTCAGGACTGATATCGGCAAAATACACGGAAAGGACCGTCATATGGACCGGTATGTGGTAAAAAATCAAAAAAAGCTTGCTTTAGGCTACACAACCGGTAGCTGTGCAGCGGCTGCGTCCAAGGCAGCCGCTGTTGCCTTGCTCCGTGGTGAACCGGTGCGGCAGGTACAGCTGATGACGCCAAAGGGTATTCTGCTGACGCTGGATATTGAGGATATGACGCGTACACCGGAATATGTGCGCTGTGCTGTGCGGAAGGATGCTGGGGATGACCCGGATATTACCCATGGCATGCTGGTTTATGCCACTGTTTCCTGTACGGAAACCGAGATTGTCATTGACGGTGGAGAAGGCGTCGGACGGGTTACGCGTCAGGGGCTGGCACAGCCGGTCGGGACAGCAGCCATTAATCCCGGACCGAGAGAGCAGATCAAACAGGCTCTGGAAGCTGTGGTAAAGGAATATGGATATCCCGGCGGATTTTCTGTTGTGATTTCCATTCCGGGCGGGCAAGAGATTGCAGCACGGACAATGAATCCGAATTTGGGCATTCTCGGCGGCCTGTCCGTACTGGGAACCACCGGCATTGTAGAGCCAATGAGTGAGCAGGCATTGGTGGATACCATCCATGTGGATATTGATGCACGCTATGCTGTGGGACAGCGGACATTGCTGCTCTGCCCGGGCAATTACGGAGAAGATTTTGCACGGGACACCTTGGGGCTGGACATTTCCAGAGGTGTAAAATGCTCGAATTTCCTCGGAGAAGCACTGGACTATGCGGTTTACTGTGGATTTGACGGTGTTTTATTGGTCGGACATGCGGGAAAACTGATTAAACTGGCAGCAGGCGTGTTCCAGACACATTCTGCTTATGCCGATGCAAGACAGGAGATTTTTGCAGCGCATGCAGCTGTGTGCGGTGCGGATACGGAAACCGTATGCAGATTGATGCAGGCGGTCACAGTAGATGCCTGTCTGGATATTTTACGGGAAGCAGGGCTGGACAAGCCGGTTTTGGCTTCCATTTCTAAGAAAATACGGTCACATCTGACCCATCGGACAGCTGGAAAATCCGGCAGGCCGTTTGCTGTGAATTATGTGATATTTACAAACCGATATGGCGTGATGATGCAGACGGAAGGTGCAGCGGACTGCATTGCAGCACGCAGGAAAGAGGAGAAACAGTAAAATGATTCATTTTGTTGGAGCAGGCCCCGGTGCCGAGGATTTGATTACTGTCCGCGGCGCAAAGCTGTTGGAACAGGCGGATGTTGTAGTTTATGCCGGTTCTCTGGTAAATCCGGCACATATGGAACGCACAAAGGATGGGTGCGCGATTTATGACAGCGCTTCCATGACGCTGGAACAGGTAATGGATGTGATAATTCCGGCAGCGCAGGCAGGCAAAAAGGTTGTCCGCCTGCATACTGGTGATCCGTCTATCTATGGTGCGATCCGGGAGCAGATGGATATTTTGGATGCAAAGGGCGTTCCATATGAGGTATGTCCGGGCGTTTCTTCCTTCTGTGGTGCGGCAGCAGCGTTGCAGGCGGAATATACTCTGCCGAATGTCAGCCAGACGGTTATTTTAAGCCGTATGGCGGGACGTACACCCGTACCGGAACGGGAATCCATCCGTGCGCTGGCAGCGCATGGCAGTACGATGGTGCTGTTTCTGTCCTCCGGTATGCTGGGAAAGCTGGCGGAGGAATTGATTGCGGGCGGCTATGCACCGGAAACTCCGGCAGCCATCGTCTATAAGGCAACCTGGCCGGATGAAAAGGTATTCCGTACCACGATTGCAGGTCTGGAGCAGACAGCAAAAGAAAATGGTATTCATAAAACTGCTTTGATTACCATTGGCGGTTTTCTGGGAGATCAGTATGAGCGTTCCAAGCTGTATGACCCGGCTTTTGCGCATGGATACCGTGAGGCGGGAACGTGAACATCAGCGTCATTGCTTTTACAGACCGCGGACGCGCACTGAGCAGAAATATAGCCGCACGGCTGACAGATGATGCAGTAAAATTATATGCAAAGGCAGAAGGCTTTCTGCCCTATAGCAATGTACAGGCGTTTGCACAGCGTGCTATGGCAGAAGAGGATGCCATTATTTTTGTTGGCGCCACAGGTATTGCTGTGCGGGCGATTGCACCCTTTGTCAAAAGTAAGGATACCGATCCGGCTGTGATTGCAATGGATGAAAACGGACGGTTTGTGATTCCGCTGCTATCTGGGCATATCGGCGGTGCAAACCGTCTGGCAGAGCAGCTTGCGGGAGCGCTCCATGCAATTCCAGTTGTGACAACAGCTACCGATGGACGCGGCATCTTTGCTGTTGACAGCTGGGCAGTGGAGCACAGCTGCACGGTATGCAATATTGAGTGTATCAAATATATTTCCGGTGCACTCCTGCGGGGGGAACGTGTCGGACTGTGCAGTGATTTTCCAGTTTCCGGGACTTTGCCCGAGGGTGTGACCACAGATAGAACACTGAAAAACGGCATTCAGATTTCAATTTATCAGAGGGAAAGACTACCATTTGACCATACTTTGCAGCTGGTTCCGCGGATTGTGCATGTTGGCGTGGGCTGCAGACGCAATACACCGCCGGAAAAACTGCAGAGCTGGGCGGAAATGATAGTATATGACATGCATATGGATCTGCGTGCCATCGCATCGGTTTCATCTATTGACTTGAAGCAGGATGAACCGGCAGTACGGAAGCTGGCAGAGGCGTGGAAGGTTCCGGCATCCTTTTATACGGCACAGGAACTGGAACAGGTGCAGGGAGATTTCCCTATCTCGGAATTTGTGCGCAGAACGACCGGGACTGACAATGTCTGCCAGAGATCGGCGGCAAAGGCATCCGGGGAAGGAGCCTGCCTGCTGGCAAAGACTGCACAGAACGGTATGACGATTTCAATGTATTGTGAGGATTGGAGGACAGCATTTTGAGCATTTGTATGGCCGGAATTGACTGGGAAAATGCGGATATGGACAAGCGAGAGGCTTTTTCTTTTACAAACAGTCAGGTTGACAGATTGTGCCGTCAGATTGTACAGATGGATGGGATTGATGGCTGTGTGCTGCTGTCCACCTGTAATCGGACAGAATTGTATCTCAGCGGGGATGCTGCTCTGCATCCGGCGGAAATCCTATGTCAGGCCGCACTTGCAGAAGGTGCAGAGGATTTGTTTTGTGAGCGCTTTGATGAAGCCGCAAAACGCCATTTGATGGAGGTTTCCTGCGGTTTATGTTCCCAGATTCTTGGGGAAGACCAGATTGTATCGCAGGTCAAACATGCCTATCAGATTGCCCATGAGGCGGACAGTACAGACGCTGTTCTGAGCCAGCTGTTCCGGCTCGCGGCAACGGCTGGAAAACGCAGCCGGACACAGGTGCGTCTTTCTGCGGCGCCGCTTTCAGTGGCTGGACAGGCGGTAGAGCTTCTGGCAGCCGCTATGGGAGATTTGGCAGGAAAACATGCACTGGTCATTGGCAATGGAGAAATGGGACGGCTGGCATCCAGCCTGCTGGCAGCAAAGGGATGTCAGGTGACGGTCACGCTGCGTTCCTACCGTCATGGACATACCATTGTCCCGGCGGGCTGCCGTACCATTGCGTATGACGAACGCATGAAGCTGATACCGGAATGTGATATCCTGCTCAGTGCCACAACCAGCCCGCATTATACGATCACACGGGAAAATCTCGAAAAGCTGGACAGGATTCCGCAGGCGGTTTGTGACCTGTCTATTCCGCGTGATATCGAACCGACAATACGTGAGTTGTCTGATGTCAAAACCTTTCTGGATATGGACAGCATGGGCGGAAGAGATATCCATGTGGATGAAAATGACCGGCGGCAGGTGGAGGATATCATCGAAGAGGAAATGATGGAATTGACCCGCTGGTGTGCCTATCGGGAAGCCTTGCCATTGATGGATGACCTGTGCGGGCTGGTTTCCGAACGCATTGCTACCGGCTATGACTTTGCTGTTTTATCCGATGGGGAACAGCCGGAAGTTATGGAGAAAATGGAGCAAGCGGCAAGGCTGGCAGCAGAAAGGGCTGCAAGATTGCTGTTCAGCGGGCTGCAGGGCGCGTTATCCGACGGTGCGCTGGAAAACTGCCGGGAAGCCATTTTACGCAAGGCACCGCAGCTGCGGGACAGGAGGACACCATGAAATTGTATGTCATTGGCATTGGACCGGGCGGCGCGGAGCAGATGACACCGCGTGCGCTGGCTGCCATGGAAAAAAGTGATATCATTGCGGGCTATACCACATATATTGATTTGGTACGTCCGCTGATTGGCAATAAGGAAATTCTACAGACTCCTATGAAACAGGAGATTGACCGCTGTGTCAAAGCGCGGGATGCTGCGCGGAACGGCAGATCTGTTGCCATGATCTGTTCCGGTGATGCCGGTGTATATGGCATGGCTGGACTGATGCATGAGGTCTGTGCGGACTATCCTGAGCTGGAAATTGAAGTGATTCCGGGCATTACAGCAGCTTGTGGCGGCGCCGCTGTACTGGGGGCCCCGCTGATTCATGATTTTGCCGTTATCAGCCTGAGCGATCTGCTCACACCATGGGAAAAGATTGAAAAGCGGCTTGATCTGGCATCTCAGGCAGATTTCTGCATCTGTCTGTACAATCCGTCCAGCCGGAAGCGTGCGGATTATTTGCAGAAAGCATGTGATATCATGCTGAAGAGCAAGGCGCCGGAAACGCCCTGCGGTACTGTGCGCAACATCGGACGGGATGGGGAACAGGGAGAAATTTATACGCTGGCTGCATTGCGGGATGCAAAAGTGGATATGTTTACAACGGTATTTATCGGCAACAGCCAGACGAGAATCATCAACGGAAAGCTTGTCACACCGAGAGGATATGAAAACAAATGAAGCGCGTGATTTTTGCCGGGACCAGTGAAGGGCGGACACTGTGTGAGCAGTTGTCCAAAGCCGGAATTTCTGCAACAGTTTGTGTGGCGACAGAATATGGAAAAGAAGTCCTGCCGGAAATGCCGGGGATTACTGTGCATACCGGGCGGATGACAGCGGAGGAAATGACGGATTTTTTGCAGGAAGCCGAGCTTGTGGTTGATGCAACGCATCCTTATGCGGTAGAGGTCAGCAAAAATATCCGGTGGGCATGTGAGGCTGTGGATTGCAGGTATGTCCGGCTTCTTCGTCCGAAGACCGAGGCGGAAGGTGCAGTCCATGTCGGCAGCGCAGCGGAAGCAGCGGAATATCTGGCTGGCACAGAGGGAAATGTGCTGTTGACGGTTGGCAGCAAGGAGCTGCACTGTTTTACAGCAGTTCCGGAGTACCAGGAGAGGCTATGGACGAGGGTGCTTCCGGCAACAGCTTCCATGGAAATCTGTCAGAATCTCGGTTTTCCGGCAGCACATATTATCATGATGCAGGGGCCGTTTTCCGAGGAACTCAATACGGCCCTCCTGCATACCTGCCATGCCGAATGGCTGGTGACGAAGGACACCGGGAAGGCAGGCGGGTTACCGGAGAAGCTGGCAGCGGCAAAACGATGCGGCTGTAAGGTCCTTCTGATTGACCGCCCGCAGGAAGAGGGCATGACACCGGATGGGGTGCGGGATTTGCTGCTTTCCCGCGGGCACAAAGCACCGCGGTTCCCACTGTTTGTCGATCTGACTGGGCGGGACTGTCTGGTTGTGGGCTGTGGAAAAATCGGCGCACACCGGGCGGAGGTACTGCTCCGTTATGGTGCGAGGGTGACAGTGGTTTCTCCGGAGGGTAAACCGCCGGAAGGAGCTGTTCTGGTGAGGCGTACCTTCCAGCCGGAGGATCTGAACGGGAAATTCCTTGTGACAGCAGCTACAGAAAGCCGGGAGATCAACCATACAGTATATGAGCTGTGCGTACAGCGGAATATCTTTGTCAGCACAGCGGACAACCGCAGTGAATGCACGTTTTTTTTCCCCGCCGTGCGTACGGGTGCAGGCTTGTCAGTAGGACTGGTGTCTGACGGCAGTGACCATAAAAAAACAGCACGGGCAGCCCGTGCGATTGAAGCAGTTTTACAGGAGGAGAACGGATGAGCAGGACGATACGGGTAGGCAGCCGGGAATCCAAGCTGGCTGTCATTCAGAGTGAAATGGTGATCGACGCTATCCGTGCGTATGACCCTTCTATTGAGATTGAGCTGGTAACGATGAAAACCACAGGAGACAAAATCCTCGACCGTACGCTGGATAAAGTTGGCGGCAAGGGATTGTTTGTCAGGGAGCTTGACCGTGCACTGCTGGCAGGTGAGGTGGATTTGACAGTGCATTCGATGAAGGATTTACCGGCGCAGCTCAACGAAAATCTGCCCTTGGTGGCAGTATCCAGCCGCGAGACACCGTATGATGTGCTTGTCCTGCCGGAGGGCTGTACGCAGTGGGATCAAACAAAGCCGGTTGGGTGTGCGTCCGCACGGCGTGCCGTTCAAATCAAAGCATTATATCCCCACATCGAAGTCAAGCCCGTGCGGGGCAATATCCAGACCCGTCTGCGCAAGCTGGACAGCGGGGAATATGGTGCCCTGATCCTGGCACAGGCGGGACTGCACCGCCTGGGTCTGGACGCGCGGATTCACCATATTTTTACACCGGAAGAAATCCTCCCGTCTGCGTGCCAGGGCGTTCTCGCAGTACAGGCGCGGAAGGGATTTGACATAAATGTTTTAACGAAATTTCACGATGCGGATGCATGGGACTGTGCCATGGCAGAGCGTGCCTTTATCCGCGCGCTGGATGGGGGCTGCTCGTCTCCGGTAGCGGCATTTGCACAGCTTGTGGATACAGCTACCGTGAAGCTGACTGGTCTGTATGTCACGGAGGACCGCATGTATTCCAGCATTGAAACCATCACTTGTCCGCGGGCTGACAGTGAAGCATGTGCTGCTGCACTCGCCCTGCGGATGAAAAGAGAGGGATCGTAATGAAAGGACATGTAACACTGGTTGGAGCGGGACCCGGCGATCCGGGACTGCTGACCGTAAAAGGCCGTCAGGCGCTTGAGAAAGCCGATGTCGTTGTATATGACCGTCTGGTGGGAGAAGAAATTCTAGAACTGATTCCCTCGGAAGCGGAGCGGATTGATGTCGGCAAACAGAGCAGCCATCATCCGGTACCGCAATGGCAGATCAATGAAATCCTGCTGGAAAAAGCAAAAGAAGGAAAGAACGTCGTACGGCTGAAGGGTGGAGATTGCTTTCTGTTCGGTCGCGGCGGCGAAGAACTGGAGCTTCTGGCACAAAACGGCATTGATTTTGCGGTCATACCCGGTGTCACCAGTGCCCTGGCTGTTCCGGCATATGCGGGCATTCCGGTTACCCATCGGGATTTCACTTCTTCGGTGCATGTTATCACCGGACATGCAAAGGCTGGCAGTGCACTGAATATTGATTTTGACGCACTTGTCCGCCATAAGGGTACGCTTGTATTCCTTATGAGTGTGGCGAGTACACCGGTGATTCTGGATGGTCTGATGCAGGCTGGGATGTCAGCGGATATGCCGGCTGCCATGATCGAGCGAGGAACGCTGCCAGAACAGCGGAAGCTGGTAGCGAATGTAGGCACACTTGCACAGAAAATGCGGGAAGCCGGGATTTCCAGCCCGGCGATTCTGATTGTCGGCAGTGTGTGTTCGCTGTCGAATGACTTTGACTGGTTTGACAGACTGCCTCTGCATGGCGTGAAGGTAGTTGTGACCCGTCCCAAGCAGCGTGCGGGGACGCTTACCGAACGGCTGCGCAAACTGGGCGCCGATGTCATCTCCTATCCGTGCATTGAAACCAAGACCATCTGGCCGAACATGCCGGTCGTGGAAGCGCTGGCTTCAATTGACCAGTATCATTGGCTGATACTGACCAGCCCGACGGGTGTGGATGTACTGGTACAGCTGCTGGATGCCGCAGAAATGGACATGCGCAATCTGGCGCATATGAAAATTGCTGTGATTGGTGCCGGTACAGCCAAAAAGCTGAAGGAGCACGGCCTGCGTGCGGATTATGTTCCGGCAGTGTATGATTCCGTCCATCTGGCGGAAGGTCTGATTCGGCTGGTGCAGGAGGGTGAGCGTGTGCTGATGCTGCGTGCAGAGATCGGCACGCCGGAGCTGCCCGAACTGCTGGCACAGGCGTGCATTTTGTTTGATGACGTACCGGTTTACCAGACATATTACTACAATGAACGCAGTGAGGAGCTTGCAGATATGCTTGCTCACGGTGCCATTGATTATGTCACATTTACCAGTGCTTCTACGGTGCGCGGCTTTGTGGAAAGCCTGCCGGAAAACACGAATTTGACAAGCTTTACTGCGCTGTGTATTGGTCCATCAACAGAAAAAGTGGCAAAGGCCGCAGGAATGCATACCATCACCGCTGCCAATGCCACCATTGACGCAATGCTTACGACCTTACAGGAGGAAATAAAAAATGAATCTGATTAACCGTCCGCGCAGACTGCGCACGACACCGACCCTGCGTTCTATGATGCGGGAAACCCGTATGTCACCATCCAGCCTGATCTATCCGCTGTTTGCGATCGAGGGCGAAAATATCAAGCGCGAAATTCCATCCCTGCCGGGACAGTACCACTGGTCACCGGACCGCATTTGTGAAGCCATTGACGCGTGCATTGAAGCCGGTGTGGAAAAAGTGATCCTGTTCGGTCTTCCGGAGCATAAAGATGAAATCGGCTCCGGTGCATGGGCTGAAGATGGCATTGTCCAGCAGGCAATCCGTGCAATCAAGGCAAAGTATCCGGATTTTTATGTCATCACGGATGTCTGCATGTGTGAGTATACCTCCCATGGTCACTGCGGTATCCTGTGTGACCACTATGTCGACAACGATAAGACGCTGGAATGTCTGGCAAAAACTGCACTTTCCCATGCACAGGCTGGTGCGGATATGGTAGCACCGTCGGACATGATGGATGGACGTGTCGGCGTCATCCGCGATATTCTGGATGAAAATGGCTTTATCAATGTGCCGGTCATGGCATATTCTGCAAAGTATGCATCTGCATTTTATGGCCCATTCCGCGATGCTGCAGGCTCGGCGCCGTCCTTTGGTGATCGCAAGTCCTATCAGATGGACCCGCACAATAGCCGGGAAGCTATGCTGGAATGTGAGCTGGATATTCAGGAAGGAGCTGACATCATCATGATTAAGCCCGCCCTGAGCTATCTGGACATCATTGCGAAGGCAAAGGAACGCTTTGACCTGCCGCTGGCAGCATATTCCGTCAGCGGTGAATACGCCATGATTAAGGCAGCTGCGGCGGCTGACCTGGTGGATGAATACCGTATCATGTGTGAATCCGCCCTGAGCATTTACCGTGCCGGTGCGGATATCCTCATCACCTACTATGCAAAAGAACTGGCGCAGGCCATGAAGAAGGGAGATATCGGTTAATATGGACACTTCGCAGAAAATGTTTGAACAGGCATGTCAGGTCATGCCGGGCGGCGTCAACAGCCCGGTTCGTGCATATCGTGCGGTTGGTATGACACCGCGGTTTATCCGCAGTGCAAAGGGCGCGTATGTCACCGATGTTGACGGTGTGGAATATATTGATTATGTTGGCTCCTGGGGGCCGATGATTCTGGGACATGCCCATCCGGATGTGCTGTCTGCGGCAGCGGAGGCGATGCAGGGCGGTTTGAGCTTTGGCGCACCGACCGGACGCGAAACCCAGCTGGCTGAACTGGTGGTTTCCATGGTTCCGCATATTGAGATGGTACGCATGGTCAATTCCGGCACGGAAGCGGTTATGAGCGCAGTTCGTGTGGCACGCGGCGCCACGGGAAAGGATAAAATGATCAAGTTCGAGGGCTGTTACCATGGACATTCCGACTCCATGCTGGTGAAGGCTGGGTCCGGTGCGCTGACACAAGGCAGGCCGGATTCTGCCGGAGTTCCGGCATCCATTGCGGAAAATACCTTGACGGCAACTTATAATGATCTGGACAGCGTGGAACAGCTGCTTGCGGCGAATAAAAATCAGGTGGCAGCTGTGATTGTGGAGCCAGTAGCGGCGAATATGGGTGTTGTCCTGCCTGCGGAGGGCTTTTTACAGGGACTGCGTGATCTCTGCGATCAATATGAAGCCCTGCTGATTTTTGACGAGGTTATCACGGGATTCCGTCTTGCCCGCGGCGGTGCACAGGAATATTTCGGCGTACGTGCGGACCTTGTCACCTTTGGCAAGATTATCGGCGGCGGCATGCCGGTTGGCGCATTTGCAGGCCCGAAAAAGCTGATGGAACAGGTGGCGCCAACAGGCCCGGTTTATCAGGCGGGTACGTTGTCCGGAAATCCTGTTGCTATGGCGGCAGGTCTGGCACAGCTGACCATACTGAATGAGCATCCGGAGATCTATACACAGATTGAAGCGGATGCCGCCTGGCTGGCACAGCAGCTGCGTGCGCTGGAAGCAGAATACCATTTGGGCTGTACGGTCAATCAGATTGGCTCCCTGCTCAGTGTGTTCTTCACCGAACACCCGGTTAGCAACTATGCCGGTGCAAAATCCAGTGATCTGGAACGCTATGCGGCATATTTCAGAGCTATGTTGAAGCACAAGGTATATCTGGCTCCGGCACAGTTTGAAGCGATGTTTGTCGGCGCCGCACATACCAAACAGGATTTATTGGCAACTGTCGAGGCTGCAAGAGCAGTTATGGCAGAGCTGAGCGCAAAGGCATGAAGGAATTTTACCTGATTGGTGCCGGCATGGGCACAGAAGAAATGCTGACAGCGCAGGCACGGCAGGCAATTGAGAAAGTGGATACCGTTTTGTCTACTGCGCGGCTGGCGGATCGCTTGTTGGGTATCCGGAATGATATCCAGACGGTTCCGTTCTCTAGTTTGTCGGACATGGCACGCGGGCAGGAAGGAAAAACCGCCATCCTGCTCAGCGGCGATACCGGCTTTTACAGCGCGGCAAAATCCCTGTCCCAAAGCCTGGCGGGGCAGGGAAGCATACATATTTTACCGGGAATGAGCAGCATACAGGTTTTTTGTGCCCAAGCAGGGACCTCGTATGATGATGCTGTGCTGCTGAGTATGCATGGGCGCTCTGGTGCGCTGCTGGGAGCTGTCAGCTATAACAAAAAGGTCATCACGTTGACCGGAGGCCAGAATAAGGCACATGTGCTGTGTCGACAGCTGGCGCAGGCGGGGCTGAACCATGTAACGGTTACAGTCGGTGAAAATCTCGGTGCACAGGACGAACGCATGGTATCCGGTTTGCCGGAACAGTTGGCGCAGCTGGAATTTGGTGACCTGTGTGTCATGATGATGGAAAATGACCGTCCTGCGGATGCCAGCCGTGCTTTGCGGGATTGTGATTTCATCCGCGGTGATGTGCCCATGACCAAACAGGAGGTGCGCTGGCTGGCGTGTGATCTGCTTTCCGTTAAACCGACAGATGTTGTATATGATATTGGGGCCGGTACAGGATCGGTTTCCATGGAACTTGCGCGGCGGGCAAACCGTGGACAGGTGTATGCAGTGGAATGCAAGCGGGAAGCGCTGGACTTAATCGAGCGCAACCGCGTTCGTACGGGATGCTATCATGTTACAGTGGTTGAAGCCATGGCTCCCGAGGGAATGGAAGGGCTTCCTGCGCCGGATTGCGTCTTTATCGGCGGAAGCCGCGGCAGCATGGCGGAAATTATAGCAGCTGTAAAAGAGAAAAATCCCAATGCACGGATACTGGTGACTGCCATTGCACTGGAAACCGTGCATGCAGCAGTGAAGGCACTGGAAGACCATGGCTTTGTTGTGGAAATTTCCTGTGCCAATATTTCCAAAGCCAAAAAAGTGGGCAGCTATCATATGATGATGGCGCAGAACCCCGTTTATCTGATTGGAGGCAATCTGTGAGTGCAAAGGCACCGCGGCTGGTGATCGGCGGTACAGGCAGTGGCTGCGGCAAAACAACGATTACCTGTGCGCTGCTGCAGGCGTTTGTGGAGCAGGGGCTGGATACAGCCGCCTTCAAGTGTGGACCGGATTATATTGATCCGATGTTTCACAGCCGGATTATTGGCACACGGTCACGAAATCTGGATGCTTTTCTCTGTGGCAGAGAACTGGTTCCGGCTTTGCTGGCAAACAGCGCCGGGCGGGATATTTCCGTCATCGAAGGCGTTATGGGCTATTATGACGGGCTTGCCGGAACCACTGCGGAAAACGCTACAGCAGATATTGCAAATCTTACACAGTCCCCGACCATTCTGGTGGTTTCAGCAAAGGGGATGTCATTGACACTGGCGGCACTACTGAAGGGGTTTTTGTCTTTTGGGGAAAATACCATTCGAGGTGTGGTTTTAAACGGAATTTCGCCATCTATGACGGATTATTATGCGAATATTGTCGAGCAGAACACGGGCATCCATGTATATGGCGCGATACCGCATGATCCGGCCTGTGCGGTAGCAAGCCGCCATTTGGGGCTGGTGACAGCGGGCGAAATTCAGGATTTGAAGCAGAAAATGCATCTGCTGGCGCGGCATGCCCTAGAGGGTGTGGATTTGCCCGGTCTGCTTGCGCTGGCACGGACAGCGTCGGAACTGGATGCAGCATTGCCAGAGGTTCCGTTATGTGGAACCGATCTGCGCATTGCCATAGCGCGGGATGAGGCATTTTGCTTTGATTATGCAGATAGCCTAGAAACACTGGAACGCATGGGTGCACAGCTGGTACCGTTTTCACCGCTGTATGATACGCAGCTTCCTCAACAGATCGATGGCATGCTGTTGTGCGGTGGATATCCCGAGCTATATGCCGAACAGCTGAGTGAAAACACCTCTATGCTGGCAGAAATCCGCACAGCCATCCAAAACCAGCTGCCGACAGTTGCCGAGTGCGGCGGCTTTCTGCTGCTGCATGACCATCTGGAAGGCAGGCAGATGGCGGGTATCTGCGGTGGAGAAGCGCAGCTGGGAAAACGTCTGAAACAGTTTGGCTATGTTACATTGACGGCAAAACAGGATTGCCTGCTGTGCAAGGCGGGGGAACAGCTGACAGCGCATGAATTTCATTATGCCCAGAGTACACAGCAGGGCAGCTGTTTTTACGCGAAAAAACCTCTGCGTAAGCGCGGATGGGATTGTATTCATGCAGCGGAAAACCTGTATGCCGGGTATCCGCATATTCATTTTGCAGGCAATATTCCTGCGGCTGAACGGTTTTTGTCTGCTTGCCGGAACTATCATCAGGAGGAACAAACATGACACTGGAGCAAACAATAAAGGATATTCTGCCGCTGGATTATGAATCCATGGCACGGGCAAAAGTGCATTGGGATTCGCTTGCAAAGCCTTTGAATGGTCTGGGTGATCTCGAAAAGCTTCTCATCCGGATTGCCGGAATCCGCCGTTCTTCCAGCATAGACCTGCGCCGGAAATGCGTGGTTGTCATGTGCGCAGACAATGGTGTTGTGGCGGAGGGAATTTCCCAGAGCGGACAGGATGTCACGAAGATTATTACGGAGAATCTGTCCAATGGTACTTCTACTGTTTGTCATATGGCACGGGCTGCCGGCGCGGATGTGCTTCCGGTGGATATGGGTGTTGCCAGTGAGGTACAGGGGGAACGTATCCTGCACCGGAAAATTGCCTATGGCACCCAAAATATCGCAAAGGAACCGGCAATGACCCGCGCACAGGCAATCCGAGCCATTGAAGCTGGTATTGAAACCGCATATTTGTGCCGGATGCAGGGCTATGACATCATTGCAACCGGGGAAATGGGAATCGGCAATACGACCACAACCTCTGCTGTCATAGCAGCTTTGCTGCGTGCTCCGGTGGAACTGGTGACTGGACGCGGTTCTGGCCTGACAACAGCCGGATTGGAACGGAAAATCAAAGTGATCACAGATGCCATTGCACGATGGAAGCCGGATCAGCATGACCCGGTTGATATCCTCGCCAAGGTCGGCGGCTTTGATATCTGCGGACTGACCGGACTGTTTTTGGGCAGTGCCGCCTGCGGTCTGCCTGCGATTGTAGATGGTGTGATTTCCGGTACTGCTGCATTGTGTGCCGCACGTATGTGCCCGACGATACGGGATTATCTGATTCCATCCCACCATACAGCAGAGCCTGCCGGTGCACTGCTGGAACAGGCACTCGATATCAAGCCGGTTATTGATGCACATATGGCGTTGGGGGAAGGTACGGGAGCTGTATTGATGTTCGGCCTGCTGGATGCAGCAGCGTCCCTTTATTGTAACGGCAATACCTTTGATGACAGCAACATCGAAGCGTATCAGCCGCTTTCCTGAGCGATGCTTGTACTGGTAATAGGAGGCGCTGCCAGCGGGAAGTCCGAACTGGCGGAGAAAATTGTCTGTCAGCTGGCAGAAGGAAAGCCGATGCTGTATGTGGCGGCGATGGAAACCGAAGGGGAAGAGGCACAGAAACGGATTGCGCGGCATCGTGCCCTGCGTGCCGGAAAAGGCTTTACCACACTGGAGCATGCCAAGCAGTTTGACCGGATTGCTGTTCCGGCAGGCTATACAGCAGCGTTGTTTGAATGTATGAGCAATGCACTGGCGAATGAAATGTTTTCGCCGCAGGGGGCAGGGAAAAACTGGGAGAAGAGTATTCTGTCAGGTATAGAAAAGCTTTCCATAGCCTGTGCACATGTCGTTGTTGTCACGAATGATATTTTCACAGACGGTGTGACCTATGATGCATGGACAATGAAATACTTATATGCACTGGGAGAGCTGAACCGGCGTTTGAGCCAGCGGGCAGATGCTGTTGTGGAGTGTGTTTTCGGCATTCCGGTGATGATAAAAGGAGAAATAGATCTATGCTGAGTGAATTATTCGGCGGGCTGCTGGTGGCATTTGGCCTGTATTCCGCACTGCCGTTTCCACAGGTGGAATGGAAGAAGAAGACCATGCGGTATGCATTGGGATTTCTGCCATTGATTGGCGTTATCGTCGGTGCATGTGAATATGGCTGGCTGTTTCTGGCACAGCACTGGCAGCTCAGTGCAATGCTGTATGCAGCGATAGCCGTACTCATTCCTGTTGCGCTTACGGGAGGCATCCACCTGGATGGCTTTGTAGATACCTGTGATGCGCTGTGCTCCTATGGAGATAAAGAAAAGCGTCTGAATATTTTAAAAGACCCGCATGTCGGTGCATTCGGCATTTTGTGGATCATTGTTCTGCTGCTGGTACAGTTCGGCTTGTTTGCACAGATATATGAAGCACCAAAGGAAGCTGTTATGCTGCTGGCAGGATATGCACTGGCACGTGCATTCGGCGGCAATATGATTGTGACACAGAAGTGTGCCAAGGATTCCGGTCTGGCATGTATGTTTGCGGACAATGCGGATAAAAAGCAGGTATCCTACATCATGGCTGGCTGGATTGCAGCCTGTGTCTGCTGGCTGCTAATCATGGGAAAAGGCTTTGGTATTCTGGCATTTGCAGCGGTTTTGCTGTACTTTGTGTGCCATGTCCGCATGTGTCACAGGAATTTTGGCGGCATCACCGGGGATTTATGCGGTATGTGCATTACCATAGGTGAAACACTGGTGCTGTGCGCTGCTGTGATTGGCGGATTATGCCTGCGCTAATATTTGGGAGAGAAAACAAATGACCATATTGATTGTTGGCGGCGCTGCACAGGGCAAGAGCGCTTTTGCGCGGAAGCTGTCGCCGGAAACAGAAATTGTGGACAATTTACATCACATTGTGAAAAAGGCCATGCAGGAAGGCATACCTGTCCCGAAGGCAGAGCATTTTGTCGGGAAGACCGTAGTCTGCAATGAACTGGGCTGCGGTGTAGTACCGATGGATGCTTTTGAGCGGGACTGGCGCGAAAATACCGGACGCCTGTGCTGTGATATTGCGGCAAAGGCTGACCGGGTTTACCGTATGTGCTGTGGCATAGCACAATGCATCAAGGAGGAAGCATGAGGATTGCGGCAGCCGTTTTTCTCGGCTTTTTGATAGATTGTGTATTGGGTGACCCAGAGAATATATGGCACCCGGTGATGGGTATCGGTTCCATGATTTCGTTTTGGAAAAAGCATCTGCGGAACTGGTTTCCGAAATCTGATCGGGGACAATTTTATGCAGGAATCCTGTTATGGTTTCTCGTTGTCATCCCAGCCTGGCTGATTCCTTGTGCATTGCTGTGGGTAGCCGGTATGCTGCATCCGATGGTACGATTTGTGTTGGAAACAATATTTTGCTGGCAGATTTTTGCTGCAAAATCGTTAAAGGTGGCAGCCCTGCGGGTCTATCACGCATTAAAAGCCGGGGATTTGCCGCTTGCACGGAAATATGTTTCGTGGATTGTAGGACGCGATACGGCAGAATTGAACGAACAACAGGTGACAAAAGCTGCTGTGGAAACTGTTGCGGAAAACACCAGTGATGGTGTCATTGCTCCTTTGTGCTTTCTGCTGGTCGGCGGCGCACCGCTGGGGTTTGCCTATAAAGCCGTGAACACACTGGATTCCATGGTAGGCTATAAAAATGACGAATTTTTATATTTTGGACGGTTTTCTGCTAAAATGGATGATGTATGGAATTTTATTCCGGCACGTCTCAGTGGTTTGCTGTTTGTGCTGTGTGCAAAGCCTGCGGGACTGCATATGCGCGGTGCCTGGAACTGTTTCCAGCGTGACCGGCTGCAGCATGCAAGCCCCAATTCCGCGCAGACGGAATCTGCCTGTGCCGGTGCATTGGGCGTCCAGCTGGCTGGAAATGCGTATTATTTTGGAAAACGATATGAAAAGCCGACATTAGGCGATGATATCAGACCGATTGAGCCGGAGGATATTGTGCGGACAAACCGCCTGATGTACTGGTCTTCCGTGGTGGCAGTTATCGGGCTATGTGTGCTGCGTTGTCTGATAACGCAGTGGATATGGTAGTCATGATTTGATGAAACGTCAATTTGAGGAGAAATCATGTATGTTTGAAATTGTATTACTCATTTTGATTGCGGTATTTTCTGTAGTTTTACAGATTGTCGTTCACGAAGCAGGACACCTTGTGTTTGGTCTTGCAACTGGGTATCGTTTTATTTCTTTTACAATATTTCATTTTAAGATATATAAAGAAAATGAAAAAATATCGATCGGAAAATCAAGTGTTGCAGGTGCTGGCGGTCAATGTGCTATGGAACCAGGGGATGAAGAAAGTGATAATATTCCGTATTTTTTGTACAATGCAGGAGGAGTTATATTCAATTTACTCTCAGGTATCCTTTTTAGCGCAATTGCGTTCATGTTTCCTGAGGGAACCATGATGAGAACGGCACCTGTGTTTGCAGCTATTGTAAGTTTCTTTTTTGTAGTGTCTAATGGAATACCGATGCGAACAAGATTGATTGCTAACGATGCTTATAATATCTTAATGATGATAGGAAATCCGAGTGCCAGACGCGCATTTTGGAGAATCATGAAAATAAATGCAGCTGGATCAGAGGGAAAAACGCCTTTAGATCTTCCTGAAGAGTGGTTCGCTGATTTGCCGGATAATGACTATCGAAATCCCTTGCTATGCGGAT
The DNA here is from genome assembly GCA_021205365.1 of Clostridia bacterium. Lineage (GTDB taxonomy): Bacteria > Bacillota > Clostridia > Oscillospirales > Butyricicoccaceae > Butyricicoccus_A. The sequence continues at coordinate 86,954 of JAJPXP010000015.1, forward strand.
TTGCAATTGATAGAATTTATTATCATTTAGAGCGACAAAATTATAAAAAAGTACTTTTTATATGTAATAAAATCATTGAAACAAAAGGCGTTTTGGGCATTTATAGAAATGAAGCAATCTGCGAAAAACAGTTTTGTGAAATTATGTTGGCTGTCAAAGCAGGTTCAGAGAATGTTGAATATTCATTAAAAGATAAAATATTGAAGGAACGGCTTGATCCGTTAACTTCATACCATACGATATATGCTCATGCGGCATTTGTACTGCATGATAAAAATAAAGCGGCGCAGACAATACGTGATTTTCATATTATGTGCCGTAAAGATTGCAATAAATGTATTGTGGAATATGAAAAATATATATTCGGTTTATTGGAAATTATTTCATTTTAAACGTAAAACTGAAGATGAAGTAATTTGTCAATTTTAAGATGGATATATTATCAGAAAATAAATATAAGAGGGGATGGATATGACGGAAAGCAGACATGGCGGAGATATTTACGCTGACGATTGGGTATCGGAACCGCTGGACTTTTCTGCCAGCATCAATCCTCTTGGTATGCCGGAAGGCGTACAGGAAGCTGCGAAGCAGGCATTGGCAGGCTGTGTACATTATCCTGACCCACAATGCCGGAAATTACGGAAGGCCATTGCAAAGAGAGAAAATGTATTAGAAAATCAGGTTTTCTGTGGGAATGGTGCAGCAGATGTATTATATCGGCTGCTGTTTGCCTTGAAACCAAAAAGAATCTTGCTTCCGGCACCGACATTTGCGGAATATGAGCAGGCAGCAAAGCTTGCAGGCAGTGACATTGTCCGGTTTTCTTTGCAGGAATCGGATGGCTTTGCGGTTTCCGCCCACTTTTGGGATGCGGTAACACCGGAAACAGATGCAGTGATTTTATGTAATCCCAATAATCCAACCGGACAAGTGATGCCGAGATGGCTGGTGAAGAAAGGTATGGAACGCTGTGCTGCAGTCGGTGCAAAGCTGATTGTAGATGAATGCTTCCATGATTTTCTTGATGAGCCGGAGCTAGTTAGGATGACAGGATATGTGGCAGAGCATACAAACCTGATTCTGTTGCGTTCCTTTACAAAAATGTATGCTGTGCCGGGGATCCGGCTGGGCTACTGCCTGTCATCAGATGCTACATTGCTGGATAGGCTGTATGATATGGGCGCGCCGTGGTCTGTGTCCGTGATTGCACAGGCGTGCGGTATCGCAGCGGCGCAGGACGTCACATTTCCGGTGCAGACACGGAAATACATTGCAGCACAGAGGACATATTTGCAAAAGGGCTTACAGGAGCTTGGATTTACCGTCATTCCGGGGAAAGCAAATTTTTTGCTGTGCAAAAATGAAAGTGCACCAGATTTGGTGTGGAAAATGCGTCAAGAGGGTATTTTAATCCGCTCCTGTGGGAATTTTGCCGGATTGGATGACCGGTGGTTCCGTGTTGCGGTGCGGACCGAAGCAGAGAATTTTGTATTACTTCATACATTGCGCGATATTGTGAGAGGAGAAGAACAAATGGAAAAACAAAAAAATAACCCATGGGAGTCAATTCATTTAACCGATTATGAAAATCATATGAGCCTGGACAACGTATATCAGCTTCAGGCAATGAACCAAATGATGAAAGAACAGTTTTATACGCATCCTGTGAAATCCGCTATGATTTTGGGAGTTGCCGGTGGAAATGGCTTGGAGCACATTGATACACATACATTTGATAAGGTTTATGGTGTTGATATCAATAAAAATTATTTGGATACCTGTAAATATCGCTATCCGCATTTACAGGATACATTTGAGCCGCTCTGCACAGATTTGATGCAGGATAGTGCACAACTACCACATGCGGAATTATTGATTGCGAATCTCCTGATTGAGTATATCGGTTACGCAAGCTTTCAGAATACAGTCAAAAAGGTCAAACCGGGATATGTATCGTGTATCATCCAAGTGAACAGTGATGAAGAATTTGTTTCTGATTCCCCTTATCTGCATGTGTTTGACCGTCTGGGAGAGGTACTTCATGAGATCGGAGAAAACGGCTTGACAGACGCAATGCTTGCAATCGGATACCAAAAGGAGCTTCAGATGGAAACGCCCTTGCCGAACGGAAAAAAGCTGGTCAGAATTGATTTTTCTCAAAATGGAGTGTAAATAGCAAATGTGATCTGCCTCAAGCCAACTTGCAGCTGTGATATCCGGATTATTGTCAACGGCAAGGCATGGAACATGATACCGCAGAAGCAGAACGGTGTTTTTGGGTGATTTGAGACAGCTGTGAATTGTAGATGATTACGATAAGATGATAGAAAGCGGGGTTATGATGGTTAGAAAAGCTGTGTTGGCGGATCTAGATGGCATTGAAAAGAATTACGTAGAGTTGCTGACTCATGAAAAAGAGCATGGTGCATTCACAGTCTGGCAATTGGGCGTTTATCCAACGAGAGAGACTGCTGAAAAAAGCTTATCGAATGGAAGCCTATATGTGATTGAACGGGAAAATGAAATTTGTGCGAGCATGATTCTAAATCAAGTACAGCCAAAAGAATACAATATAATAAAATGGAAATGTGATGCAAATGCAGAGGAAGTAATGGTCGTTCATCTGCTTTGTGTTCCTCCTTTGCAAGGCGGTTGTGGATTCGGAACCGAAATGATTCACTTTGCCATTGAGAAGGGAAAACAGTTGAATTGCAAAGCGATTCGATTGGATACCGGTCTGCAAAACAAGCCGGCTATCGCTTTATATACGAAGCTTGGGTTTGAACTTGCGGGAACGGCAAATATGTTCATCGGAGGCACTATTGAGCATAAAAATCATCTCTTTTTTGAATTAAAAATATAATACCACCCAGCTTTACAATTCTTTTCACACGATGGAAAATGAGGAAAGGGAATTGGAGGGAGGATTATGATGCGACAAAAAGCGCTGAATGGAAATCAATTAAAAGTGATAGCAATGATTGCTATGACAATTGACCACGTAACATCCGTATTATTTCCTGGCTATCCCACCGATTGGTGGATTGTTGTACTGCATATCATTGGAAGGCTGGCAGCGCCTATTTTTTGGTTCTTTATTGCAGAAGGTTATCATTACACGCATGATTGGAAAAAATATGCAGAAAGACTGTTTGTCTTTGCCATAGTTGGACATTTTGCATACAACTTTGCATTTGGAATACCATTTATACCATTTCAAACCTCTGTATTTAATCAGACAAGCGTGATATGGGCATTGTTCTGGGGACTGCTGGCATTGGTTATTGGTGACAGCAACCGATTGAAGCAATGGCAGAAAACGCTTTTGATAGCTGCAATCTGTGTGATTACATTTTGTGCAGACTGGAGCTGTATTGCAGTATTGGCAATTTTACATATCGGCGAAAACAGGGGCAATTTCAAGAAACAAATGGCAGGAATGATGATTTGGGTATCTGCATATGCGATTGTATATGCAGTCTTTATCAATCCAACATACGGTATCATTCAGTGGTTTGTTGCGCTGACAATTCCATTGCTGAAAAGCTATAACGGCAAACGGGGAAAATGGAATGGTATGAAATGGTTCTTCTATATGTATTATCCCGCGCATCTCATCGTTTGTGGTTTGATTAGAATTGCGTTATATGGCAATATTGGTGTGATGATTGGCGGATAATACTTGTTTTACGGTAAAACGAAAGAAAAACGGTGCGATAGATTCAGATGGCGTGGATAAAAAAGGAGAAATAAGATGAAGAAAATGATCGTATTTGTACTATTGGAACAATATGCAGATTGGGAAGCTGCCTATTTATCGTCGGCAATACACATGTTGGGACAAGGAAATTATGAGGTCAAAACGGCTTCTTTGACAAAAGAACCTGTTTCCTCTATAGGTGGGTTTCATGTTGTGCCAGATTATGACATGCAATCGATTCCTTCGGATTATGAAGCTTTGATCTTAATTGGCGGAATGACATGGCGGAATGAAAATACCAAGCAGGTCAAAGATTTGGTACAGAATTGTTATCAAAGTGGGAAAGTATTAGGCGGTATTTGTGATGCTTCTGCTTTTTTAGGTACAGTAGGAGTATTGAATGATATAAATCATACAAGCAACGATCTGCATGATTTGAAACAATGGGCTGGTAAAGAATATACTGGCGAAGAAAAATATGTTATGAAACAGGCGGTCAGCGATCATAACGTTATTACAGCGAATGGCACAGCAGCGTTAGAATTTGCAAAAGAGGTCTTGCACACTTTGAAAGTGGCAAGTAAGGAGAAAATAGAAGAGTGGTACAATTTTCATAAGCTGGGATATTATAATGCACCTATGCCTGAGATGTAAATTCGAAGTTTGGAGGTTTTACAGATGCCTTTTTTCGACGCAATACCGGCAGGGAAACGGACAAAACCTGTTTGGAGGCAATAGCTGTTGTCATAGGAATATTGTTTTTGGGCATCTGCTTGGGAACATTTTCAAAGTATTTGGATTATAGGCAGGCAGAATTGCCATATGTATTGCAGATAATAGACAGGACTCTCAATCTTCATAATTTCTTGGGCAGTTTTGCGCCGTGGATGTTGATTGCTGTTTGCATAGCTGTGTATAGCCGGACGCCGGTAGCAGCTGCCATCCATGTTTTTCTCTTTTTTGCCGGAATGGTATCCAGCTATTATTTATACTGCAATTTTGTGGCTGGATTTTTCCCGAAAAGCTATGCGATGATCTGGGCCGGATTGACCATCTTATCACCGTTTCTTGCATGTATATGCTGGTATGCGAAAGGAAAGGGAACGATAGCGCTTCTCCTTTCGGCTGGAATCGTAAGTGCCTTTATCAATACTGCTTTTGCATACGGCATGTTTTATATTTCTGTCAGTTCCTGGCTCAATGTTATTGTGTTGCTGATTGGAGTGCTTGTACTGCGTAAGCCTGCCAAGGAAATGCTAACCATGATTGGAGCAGGAATTATTTTAGCAGTAATTCTGGAAACGTTGATACCGTTCTATATTTGGTAAATATAAATCCCAAGGTATCAGGCTGTTCCAAAAATATTTTTGCAGCAATAGAAGGAGACAGACAAATGGCGAAGGTAATCATGGTGCAGGGCACCACATCCAATGCAGGCAAGAGCCTGACAGTTGCTGCATTGTGCCGTATTTTTAAGCAGGATGGCTTAAAAGCAGTGCCGTTTAAATCCCAGAATATGGCGTTAAATTCCTATATTACGGCAGATGGCGCAGAGATGGGACGGGCACAGGTCATGCAGGCAGAAGCGGCAGGCATCGAACCGGACGTGCGCATGAACCCCATTCTGCTCAAGCCGACCAGTGACTGCGGTTCCCAGATAATTGTTAATGGCAAAGTACGGGGCACCATGCGGGCAAAGGACTATTATCCTTATAAAAAACAGTTGATTCCTGATATTCTGCAGGCTTACAACAGCCTTGCAGAGGAATATGATGTGATTGTCATAGAAGGGGCAGGTTCTCCTGCAGAAATCAATCTGAGGGAGAATGATATTGTCAATATGGGCCTTGCAGAGCTGGTAGACGCGCCGGTTTTGCTGGTAGGTGATATTGACCGAGGCGGCGTATTTGCTTCGTTATATGGTACGGTAGCGTTATTGCAGCCGGAGGAACAGGAACGAATCAAGGGATTGGTTATCAATAAATTCCGCGGTGATGTGGATATTCTGAAGCCGGGTCTGGATATGATGGAAGAACGGCTGCATATCCCGTTTGTGGGTGTTGTGCCATACCTGTATCTGGATATCGACGATGAGGACAGCCTGTCGGAACGGCTGCAGGCAAAGCAGCAGGCGGCTTTGCTGGACATTGCAGTTATCCGGCTGCCGCGCATTTCCAATTTTACAGATTTTGCTCCGCTGGAACGGATTCCGGGCGTTTCCGTGCGGTATATTACACGCACCCATGAGCTGAAAAATCCGGATTTGATTGTGCTTCCGGGCAGTAAGAATACCATGGATGATTTGAAATGGATGCGTCAGAATGGACTGGAAGCTGCCGTGAAAAAATATGCCGCAGCCGGAAATCCGGTATTTGGTATCTGCGGCGGCTATCAAATGATGGGGCTGACACTGGCAGACCCGGAGAGCGTGGAAGCAGGCGGCTTCATCGATGGCATGTGCTTGCTGCCAACACATACGACCTTCTGTGCCGACAAGACGACCACACAGGTGCATGGTGTGATGGAATCTGTAGATGGCTTATTTTCCAGCCTGTCCGGTGCGGAATTTGACGGTTATGAAATCCATATGGGCGAAACAGTGCATGAGAATACGGCGAAACCGCTGACAGCTATCACGCGGGGAAAACAATTGGTAATGGACGGCACACAAAGCGGCAATTGTTATGGTACCTATGTCCATGGGATCTTTGACCGGGAAGGGATCAGCAAAGCTTTGATTTCTGCTTTAATGGAACGAAAAGGCATATCAGCCGCTGATGTACAGGCTTTTGATGCAGAAACATACAAACAACAGCAATATGATGCACTGGCAGATGCCGTGCGCCATGCGCTGGATATGGATGCGGTTTACCGTATTTTGAACCGTGAGGTGTGAGATGGAGCAGGGACTGATTCATATTTACTGTGGTGATGGAAAAGGAAAGACAACCAGTGCCTTTGGGCTTGCCTTACGTTGTGCCGGAACCGGAGAGCGGGTGCGCATTGTACAATTCCTCAAGGGAGGAGAAACCGGCGAAGTGACCGCCATGCAGCGCATGCCAAATGTAGAAATCTTGCGTGCCAAGCAGGGGACAAAATTCACCTTTCAGATGAATGAAACGGAATTTATCCAGGCAAAGCGCGACCATACAGCGCTTTTGGATAACGCTTTTGCACAGGCAGAAGGGCTGCGTATGCTGGTTCTGGATGAAATTATGGCTGCCTGTACCACAGGCATGGTGGACGAAGCTCATTTGATTGATTTGATCCAAAACAAGCCGGAACGGCTGGAGCTGGTTCTCACTGGAAGAAATCCATCCGAACAGCTGCTTGCATTGGCGGATTATATTACAGAGATGAAAAAAGTGCGGCACCCTTATGACAAAGGGATTGCTGCACGAAAAGGAATAGAGAGGTAATGCATGGAAATGGAATATGTAAAGCCTGCGGATATTGAAAAGCGCAGCTTTGAAATGATCACAAAGGAATTGGGGGATAGAACCTTTCCGGAGGAGATTGCACCAGTGGTAAAGCGTGTCATCCATACCACTGCAGATTTTGATTATGCAGATAACCTTGTGTTTTCCGAAGGGGCAGTTCTGTGTGCTATGGAGGCGGTACGCAAAGGTGCACATATTGTTACGGATACCAATATGGCAAAGGCTGGCATCAACAAGAAAATACTCGAAAGCTTCGGCGGGGAGGTGCATTGCTTTGTTGCGGACCCGGATGTTGCGGCGGAGGCAAAACAGCGGGGGGTGACGCGTTCCATTGTTTCGATGGAACGCGCCGCAAAACTGGATGTACCGGTGATTTTTGCCATTGGCAACGCGCCGACAGCGTTGCTTCAGCTGGAAAAGCTGATAAAAGAGGGAACACTAAGGCCGGAATTGGTGATCGGTGTTCCGGTGGGCTTTGTAAATGTTGTGGAATCCAAGGAGCGGATGATTGCTTCTGGTGTGCCGTATATTGTTGCGAGGGGCCGTAAGGGCGGCAGCAATGTTGCAGCATCCATTGTGAATGCGATTCTGTACCAGCTGGTGCACCGTGAGGGCTTTTAAAGCCCGATTAACAGGAAAATACCGGCGAGAAGCAGCAGATCATGGTCGATACCGTCATCATCCTTCAAAAGGAAAAACAGGATAATTAAGATGACCAGTGTGTTGTCATCCAACAGCTTGCTTAAACCGCCATCCCTGCCCCCGCCGAGTATCTTGCCAAACAGGGAGAGAAGACCTCTGTTGTCTTTGTCACATGAGTCCCATTCACATGCGTCCTGCCTCCGGTCACAGTCCCGTGCATCCTGCCGGTGGTCGCAGTCCCGCGGTTCCGGCTTTTCATTCCAGGGTGGAGGACAGGATTTTTCCGGCGGGCATTTATTTTGTAAATAGCGGTTATACATAAGCTAGACCTCCCTTTGGCCGGAATATTGCGGCAGGAGCTGTTCCGCAGCCGTTTTTACCATCTGTGCCATAGATAAAATATGCTCTGCATGATCGATCTGTGCGCAGGTGCTGGAGGACAGGAATGGGCGCAGTGCGTGAAGCAACTCCCGCCTTTCCGGGTGGTGTTGTTTTTGTCCGTTGTGTGCAATGCCGGAAAGCACAGGCAGAATACGGTTCATCCATTCATCGGACTGTTCCGGTATGTGGGAAGCTGCCTGTGCAGGCGGGGGTTGCGGATGATCTGCATTGCCCATCAGCTCGGATGCAATACCGGCAATCTTTTGCATAGTTTCCGGGTCTTGCAGCAGGGAGGAAAAAAGGTCAGCAGATTCCAAGGCTGTATCACCGTCCCATCATTTTAGCAATCTGGGCTGCGAGCTGGGCGCCTTCCGGCGTGCGCATCAGGCTTTGCACAGATTTCTTGGCACCATTTAAATCACCGGATTGTGCCAGTTGGGCAGCATGCTCCAGCGAACTGCCATAATTCTGCAGAATTTCCCGGGCGGCTTGCTGGCCCTGTGGTGTGTTCATCGCATCACGCATGCGTTCCGCAGCTTTTGAGGTATTCCGGCTGCCGGACTGGCGCGATAAACTGCGGAGCAGGTTTTCCATATCTTGCTGTTGCATAAAGACGACCTCCTGTATCAGAGCATTGGCAGCGGTTTGGATATTTTTTACCATACCACTGTACTACAATGCAATATACGCGGGTAGTGCGCCAATTGTTCTTTGACTTTCTGAAAAAAATAGTGTATAGTCATGGATGAAATATGGGTTGTGCTGAAAGGACAGAATATGAAGCTGATTGTATTTTCAGACTCGCATCATGCGAATATAACAGATATGCTTGTCATTATTGACGAAGAAAAACCGGATGCTGTGCTACATCTGGGAGACTTGACAGCAGATGTCGATGACATCCGGTGTGTGCATCCTGATGTGCCAGTGTATAATGTTCGCGGCAATAATGATTGGAATGTTGAAGGAGTAAAAGACAGCATGATTATCTGTGCTGAGCAGGCGCGCATTTTTATCACCCATGGACATTTATACGGCGTGCGCCGGAATACGCTTGCGCTGGAAGAGGCCGCCAGAAAAAATGGCTGCAATGCGGCACTGTATGGACATACGCATGAAGCAGAGGTGACGCGGAAGCATGATATGCTGATTGCAAATCCGGGAAGTATCAGCATGCCATATACTGCGGACCCACCGTCTTACCTGAGGCTGGAGATTCATGGGGAACATATCGAGCCGGAGCTTGTCTATCTGGAAATGCAGAAGAAAAAGCGCTGGTATTAGGATGTATCTGAAAACTTGAATTTTCGTCATTTTCTTTGTTCTCAGATGCCATCTATAAAGAAAGAGATTTGGAAAGAGAAGGGGAAACAAACTATGTTACTGGCCATTGACGTTGGCAATACCAATACGGTTTTTGGTATTTACCGGGAGAAAGAACTGATCGGCAGCTTCCGCCTTTCTACGACGGCAGAACGCACTTCTGATGAAATCGGCATGCAGATCCATATGTATTACACGTTTCTTGGGCTGCAGATTTCTGATACCAATGCTGTCATTGTTGCATCGGTTGTTCCACCGGTCATGTATACACTGATTAATGCTATACGCAAATACGTCGGTGTCCGTCCGCTGATTGTCGGCAAGGATGTGGATACCGGATTGAAGAACTGCTATGACAATCCAAAGGAGGTTGGCATTGACCGCCTGGTGAATGCAGTTTCTGCTGTGGAAAAGTATGGATGTCCGCTGATTATCATTGATATCGGCACGGCTACTACCTTTGATGTCATCGATGGGGAGGGTGCATATCGCGGCGGCGCTATTTTTCCGGGGATCAAGGTAGCGATGGAAGCGCTGTTCCAGAAGGCATCCAAGCTGCCGCGTGTGGATATTATGCGGCCAGAAAAGGCGATTGGAACCAATACGGTTATGAGTATGCAGTCGGGCGCGGTCCGCGGCTATGCAGGTGCCATTCAGGGCATTGTACATGAGATGATGGATGAAATCGGCGGCGAGTGCCATGTTGTTGCAACCGGCGGCATGGGACGCATGATGGCGGAATACTGCGATACGATTACAGATGTGGATGCAAACCTGACGCTGACTGGACTGCGTATGATTTATGAAGCCAATAAGGACAAATTTGATGCAGTCGAACCGATTGGCTCCATCGTTGTCTCGGCAGAAGAGGAATTGAACGAGCAGCTGTAAAAAATAAAAAATGAGGGCTGATACGGTTGGTATCAGCCCTTTTGGCATTATAGTTCGTTATTGCCGAAAGGAAAAGAGTTTTTCTGGAGAAATTTTCAGCACATCGCAGATGGAAAAGATGACATCGAGAGAAACTGCACAGTCGGCAGTTTCAATCCGGCTCATGTGCGTGCGGCTTATACCGATTTTTTCTGCCAGCTTCATCTGGGAAAGGCCATGCTGCCTGCGGTAATAAGCAATGTTTAATCCCAGCAGACGGTATTTTTTATGATGCAATTTGTCCAAGTTCATCAACTCCCAGCTTAGTGTACGCGATATTTGCGAATTGTACGACAACGCGAAGGGTAATATTTGCAACTTGACAAGTTATAAAAGATATTTTATACTTAACAAAATTATTCTACTTTCATAGAGTAATATGGGAGCTGATAAAAAACATGGGAATGCCTGTTTTTTGGGGATCATATACCAGCCTATGGGATCACAATTTAAAGCCGCTGTCTTTTCGGGGAAAGACAGCGGCTTTATTTATTCTATATAGCTATATTTTATATAGAGATAATTGATATAAAATTTTGGAATAATACGCTATTCTTCGTTGTATGTTTTACAAATTTCCTTCAGGCAGCACTTGTCGCAATAAGGCTTTCTGGCGGTACAGACCTCACGTCCATGCAGGACAAGGCGGTGGCAGAAATCGCTGGAGGCTTCCTGCGGGACAATGGGGCGCAGGGCTTTTTCTACCTTGCCCGGCTCCTTGATGCCGTCAACGAGGCCGATCCGGTTGGACAGGCGGATACAATGGGTATCTGTGACAATGGCAGGCTTGCCGTAGAGATCTCCAAGAATCAGATTGGCGGTTTTCCGTCCCACGCCCGGAATTTTGAGCAGCTCTTCCATCGTTCCCGGGACTTTGCCGCCATGCTTGTCCAGAAGGTACTGGGCAGCGGCGTGGAGATCCCGGGCTTTGGTCCTGCCCAGCCCGCAGGGGCGGATCACCTCTTCGATTTGCTCGGGTTCGGCCTGAGCAAAGGCTTCCAGAGAGGGGAAGATCGAATATAAATCTTTGGTCACGATATTCACACGCTTATCCGTACACTGGGCGGACAGTCGGGTGGCAAACAATAATTCATAATCCTTGGTATATTGCAAGGCGCAGATGGCGTCGGGGTATTCCTGTTCCAGAAGCTGGACAGCAGCTTCTGCTCGTTCTTTGGGTGTCAGCATAAGACAAAATCTCCTTTAAAATTTGGTCAATAGATAAAATAAATTTTATGCCGACTCCATTGTAACACAAAAAATGCACAAAAAAACAAAAATTCCGCAAAACTTTTCATGCATGAAAGGGAAAAAATATAATTAGGAGAAATCCACCTTGCAAATTAGCAGAAATCCTGCTTTAATTAGAGTAAGTGGTGATTCAAAATGTCCCACTTACGAAACAAATACTTGAAATTCAAACCGTAATGTCATGTATGGAGGATTTTGCAGCGATGGCAGAAGCAAAAAGAATTGAAGAAAATATTGCGTTTATTACCAGCGTGGACCCGGAGCTGGGCGAGGCTATTCAGAAGGAATATGCACGCCAGTGCCGCAACATTGAGCTGATTGCATCCGAGAATATTGTTTCCCCGGCTGTTATGGCAGCTATGGGCACTGTGCTGACCAACAAGTACGCAGAAGGTTATCCGGGAAAGCGTTACTATGGCGGCTGTGAGTACGTTGATATTGCCGAGAATCTGGCAATTGAGCGTGTATGCAAGCTGTTTGGCGCGAAGTTTGCCAATGTACAGCCGCATTCTGGTGCACAGGCAAATATGGCAGTCTATCAGGCACTGTGTCAGCCGGGTGATACCGTCCTGGGTATGAGTCTGGACAACGGTGGTCATCTGACCCATGGTTCTCCGGCAAACCAGTCCGGCAAGCTGTACAATATGGTAGCTTATGGCGTAGATGACAACGGCTATATTGATTATGAGGACGTTCGTCAGAAGGCTCTGGAAAACAAGCCGAAGATGATTATCGCTGGTGCTTCTGCTTATCCGCGTGCGATTCAGTTTGATAAATTCGCTGAAATTGCGAAGGAAGTTGGTGCATATCTGTTTGTAGATATGGCGCATATCGCAGGTCTGATCGCTGCAGGTGAGCATCAGAACCCGATGGAATATGCTGATGTTGTTACCACCACCACACATAAGACCCTGCGTGGTCCGCGCGGCGGCTGCATCCTGACCAATGATGAAGCTCTGGCAAAGAAGTTTAATTCTGCAATCTTCCCGGGCACACAGGGCGGCCCGCTGATGCATGTTATCGCTGCGAAGGCAGTGTGCTTTGGCGAAGCACTGACACCGGAATTTAAGGAATATCAGACCCAGATCAAGAAGAATGCACAGGCTCTGGCAGAGGGCCTGACCAAGCGCGGCGTCAATCTGGTTTCCGGCGGCACAGACAATCATCTGATGCTGGTTGATCTGCGCGGAACCGGTATCACCGGCAAGGAACTGCAGAACCGTCTGGATGAAGTAAATATCACTGCAAACAAGAATACAGTTCCGAATGAGCCGCTGAGCCCGTTTGTAACCTCTGGCGTACGCCTGGGTACTCCGGCAGTTACCACCCGTGGATTCAAGGAGCCGGAAATGGATAAGATCGCAGGCTTTATTGCGGATGCAATCTTTGACTTTGAGAACAAGGCAGATGCAATCCGTGCTGGCGTTGCAGAAATCTGTGAGCAGTTCCCGCTGTATTGATTTTTAAACAAATATGAAATTTCAGCCTCTGGCCGACCGTGTCCGCCCAACCACACTGGCGGATGTGGTTGGCCAGCCGCATATTCTGGGAAAATCCGGCCTGCTGCGCCGGATTATCGAAAGCGGCAATATACCGAATATGATTTTTTATGGACCTTCCGGTGTGGGCAAAACGACGGTAGCGTCTATCATTGCAAATCAGACGGACCGTAAATTATATCGGCTCAATGCAACGACAGCTTCCATTTCCGATATTAAGAAGATTTTTGATGAGCTGGGTACATTGATAGCGCCCAATGGCGCATTGGTCTATCTGGATGAGATTCAGTATTTTAATAAAAAACAGCAGCAGTCCCTGCTGGAATTTATTGAGGACGGACGCATCACGCTGATTGCTTCCACCACGGAAAATCCATATTTTTATGTGTATAGTGCGATTTTGAGTCGGTGTACGGTGTTTGAATTTCGCCCGGTAGAAGCAAAGGATGTGGAACCAGCAGTACGCCGTGCATTCGCACTTGCTGCGCCTGGCCTGACGGTTTCCGATGAGGTCTGCGCTTATGTGGCAACGGCCTGCGGCGGAGATGTGCGCAAAGCGATGAATGCGGCAGAGCTGCTTGCAAATGCCGCGCACGACCATACTATCACATTGGCGGATGCACAGCAGGCGGCACAGCGCTCTCAAATGCGCTATGACCGGGACGGCGACGCACATTTTGATATTTTATCTGGTTTTCAAAAATCTATCCGCGGTTCTGACCCCGATGCAGCTGTACATTACCTTGCAAGGCTGTTGGAAGCCGGCGATATGATCTCCGTCTGCCGTCGTCTGATGGTCATTGCAGCAGAGGATATCGGGCTTGCCTATCCGCAGGCACTGTCCATTGTGAAATCCTGTGTGGATATGGCAAACCAGCTTGGATTGCCGGAAGCACGGATTCCATTGGCAGATGCTGCGATTTTACTGGCAACTGCACCAAAGTCTAACAGTGGTATTCTGGCAATTGATGCTGCCCTTGCGGATATCCGTGCAGGAAAAGCCGGGGATGTGCCTGATTATTTGAAGGATGCTCATTATGCCGGAGCTGCCAAGCTGGGACGCGGGCTGACCTATCAGTATCCGCACAGCTATCCGTATCATTGGGTACAGCAGCAGTACCTGCCGGATACCCTCCGGGACGCAAAATACTATGAATATGGTGAAAATAAGACCGAGCAGCGTGCAAAAGCATACTGGGATGCGGTGAAGGGAAGGAAAGAATGAGTACGAGATTACAGCTTGAGAAGCTTTCCAATACAAGAGATCTGGGCGGCATCCGGACAAAAAGCGGCAAAACAATCAGGAAAAATGTCTTGCTGCGGAGCGGGCAGCTGTTTTTTGCTTCGGAAGCAGATATTGAGAGCCTGCAGAAATACAATGTCACACAGGTGATTGATTTTCGTACAGCAGAAGAACAGCAGGAAAAGCCCGATCCGGTCATTCCGGGGGCAGAATATATGCATCTTCCGGCAATTGCGGATGCAGCAATCGGGATTTCCCGGGAAAAAGAAACCAATCAGCGTTCCATAGACATGGTGATAGAAAAAGTTGCAGAGAACCCGGCTTTTGCTGTCACGTATATGAAGAAGCTGTATGCGGAGATGATGGAGAATCCATTTGTGCAGAAGCAGTATGCAAGCTTTTTGCGGCTGCTGGCATGCAATGATACCGGCGCGACCCTGTGGCACTGTACGGCAGGAAAAGACCGTGCGGGTATGGCTACAGTTTTTGTATTGGAAATCCTGGGTGTTGATTACGACGTGATAAAAGAGGATTATCTGGCAACCAATACATACCTCATGCCGGATATCGACGCTTTGATACACATGCTGTCCCGAAAGATGCCTCTGGAGGGGAAGGAAGAGGCTGTTCGCACCTTCTTCAGTGCGCAGGAAGAATTTTTGGAGGCAGCCTATGCGAGCGCTGCTGCCCAGTATGGGGATATGCAGCAGTTTTTGGAGAAAGCGCTGCATGTAGATGCGGAATTAAAAGCAAAAATGCGGCAAAAGTTTTTACAGTGACAAAACTTTTTTAAAAGATTCAGACCGCCTGTGAAACAGGCGGTCTGTTTTTATGCGAATATGGCTTTTACTCCATTTTTGGAACATTCTGTCAGCTTCACCATAACCTCTGTGCCCTGTTTTCCGGAATCTGGCGGAAGCAGGACAGTAAAATGCCATCGGCCATGGGCCGGCTGTGCATCTGTACGTCCGTGTTCCAATACAACGGGAATGGTTTGACCGATAAAATCCTGTAGAAAAGCATGGCTCATTTGTGCTGCGAGCTGGCGCACTTCTTCTGCACGCTTGGAACGGATTTGGTGTGGAACAGAATCCGGCATAGAAGCTGCGATGGTTCCAGTGCGTTCCGAATACGGGAATACGTGAACCGAGGCAAAGGCACATTGGCGCAGGAAAGCCAGTGTCTCCATAAATTCCGCTTCTGTTTCGCCGGGAAAACCGGTGATGATGTCGGTTGTAATGGAACAGGAAGGAAACGCCCGGCGCAGCCGCTGGACACAGGCAAAATACTGTTCCGTGGAGTATCGTCTATGCATACGTTTGAGAGTGGCGTTGCAGCCGGATTGCAGGGATACATGGAAATGATATGCCAGGTTGTCAAAACCACGCAGACGGTCACAAAATTCCTGCGTTACCATGCGGGGCTCCAGAGAGCCGAGACGGACCCGTACCTGAGGCACTGCTGCACACAGCGCTGCAGTTAAATCAACCAGATTCGGTTGATGGGGTAAATCCCTGCCATAGCTGGCAATTTCTATGCCGGTCACAACAATTTCACGAATATGATTTTCAGCAAGCTTTTTCGCTTCTGCTGCAGCGGCTTCCATAGGCAGGGAACGTACATGTCCGCGGGCATAGGGGATAATGCAGTATGTACAGTAGTTATCACAGCCATCCTGGACCTTCAAAAGTGCACGGGTATGCCCGGGAAGGATACCGGCTGGAAGCGCCTCAAATTCCCGGTACTGGCGGATATCAGAAACTGTACAGATTTTCTGACGTTTCTGCACTGCCTGTTCACAAAGCCCAAGCACAGCAGCGCGGTCAGACGTACCGCAGACAATATCAACGCCGTCCAGCTGTGCTGCCTGTTCCGGTTCAGTCTGTGCAAAGCATCCGCACAGGGCAATGACAGCATTTGGATTTTCCTTCTGCAGTTTATGTAATGCACGCAGATTTTTGTGGTCACCGGATGAGGTGACGGTACAGGTATTCAGGATACAGATATCTGCACCGGATTGTACCAAAATATGTCCACGGGCTTCCGCAAGCTGTGCAAGTGCCTGGGTTTCAAATTGATTGACTTTGCAGCCAAGCGTTGCAAAGCAGAATTTCATAAATCATTCCTCCAGCGCTACCTTTTGTAAATTCACTATGAACTTTTGGAAAAAAGAATAGCATGTTTCCATTGAACATATTATAATAAATTTTATAATCAGTTACAACAATTTTACGAAGAGTTGCAACAAAGGGGAAGTAAGGTATGATAAAAGTAAAAATCAAGCTGCAAAGGCCAGAGGATTTGACAATGCTGAATGCGGCTGCTGCAGCGATGCCGTTTGATATTGATGTCTCTTCCGGCTGGTATCTTGCGGATGCAAAATCATTGGTTGGGCTGTTCGGCCTAAAGCTGTCCGAGCCAGTCAAGGTGAAGATGTATACGGACTGGAAAGGTGCGGAACCATTTTTGCAGAGCATTCGCGGGATGATTGTATAATTGGGGAAAGAAGGTGGTTGATGGGTCAGGTAGAGGCATACCAGACACAAATAGGGGAACAACCGGATATGTATAGAAAGGATATGATGTATATGTCTATTGCAAGTTTGATTTTGGGGTTAATTGCATGGTGTATCCCTCCGCTACTTATGAATAAAAATATCAGCAGTGCGCTTCTGGCAGGTACAAGTTTTGGCTGCTGTGGACTGGCTGTGATTTTACAGTTTATTGATATCAAAAATTTTGCCCTTGCCGGTGATGTGTCCGCTATTCTGGATACGATCGGTATGATGATGTTTGCATCTGCCGTGCTGGTCATTGTGACAGTGGGGCTGAATGTATTTGCACTCCAACGCAGAACTGTAAGAAGATAAGCTGTAAGGCCGCCTGTGTTTGCAGGCGGCTTTTTTGTATAGAACCGGCATGACCGTCCTGTTTTCTGCATAAGCTGTGTGGAAAACAGGTTTTTTCTTTGGGGGAGGAAAAGAGGCATGAAACGATTGTTTGCAGCTGCAGCGGCAGTTTTCTGTGTGCTGGCTTTTTCGATCACCGCCTCTGCTGTGGAGGTAGGGGAAGTGAGTGCAAAGGGCGCGATACTGACAACCGATGACGGACAGGTGCTGTTTGAGCAAAATGCAGATGCTTCCTATCCGCCGGCGTCGGTGACAAAAATTATGACGATGCTGCTGACAATGGAAGCAGTTGACAGCGGGAAAGTATCTCTTGAGGATACAATCACAGCATCCGCACATGCAGCAGAAATGGGCGGTTCTCAGATTTATTTAAAAGAAGGGGAACAGATGTCACTGGATGACATGCTGAAGTCCATCGCTGTCGCTTCGGCAAATGATGCGGCAGTTGCTGTGGCAGAGCATCTTGGTGGGAGTGAAGCCGCCTTTGTTTCCATGATGAATGACCGTGCAGCTGCATTGGGCTGTACGGGAACAACCTTTGTCAATCCAAATGGTTTGGATACCGATGGTGAGGAAACCAAAACAACCGCACGGGATCTGGCTCTGATTTCCCAGGAGCTGCTGAAGCATGATAAGATTTTGGAATATACTTCAATTTGGATGGATACCGTACGAAATGGCGAATTTGGGCTTGCCAATACCAATAAAATGCTAAAGCTGTATGATGGTATGATTGGGCTGAAGACCGGTTACACCAGCACGGCAGGCTATTGCATTTCTGCGGTTGCAGAGCGGGATGGCATGCGGCTGATTGCCGTTGTACTGGGAGAACCGGATAAGGATTCCCGTAACTCCGATATTGCAGCTATGCTGAATTATGGCTTTGCCAATTATGCTATGGCGGAAATTTTAGAGGAAGGACAGGAGCTGGGCAGTGTAGCCGTAGAAATGGGGCTGCAGGATTCCGTTGCAGCAGAGCTTAAAGATGATACCGCAATTTTGCTGGAAAAGGCAGCGGCAGATGGGATTACAAGGGAAATCAAGCTGGAAAGCCGCGTGCAGGCCCCGGTGCAGGCAGGCGATAAGCTCGGAGAGGTAATTTTATTGAATGACGGGGAAGAAATGGAGCGAAGAGAAATCGTAGCGGCAGAGAGTGTGGAACGCAAAGGGGTTTCGGAAATTTTCCGGGATCTGCTTTCCTATCTGGTAATGAAGAAGCAGATGAGCTGGGAAAATTTGACTGGTTTGTAAATCTTGCCAGGGAACATTCTTTTTTCTTTTCAAAATCCGTTGTGTTTTTTCATAATTTATGATACCATTATAACAACCTCATAGTAGATTTGGGAGGAAATAAAAATGGTTAAATTAATTATGGCAGCTGCTGGAAGCGGCAAGACGAAGGACATTATTAATCTGGTAAACGAGGCTGCAGCGAATGAGCCTGGCTCTGTTGTATGCATTGCTAAGGGTACTCAGCTGAACTTCGATATTTCTCATAAGGCTCGACTGATTAACGTGCTGGATTACAGTGTATCGGATTATCCTTCTCTTCTGGGCTTTTTAGCTGGCATTCATGCAGGTAATTACGACATCACCAAGATCTTTATTGACAGCCTGTATAAGGTTGCATGCGATGATAAGCCGGAGGATGCGGATCAGTTCATTCTGGCTCTGGATGAGTTCTCTGCTAAGCACAATGTAGAGTTTACCATCGCGCTGTCCGGTGACGCTTCTTCTGCAAGCGAGGTCATGAAGAAGTATCTGTAATGATTTTGCATTGACCATAAAAGCCCGTGGAATCGTGTGATTCGGCGGGCTTTTTCTTGTCAGAAAATATTTTTCAGGCTGACGGCTTCGGAACGCAGCAGATCATCGATAGCCTGTTCCAGCTCAGCAAGCTCTACTGTAAGGTCATCTGCTTTTCCGTTCTGCACGCTTTGTTCTGTGCGGGCAAAGCCCAGGCGGACTTCATCCAGCAGCTTTTCGCTGACAACGGCGGAGAGATAAGATTCCTTTTGCAGGTAAAAGGCGTGTGCCTGATCCAGCAGCTGTTTGGCGTGCTGGATATCTTCCTTTCGTGCAGCGTCGGTGGCTTCCTCCAGAGAAGCGGAAATGGTATCTACGGTAGTGGATACGGCGCACAGGTTATACCATCCGCCGCCGATGACACAGAAAAGCAGGATCACTGCTGCCCACATCCGCTTCATACAGATTCCTCCTGTCGCCGCTGTAAAAACAGGTTGTTCTGGTCATCCAGCGTCATCAGGAATACATCCTTGAGGGAGGAAATGCCGTGGCGGCGGCACTGCTGCAGAATCCACTGCTCGTCCTTGCCCAGCTGCCTGGCATTGCGCCGGAGGATTTTTCCTTCGGAGACCAGCACGGTTGCCATGCCGACCTCATCCGGATGCAGCAGGCAGTCTGAGGGCGTCATTGGTTGCCGGTCAGCACGGAGAATGACGCTCAGCTGTCCATTGGTTTCCACGATGCCGTAGCGGACGTCTTCCATGCTGGTAACGCCTGCCATGCGCAGCCCGTCGAGGATATCTTCTGGGGAGAGCCGCAGCAGCCGCAGCATTTCCGGGTCAAACTGCCCGTCCCGGATGACAATGCAGGGATTTCCGCATAACAGCTGGCGCACCCAGTGGCTTTTTCGGCACAGGCAGGACAATAGAACCTCCACGGCAAGGAGTGTGGCAAGGGGTACCATACCGCCGAGCAGTGGCACGGCGGTATCCTGCAGGGGGATGGATGCCAGCTCGGACACCAGTATGGTAACGGCAAATTCCGAGGTGGACAGCTCACCCAGCTGCCGTTTTCCGGTAAAACGAAGTCCGCCGATGACAGCGGCGTAGACCAGCAGGGTTCGGATGAAGAGCAGAAACAAGAATACCACCTCCAGAAGGAATATCATAAGTTTTTCCTTGTTTGGGCAGAATATGCAGGATCTTCGATGATTTTTTCAAAAAAACGGAGAATTCTCAGAAAATGAAAAATATTGTTGACATTTTTCATTTTAAAGATATAATTAAAGAAACGAGATTTTAAAATGCAAAGACCGGAAGGAGTAGCTTTTTTCGAGCTTTCAGAGAGTTGCCGTTTGGTGCGAGGCAATAAGGGAGAGGGAGTGAACGTCATCCGCGAGCAGTTCAGGCGAACAGGCAGACTATGCCAGTAATCTGAATCGGTTTAGCCCCCGTTAGCAGGCAAGCATTACATGCAGGATCCTGTATCGATGCGTTAAGGTGGTCGTCTTTTATGGCGGCAATAAGAGTGGTACCGCAGAGCGTAGTCTTTGTCTCTTTTTCTGTAGAGATGAGGGCTTTTTATTTTGTTAGAGCACAATATGTTTCCCAAATTGTGCTATGTGTTATGTATACGAAAAATCAATTCAGGAGAGATTGCTATGAAACTCAATGGTTCGCAGATTCTGATTGAGACACTGCTGGAGCAGGGAACCGATACAATCTTCGGTTATCCAGGCGGCGCAGCTCTCAATATTTATGATGAGCTTTATAAGTACTCTGACCGTATGCGCCATGTCCTGACTGCGCATGAGCAGGGTGCATCCCATGCGGCAGACGGCTATGCACGTGCAACTGGTAAGGTTGGCGTCTGCCTTGCAACTTCCGGTCCGGGTGCTACCAATCTGGTTACCGGCATTGCAACAGCCTTTATGGATTCCATTCCATTCATTGCGATTACGGCAAATGTCGGTACATCGTTGATTGGACGTGACAGCTTCCAGGAAATTTACATTTCAGGTGTCACCATGCCGATTACCAAACATAACTTCGTTGTCCGCAATGTAGAAGATCTGGCTGATACTGTCCGCAAGGCATATGAAATTGCCATGAGCGATCGTCCAGGCCCGGTTCTGATCGATATCCCAAAGGATGTCACGGCAGCAGTATGTGAATTTGAGCATAAGCCGGCGGTACAGCCGCGTCCGAAGCCGCAGATTCAGCATGACCAGATCAAGACCCTGGCGGAGATGATTAACAACAGTGAACGTCCGGTTATCCTGTTTGGCGGCGGCGTGATGTCTTCCAATGCATCCGGACTGCTGAATCAGCTGATTCACCGTGCAGATATGCCGGCCTGTCATTCCCTGATGGGTATAGGCGCACTGGACCCGGCAGATCCGCTGAATCTGGGCCTGATCGGTATGCATGGCTGGGTTTCTGCGGGCAGAGCTGTAGATAAGGCTGATCTGGTTATTGCATTGGGAACGCGTTTCTCTGACCGTGTGGCAACCAAGATGGGTGATTTTGCATCCAGCGCTAAGGTTGTCCAGGTAGACATTGATCCGTCTGAGGTCAATAAAAATATTATGGTAGCACATAGCGTAATTGGCGATGCATACGACGTATTGGAAGCGTTGATTCCGTTGGTTCACCGTGCAGACCATACTCCGTGGAAGGAAAAGATTGCGACCTGGAAAGCACGTATGGATTACAGGCCGAAGGACAACGATTCTGTTCTCCGCCCGCATCAGCTGATGCGCAAGATCAATGAGCTGCTGGGTGAGGATGACATTGTAGCAACCGACGTTGGTCAGCATCAGATGTGGGCTGCACAGTTTACCGGACGCCGCAAGCCGCATACATTCCTGACCTCCGGCGGTCTGGGCACCATGGGCTATGGCTATGGCGCTGCAATCGGTGCACAGGTTGGTCAGCCGGATAAGCGTGTTATTCATGTTACCGGTGACGGCAGTTTCCACATGAATCTGCAGGAGATGTGCACTGCGGTCAGCAACAATCTTCCGGTTATTACCATCGTTGTAAACAACGCGGTGCTCGGCATGGTTTACCAGTGGCAGACCTCCTTCTATGGCAAGCGTTATTCCAATACAGACCCGCATCGAAAGACGGACTTTGTCAAGCTGGCAGAGGCATTTGGCGCAAAGGGCCTGCGCTGTGATACACTGGCAGGTTTTGAAGAATGCATGAAGGAAGCGCTGGCAGCAGATGGCCCGGTGCTGATTGATGCACGCATTGATAAGGAAGAGCGTGTTCTGCCGTTTATTCCGGGCGGCGAGACAGTCCGCAATGTTATTATTGACTGACGAGGAGGAGAAAAATATGGAAAAGTATATTATTTCTGCCCTTGTGCAGAACAATTCCGGTGTACTGGCACGTGTTTCCAGTCTGTTTGGACGCCGAGGCTTTAATATTTATTCCCTGACTGTTTCCCCGACAGTGGATGAGACAATTTCCCGTATTACCATTGTGGTTCTTGGCGATGAATATACGCTGGATCAGGTTCTGAAGCAGATGCAGAAGCTGGAGGAATGTATTGAGGTTTCTCATATCAATGAAGACGAAGCATTCTGCCGTGAGCTTGCTCTGATTAAGATTGCAGGCGATGAAGCAGAGCGTGAAAGCGTTCGTGAGGTCTGTGCACTGTATCAGGCGAAGGTTGTCGATTCCAGCGAGGAATCCATTATTATCCGTGTCAGCGGTACACCGTCCCAGATTGATACGTTCTTATCCATTATTGATAACTTCAACATTGTTGAATCCAGCCGTACAGGTATTACTGCTGTACATAAGGACAAGAAGTAAGCAAAGGAATTTATGTTGCCTTTTACTTGATTTGTTCTATATATTATTCTATAATGGTAAGGGCAAGTCTAAACTTATAATGAGCACAACGGGGATGGGACAGATAGTCTCCGTCCCTGTTTCTTTATCCGGCGGCACACCAGCCGTCTGTGGAGGTATTTTATATGGAATTGAGAAGTCATAATATTACAAAAGGCGTAGAACGCGTACCGAACCGTTCTTTGCTGCGTGCATGCGGCCTGACCGAAGAGGAAATGAGACAGCCGATTATCGGCGTCGTTTCTGCTTACAGTGAAATCATTCCGGGTCATATCAATCTGGATAAGATTGCAGCAGCTGTTAAGACAGGCGTTAGCATGGCTGGCGGTACTCCGATCCTGGTACCGGCAATCGGCGTTTGTGATGGTATTGCAATGGGACATCTGGGTATGAAGTATTCTCTGCCGTCCCGAGAGCTGATTGCAGACTCTGTGGAAACACTGGCACAGGCACATCAGTTTGATGCTCTGGTACTGATCCCGAACTGTGATAAGATTGTTCCAGGCATGGTTATGGCAGCAGCTCGTCTGAATATCCCGTCTATCGTTGTTTCCGGCGGTCCGATGCTGGCAGGCCATGTAAAGGGTGAAAATGTATCCCTGTCCTATACGTTTGAAGCTGTAGGCGCACGCAAGGCAAACCTGATTACCGACGAAGAAATTACGGATGTTGAATGCCATTCCTGTCCGGGCTGCGGTTCCTGCTCCGGCATGTATACTGCAAACTCTATGAATTGTCTGTGCGAAGCAATTGGTATCGCTTTGCCGGGCAACGGCACGATTCCGGCTGTCCATTCCGACCGCATCCAGCTCGCAAAGCATGCTGGTATGAAGATCATGGAGCTGCTGGAGAAAGACATCAAGCCGCGTGATATTATCAATAAGAAGTCTATCCATAATGCACTGGAATGTGAGATGGCTCTGGGCTGCTCGACGAACACCGTTCTGCATCTGCTGGCAATTGCACATGAAGCAGGTCTGGACTTTGATCTGGAAACCATGAATAAGATTTCCGATCAGACACCGAACCTGTGTCATCTGGCACCGGCTGGACGTACCTACATTCAGGAGCTGAATGAAGCCGGCGGTATTTATGCGGTTATGAATGAGCTGTCCAAAAAGAACCTGATTGAACTGGATAACATCACAGCAACAGGCAAGAAGGTTGGAGAGAATATCGCAAACTGCATCAACAGAAACCCGAATGTCATTCGTCCGATTGACAACCCCTATATGCAGACTGGCGGTATTGCAATTCTGTGGGGCAATATTGCAAAGGAAGGCTGCGCTGTAAAGCAGAGTGCGGTAGCACCGGAAATGATGAAGCATTCCGGCCCGGCCCGCGTATTTGACAGCGAGGAAGAAGCCATCGACGCTATCTACAATGGCAGAATCAACAAGGGCGATGTTGTTATTATCCGCTATGAAGGCCCGAAGGGCGGCCCGGGTATGCGTGAGATGCTGAACCCGACTTCTGCGCTGGCTGGTATGAAGCTGGACAAGGATGTTGCACTGATTACCGATGGACGATTCTCTGGTGCATCCCGCGGCGCTTCCATTGGACATGTTTGCCCGGAGGCTGCTATGGGCGGTGAAATCGGCCTGCTGCAGGAAGGCGATATCATTGAAATCGATATCCCGAACCATGCTGTTAATGCAAAGGTTTCCGATGAGGAATTTGCAAAGCGCCGTGAGAACTTTGTTCCGAATGAGCCGAAGGTTAAGACTGGCTGGCTGGCACGCTATGCCCGCCTCGTAACCTCTGCCAACAAGGGGGCAGTTTTGAAGTAAAATGCAGCTGAGCATGTAACAAAGCGGAATATTCTTCTACGAGGGGCCATTGAAGAAGCTATCTGCGCAAGCTGCGCGGATAGAAGGAGTTTTAACAGTCCGTTTTAAAATGGATTCACCCGAAGCATTATTCCCCTGCTTGCCAAGCGGTGAGCAGGGGATTTTTGTATAATCAAAAATCTTTTATGGAAAAATAATTTTCGGGGTTGATTTCCTGAAAAGATTGTTTATACTGAAAGAAGAGAGGTTTGGCTTATATGGGGAGAAAACCGAGTGAATCAGATATACCAGAGCGCAGCGGCTCTGCCGCCGGTATGGAAGAAAATATGAAAAAAGCGGTCACAGAAATGCTTGTGTTGTTTCTGCTGGATGAAAGGGATATGTATATCGGCGAGATCCCACAGGAGCTGGAAAGACGGAGCGGAGGTACATTCCATATAGTTTTTCCATATTCTGTTATATACCGTATGGTAAAGTTTCGTTATATCAGAGAAGTAAAAAAACGCATTGCGCCGGATGGCAGAAAACGGCAGTATTATTGCATTACAGACAGCGGGAAAGTATATTTAAATGAACTACAGCAGGTATTTATGCAATTTACGGGGGGAGTGAATACCATTCTGACATCAGGGAAGGACAGCAATGATGAATCAAACGGGAAAAATATATATCAAAGAAGTTGAAAAACAACTGCAATGTACACTCAGGCAGAAGCGAAATTTGAAAGCGGATTTACATCATATTGTGTACATGTATCTTGATGATAACCCGGAAGCGTCATATAATGATATTGCTGCAGCATTGGGCAGTCCGGAAAGAATGGCGGAAGAACTGCTGCAGGATATTCCCAAATCCGAAAGGTATCAGACACGCAGGAAACGAAAGCGGGTGCACGTAACTATAGTTGTAGCGTTGTTGGTTATGGTTATAGCTGCATCTTTTATAGTTGCATATTTTATCAGAAATCCGTATACGCAGGAAGTAACAACTGTGGTATATGAGGAAGATGATAATTTGCCAAAGTATTGGGATTATGCAGAAAAATATGGCATCAATTATGAATTTGATGACAGAGGAAATATCATCCGAGCATCGGATAGTGATGGCAATAAAATTGCAGTTGATCAGGATGGTATTCCTCTGGATCAAGAAAAATATTCTCTCGAGGAGGAAGAAAAATGAAGAAAGTTACAAAAAAATTGACAGGTCTGCTACTATTGGTCTGTTGTATTTGCCTGTGTGCAGGAAATGCACTGGCGGCGGATACGGTGCAGGAGGTTATTCAGTATGATGATGGCACATATGCGGAAATTTCGCTTTCCGTGGAGGATTCAATCACCCGTGCATCGACGAAAAGTGCATCGAAAATATTTACTTACAAGGACCCTTCGGGAAATGTAATTTTTTCATATACATTGCACGCAAAATTTGAATATACTGGCAGTTCTTCTAAGGCAACTAGTTGTTCAACAGCTTTTTCTATTTCCAAGAGCGGATGGTCTAGGAAGTCCGAAAGCCATTATTACTCCGGCAACAAGGCATATGGTACGGCGAAATTTGCCAATTCCATTTCGTCCAAAACAGCTAACCTGACAATTACATGCAGCAAAACCGGCGTAATTTCATAACATGCAACATAACTCCCGTTTCGGATTTCCCGGAGCGGGAGTTTATTTTTTATTTTAAATTTTTTTCATTGACAAATAAAGCAAAAAATGATATCTTTTATAAGGGCATGTATATAAAGTAAGGAATATAGGGGTTATTCCAATGAAAAAAGTGTTGCCTATGATGCTGGCACCGGGGTGCCAGCATCTGGCATCATATCTGCATCTGTAGCAGAGAATGTGTCTCCTGTCCGCTAGATGGCCGGCAGGAGATTTTTTTGTCTTTTGCCATATTGTTATCAAACTGTTCCTTGTGTTACAATCTGCATCATGCTATACTGATAGTACAAAATCGGTTGCTGATACTGTGAGAGGGGGATTTTTATGATAACTGTATTGATGTTTTTGGCAATGTATGGTTTGCTGATTTGTTCGCCGCTGGCTGGATTTGCCCTGCTGGATATCTTGAAGTGCATCCGCGATCAAAAAACATTTTGGAAGCCAAGCATGGTTGTCATTGTGATATTCTTCTGGGCGCTGGGCTGGGCATCCGTTCTTGTTTTGACTCATATATAAGAAGGGAAATGCTTATGAAAAGGTGGAATAGCATACAAAAAATCTTGCTGGTTTGCTGTATTATTCTGGCAATGATTTCTGCAGGGCTTACTGTAAATAGTTTTAGAAAAAAGGCTGAAATGCAACATGTCTATTCAGGGCGATGCTATGTAAAGCTTCAGTCTGTATATGAGAATGGCGTCAATATGGTTGGCATCAATGGCGATGTGAGTGAAGAGGATTTTTTTCAGATACGGGATGCTTTTATCTGTTCGGTAAGCGAATTGTTAGAATGTAAAACTCTTGCAAGCCTGTACTTGGATGGTTTTGACGCACCCAGGGCAGAAGAATTGTTGTATGAATTGCAAACCTATAGTCTTCCATTGGAACAGAAGGCTTATGCAGCGGATTCTACTGATCTTACTGGAAAACAGGTATATATGACCATTGAAATCCTGTCCGATGCAAATGCTGATTCCTTTGAGGAAATTTTGAAGAATATAGAGCAAGATTCCAGAACAAAAGAAGTCTTGCAGTTGGTTAAACTGAGACAGAATCAGTAAAATGATCATGAAAGCAGAATAAAGAAATCCCTCTTTCCGTGCCGGGTTTTGATTCCGATACGTCGAGAGGGATTTTATTATGTATTTTTCATGGCATCTATACAGAAATTCGCAAATTGGTGCGCATGAGCAGCCTTGTTGTCATCCATAAAGGCTTCCTGATAGCTGCGGTTCCGTTCTGCGAGCATACCGATATAACGCAGTTTGGAATGCTTGCAATATCGTTTCATGCCTTCCTCCCAGAGGTCGGCGCCCTTGTCCGGATGGTATCCGCAGGTGGTCAGCAGTGCTATGTGTTTGCCTGCCCAGATGGATGGACCTATTTTGTCTCCATAATATTTATTCATGCCATAAACAAGCCGGTCCAGCGCACATTTCATCGGCGGTGTACAGTACCAGGAATAAATGGGGGATGCCAGCACAAGCAGGTCGCATTGCATGACCGCTTTGAAAATATTCTGCATGTCATCCTGCTGGCAGCAGTTGGCCGCAGACCAGTCCTCTTGACAGGAACGACAGGCAGTGCAAGGAAAAATCTGCATGTCATACAGATCAAACTGCTGCAATTGACATGAACAGGCTGTCAATTGGCGGATAAAAGGCTGCAGCAACTGTGCTGTG
The DNA here is from genome assembly GCA_021205365.1 of Clostridia bacterium. Taxonomy (GTDB): domain Bacteria; phylum Bacillota; class Clostridia; order Oscillospirales; family Butyricicoccaceae; genus Butyricicoccus_A. The sequence goes on from JAJPXP010000015.1 coordinate 115,020, forward strand.
TTGCCGTTCTTCCGCGGACTGCCAAATAAAATGCACACGTTCATAATATCTTCTCCTGCGTGTTGAGCAGTTTTCGTATTTCGCTTACCACATCCATTGTGGTACGGTCTGCCTTTTCAATCAGCTTGGGATGACCGTCAGCCATAGCATACAGCGTGCCTGCATGACCATACAGCGGCAGATCATTTTCGTTGTCGCCGAAAGCAATACTTTCTTCTGTAGTAAGATGCAGATGGCCGCACAGAGCATCCATTGCCGTGCCTTTATCACAGTTTTCCCGCAGGAAATCCATCCATCTGTTGCGTCCGACAACGGGCACGAGATAAGGGGAAAATTCTGTAAATTTTGATGCCAGCTCTGAATCTACGCCGGATTTGCGGTAAGCCGAAATTTTGATAAATGCATCATCTACAGCACAGATATCGTCTACAACCGTTGTGTCATTGCCCACGTGGTCACGTACATAGGAGATATATTCTGTGTCCTTGGGTTGTACATAGCAGGTATCCACACCGGAGAGCAGGACTTCACTGCCTCGCTGTGCAAGGATTGTCCGCATCAAGGCCTGACCAGCTTCACGGTCAATTGTCTCTTTATAAATAATTTTATTTTGCCAGACGGCAAGGCTGCCATTCTCACAGATATAGCCGATTTCATCTGCAACCGGTGCAAATAAGCGGCGCAGGTTCGCATATTGTCTGCCGCTGCAGGCAGCGAAATAGATCCCCTTTTTCTGCATTTCATGAATTAGAGGAAACAAGGCAGGCGGTATCACACGTTCTCCTTCACGCATCAGTGTGCCATCTATATCACTTGCAATTAGTTTTATCATGATAAACTCCCCAAATAAATATTTCTTTTATTATATCATGGGATATCACGTAAAAAAAGCCCCTCTCCATGGTGGAAAGGGGCTTGTCGTTCCTCAAACGATTTTTACTTATTCTTTGCCTTACGTGCTGCGTTTTCCGCGTTAATGGTAGGCTGGAAGCGTTTTACTTCCTTAGCAATGACACCGGACAGAGCCAGCAGGCAAATCAGGTTTGGAATAGCCATGAGCGCGTTTGCAATATCTGATAGGTTCCAAACTAGGTCCAGAGACATGGTTGCGCCAAAGAATGCAATGACAGAGAAGATAATGCGGTAAGCGATACAAATGGAGCGCTTCTTTACGATGTACTCCAGGGCCTTTTCGCCGTGGTATTCCCAACCGAGAATGGTAGAGAATGCAAAGAGCGTAATACCAATGGTAACCATCCAGCCACCGAAGGTACCCAGAACAGTACGGAAAGCTTCGATCGTCAGCGGAGAACCGACATATAGATCTTCTTCCTCATAGGTGCCGTCAGCATTAAACTCGTACAGGTTACCGGAAGCATCCTTCCATTCACCGATCAGGGTATCCGGATCGCCGGCTTTCCCGTTCTCTGTGTATGGGGTAAGCTTTTTCGTAGAAGCATCATCTAGTGTGATGACCAGTGTTTCACCATCAACGGTGATTTCACCGGTACGCGATGCATTGTTGGAATCTACGTAGGTTACAATTGCTTCGTTTGCATTATAGGTAAAAGCACCGTCCGTGGTAACGGAATATGTGCTGCCAAGAACACCGGAAGAGCAGATAGCCAGACCAGTTACAGTACAAATAACGATGGTATCGAAGAAAGTACCGGTCATGTTGATGTAGCCCTGACGAACCGGATCATCTGTGGTAGCAGCTGCTGCTGTGATGGCAGCAGAGCCCATGCCAGCTTCATTGGAGAATACACCACGGGCAACGCCATAGCGCATAGAATTCATGATGCTCGAGGTGATGGTACCCAGAACGCCGCCGGAAACAGCAACTGGGCTGAATGCACACTTGAACATCAGAACGATTGCTGCCGGAACTGCAGTAATATTACCAAGGATAACAATGATGCCAAAAATCAGGTAGAAAACTGCCATGACAGGCACGATAACGGAGGATACCTTGGACAGACGGGTAATGCCGCCCAGCAGGATAAACAGAACCAGAACAACCAGAATGACACCAACAATCCATTCCGGAATGTTGAAGGTGCTGTTCAGTGCAGTGGAAATGGAGTTCGCCTGTGTCATGTTGCCGATACCAAAAGATGCGACAACAGCAAAGATTGCGAACAGCATAGCCAGGACAGAACCGACTGTCTTGTTTTTCAGACCGCGCTTCATAGTAGTCATCGGACCGCCAAGCATTTCACCCTGCTCATTCTTAACACGGTATTTGATGGCCAGCATACATTCGGAGAATTTGCTGGTCAGGCCGAAAATTGCGGAAATTTCCATCCATACCAGAGCACCTGGTCCGCCACTTACCAGTGCAGTAGCAACGCCTACGATGTTGCCAGTGCCGATGGTAGCGGCCAAAGCAGTCATTAGTGCAGCAAACGGAGAAATATCACCGCTGCCACGGTTTGTGGTTCTTGCTTCCTTGCTGAGGACAGAACGCAGAGCATACGGCAGATTGCGCCAGCTTGCAAAACCGATGCGGACTGTCAGGAAAATGCCTGTGCCGACCAGCAGCACCAGCATAACCGGACCCCACACAAAGGTATCCACAGCGGAAACGATGTTAGAAAATGTTTCCATTGTCTTTAAACTCCCTTCCAATTACAAAAAATGCAGGCATACGAATAGCGGGAACGAGACGCCATTGTCTGTCTGCAGAAAATAATATAACAATTATTTTACCAAACAATATCATACCGTATTTGCAGGATGATTTCAAGGCGATTTCAAAGATTATGAAAAATTTTTGAACAAAAAACAAATAAAAAGTTAAATATGAAAGAACTACTGCATGGTGCTCAAAAAGTGCTGGAGGAAATGCAAAAGTTGCAATTCCATCGGATTCATGATATGGTAAATGAATAAAATTCATGACAGAAAAGAGGCGGAGATTTTTATGACGAATTTTCGGCTTGTGATACAATATGACGGCAAACGCTATAGCGGCTGGCAAAAGCAGGGGAATACTGGGAATACCATACAGGGGAAAATCGAACAGATTCTTAGCCGTATGACCGGATATGCGGTGGAAATCCATGGTGCAGGTCGCACGGATGCTGGAGTTCATGCCCGGGCGCAGATTGCCAATGCGAAAATTGCTACAGAACAAACGGCGGAAGAGGTAATGGATTATCTGAATGCATATCTTCCGGCAGATATCGCTATAACAGCCTGTGAGCCTGCACCGGAACGCTTTCATGCGCGTTTAAATGCAAAAGGAAAGCATTATTGCTACCGCCTATGTGACGGTAGCGTACCGGATGTATTCAGGAGGAATTATATTTGTGCATGGGAACGCGCATTAGACATCGCGGATATGCAGAAAGCAGCAGCCTGTTTGGTTGGAACGCATGATTTCCGGGCATTTTCTTCTGTTAACCGCCGGTTTAAGAAGTCTACGGTTCGTACCATTACGGCGTTGGATGTTATACGTGATGGACAGGAAATCTGGTTTGATATACAGGGCACAGGTTTCCTTTATAATATGGTACGTATTATAGTTGGAACCCTTGTGGAAGTGGGGGAAGGAAAACGCAGACCGGAGGGTATACCGGAAATTTTAGACAGCTTTGACCGGCAGCAGGCAGGCATTACCATGCCGCCGCATGGATTGATGCTGGAAGAGGTTTTCTATTGAATTGATATCGTCGAGTGGAGTAAATAGCATGGTAAAAAATACACTCACACAGCGGACGGCTGACCGCCTGCGTGATATGATTATAGAAGAGCAGACCTTTCGTTATGGAGACAAGCTTCCGAATGAAAATGAATTGTCCAATCTGCTGGGAATCAGCCGGACAACCCTGCGTGAAGCCATCCATATCCTGACATCGGAGGGGCTGCTAACCGTTAAACGCGGCAAAGGCACCTTTGTGTCTGCACAGATTAATCAATATGTTTCCGGTAAGCTGGAATTGAATGACCTGTCTGATATGAAAATTACATTGCGCGATTTATATGAAGCACGTATGATTTTTGAACCGGAAGCAGCTGCACTTGCCTGCAAACGGGCTACAGATGAGGAAATTCAGAAGATTCTCGAGCTGGGAAATATCTGCCAGGAACAGCTCCGGATTAATCCTACTGGCAAGAAGCGCATTGAATCGGAAAATATGTTTCATGGCGCAATTGTTAAGGCATCCCATAATGACTTTCTCAGCCGGTTTATGCCGCTGTTGACGGAAACCATAGAAAAGACCTTTTCGTTTAACTTTAATTATGAGGTTATTGCTGAGGATGCCTATAAGGACCATATTCTGATTATGGAGTTTTTGCAGAAACGGGATGCGGAAGCGGTAAAAAGTGCAGTCACCATCCATTTGCATCATGCAATCTGGAATGAGGAGCTGCCGGAACGCAGTGAATAAATGGCTGTAAATCTATAAAATAAGAGTTCTGATGTCGTGAAAATAATGGTTGACATGGGTATTTCGGGAATGTATAATATGAAGTAGCAAACAATAGTTGTATGACAACATGACGTGAGTTGTATGACAACGTAATATTTAGGAGGAAATGAAAATGTCTGAAGCAAAGATTTTTTATCAGGCAGATTGTGATCTGTCTCTGCTGGATGGCAAGACCATCGCTATCGTTGGCTACGGTAGCCAGGGTCATGCACATGCCCTGAACCTGAAGGAGTCCGGCTGCAATGTTATCATCGGCCTGTACGAAGGCTCCAAGTCCTGGGCTAAGGCTGAGAAGCAGGGCTTCGAGGTATTCACCACTGCTGAAGCTGCTAAGAAGGCTGATATCATCATGATTCTGATCAATGATGAAAAGCAGGCTGATATGTACAAGAAGGACATCGAGCCGAACCTGGAAGCAGGCAACATGCTGATGTTCGCGCATGGCTTCAACATTCATTATGGCTGCATCGTTCCGCCGGCTGATGTTGACGTTACCATGATCGCTCCGAAGGCTCCGGGCCATACCGTACGTTCTGAGTATCAGGCTGGCAAGGGCACTCCGTGCCTGGTAGCTGTATACCAGGATGCTACCGGCCGTGCACAGGATATGGCACTGGCTTACGCTGCTGGTATCGGCGGCGCAAGAGCAGGCGTTCTGGAGACCACTTTCCGCACCGAGACAGAAACCGACCTGTTCGGCGAGCAGGCTGTACTGTGCGGCGGTGTTTGCGCTCTGATGCAGGCTGGCTTCGAGACTCTGTGCGAGGCAGGCTATGACCCGAGAAATGCTTACTTCGAGTGCATCCATGAGATGAAGCTGATCGTTGACCTGATTTACCAGTCTGGTTTCGCAGGCATGCGCTACTCGATCTCCAACACTGCTGAGTATGGTGACTACATCACCGGTCCGAAGGTAATCACTGAGGAGTCCAAGAAGGCTATGAAGCAGATCCTGGCTGACATTCAGGACGGCTCCTTCGCTAAGGAATTCCTTCTGGATATGAGCCCGGCTGGCCGTCAGGTTCACTTTAAGGCTATGCGTAAGCTGGCTTCTGAGCATCCGGCTGAAGTTGTTGGCAAGGAAATCCGTAAGCTGTACAGCTGGAACAATGAGGATGACCTGCTGATCAACAACTAAGATATCGTTGATATAGCAACTTGAAAAATAAGAGCGGCATCATCTGTAAGAGATGGTGCCGCTTTTTGCGCGGTTGTTTTACATGATATGGAACCGGCGTTCATCAGCAGGTTCCATTTCTTCTGCCTGCAAAATGGAAAATTGGATGCCGGGAAGTCTGCGCAGATATAAGAGACAACGGTCGATGTTGTCCTGCTCACCCTGCAGCTCCAGTTCTACATCACCATCGTCCAAATTATGCACCCAGCCGGTTAAATGAAATTGCTGTGCCGCCATCTTCGTACGAAAACGTAAGCCGACACCCTGTACACGTCCGGATAAGATCAAATGCCATCGTACCATTGTAGTTCACCTCTTGATATTTAGTATAGACAATTGGGGGATTTCGTCAAGCGCGAAATATATGTTTGTCCAATTTTTTGTAAAGGTGGATGATACTTATAGAAAGTTTTTATTCTATTGACAACACTTTCAAAGCTGACAGGCCAATAAAGCTCTTATGCGGGTATACCGGAACCGTTGATGTAAGCGGATACCTTCTGTGGTTTGGATTGACGCAGAGAGCGTCGGCTTTGGCATTATAAGGAGACGGCTTCGTAAAATGCAGGAAAAATACAGATAATCATAAGTATGTATGAACAATTATTATTTTATTGAAAATATAAAATGCGTAAATTTTGGCACAAATGGTGTGACTTTCATGCTGTTTTTTCGCTTTTTCATCACTTTTTGAACGAATGATTTTGTATATTGTAACAA
>JAJPXP010000023.1 GCA_021205365.1 Clostridia bacterium
ATTATAAATATAATAATTCAAATCTGCCTTCTCTCTTCTTTATAAAAGAAACCGGCTATCCCCTGCGTACCGGTTTCTTTTTTATTTGCCTAAATTACTATCCATTGAAAAAAATAACTGTTTGCGATAAAATAGTATCAAGCGCATCTGAAAACAAAGAAAATCTGGATGATACCCGGTTTCAAGTGTTTTTCACGGCAAGACGCTCCGCATTGACAGAAGAAATCAAACTATTTGACTTTCTCACATACGTCCCAAATAAAATTTATTCTTTTCATTCACAGCAAGGGGAACAGCATATGATTTACACTGCGCATACAAAACATGCCATGCAGCTTGCCTATCAGGCACATCATGGTCAAGTTGATAAAGATGGACTTCCTTATATCCATCATCCACTGCATCTGGCTGAACAAATGCCGGATGAAATCACAACCATTGCTGCTCTGCTGCATGATACAGTAGAAGATACCAATCTTACCATAGAGGATTTGCAGGCAGAAGGGTTTCCGGCAGAAGCTATCGAAGCCGTACGGCGTCTGACGCACGAGGATTCCGTTCCCTATCTGGATTATATCCGTGCATTGCGGGACAACCCCACAGCAGTTACCGTTAAGCTTGCAGACCTTATACACAACAGTGATATTTCCCGCCTGAGTACAATCACAGAGAAAGATTTACAGCGCCGAAAAAAATATAAGAAGGCAATCAATATCCTGAAAACTACGGAAGTCGTTGCCGCACTGATCTGGAATGGAAACAGATTCATGATCTGCCAGCGCCCCGCACACAAAGCACGCGGTTTGCTCTGGGAATTTGTCGGTGGCAAGGTCGAGCCCGGTGAATCCAAGGAACAGGCATTGATTCGGGAATGTCAGGAAGAGCTTGCTGTTACAGTAGCTGTTGACAATGTTTTTATGGATGTCACACATTTTTATCCTGATTTGACCGTTCATCTCACCTTATTTAACGCGAAAATCACAGAGGGAACACCACAAAAGTTGGAACACAATGATATCCAATGGATTACCCCGGAGGAAATTGATCATTACGAATTTTGTCCGGCAGATGTAGAGATTTTGAAAGAAATCAAATACAAAAACAACAAATATTCTGCTATTGCCTGCCCTTTCTGCAAAAAAATTATTCCAGCCGCGTATCACTTTTGTTCTCAATGCGGAAATCCGATAGATTCCTCCAATATCGCGCCTGTTTCCTCTGATTTGTTTGACTGGGAATACACATTAAGCTTCTGCCGGGACTGCGGCGCAGATAATTTCTTTGTGAATCGCTATTGTGGCAACTGCGGGAAAAAGCTGCATTTTAATTTTAGCGGATAACTATTTGAGCAAAAAAGACGAGCTATCATTTTACACATGACAGCTCGTCTTATTTTATGTCTTTTTCAAATCAGCCCTTGATGTTTTCACAAACAATGGCGCCCATTTCAGACGTAGACAGAACCTTTTCCCCTGGCTTAGCAATATCAGCGGTACGATGTCCATCGTTCAGAGCCTTTTCCACTGCTGCTTCAATGCAGTCAGCTTCCTCACCCAGACCGAAGGAGTAACGCAGCATCATTGCACAGGATAAGATCGTTGCAATCGGGTTTGCAATGCCCTTACCTGCAATATCCGGCGCGGAACCATGAATCGGCTCATACATGCCCAGCTTGGTATTGCCAATGGAGGCAGATGGCAGCATGCCGATGGAACCGGTAATCATACTTGCTTCATCAGACAGGATATCACCAAACAGATTGCCAGTAGCAATCACATCGAACTGCCCCGGATTGCGAACCAGCTGCATCGCAGCATTGTCAACATACATATCCTGATATTCAACCTCCGGATATTCTTCCTTCAGCTTATGCATGGTTTCACGCCATACACGGGAAGTTTCCAGAACATTTGCTTTATCAACTGAGGTCAGCTTCTTGCCTCGCTTCATCGCCATATCAAATGCACGGCGGCCAATGCGCTCAACCTCAGAGACAGAATAGTTCATATCATCCCAGCCAGTTTCACCCAGTTCGCTCTCGCGGCGGCCACGCTTGCCAAAATAAACGTCACCCGTCAGCTCACGGCAAACCAGAATATCAAAGCCATCACCAATGATTTCTTCTTTAATCGGGCATGCATCCGCCAGAGCAGCATGCATCTGAGCCGGACGCAGATTAACAAACAGCTCCAAATTCGAACGCAGTCCCAGCAGAGCGCGCTCCGGACGCTTGTCAGACGGAACACTGTCCCACTTCGGGCCGCCCACTGCACCTAACAGAACAGAATCAGAAGCCTTGCAGGTGTCCAGCGTCTCCTGCGGCAGCGGAATGCCGAACTTATCAATTGCATTACCGCCTGCATAGCACTCTGTATAATGAAAGGTATGGCCAAACTTTTCACCGACAACATCCAATGCCTTCATTGCCTCTGTGACAATTTCCGGGCCGATGCCATCGCCCTTAATCACTGCAATATTGTACTGCATTACTTCTGATCCTCTCTTTCTTTCAGGCTCTTCAGCAAGCCGCCAGCAGAGATGATATTCTGCAGAAACGGCGGGAAAGCAGCTGCCTGAAATGTTTCACCAGTGGTAATATCTGTAATGATACCAGTATCAAAATCGACCTCAACCTCATCACCTGCGCTGATCGCATTTGCAGCAGCTTCGCTCTCCATAATCGGCAGACCGATGTTGATGGAGGAGCGATAGAAAATACGCGCAAAAGAGGAAGCGATTACACAGGAAATGCCATTGTCACGGATTACCTGCGGCGCATGCTCACGGGAGGATCCACAGCCAAAGTTCTTGGTTGCGACCATGATATCGCCCTTCTTTACGTTCTTTACAAACTCGGTATCGATATCTTCCATGCAGTGTGTTGCCAGCTCTACCGGGTCTGCAATATTCAGGTAACGAGCCGGAATGATAACGTCAGTATCAACGTTATCGCCATATTTAAAAACAGAACCTCTTGCCTTCATGATTCAAATACCTCCTTAGTCTTCCAGCTCAGCCGGATCAATGATATAACCAGCAACTGCAGATGCTGCAGCAACTGCCGGGTTAGCCAGATAAATTTCAGAAGTAACATGTCCCATACGACCTACAAAGTTACGGTTCGTTGTGGAAACAGACTTCTCATCATGAGCCAGAATACCCATATAGCCGCCCAGACACGGACCACAGGTCGGTGTGGACAGAACTGCCCCGGCTTCTACAAAGATCTTAGCCAGACCTTCCTCAATGCACTGCAGATAAATGTCCTGTGTTGCTGGAATGACGATGGTACGGACATTCTTCTTTACCTTTCTGCCCTTGAGAATAGCAGCTGCATCACGCATATCCTGAATGCGTCCATTGGTGCAGGAGCCAATGACAGACTGCTGAATTTCAATCTTGCCCAGTTCATCAACAGTTTTGGTGTTCTCCGGCAGGTGCGGGCATGCAACAGTCGGACGCAGCTCAGACAGATTGATGGTATATTCTTCATCATAAGGTGCATCTGCATCTGCAGCAAATTCCTTTACTTCACGGTCAATTCTGTCCTTGATATATGCACGTGTCTTGTCATCTACCGGGAAGATGCCGTTCTTTGCGCCTGCTTCAATTGCCATATTGCAGATGGTAAAACGGTCATCCATGGTCAGGGATGCCACGCCTTCTCCGGTAAATTCCATAGAACGGTACAGGGCACCGTCAACACCGATCTTGCCAATGATGTGCAGGATGACATCCTTACCGGAAACATACTTCGGCAGAGAGCCTACCAGATTAAACTTAATTGCAGACGGTACACGGAACCATGCCTTACCGGTTGCCATACCTGCTGCCAGGTCAGTAGAGCCAACACCAGTGGAGAATGCACCCAGTGCACCATATGTACATGTATGGGAGTCAGCGCCGATAATCAGTTCACCAGGGCCAACCAGACCCTTTTCCGGCAGAAGTGCATGCTCAATACCCATCTGGCCAACATCAAAGAAGTTTACAATCTCATGCTTGCCGGAAAAATCACGGCAGGTCAGACACTGCTCTGCAGACTTGATGTCCTTGTTCGGTACAAAGTGGTCCATAACCAGTGCAATCTTGTTCTTGTCAAATACGTTCTTAAAGCCAGCCTTTTCCATCTCACGGATGGCTACCGGGCCGGTGATATCATTTGCCAGCGTCAGATCCAGATTTGCTTCAATCAGCTGACCTGCTGTTACGCTGTCAAGTCCCGCATGACTTGCGAGAATCTTCTGTGTCATTGTCATTGCCATAGGTGGTATACCTCCTCTATGTCTGTATGAAAATCTGCCTATATACACAGATACAGGCAGATTTTTATTCTTTTAATCGTTGAGATACTTGTTGATGCCATTGATATAAGCCTTGATGGATGCTTCCACGATATCAACCGAAATGCCGCGGCCTGTGATGACCTCGTCATCCTTGCCTTCAAAGGTCATCTTAACAACTGCTTCACTCTGTGCGTCCTGGCCGTCAGTCAGTGCACGCAGCGAGTAGTCCTGAAGCTCAATATTCAGGCCGGTAATCTTGTCGATTGCAGCGTAAGACGCATTAATCGGGCCATCGCTCAGTGCAGCACGTTCAAATTCCTCTTCGCCTTTGGTCATCTTAACAACTGCAGTGGTGCTGATGGTATTGCCGCTGTTGATAACATACTGCTTCAGCGTATAGCGCACCGGGCCGGATACCGGAACGACGCCAATCAGTGCTTCCAGATCACGATCCTTGATAACCTTTTTCTTGTCAGCCAGGACCTTGAATTTTTCAAATGCCTTGTCGATCTTTTCCTTGCTCAGCGTATAGCCCAGATCATTCAGGCGTGCTTCAAATGCATGACGGCCAGAATGCTTGCCCAGAACAATCGCATTCTGCGGAATACCTACAGATTCCGGCGTCATAATTTCATAGGTGCTCTTGTTATTCAGCACGCCATGCTGATGGATACCGGACTCATGTGCAAAAGCATTTGCGCCAATGATCGGTTTGGTCGGAGCTACCGGAACACCGGTAATGGTCTGGATCATACGGCTGGAACGGTAAATCTGAGTAGAATCCACGCGGGTTTCCGCATCAAAGTAGTCCTTACGGGTTTTCAGTGCCATAACGATTTCTTCCAGCGAAGCATTGCCGGCACGCTCACCAATACCGTTGATGGTGCATTCAACCTGACCGATGCCAGCTTCGATACCTGCCAGGGAGTTCGCAACACCCATGCCCAAGTCATTATGATTGTGGCAGGACAGGATGATGTTGTCAATGCCCTCTACATGGTCACGAAGATAATGAATCAGCTCAGAATATTCGCCCGGAGTCAGATAGCCGGTGGTATCCGGGATGTTCACAGTAGTTGCACCGCTCTTGATTGCAACATCAACAACACGGCACAGGAAATCCCAATCCGAACGGGTTGCATCCTCTGCAGAAAATTCAACGTTATCCAGATACTTCTTGGTGTAAGCCACATGATGACGAACGCTGTCCAGCACCTGTTCCGGTGTCATCTTCAGCTTGTACTCCATATGAATCGGAGAGGTTGCGAGGAATACATGGATGCGCGGATCAGCCGCATCCTTTACTGCACTCCACGCAGTATCAATATCCTTCTCTACGCAGCGTGCCAGAGAACACACTGTGGAATTTTTAATCGTATGAGCAATGGTAGAAATTGCAGCGGCATCACCCGGAGACGCAATGGCAAAGCCTGCCTCAATGATATCTACGCCCAATGTTTCCAGCTGACGTGCAACTTCAATTTTCTCACTAAGGTTCATGCTGCAGCCCGGAGACTGCTCACCATCTCTCAAAGTGGTGTCAAAAATTTTGATCTGTCTTGACATGACTCTATCCTCCGTAAAAATAAATTTACTGGTTTATCAAGCGGTAGCGGACATAAAAAAAGCCCTCATCTCGCCAAACTAACTTTGGAAACAGAGACGAAAGCAAACTTCCGCGGTACCACTCTAATTGCCGCAATTCTCCCGAAAAAGCGACCGCTCAAACACATCCAGCAATGTGCATCCCCTGTAACGGTGGGAATCCGTTCCAACCTACTCAGGAGAAGCTCCGTTTCAGCAGACTGTTCCAAGGTGAGTTTCGCTGCTGAACGACACTGCCTCGCACCAGACGGCAGCTCTCTGAGGACGGCTTGCAGTTACTTGACCTCTTCATCACATTTCAAATATTGATTCATATTATAGGATGATTTTTTGTCCGTGTCAAGGGAATTGGGGAAATTTCAAGCGAAAATTTGCCCATTGAGAAGCAGACAGTAATCATTCACTTCTGCGGAATGACAAGCCGGAAATCGTTTAACCGCTGTTTCCTCTTTTCTCCGCCAAAATCCCCTTGACATCTTACTTTTTTTGCTTTATACTGTATAAAGATTTTAATAACAGCACTGCGATGACGGAGAAAAGTAAATCCGTATCGGTTCACCAGGGAGAGCATGCCGTGACTGAAAGCCTGCTTTGAATCGGACGAATTGAAGTTCCCTCCTGAGCTTTTGCACTGAACTTCAGTAGGTGCGGACGGCTGCCCCCGTTAGAAGGCTAGAATATCGGGCTTCCCGGCCCCGTATTTGAACAAAGTGCGGCATAAGTGCCGAATCTGGGTGGTACCACGGAATGTCTGTCTTTCGTCCCTGTTTTACGGGAAGAAAGGCTTTTTTTATGCTTACTTTTCTTGCTGTTTTCAGCCGGGAAAATTATTTTCCAAGGAGAAATAAAATCATGATCGTCGTATTGAAAAAAGGATGCCCGAAGGACGAAGTCGCTCGTCTGACACACTGGATTGAACACTACAATGTATCTGTCAATCCGATTGTCGGTGAAGAAACTACCATTCTTGGTCTGGTTGGTGACACCTCTGCTGTCGAAAAAGATACCCTCATGCTGAACCACTGGGTTGAGCGCGTTATGAAGGTACAGGAGCCGTTTAAGCTTGCTAACCGTCAGATGCATCCGGACAACACGGTTGTCAATATCAATGGCGTTGAGCTTGGCGGAAATAAGCTTGTTGTGATGGCTGGCCCGTGCTCTGTGGAAAGTGAGCCTCAGATCTGTGAAATTGCAGAGGAAGTACAGCGCCAGGGGGCTACTATCCTGCGCGGCGGCGCATGGAAGCCGCGTTCCTCCCCATACTCCTTCCAGGGCATGAAGGCAGAGGGTCTGGAACTGCTCTGCAAAGCAAAGGAAAAGACTGGTCTTCCGATTGTAACTGAAATCACCAACCCAGCACATATCGAGCTGTTCGAAGGCCGTGTAGACTGCTATCAGGTCGGTGCCCGCAACATGCAGAACTTCGAGCTGTTAAAGGAGCTGGGCAAAACTGATACACCTGTGCTGCTCAAGCGCGGCTTTGCCAACACACTTGAGGAATTCCTGATGTCTGCCGAATATATCATGGCTGGCGGCAATGAGCAGGTTATCCTGTGTGAACGTGGCATCCGTACCTATGAAACCTACACCAGAAATACACTGGATATCAGTGCTGTACCGGCGCTGAAGCGTCTGAGCCATCTGCCGGTTGTTGTTGACCCGTCTCATGCAGCTGGTATCTACTGGATGGTAGAACCGCTGGCAATGTCCGCAATTGCTGCTGGTGCTGATGGTCTGATTATTGAAGTGCATAATGACCCGGCACATGCACTGTCTGATGGCGCACAGTCCCTGACCTACAAGCATTTCGCTCGTACGATGGGCAAATTGCGTGCTGTAGCAGGCGCAATCGGCCGTGATATTTAATAAGGAGGAAATTGCGCTATGTATCATCTTTCTCTTCAGGGTACTACCACCAAATCGGATATTTATATCGGTGCAGGCGTCTTCTCCCATACAGCAAAGCATATTGCGGAAAAGTTCAAACCAACCCGCATCCATGTTGTCACCGATTCCAATGTTGCACCGCTGTATCTCAGGCAGCTGTGTGCGGAATTTCCACTGAATATTACTACGACCATCATTCCGGCTGGTGAAGAATATAAAAATCTGGACACTGTAGCCGGTATCTATGCTGACCTCAGTGAAGCGGAGCTGACCCGCTCCGATCTTGTCATTGCATTGGGCGGCGGTGTTGTCGGAGATATTACCGGTTTTGCAGCAGCGACCTATCTGCGCGGCATTCATGTCTGCCAGATTCCGACTACCCTGCTGGCGCAGGTAGATTCCTCTGTAGGCGGCAAGACTGCTGTTGACCTGCCGCAGGGCAAAAACCTTGTCGGTGCGTTCTATCAGCCAGAGCTGGTTATGATTGATACGGATATCCTCAAGACCCTGCCGGAACATATTTTCAATGATGGCATGGCTGAGGTCATCAAATATGGCTTCATTTCCAATCCGGATATCATTGAACTCATTTCTGAACCAGATTTCAAGAGCAATATGGAACGCATTGTATATGAATGCGTCCGCATCAAACGTGATGTGGTGCAGGAGGATGAGCACGATACCGGTCTGCGTATGATTCTGAACTTTGGACACACCATCGGACACGGTGCAGAAAAGGTCGGTCATTTTACGGAACTGTCCCACGGTCAGGCTGTTGCAATTGGCATGGTACAGGCCGCAAAGCTGGCTGTAAAACTGGGAGAAGATAATCTCATAGAACAGATTACCTCGATCTGTAAAGCTCATGGCCTGCCGACCGAGCTTCCATATTCGATGGAAGACGTTTATTCCGCTATGCTGCATGATAAAAAGCGTTCTGCTGATAGCATTAACTTCATTCTTGTCCATCCAATGGGCAAGGCAAACATTCATAAAATTCCGCTGGAGCAGCTGCACCAGCTGGTTACTGCTGAATAAGGAGAGAAACTATGGGTTCTGTTTGGGGAAATAATTTCAAACTGACCATTTTTGGTGAATCACATGGCGGTGGTATTGGCTGTGTGCTGGACGGCTTCCCGGCGGGTGTTGCCTATGACGAAGCCTTTGTTCTCGCTGAAATGGACCGCCGTGCACCGGGTAAAAACCGCCAGTCTACGGCACGCCGTGAAAAGGATCTTCCCAAAATCCTTTCTGGTATCTTTGAAGGAAAAACCACTGGCACACCAATTTCCTGTGTCATTGAAAACACCGATACACGTTCCGGTGATTACCGCAATCTGATTGAGCATCCCCGCCCGGGTCATGCAGATTATACCGGGCGCGTTCGTTATCAAGGGTATAACGATTACCGCGGCGGCGGACATTTTTCCGGACGTTTAACTGCGCCAATGGTATTTGCCGGTGCAATGTGCAAGCTATTCCTCCGTTCCAAAGGAATTGAAGTTGGTTCTCATATCGCTGCTATTGGGCAGATCATGGATACACCGTTTGATGACGTCCACATCTCTAACGAACAGCTTGCCGCGCTGCGCGAACAGCCATATCCGGTCATCAATCCGCGTGCACAGGAGGCAATGCTGGCACAAATCGATCAGGCAAGAGAGTCCCGGGATTCCGTTGGCGGCATCATCGAATGTGCTGTCACTGGTGTACCAGTTGGACTTGGCTCCCCCATGCTGTGCCCGGCAGAAGGCCGCATCTCTTCCATGCTGTTCTCTGTTCCGGCTGTCAAGGGCGTAGAGTTTGGTGCGGGCTTTTCCATTGCTGCGATGCGCGGCTCGGAAGCCAATGATCGTATGTATCTTGACGGCGATACTGTAAAAACCGAAACCAACAACAATGGCGGCATTCTTGGCGGCATCACAAGCGGTATGCCGATTATCGTTCGTGCTGCAATCAAGCCGACAGCCTCTATCTCCAAAGAGCAGATGACATTAAATATTGTAGACAGCAAGGTGGAACCACTGGTGGTCAAAGGACGGCATGATCCATGCATTGTAACTCGTGCAGCACCGGTGATTGAAGCTGCCGTTGCAGTTGCCATGACCGACTTGTATTTGGAGGCCTACGGATATGCGAGACATTAAAGACATCCGTCGCGATATCAACGCGATTGACCATGAAATTTTGAACCTCTTCCTCAAACGCATGGGCTGCGTAGAGGAAGTCTGCGACTATAAAATGACGCACGGCGGACAAGTCCTCGTTCCGGCGCGCGAAACAGAACTGTTGTCTACGATGCTACAGGACATTCCAGACGATCTCAAACGCGAATATACTGCACTGCTGCGCACCACAATGCGTGTTGGCCGTAAGCATCAGTATTTTCACATGCTGGACGAAGAACCAGAGCGTCTCCGTCTGGATATCCAGCCGCGCAATGAGAAGCCGGACATGGTATATTATGGCGGCCTTCCGGCATCATATGCAGACATGGCTGCTGCTGAACTGTTCCCAGATGCAAAGCGTGTTGCGATGAACTCCTGGGAAGATGTTTTCCTGGCTGTGCTGAATGGCGAGGTCGAAGTAGGTGTCGTTCCGGTAGAAAATTCCACTGCCGGCACGGTCAATGAAGTATATGACCTGCTGCAGCAATATGGCTTATATGTATCCCATTCCCATATCAAGACCATCAAACACTGTATTGCTGCATGTAAGGGAGCTACGCTGAATAGTATAAAAGAAGTGCATTCCCATCCCCAGGCACTGCGCCAGTGCCAGCAGTACATCAAAAAGCACGGTTATCTCCCCTATGAAGAAAGCAATACCGCAGTTGCTGCGCATGACATTGCGCAGCAGAATGACCCGACAAAGGCTGCCATCTGCTCGGAAGCTGCAGCCAAGCTATATGGTCTGGAAATTGTGGAAACGCATGTCAACGATGCGGATTTCAATCAGACACGCTTCATTGCAGTTACCCGTTCCCTGTCCGCGCAGGAAGATGACACCCGCGTCAGCCTGGTCCTAACCCTGCCGCATATTGTCGGCAGCTTGTACGGTGCTCTCGCTGTTTTTGCAGATTATGGTGTGAACATGACAGAAATCCATTCCCGTCCGCTGCGCGATATGCCATGGAACTACTGTTTCTATATCGATTTCGACGGCAATCTGCTGAACAAGGATACCCGTGCACTGATTTATCAGCTGATGCAGGAATGCTCCTACACACGCATTCTCGGTTCTTACCCCGTAAGTCAGGAGGATAAAACAATATGAGCTATACCTTGACAACAGCTGCCTCTCTGCAGGGTACCATTACCGTACCGGGCGACAAGTCCATTTCTCATCGTGCTGTTATGTTCGGTTCTCTCGCCGAAGGTGATACCCATATCACAGGTTTCCTGATGGGCGAAGACTGCCTGTCTACGATTTCCTGTTTCCGCAAGATGGGAATCGACATTGACGTTTCGGATGAAGAAGTTATTGTCCATGGTGCCGGCCTGCACGGATTGAAAGCACCATCTGAACTGTTATATACTGGCAATTCGGGCACCACTACCCGTCTGCTGTGCGGTATTCTTGCCGGACAGCCGTTCCCCTCGACCTTAAACGGCGACGCTTCCATTCAGAAGCGCCCCATGGGCCGGATCATCAAGCCGCTCCATCTGATGGGGGCTGACATTGAAGGCAAGGATGGGAACCTGTGTCCGCTGACGATAAAGCCCGCACAGCTGCAAGGTATCCGATATGAGATGCCGGTCGCTTCTGCACAGCTGAAATCCTCCATTCTGCTCGCAGGCCTGTTTGCTGACGGCAAGACCACAGTGATTGAGCCGGCAGCTTCCCGTGATCATACCGAACGTATGCTCCGCGGACTGGGGGCAAAGGTAGAATCCAACGGCACAGAAATTACACTGACACCGCCGGAAACCCTGCATGCAGTTGATGTGGATGTTCCGGGTGATATTTCTTCCGCGGCATATTTTCTCGTAGCGGGACTCATTCTGCCGGATAGTGATATTATCATCAGAAATGTGGGTATCAATCCAACCCGTACTGGTATTTTGGATGCACTGGAATCTATGGGAGCAAATATCGAACGCCTGAATGAACGCGGAACTGTGGAGCCTGTTTGTGATCTGCGCGTCCGCTGCTCTAAGCTGCATGGAACGGTAATTGGCGGCGATATTATTCCACGTCTGATTGATGAACTGCCGGTTTTGGCTGTTGCAGCGGCTTTTGCGGAAGGTGAAACGGTTATCCGCGATGCACAGGAACTGAAGGTTAAGGAATCCAACCGCATTGCAGCTATGACTGCGGAACTGTCCCGTACTGGAGCCGATGTCGTAGAAACTGAAGATGGCATGATTATCCATGGTGGTAAAAAGCTGCATGGCGCCGCATTTACCAGCTACGCTGACCACCGTGTTGCCATGAGCATGGCTGTATGTGCATTGGCATGCGAAGGAGATTCTTCTATTGATGATCCGGCATGTGTTGCAATTTCCTATCCAACTTTCTTTGAAACACTGAACAGCCTGAAAAACAATTGATTGAAAGGAGACCGAAACCAATGATTCTGACAATGGATGAATTTCGGAAATTCCAGCCGGAGAAACCGACTTTTGCCCTGTTCGGTCATCCGATTGCGCATACCATGTCCCCGGAACTGCATGCAAAGCTGTTTGCAGAATCCGATCAGGATTGTACATATTTTGCAGTAGATGTCCCACCGGATGATCTGGGAGAGGCAATAGAAATTGCCCGTGAAAAATGCGGCGGTCTGAACCTGACCATCCCGCATAAAAAAGCTGTCTTCCATCATCTGGATGCTGTCGATGAAACTGCCCGTGACCTTGGCAGTGTCAACACAGTTCATTTCAAAGACGGCAAAGCAATCGGCTACAATACCGATATCCTCGGTTTTTCCGGTTCACTAGAATTTGATGGCGTTTCCGTCAGCGGTAAAACTGCGGTTGTCTGCGGTTATGGCGGTGTATCCCGTGTTATCTGCTATCATCTTGCCAATGCCGGTGCAAAGGTTCTCATTACCGGACGCAGCCTGACCAAGGCAAAGACGCTGCGCAATGAGCTGCGTGGTTATCTGCCCCAGGCTGACATTGATATTATGCCATCTGCCCAGCTTCCCCGTGCAACAGCCATTGTTGTCAACGGCACTCCACTGGGTATGTACCCGCACGAGGATGCCTGCCCGCTGGAAAAGCTTCCGGCTGGCACAGAATACGTTTTTGATACGATTTACAATCCGCCAAAGACTTCTACCATGAAGCTGGCACCCCACAATGTCAAAACCCGCAATGGTTTGTTGATGCTTGTCCTGCAGGCAGCTTTTGCACAGACGATCTGGTTTGGTACACAGTTTGAAGATGCAAGCCTGACCCGTATCTTACGTATGCTGTCCGGTGATATGGCAAAGAAACGTCTGCACGATGTCTATGGCAAGAGCAACATTGTTCTGTGTGGCTTTATGGGCAGCGGCAAGACGACTATCGGACGTAAGCTTGCCCGCGCACTGCAATATGAGTTTATCGATATGGATGATTATCTGGAAGCACGCGAAGGCAAAAAAATCTCCGATATCTTTGCGGAAATGGGCGAACAGGCTTTCCGTGATATTGAGACTGCTTGTACATACGAGGTTGCGGATAAAACCGGTTATGTAATTGCTCTTGGCGGCGGTGCAGTTCTGCGCGAGGAAAATATGGAGCAGTACCGGAAAAATGGCCTGATTATCCATCTGAACACACCATTTTATCGTATTGTCCAAAACCTCAGCAGGGATACCTCCCGCCCGCTTCTGCAGGGTGACAAGGAAAAGCAGACCCGTCTGCTTTACAACCAGCGCAAACGTATCTATCTTGACTGCGCTGACCGCTCTGTTTCCGGTACACGTATTTCTGAAATCATGGATGCTGTTTTCTGTGCAATCTAAAATAAATCAAAACGGAAGCTCACTTTGGGCTTCCGTTTTTGATTTTCTTATTGCAGTAGAATGCTATGTTTATTTACATTTTCGTCATAATCTTTTTCATATTTGGTCACATAATGGTCAGAAAAATAGTGTATGATAAATACAGTGAAAGGGATTCCATCTCTTTGAGACATTATCTGCCTGCATCCGTCGTATTTGGAAGTTCCTCTTTTCTTCTAAATTCGACTTACTCTTATATTTTTTCATATTTTTCCTTTCTTAAGTGCCGCGGGCATTTCCAGCCGCGGCATTTTTG
>JAJPXP010000034.1 GCA_021205365.1 Clostridia bacterium
CCCCTCCCCAGCCCTTAGTCTGGTGTGGGCGGCCAAAGCTGCCATACAACAAAAGCTTTGACCGCCCTCGCTACTATTCTAACAGTGAGTTACTTACTATGCCGTTACTTTGGCACCACGGAGATAACAAAACATAACATTTGTGGGTTTCAGTACCGCTGTCAGAGCGTAAGGAAGTCCGGCCGCGCATCTTATTTTTATTCCTTTACATCATGTATTTGTTGTGCCATGAAGCGAATAAAAATACCCAAATGCAGGCCGGACACAGCACAATCCCGGCCAGAGCATAACACCACGGCATATGTAAGGTAACTCACGGTGATATTAGGGGTTCCAAGGGCGGCTTCTGCCCCCTTGGCGGCAGAGTGGGATTCCTAAGGGAGAGACTCGCCGGTGAGTCTCTCCCTTAGGCTCTCTCCGTGATCGAACATACACGGAAATTGTATTATAAAAACCGCATAGAAATAAGACATCATATGACGTGCGCGTGCCCGCAAACAAAAAAAGCAACAAAAAAGGCCCCTCACAGGAGGAGCCTTTCCATGTTTCACGTGAAACATTGCTATGTTTTACAGTGCATTTGCGGAAATCTTACGGAAGGGCCGTGGATACTGCTTCGGTGTATGCTTTTTCTTATGAATCACCACCAGACGATGTGTAATATCTGTCCCAGGGATGGTATAATCCACGATTTTTTCCAATTCTCCGCCCAGAACGGCAATTGCATGTTTGGCAGCATCGATTTCTTCATCACTGTCCTTACTCTTCATGGCAATGAAATAGCCATTCTGCTTGACAAGCGGGAGCGACAATTCTGCCAGCACATTGAGCTGCGCAACTGCTCTGGATACTGCAAAATCATAGGTCTCCCGATGCTTTGCGGCAAATTCCTCCGCACGGGCGTGCACTGCTTCAATCTGTTCCAGCTGCATTTCATCAATGCATGACTGCAAAAACTTAATGCGTTTCCCAAGAGAATCCAGCAAAGTCAGACTGCTTTCCGGACACAGAATATGCAGCGGCATACCTGGAAATCCGGCACCGCAGCCAACATCAATGACAGATTGATGGGAAAAATCCGCAAGCTGGAGCAGGGAAGCGCTGTCCAGCAAATGCTTTTGCGCAACTTCTTTTGGGTCCGTAATGCGGGTCAGGTTCATTACCTTGTTGGTTTCCAGCATACGTGCTGTAAAATCATTCAGCTGGGCGATCTGCGCATCCGAAACCGTCAGGTTCATGGCAGCGAAGCCATTTTTCAGCAGTTCATTCATCCCGTTTCTCCTTTTCCATGGTTTCAATCACAATCATCAAAGCGGTAATATCCGCGGGGCTGACACCAGAGATACGAGATGCCTGTCCAAAATTCATCGGATGAATCTGCTGCAGCTTCTGGCGCGCTTCCAAGCGCAGGGAACTGATGGATTCATAATCCAAATCCTGCGGCAGGGGACGGCTCTCCAGCTTGCGGAACTGCTCTACATCACGCATCTGACGTCTGATATACCCCTCATATTTGATACGGATTTCCACCTGTTCCCGGATGACAGCAGGCAGCTCCGGGCGTTCCGGATCGAATGCGGCCAGGTCATCATACTTCAATTCCGGACGTCTGATGAGATCTGCTAGCTTGCAGCCAGACTTCAATGGTGTACTCTTGTGCGCTTTTAAGAAGCTCTGCAAGTCGTCAGACGGCGATAAATTGACCTTGCTGACACGGTCGACTTCCTGCTGTACCGCAGCATATTTGCGCTGTACCTTTTCCAGACGTTCCTGTGTATTTAAGCCTACACGGGCGCCAATGCCTACCAGACGTTCATCTGCATTGTCCTGACGCAGAATCAAACGGTATTCACTGCGGGAAGTCATCATACGATACGGCTCATTCGTGCCCCGCGTTACAAGATCATCCACCAGTGTGCCAATATAGCCGTCAGCGCGGTCCAGAATCATTGGCGGCTCACCTTTGAGCTTGAGAGCAGCATTGATACCTGCCACAATGCCCTGCGCGCTGGCCTCTTCATAGCCAGAGGAGCCGTTGAACTGTCCAGCGCCATATAAGCCGGAAATTTTCTTGGTTTCCAGCGTCGGACGCAGCTCCAGCGGGTCAATACAGTCATATTCAATCGCATATGCAGGGCGCATCACTTCAGCATGTTCCAGCCCCTTGATGGTATGAATCATATCCAGCTGCACATCCTCGGGCATGGAGGATGAGAATCCCTGGATATACATTTCCTCGGTATCCAGTCCCATCGGCTCAATAAACAGCTGATGACGGGATTTATCAGCAAAACGGACAACTTTGTCCTCAATCGACGGGCAATACCGCGGGCCAATGCCTTCTACCTTGCCGGAGTACAGGGGAGAGCGATCCAGATTTTCCCGAATGACCGTATGGGTTTCCGCATTGGTGTACGTCAGATGACACACAGCGCGGTTTTCCGGTACATGCTCTGTCTCAAACGAAAATGGAATACAATCCTTTTCTCCCTCCTGGATTTCCAACCCGGTAAAATCAATGCTTCTGCGATTGACGCGGGGAGGCGTGCCGGTCTTGAAGCGCATCAGACGCAGGCCCATTTTACGCAGGGAATCGGTTAAACCAATGGCTGCAAACATACCATCCGGCCCGCCATCATAGAATGTATCACCAATGATAATTCTGCCCTGTAAATATGTGCCGGTTGCAATGATGACAGCCTTGGCAGTATAGTGTGCGCCAGTCTTGGTCGTAACACCGGTGACAGCGCCGTTGTCCGTAGTAATATCTGCAATCTCCGCCTGCTTCAGCATCAGATTTTCCTGCTTTTCCAATACATGCTTCATATACAGACGGTAAGCGGAGCGGTCAGCCTGTGCACGTAGGGAATGGACGGCAGGGCCTTTGCCGCGGTTTAGCAGGCGGTACTGGATACATGCCGCATCGGCAGCACGGCCCATTTCACCGCCGAGTGCATCAATTTCACGCACCAGATGTCCTTTTGCTGTGCCGCCAATGGCCGGATTGCACGGCATATTGCCCACAGCATCCAAATTGATGGAGAAGATGACGGTCTGCAAACCCAGCCGCGCGGAAGCAAGCGCCGCTTCAATACCAGCATGTCCAGCGCCAATGACCGCTACATCGAAATTTCCTGCAAGAAACTGCAAAAAATCACACTCCTTTTTATTATTCGTATAGTAATATATATTTTATACAATTTGTATTTAATTTCTACTTCATTGTCTCAATGTATATTTGAATATATGTCCCGTCATAATATCGTCCATGCAGTCCATCGGCAAGAGCTATCTTCACTGTAGATTTTGCCAAAGTCTCTTCGGATACGGAACCGCTTGCAGCAGGCCGCACTGCATAAACGGGAGACATAAACTTTTCCACACCTGTGGAAAAATATGTGGAAAACTTTCAGCAGAATCACCAAAAAATCTTGGTTTTATTTTTAAAAATCAACCAAATCCCGCCCCGGAATTGCGGCGTACTCTGTTGATAACTCTGTGTAAAATGTGCAAAACCCATAACTGTATGCAAAGGGCCACGTGGAGGAAACGGAAACAAAAAATTACGAAAAACGCCATTCCGGACAGATTCCTCCATCCGGAATGGCAGCAATTCCAATTATTTTCCCACGCAGAATTTGTCAAAAATGGTGGCAACAATGTCATCACGGACAGCCTGCCCGG
This sequence comes from Clostridia bacterium, assembly GCA_021205365.1. Lineage (GTDB taxonomy): Bacteria > Bacillota > Clostridia > Oscillospirales > Butyricicoccaceae > Butyricicoccus_A. The sequence goes on from JAJPXP010000034.1 coordinate 3,685, forward strand.
TGATTTCTCCCAGCGCAGCAATGGCGCCTTCGGCATCCATGACAATCGCATCCGGCGTCATTCCGAGCTGAGCCGCAACAAAGGCTTCCTCACAACGCTCTGCCGCACGCACCAGCGCAGCAGCCTGTCTGGCATTGGTAATGATGCTTCCATCAAAATGCATGCCATCCATACCAACTACCTGCGGAATCAGATCATACAATTCCTTCAGGCCTTCGCCGGTTTTGGCACTGACAGAAATGACATGCTCAAAATACTTCTGTATGTTTTTCACATCCAGCTCCGATGGCAAGTCGCTCTTGTTCAGTACAGCAATCGTACGTTTCCCATGCGTCCGTGCAATGACCATCAGGTCATCATCGGAAATATGGTCGCTGGAATCAAACACAGCAAGAATCAAAGCAGAAGCCTGTGCCTGTTTCATGGCACGGTCAATGCCAATTTTCTCTACCGGGTCCTGCGTATCCCGCAGTCCTGCCGTATCATACAGGTGCAATACAACTGCACCGATGCGGATCGTTTCTTCGATGACATCGCGGGTTGTCCCCGGCACACTTGTGACAATCGCACGGTCAACACCCGCCAGTGCATTGAGCAGGGAGGATTTTCCGGCATTGGGCCTGCCTAAAATGGCGCACGGGATACCTTCCCGCAGAATCCGCCCGCGCTCATAAGTTTCTGCCAAATCGTACAGTTCCTTTGTGGCATTGTGCAGAATCTCACAGGCACTGTCAAACAGCCTGGAATCGATTTCCTCATCGGGATAATCGACCACCGCAAGAAATTCCGCAACCAGATCCACCAGACACTGCCGGATCGTGTGGATTTTTGAGCCGACAACACCATCCATCTGTGCAGCGGCATTTTCCGCTGCCTGTGTTGTCGTTGCAGTGATGATATCATTCACCGCTTCCGCGCCAGACAAATCCATTTTTCCCGCCAGAAAGGCACGCTGGGTAAATTCGCCCGGACCTGCCTGTACTGCGCCGCCTGCAAACAGGGCAGCCAGTGTTTCCGAAAGGATAGCAGGGGAGCCATGGCACTGAATTTCCGCCATATCCTCACCGGTATAGGAATGCGGTGCATGCATGACACAGCACAGGCAATGGTCAATGACCCTGCCATCCCGGGCATGCAGCGCACCATAGGTGAGCAGGCGGTTCGGACGTTCCGAAAGCAGCCCGCCGCCCTGCGGGGTAAAAATCCTGTCTGCAATCGCAAGGGTTTGAGGTCCGGAGACGCGGATGATCCCAATCGGTCCGGCGGCAGGCCCTGTCGCGATGGCGGCAATGGTCTTGCTCATATCATCGACCTCATTTCTATCAACGATAATTACTCCTCACGGTTTCTCCGGCGAGGCGCCCTGCGATAACCGCTGCGCTGCGGCCTTGCACCGCGTTCCATAGCAACAACAACGCGGCGGTTCGGTTCCGTACCGGTAGAATACGTGGTAACACCCTTATAATCCTGCAATGTCGCATGGATGATGCGCCTTTCATACGGGTTCATCGGCTCCAGCGTCATATTTTTGCGATATTTCAGCACCTTTCCGGCCATCTTGCGTGCCAGGCGCTGCAGGGATTCCTCACGCTTGGCGCGGTAACCCTCGGTATCAATTGCAATGCGGATATGTTCTTCCTTGCCACGGTTGATGGTCAGGGAAGTGAGGTACTGGATGGCATCCAGCGTATCGCCGCGCCGGCCAATGACAGCGCCCATATCCTCGCCGCGGATATCCAGAATAATCTGTCCATCCTCGCCTTCGGTTGGGAATGCTTCGCCGTTGATGCCCATACGCTGCAGCAGGCCGTCAACAAAAGCCTTTGCCTCGCCAGCTGGTGTGGATTCCTCATAGGATACACGGATACGCGCCTGTACAGCGCCGATGCCGAAGAATCCCTTCTTGCCTTCCTCCAGAACCTCTACGCTGACTTCGTCGCGCTCCATGCCCAGCTCTTCCAGAGCCAGCTGAATCGCTTCATCCCTCGTAGCAGCTTCTTTTTCAATAAACTTTGTCATAAACTCGCTTACTCCCGTCCTTTTTGTTACTCATCGTCAACCTGTCGGCCGGCTCTGCGGGCAGCTTCCTTTTCTGCCTTGATCTGAGCGGCACGGGCAGCAGTTTCCTTATCTTTGATCCTCTTCTGTTCTGCTTCTCTTGCCTTCAGCTTCTTCTTGGACACATTGGCAGCATTTGCGCCGCGGTATTCTACCTCGATACCGCTTTCCATCGCTTCTGCCTGTTCCTCCAGACGCATTCTATGAGCAGCTTCACGGCGCTTGCGCTCCTTGGTCTTCTCATCATCCTCAGCCTTGTCAAACTTCAGGATATACCAGGTCAGCACAACTTCCTGTACACAGGTAAAGATGTTGTTCACCGTCCAGTAAACGCCCATAGAAGCCGGCAGGCTGAACGCAATCCAGATAGACATCAGCGGCATGACAATCAGCACGGTGTTCATGGTAGAGTTCATCTGTGCACTGCTGTTTGCCTGTGCATTTGGGTTTGTCAGGTTCTGCATCTTGCGCATAATCAGAGATGACAACAGTGCAGTACCGCCGGACAGAATCGGGATCAGCCACAGAATATTGAGCTGTGTAAAATGCGGAATTGCAGACAGGTCAATACCAAGGAAATTAAAATCGATATTAACCAGGCCATCGGACGCAAAGCTGGAAACCTTGTCCCAGTTTTCGTGCACCAGCTTTGCCAGCTCAATCTGGGCGGTCCGCACAGAAGCACTGGAGCTGTCATAGGTGGTGCCGATTGCCTCTGCAATCTTGCTAATTGTATCGTTGGAAAGTCCCATCATGTACTTCATCGGCTGTTGAACCGCGTAGTACAGAGCCATCATAATTGGCAGCGTGATGAACGACAGCAGGCAGGAGCCCATCGGGTTAACGCCCTCACGTTCATACAGCTTGTTGATTTCCTCGTTCATTTTTTCTCTGTTTTTTGCATAGCGCTTCTGAATCGCAGCGGACTCTGCCTGAACCAGATTCATCTTCTTCATGCCCTTTTTCTGCTTGTACATAAACGGCAGCAGAATCACCTTCACGATCAGGGTGAAAAGAATCAGCGCCAGACCATAGTTTTGGACCAGCGACCAGATCGCCATCAGAATCAGGCCCATCGGCCTGACGATAATAATTCCGAAAAAGTCTCCCATTTGATCCTCCAAATTGGGTCAAAGAAATATTTTTCCGTTTACGGCACCGGATCATATGGTTTGTGGTGCGAAAACGGATGGCAGCGCAGGATACGTTTCACTGCGAGCCAGCCACCACGGCGTGCACCGTATTTCTCAATTGCCTCCAGCGCATAGGCGGAGCAGGTAGGGGTATAACGGCAGCACGGTCTCATGTGCGGCGAAATTGCGGAACGGTAAAATCGAATGCAGACAATCATGATGCGCTTCATCATGATGATTTCCCTTCTTTCGTCTGATTCAGCCCCAGCTGCTTCACACAACGCAGAAATGCACGCTCTACCCTCTGGTAGGATGCATCCACGGCACGGAAGCGTGCTACGACAACAATGTCTGTATTGGGGCGGAGTTCGTCCTTATGCAGGCGGTAAGCCTCACGAATGAGCCGCTTGACCCGGTTTCGCTGTACCGCACTGCCGAGCTTCACACCGACTGTAATGCCCAGCCGGCCTTCGCCAAATTTGTTATGCATGGCATAGACCACCAGACAGTCCGAGGATGCGGAACGCCCTCTTCCATACAGCCTGCGAAAATCGCGGTTTTCCTTTAAGGTATGTTTCATCGCCCGACTTCCTTTGGTTCCGTTATTGCGGAACAAGTTATCCTCTGCCCGCTGCTGTACGCGCACCAAAATCTCACAGCAATCAGGGGAAATTTGTCCCTCTCCGGCTCAATCTTTTCCTGCCGGAGCTGACAGGCCAACTTTTTTTCCGGCGCATGACCCGTCCGAATTGTAATCACGCCGTCTCTAAAATACAGAGAGGATAGTTTTGCTGCATAACAGAAATGGACCGCTGTGCGGTCCATTTAATTCTGTTCATGTTCTGCCAAAAGAAACAGCCCCCAAACCGGACAGACTAGCAGGTCCATTAACCCAGCATATCTGCGGTGCGCAGAGACGCACCAGACATTTCTCTTGCCAAGCTTCTCTTTTTGCAAAGAAAAACATTTCGACAATCCAATTCTCCACCTTTTGTTTCATAAACCTTCAGCGGGCAGGCTGGCGGACCATTTTGTCCGGCATGCCTGCGGTGCGCAGAAACGCACCAGACATTTCTTTTGCCAAGCTTTTCTTTTTGTAAAGAAAAACATTTCGACAATCCAATTCTCCACCTTTTGTTTCATAAACCTTCAGCGGGCAGGCTGGCGGACCATTTTGTCCGGCATGCCTGCGGTGCGCGGGAGCGCACCAGAACATTTCTTTTGCCAAGCTTTTCTTTTTGCAAAGAAAAGCGGGATTACAGGCTCAGACGCTTGCGGCCGCGGGAACGACGACGAGCGAGAACCTTTCTGCCATTAGCAGTTGCCATTCTCTTGCGGAAGCCGTGCACCTTGCTGCGATGACGCTTCTTCGGCTGGAAAGTTCTTAACATGTGGCTGCACCTCCATTCACACTCAAATTCCTTGCGTGCGTGTACAAAATACATTATAAGCAGATTTTCGGGAAATTGTCAATCATTATTTGCCAAAACCCTTGGTTTTTTCCGTCATATCGGGACATTTTCGCAGTTATCATTGTGGAAACTGTGGAAAACCCTGTGGACACGGTGGATTTTTGGTGGTATTATATAGGTTGTATTGGTATCCGTACATACCAATGACACCCAACCAATTCCAAACAACTATCCCAAGGGAGAGATACAATAATGAACACACCTGGCGATATCTGGAAGCTGGTGCTCGGCCTTCTGGAAAAACGGCTCCAGCCAGTCACGCTGGATGCGTGGTTCGACGACCTGACTGCCGTTGAATTCAAAGACGATACGCTCCTGCTGCACACCCCGGATAAATTCAAAAAAGAAATCATTGACCAGCGCTACCTGATTACGATCAAGGATGCCCTGCGCGACCTGTTCTCCGCCGATATCGACGTTATTGTCACAACCGGTGAAGCCCCGGCTCCAATTGCCCACAGCAATTATCCCGAAGATGAATACACCTTCGAACAATTTATCGTCGGCTCATCCAACAAATTTGCCCATGCCGCCGCTACCGCAGTCGCCAATAATCCGGCAAAAAACTATAACCCACTGTTTATTTATGGCCAGTCCGGCCTCGGCAAAACCCATTTACTGTATGCAATCGCAAATGTCGTGCGCCGTGACCATCCATCCTTCCGTATCATCTATATCAAAGGCGAAGACTTTACCAATGAACTGGTCAACTCTATCGGAGAAGGACAGGTTCAGGAATTCCGAGACAAATACCGCCTCGCGGACCTGCTTCTGGTCGACGATATCCAGTTCGTTGCCGGCAAAGACCGCACACAGGAAGAATTTTTCCATACCTTCAACGCCCTCTACGAAGCAAACAAGCAGATCGTCCTGACTTCCGACCGTCCGCCAAAGGAAATCCACACACTGGAAGACCGTCTGAAAACCCGCTTCGAATGGGGCTTACTGGCAGATATCCAGCCACCGGATTATGAAACCCGCATGGCAATCATCCATGTAAAAGCAGAATCCCTCGGCGTCGGCCTGCCGGAAGACGTTATCGATTACATCGCAAAAACCATCACCTCCAACGTGCGCCAGCTGGAAGGCACCGTCAAAAAAATCAAAGCGCTACACGACCTGATGGAACGAAAAATCGACATCGATCTGGCAAAAGAAGCTGTCGCAGACATCTTTAAAGAAAACCCAGGATTGAATCCCACACCCGAAATGATCCTGCGTGAAGTTTCCCGCTACTACTGCACCCCAGTAGAAAAACTAAAGGGAAGTGGACGCTCCAAAGAACTTGTCCTCCCACGCCAGGTTGCCATGTACCTTGTCCGCGACCTCACAGATTATTCTCTTCCGGAAATCGGAAAGGTATTCTCCCGCGACCATACCACCGTACTTCACTCCATCAACAAAATTGAAAACTACCTCAAAGAAACCAGTGAGATGGACAACATCATAAAAACCCTCAAAACCAACATACGCGGCTAAGCAAAACTGTATAAGCGTTGCATAATTATTCAAAAATAACCATACAGCTGCACCGCAAGGCAACGGAGAATTTCCTGCAAATTCATCCACAAACATCTGTGCAGTGTGGAAATTTTCCTGTGGATAACTTGTCCGCAAAAAACTTTTCCAAAATCCGGACAAAGTTTTCCACAACACGCTGAGGACGGAAAAATACCCGTATTTTGGGGCTTTCCGCGGTTTTCCACAGTTTCCATCCCTCTACTACTATTACTAAAAATACTATCTTATTCTATAAGATTTCTTTTTATTCCAACAGACATCTGATGTCTGCAAAACACCCACAATCTCCAATTTCATGACAAGAAATGAAAATGCATCCGATATTCAAAGGAGGAACACCATGCAGTTCTCGTGCGAAAAATCTATTCTTCAGGAAGCCATCGTCACCGCATCCCGCGCCGTCAGCAGCAAAAGCTCCATTGCACTGCTGGAAGGCCTGCTGCTTACCGCAGAAGATGACGGTTGTCTGACGCTCTGCGGCTACAATATGTCCATGGGGATCCGCGTCAAAATCGGCGCATCCGTAACAGAATCCGGTTCCGCCGTGCTGAACGCACGCCTGTTCGGCGACATGATCCGCAAGCTGCCTGATGACATCATCTATGTCGAAACCAACGAAAATCTGCTGACCACCATTCGCTGCGGCAAAGCAATGTTTAACCTCGTCGCTTCCGATTCCAAAGAATTTCCACAGCTGCCAGAGGTAGAAAACAGTGAAAATCCGATTATTTTACCGCAATCAATGCTGAAATCGATGATTTCCCAAACCATTTTCGCTGTTTCCGACAATGAAACCAAGCCAATCCTAACTGGATGCCTGTTTGAGCTGGAAGGCCAGGAGCTGCACGTTGCAGCTGTCGATGGCTACCGCCTGAGTGTCCGCCGTGAAACACTGGAAACACCAGTTTCGGAAAACATAAAATTTGTTGTCCCAGGTCCGGCACTGCGCGAAGTGGAACGCATTCTGGCTGAATCCAGTGAAACTGCGGAAATTTATCCGGATTCCCGTCATATCCTGTTCCGTATCGGCGATACGGTACTCATCACACGTCTGCTGGAAGGCGAATTCCTCAACTACCGCTCCGCAATTCCGACCGATGCAGCAGCAGTAATTACCGCCGACGTCAGACAGCTGATCACCAGCATTGAACGTGTTTCGCTGATTGTCTCTGAAAAGCTCAAAAATCCGGTCCGTATGGAATTTGACGGTCCACTGCTGAAGCTGAGCTGCATCACCACAATTGGCAAGTCCTATGACGAATATGCATATGAGGGCGATGTACCGCATCTGGAAATCGGCTTTAATAACCGTTATCTGCTGGATGCGTTGCGCGCGTGCCCGTCAGACAAGGTGAAAATTGCACTCAAGGGCAGTCTGAATCCGATTGTATTTACACCGGAGGAGGGGGAATCCTTCACATATCTTGTACTGCCGGTACGGCTGAAAGCAGAATAATTTTCCGCTTTATTTTGAACATTTACAGTTGGCATATTTCTGCACAGATACCGTTGCATAGCCGAGCGTCAGGGAGGGACTCTTCTGGCGAGTCCCTCCCTAACAACCCTCCCAGCCCATAGTCTGGCGTTGGGCGTCCAAAACGAAACGACACCAAACGTTTTGGACGCCCTTGTTACGTTTCTGACAGAGTGTTACGTCGGTTTTCATTGGCGTTTCAGTTACCGGCTGAGATGCCAAAGGAACAGGAAAGCCAGTAAATCTCTGTTGGAAAACCGCATAGACCGCCGAAATCTTTTGTGATATGCCAGATTCCGGCGGTCCGTACCACGGGGGCATAAGCGGGTGGATTGCAAAGGAGGGTCGGCGAGACCCTTCTTTGCGCTCGGAGCGAAGGTGTCATAACACAGGCGCGTGCCAGCTGTACGATAACATCTTACAGACAAAATAAACGTATCAGAGGAACAATGGCCATGAATATCGAAGAAATTGAAATCACAACAGAATATATCAAAGCAGATGCCTTCCTGAAATTTACAGGCGTGTGCGCCACTGGCGGACAGGCAAAATGGATGATTGAAGATGCACAGGTGACAGTCAACGGCGCAGTATGCACCCAGCGCGGCAAAAAGCTGCACAAGGGTGACACAGTTGCCATTGTCGGCGGTCCGACGTATCGCATTATATGAACATACAGTCATTAACCCTGCGGGATTTCCGCAATTATGAGACAGCAGAGCTGGAGTTTTCCTCCGGCGTCAATGTCTTCTGCGGCGAAAATGCGCAGGGGAAAACCAATATTCTGGAGGCAGTAGGCCTGCTTTCTACGACAAGGTTGTTCCGGTCTGGCCAGAAACGGGATGCCATCCGGTTTGGCGCCCGTCAGGCGGAGGCAGAAGCCGCTTTTTTTGCGGAAAAAAGGGACATGACCATCCGTGCTGTCATCCCTGCTGCAGGACGTGTACAGCTGACTGTCAACGGCGTCAGGCAGAAGCGTCTATCCGATGCTGCAGGCCTGCTGCAGACGGTTCTGTTCTGTCCGGAGGATCTGATGATGATCCGGGAAGGTGCAGCGGCACGGCGCAGATTCCTTGATATCGCATTATGCCAGCTCCGTCCAAACTATGCGAGATACCTTTCGGAATACAACAAGCTGCATGAAAACAAAACCCGCATCCTGAAGGATGCGGAGGAAAAGCCATCACTACTTGACGCGTTGGATGATTTCTCCTTCAGAATGTCCATCATTGGCGGACATATCATCCGGTATCGCGCGTATTACCTGCGTTCACTGATGGAGAAGGCAACGGGCATTCATGCGTCTATTTCCGGCAGGGACGAACAATTGGATTACAGCTATGACACGGTATCCACGGTGACAGACCCGTTTGCTTCTGCAAAGGAGATCGGTATGCAGCTGTGGGAACATGCCTGCCAGCATCGCGCTGCGGAAATTGCTGTAAAATCCTGCTTATCCGGCCCGCACAAAGATGACCTGGACCTGACCATCGGCGGGAAAAGTGCAAAAGCCTTCGGCTCGCAGGGTCAGGTGCGTACCTGTGCACTGTCTTTGAAGCTTGCCGAACGCGATATGTTTTTCGATGACAGCGGGGAATATCCGGTGTTGCTTTTGGACGATGTCCTCAGCGAGCTGGATGCAAAACGGCAGGATTTCGTGCTCAACCGCATTGAAAACGGGCAGGTGTTGATTACCTGCTGTGAGCCGGAGAAGCTGGCACAGGTCGAAGGCGGCTGGCTGTTTGCCGTGGAGCATGGAACCGTCAGGCGGGTATAAGTAGGAAATTTTATCCATTTTTAACAAAAAATCAGTTTTTTCGACGGCATCTGTTGATGCTTTCACAAACGAGTGCGTGCGCATATGCACGCGCTTTTGGATTTTGCGGAAAAAGTAAGGAAAAAACGGTGAAATATTTCAAAATATTTACGAAAACGCGTGCAAAACTTCGCAAAAAGTGTTATAATGAATATAGATCGCGGGCTGGATTTCCTGCGGCGGAACAGCGGAAAGGGATATATGAATTTTGGTGTGATGAAAGGGCGGGGGACACATGTATCTGCATCTGGGACAGGATGTGATTGTCCATACCGATACGATTGTCGGTATTTATGACATGGATACAGCGACCTGGTCAAAGCATACCCGTGCTTTTATTGCCGCTATGGAAAAATCCGGGCATGTGCAGTCAGTCTTCGAGGATCTGCCAAAATCCTGTATTTTGTGTGAAGCGGGCGGGGTCCGCACCCTGTACATCTCCCAGCTGTCTACCGCAACGCTGCTCAAGCGCAGCGGGCAGACGCTGCCCGAATAAACGGTCTTTTTTCTCAGAAAGTAATTTTTTCATTCCGGCAATCCCGTTTTTCTGCGGGATTGTTTCTTTCAACATTGATTTTCAGACAGCAGCATGAAACCGGCGGCCTGATGCTGTTCTGTTCTTTCCCCACCAACAAGTTCGCCGGAGAAATGGAACGATATGTTATGAGCATGAGCGATGAGATCCTGGATTTGACCGTCAAGGAAACCTATGACGAAAACCAGATCCAGGTATTGGAAGGACTGGAAGCAGTCCGCAAACGCCCGGGCATGTATATTGGCTCGACATCGGCACGCGGTCTGCATCATCTGGTGTACGAGATCGTCGATAATTCCATTGACGAAGCACTGGCAGGCTATTGTACGCACATTGAAGTGACATTGGAACCGGACAGTGTTGTAACCGTAAAGGACAATGGACGCGGCATTCCGGTCGGTACACATCCGCAGATGGGGATTCCGACACTGGAGGTTGTATTGACTGTGCTGCATGCCGGCGGCAAGTTTGGCGGAGAAGGCTACAAGGTATCCGGCGGACTGCATGGCGTTGGCTCCTCTGTCGTCAATGCCCTGTCCGAATGGCTGGAAGCAACGGTTTATGACGGCGCGAACAAATACACCATGAAGTTTAGCCGCGGCAAGACCGTTTCCACACTGCGTTCTGTGCCGTGCCAGCATGAAACCGGTACGACGATCCGTTTCAAGGCAGATGACCAGATTTTTGAAACACTGCAGTATGATTATGAGATACTGGAAAACCGGCTTCAGGAGCAGGCATTCCTCAATGGCGGCGTGAAAATCACGCTGCGGGATGAGCGTGACCCGGAGGATGAAATCCGGCAGGAGGTCATGCATTATGAGGGCGGCATCAAACAGTTTGTTTCTTACTTAAACCGGAATAAGACTGCGCTGCATCCGAATGTCATTTATGTCGAAGGCAGCCGTGATAACTGCATGGCAGAGGTTGCACTGCAGTATACAGACGGATATAACGAAAACCTGCTGTCCTTTGCAAACAACATCAACACCACAGAAGGCGGTACGCACGAGACGGGCTTTAAAGCGGCTCTGACCAAGGTTATCAACGACTATGCGCGTAAATTTGGTTTCCTCAAGGACAATGACAAGAATTTTTCCGGCGATGATGTCCGGGAAGGCTTAACGGCTGTCATCTCTGTCAAGCTGCAGGAAGCGCAGTTTGAGGGCCAGACCAAGACAAAGCTGGGCAATTCGGATATGCGTACGCTGGTGGATTCCATGCTGACCGAAAAGCTGACGGTGTTCTTTGAGGAAAATCCGTCGGTTGCCAAGACCATCATTGACAAGGCGCAGACTGCCTCAAGGGCAAGGGAAGCTGCACGCAAGGCACGTGAGCTGACCAGAAGAAAAAGTGCGCTGGAATCCGGTTCCCTGCCGGGCAAGCTGGCAGACTGCCAGGAGCGTGACCCGGAACTGACAGAAATTTATATCGTCGAGGGCGATTCCGCAGGCGGCTCCGCAAAGGAAGGCAGAGACAGGCGGTATCAGGCAATCCTGCCGCTTTGGGGCAAGATGCTGAACGTCGAAAAGGCACGGCTGGACAAGGTATATGGCAACGACAAGCTTTCTCCTATGATTACAGCCTTTGGCGCAGGTTTCGGCGAGGATTTCGATACCTCCAAGCTGCGTTACGGCAAGATTATCCTGATGGCCGATGCGGACGTCGACGGCAGCCATATCCGTACGTTGCTGCTGACATTCTTCTTCCGTTACATGCGTCCGCTGATTGAGCAGGGGCATGTTTATATTGCACAGCCGCCGCTGTTTAAGAACACAAAGGGCAAGACGGTACGGTATACCTATACCGATCTGGAGCAGCGTGCTGTGCTGGCTGAGATGGGCCAGGGCGTTGATATCCAGCGTTACAAAGGTCTGGGTGAGATGGACCCGGAGCAGCTGTGGGAAACCACGATGAATCCGGAAAACCGTACGCTGCTGCAGGTTACCATAGAGGATGCATCCATGGCGGATGAGATTTTCACCCTGCTTATGGGCGAAAAGGTAGAGCCGAGGCGTGAATTTATTCAGAAGAATGCAAAGTCCGTAAGTAATCTGGACATTTAACCGTACTTCTCTTTCTGCATAGAAAGAGAAGTAGGCAAGAGAAAGATGCGTGGTGCGCTCCCGGGCACGGTGAACATGCTGGACGGAAGGTCCGCCAGTTCACCCGTCTGAATGTGTCAGATGCATAGAAAGAGAAGCTGGCAGGAGAAAAAGCTTCTGCGTATATTGGAGAAAATATATGGATGATATCAAAAAGGCTCGTATCCGGGCATCGGCGGAGAAGCTGATGGAAGGACACGATGAGCTGGTGGATCTGCTGCCGGCAAAGAAAAAGAAAGCCTCAGAGGAGGATGCAGTTCTGGGCGATGCGCTGGATTCGCTGGAGGAATGCATTTCCTGCTTATCGGAATTGTTAGACGAATAGAAGCATGTTTCCGGAAGAAATGAAGACAGTGTATTTCACAGAGAAAGGAAGCCAGCATGCGGACGCGTTTGTCCGCATGCCCTGACCTGCGCGGGAGCGCAAAGACGTTTCTTTTGACTTACTTTTCTTTTTGTAAAGAAAAGTAAGAGGGAGCGCAAAGACGTTTCTTTTTGACTTACTTTTCTTTTGTAAAGAAAAGTAAGAGGGAGCGCAAAGACGTTTCTTTTTGACTTACTTTTCTTTTGTAAAGAAAAGTAAGGGGGAGCGCAGAGACGTTTCTTTTGGCTTACCCTTCTTTTGACAAAGAAAGGTAAGGGGAATCACAAGGACATTTCTTTTGTCTCACATTTCTTTTTGCAAAGAAATGTGAGGAGGAGGAGTATAAATGGCAAGTAATATTAGCTTTGAAAATCAGAAAATCATTCCCGTTGATCTGGAACGGGAAATGAAAAAATCGTACATCGATTATGCGATGTCGGTTATCGTAGGCCGTGCACTGCCGGATGCACGTGACGGCCTGAAGCCGGTACATCGCCGTATCCTGTACGCAATGTATGAAGACCACCTAACGTCAGACCGCCCGTACCGCAAGGCAGCGACAACCGTTGGTAATGTACTGGGCCGTTATCATCCGCATGGTGACGCTTCCGTATACGATGCCATGGTACGTATGGCGCAGTGGTTCTCGCTGCGCTATCCGATGATTGACGGACATGGTAACTTCGGTTCCCTTGACGGCGACCCTCCGGCTGCTTACCGTTATACCGAGGCCCGCATGAGCAAGCTGGCCGCCCATATGATGACGGATATCGACAAGGAAACCGTCGAGTTCATGCCGAACTTCGATGACAACCGTAAGGAACCGACTGTCCTGCCATCCCGCTTCCCAAGTATGCTGGTCAATGGCTCTACTGGTATCGCGGTTGGTATGGCGACCAATATGCCGCCGCACAATCTGACAGAGGTTATTGAAGGCATCTGTCATGTGATCGACAATCCAGAAGCCGGATTGGACGAAATCTGCCAGTATATCAAAGGCCCGGATTTCCCGACGGGCGGACTGATTCTGGGACGGAGCGGCATCCGGGCGGCTTATGCTACCGGACGCGGCAAGCTCAAGGTCCGTGCCCGTACGCATTTCGAGGAAATGCCGCATGGCAGAACCCGCATTGTTGCTACGGAAATCCCATATGGCGTCAATAAAGCGCGTCTGGTGGAATCCATCGCCGATCTGGTCAAGGATAAGCGTATTGAGGGCATTTCCGACCTGCGTGATGAATCTGACCGTGAAGGCATCCGCGTCGTTGTTGAGCTCAAAAAAGATGCCAATCCGCAGGTTATCCTGAACCGTCTATTCAACTATACGCAGCTGCAAGAGACGTTCTCGGTTAATAACCTTGCATTGGTCAACAATCAGCCGAGGACGCTGAATCTGCGTGAGCTGATTGACCAGTATATTGAATTCCAGCGCGAGATTATTGAGCGGCGCAGCCGGTACGATCTGAAAAAGGCGGAGGCGCGTGCACATATTCTGGAAGGCTTAAAGGTCGCTACGGATAATATTGACCGAATCATTCAAATTATCCGTGCATCTGCAAATGAAACCGAAGCAAAACAGAATTTGATTGCAGAACCGTTTATCATCAATCAGATTGCCCTTTTGGGGATCGTAGATGGCAAGGAAGAATATGAATTCCATCTGGATGAGGATCAGGCACAGGCAATTGTAAGCATGCGTCTGGGTCGTTTGTCCGGTCTGGAACGCCAGAAGATCAGTGATGAATACGATGAAATCGAAGCGAAGATTCATGGATTGATTGAGATTCTGGGCAGCAGAGAGCTGCAGCTCGATGTTGTGAAGAAGGAACTGCGGGAGATCTGTGATAAGTATGGTGATGAGCGCCGTACCGGTATTGAAATCATAGATGACGAAATTGACATTGAAGATCTGATCCCGCAGGAGGACTGTACCTATACCCTGACCCATCGAGGCTATATCAAGCGCTTGCCGACAGCTACCTACCGTGCACAGCGCCGCGGCGGACGTGGCGTCAATGCTATGGCAACGCGTGAGGAGGATTATGCAGAGGTATTGTTTGCAGCGTCCTCTCATGATAACATCCTGTTTTTCAGCAACTTTGGTAAGGTTTACCGGTTGAAGGGCTATCAGATTCCGGAAACCAGCCGCACAGCAAAGGGTACGAACCTTGTGAATCTGCTGGCTCTGGAAAACGGGGAAGCAGTTTCCGCGATGTTCCGTGTGCCGGAGGACCAGTACGATGAACAGCATTATCTGTTCTTTATCACAGAGCAGGGCACCGTAAAGCGTGTATCCCTGGCTGAGCTGGCAAAAATCCGCAAAGCGGGCCTGCGTGCATTGTCTCTGAACGAAGGAGACAGGCTGATTGATGTGCGCCTGACAGATGGAAAACAGAATATCCTGATTATTACGGCAAAGGGCAGGGCCATTTGCTTTGATGAGAATGAAGTGCGTCCGATGGGCCGTACGGCTGTCGGTGTGCGCGGTATTGCGCTGGGCGACGATGACCGTGTCATTGGCGGTGTACGTGCCCGTCCAGAGGGCGAAGTGCTTACGATCACACAGAATGGTTATGGCAAACGCACACCGGTCATGGATTTCAGCATCCATCACCGCGGCGGACATGGTATCATTGCCCATGCATTGAGCGATAAGACAGGTAATATTGCCGGAACTGCCGTTGTGGATGAGGACAATGATGTTTTGATTATTACAGATGATGGCATTATGATTCGCACGGCCGTCAGTGATATCCGCAGATGCGGCAGAAATTCCCGCGGCGTGATTGTGATGCGCACGGGTGAAAATGTCCATGTCAATGCGATCACCCGCGTGGATAAGGAAGAGCAGGAAGAAAACGATGAAATGATGGAAGCTGCAGATATTATGACCGGAGATGTCAACGATGGCAGCGAAGAATAAGCATGTAGTGATTTACACCGATGGCGCCTGTTCCGGGAATCCCGGGCCGGGCGGCTTCGGTATTATCCTGCAATATGGCGAGCATCGGAAGGAAATCAGCGAGGGATTCCCCAATACAACCAATAACCGCATGGAATTGCTTGCAGTTATCACAGCATTGGAGGCCCTGAAATCGCCTTGTGACGTTGATCTGTATTCAGACAGCAAATATGTCATTGATGCCATTCAAAAAGGCTGGGCCGTCAAATGGCGCAGCAAAAACTGGATGCGTACACCAAAGGAACCGGCGAAAAACCCGGATTTGTGGGAACGGCTTCTGGATCTGCTGGAGATACACAATGTTACCTTCCATTGGGTGAAGGGACATGCGCAGAATGCGAATAATAACCGCTGTGATGAGCTTGCTGTCAGCGCTTGGAAGAAACTCAAACAATAACTAATAGTATAATTTAATTTTTATTCAACAAATTGTGTTTTTGCGGCGCTATGATACACGGATTTCCCGTTCAATTTCCAATGGAGGGCAGATATATGGCACTATTGATTGAAGAAAAGAATGATATCATCCGTGCAGTCAATGCGGATTTGCCGGAGGAACAGATTCCATATTTAGATGATCCAGATGGTATGGAGCTGTATCAGGAATTGATGGCAGCACGGGAGATGGGCGTTGCTGCATTCAACCTGCTGGAAGAGGAAGAAGATCCGGATGAAGGCAGGGAATGGGAGCATCAGGCGATTCAGTTTATCCGTTTTTGAAAATAATTCGTATAATAAAAATAAAATAATACCGATTGTATTGGAGATTGCCATGCGCCATACAGACAAGCTATGGGGCGGTTTTGCGCTCATTCAGGATGACAGATTTTTTAAGCTGGGACAGGACAGCATGCTGCTGTCCGATTTTGCTGCGCCGCCTGCGCGGGGAAAGGTTATGGATCTGGGCTGTGGAAATGGCGCCCTCAGCGTGTTGTTATGTGCACGGAACCCGAATATTACGGTGACTGGGCTGGAAATCCAGCTGGATGTGGCTGCGCTGGCACAGGAAAATGTGGAATTGAACCAGCTGCAGGAGCGTATGACGGTATTGCAGGGTGATTTGAAGCAGTGTAAAAGCCTGTTTCCAACCGGCGCATTTGATTATATCGTATGCAATCCGCCATATTTTTCACGAAACAGCGGCTTTTCCGCACAGGGAAAGAACCGGTTTGTGGCACGACAGGATGGGGAATGCAGCGCGGCTGATGCGGTCAAGGCGGCGGCCTATCTGGTCAAATTCGGCGGGCGTGCAGCCTTTGTATACCGGCCGGAACGGGTCTGTGAATTTATTGCAGATATGAAAAAATACCAGCTGGAACCGAAACGGATGCGGTTTGTACATCAGCATGCGAATGCAGTGCCTTCTGCGGTCTTGATTGAAGCGCGCAGGGGAAGTGCACCGGGTGTACAGGTGCTTCCGCCATTGCTGGTCTGCCATGCAGACGGCACACAAACTGCGGAATACCGCAGGATCTACCATAAGGAGGAGTTCTAACCATGCCTTCCGGTACACTGTATTTGGTGGCAACACCGATTGGAAATCTCGAAGATTTGACCTATCGGGCTGTCAGGATATTAAAAGAAGTTGATTTTGTCGCAGCGGAGGATACCCGTGTCAGCGGCAAATTGTTACATTATCTGGAAATCAGCAGGCCATTGGTCAGCTATCATGAGCACAATAAAAAACAGCGCGGGCCAGAGCTGGTACAGCGCATATTGCGTGGGGAAAATTGTGCGCTGGTGACGGACGCTGGTATGCCGGCAATTAGTGACCCGGGTGAGGATATGGCGAATTTATGCCATGAGGCTGGAATTACTGTTGTTCCGGTTCCGGGAGCCTGTGCGGCTGTCAGTGCACTTGCCCAGAGCGGTCTGCCATCTGGAAAATGGTGTTTTGAAGGCTTTCTGCCCACGGCAAACAAACAGCGCAGGGAACGCCTTGCCATATTGCAAAAGGAAACACGGACCTGCATTGTTTATGAAGCGCCGCATCGGTTGAAAGCTACCGTGCATGATCTGGCGGAGTATTTGGGCGACCGGCGTGTCAGTATTTCCAGAGAAATTACCAAGCTGCATGAGGAATGTCTGCGCATGACGTTGCCGGAAGCCGCGGCATTTTATGAGGAGTATGAGCCGAGAGGGGAATTTGTCCTTGTCATAGAAGGTTCGAGCGATGATCCGGAGCGGTCTGCTGCCGGGCAAATGGAGCAGGCGGTTGCATTGACGGAAGAATTGACGGCTGCAGGGCTGACCCTGCGGGACGCTGTGAAGCAGGCAGCGAAGCAGACGGGCGCACGCAAGAACCAGCTGTATCAGACCATGCTTGCGCGTGAAAAAGACAAATAAAATGCAAAAAGCACCCGAAAAAGGTGCTTTTTTTACTGAAATATGGTACAATATTTGTGCTGTCATACTCTAATCCGACACGGAGAGGAGGTGTCCAAGCATGGATAAGGTTTTGGAATTCATCATTTCTGTTACTGCAAATATAATTACATATTATATTTGTAAATGGCTGGATAACGGCAAGTGACAGCAGCTGAACAAAAAGCCCCGGAGCACCACCTCCGGGGTCTTTTGCTGTCAAAGTATCCGTACATGACAGGTTAGAATTCATCATCTATAGTATAGCAAATAGATGCGATGAAATCAAGAAAAATTAAATCCATAGCTAAAGAATCAAATATGTATAAAATAAATATAATAATACTAAAAGTATTTAAAAAGAAATTAAAAATTAGAAAAGCCGGATGTTGGGGGCATCCGGCTTTTCCTGTACAAAACTTAAAGGGGGGTAAAAAAGAGAGATAAAAGAAAAAAATCTTTTATATAGCCATTCCTGACTACAGTATCAGTATAAACCCGTTCCGTGTATTTTGTGTGAACGAATGATGAAGATTATTCATTATCACGAATATTTTCTTTGACAGGCAATGCCTTCGGGGTAACGATATAGCTTCCGGTTGCAGTGCAGATCAGTTTATCCGGTTCATCTTCCATCCACGCGCGGGCACATGCATGAAAAATCTTATTTCCATGGAATGTGATCTCCGACTGTACCATCAGGGAGCCGCCGATACGTCCCGGCCGCAGGAAATTCACGGTCATGGAAGAGGTTGGACACAGCTTGAATTCTGCATTGTAATAGACCAGCAGGCCCATGCCCATATCCATCATGGTACTGGTCATACCGCCGTGCAGCCAGCCCATTGGATTGCGCATTTCCGGTTTCAGGCGGTAACGGACCACACAGCTTTGACCGTCATCGCTGCAGGAGACAAATTCCGGTGGATACCGGTTATTGATCGAGCCGGGCTGTGCAGAGGAACGGCGGCCAATCGCAGCACGCAGCCGCTGTTCGTGGTATTCTTTATTTTGTATCATGGTTGGTATTCATCCTTTTATCTTTTGAACATAGTGTAGCATGATATGAAAAGGCTGTCAAATCCGCATCATTCACCTGTTTGGGCATAAACCAGTACAAGGTCTTTGGCCAAATCCATAACGCGTTCCTTTGGTTTCATGCGCAGGGAAACATATGGTGTTTCTCCGGCATTGAGCAGTAACCGGCCTTTGAACTGTCGTGCCCCGCACAGGGATGCCATGCGCCGCAGATCCGTATCTTCCTTTGACCACGTCATGAGAATGCGCCCATCCTGCTGCTTGATTTCTGTAATTCCCTGCATGGCGGCACGGGAACGCAGCAATGCAATATCACATAGTGCCACAGCGGAAGCCGGCGGTTCGCCAAAACGGTCGATCATTTCATCGAGCAGGTCTGCGCGGTCTTCCTCGGTATGGGTGGCGGCAATACGGCGGTACAAATCTACGCGCTGACCTGCGTCCTCCACATATTTTTCCGGCAGATTGGCATTGACCAGCAGTTCAATCGTACATTCCGTACTGGCGTGCGTTTTTTCGCCTTTTTCTTCCAAAACAGCTTCTTCCAACAGCTTCAAATACAGATCGTAGCCGACATTCATCAAATGGCCCGATTGTTCCGCACCCAAAACATTGCCTGCACCGCGGATTTCCAGATCACGCATGGCAATTTTGAAGCCGGAGCCAAATTCCGCAAATTCCCGCACTGCATTCAGACGCTTTTGGGAAATATCCGAAAGTGTTTTTCCTCTGTGGAAGGTAAAGTATGCAAAAGCATGTCTTGCAGAACGCCCGACGCGCCCGCGGAGCTGGTGCAGCTGGGAAAGCCCCATCTTATCTGCATCCTCAATAATCAGGGTATTGACATTGGGGATATCGATACCTGTTTCAATGATGGTCGTACAGACCAAAATATCAATATCACCATCACTCATGCGTGTCATGATACGGGCTAGCTCACGCTGGCTCATTTTGCCGTGTGCAATGGCAATTTCCGCATCCGGCAGCAGTTTTTTGAGCCGTGCGGCACAGACGTCAATGGAATCGACAACATTATGCAGGTAATAGGTCTGTCCACCGCGGTAAAATTCACGGCGCATTGCTTCCAGAACGACGCCTTCGTCGTATTCCATCACATACGTTTGTACCGGATGTCTGTCCTGCGGCGGCTCTTCCAGCACTGACATATCACGGATACCGGATAATGCCATGTTTAACGTACGCGGGATCGGTGTTGCGGACAACGTCAGGACATCTACCTGGCGGGACAGCTCCTTTAATTTTTCCTTATGGGATACACCAAAACGCTGTTCCTCATCGACAACCAGAAGGCCGAGGTCTTTGAACTTCATATTCTTGTTGAACAGCTTATGTGTGCCGATCAACAGGTCAATCTGACCCTGTTTTACCTTTTCCAGGATGATGTTCTGTTCCTTTGCCGTCTTGAACCGGCTGAGCATTTCAATTTTCACTGGCCAGCCCGAAAAACGGGTGATGCAGGTGAGATAATGCTGCCGGGCAAGTACCGTTGTCGGAACCAGGATAGCAGCCTGTTTGCCGCCCAGTACACATTTCATAACGGCACGCAGTGCAACTTCCGTCTTGCCAAAGCCGACATCACCGCACAGCAGGCGGTCCATCGGGCGTTCCGATTCCATATCCTTTTTGATTTCATCCACACAACGAAGCTGGTCTTCGGTTTCCTCATATTCAAAGGCAGATTCAAATTCCTGCTGCCAGCTGTCATCCTTGGGAAAAGCAAAGCCCTTTTTGCGTTCACGTTCGGCATATAACGTAATCAGTTCACCTGCCAGCTCTTTGACAGCAGCCTTAGCTTTATAGCGTGTCTTCTGCCATTCAGAGCCGCCTAATTTATTGAGCTTGACGCGTCCATTCTCGGCGGCGTCACTGCCCGCACCGATATACTTGGAAATCAAGTCCAGATTGGTTGCCGGAACATACAGGAAATCCGTACCGGCAAATGCAATCTTGATGAAATCCTGATAGATACCTTCTACTCGCATACGTTCCATGCCGACAAACCGTCCGATGCCATGGTGTTCATGTACAACAAGGTCACCCGGCGCCAGGTCGGCGTAGCTCTTGACATGGTCACGGTTGGATTTTTTCTTTTTTTCCTTTGTTTTTTTGCGTGCCGCCAGCATTTGCCCTTCCGTCAGGACAGCTGTTTTCAATGCCGGATATTCCACACCGGCGGATAAGCTGCCATCCAAAATACTGACATGCCCCGGACGCGGCAGGCGGTCTGTCACCTTGGCGGAAACGCCGTGTTCCTCCAGCATTTCCTGCATTGTTGTCCGGCGCATTTCACCGGAGCACAAGACAATGACACGATAATTCATGTCTTGATATGCACGGATATCCGATGCTGCTGCGGCGACATTGCCGGAATATGGCGGAAGCTGCTTGGCCGTGATATCTGCCATTGCTTTCGGCGGACATTCCGGGACAGAGCTGAGGAAGGTTTCCAGATACAGCATGGGCCGCCGATGCAGCTTTTTCATGGCCTCCGCTAAGGTTTCATGATAAACGGCATGTTTGCCATACAGCTGGCCGCGCTCCAGCAGCGCTTCCACATCTTCCTTCAGCCGCAGGTCAAAAACCCGTGCTGCTTCCCGCACAGCACGGAAGTCATCCAAGAAAACCATGGCATCTTCCGGGATGTAATCGACAGCACAGCATAAATCCGGATAGATATAGGGAAGATATTTATCCGCAGCCGGAAAAATACCATCATTGTTGAGTCGTTCTGCATCCCGGCGGAGGTTCCGGTCCAATTCCGGATGCTTTTTGGATTTGGACGCGATCATTTTTTCAATCTGCCCGATCAGGCCATTGACGCCGTCCGGCGCCAGCGTCGGCAGGACTTCCATGTTGGGAAGACAGACCAGCCTTTCCAGGGAACGGGTACGGCGCTGCGAACCGATGTCAAAATAAGACATGGTGTCCACTTCGGTGCCGAAAAATTCAATGCGCACCGGATTGCCCTCACCCGGTACAAAAATATCCAGAATACCGCCGCGCAGGGAAAACTGCCCTTCGCCTTCTACCTGCATACAACGGCGGTAGCCTGCCAGAAGCAGCCGCTGCATCAGCTCATCCGTATCATATTCCCCGCTGAAATCAATGGTAAAGGTTGCCTTTTTCAGCTGCTCCGGCGGAATCGTAGCCATCAGAAGTGCGGGCACTGTCGTGACAATGGTCTTTTTGCCCGCAGCCATGTCACGAAGGACAGAAATTCTCCGGTGTTCATATTCACGGGATGAGGATTCCATATTATGAAAAATAAATTCACGTGCCGGTAAGATTTCCACAGAACGTTCGGAAAATGCTTCCAGATCGCGTGCCATGCGGTCACAGGCAAGGTCGTTGGGGCAAATGACAATAGCCTGCCGGTGCAGCTGGCCTGCCAGGGCGGCTGCCAGATTTGCCTTGTGAATCGGGGATAAGCCTGTGACTTCAACCGGTGTTTTCCCGTTTCTGATGCTTTCCGTTATGGTGTCATATTCTGTTAAATCGGTAATTAGCTGTGTAATACGCTCCAAAATGTACCCCCCTGTTTTCGAGCTTATGTTGATATACTATAAAATTCCTTCGGTTGTTGGATTCTTCGACAATTGTATGCGTGAATCTTGCAATACAGACAAGGAAAAGCACACGATAGACAGTGCTCCCTTTCCGTTATGATATGATACAAAATGACCACTTTGCATAGAAAAAGAGGCTATTTGTGTTCTTTTTTAAAATCAAAACAGGAAACGCCGAAAGGCCGCATACAAACGTATGCGGCTTGCTTCGACTTTATTCTGGTTTTACTTCTTGATATAATCTGCCGGGTTCAGGCCCTTGCGGGTGTAATAGTCGGTCAGGGCTGCCTGGATGGCCTCCTCAGCCAGAACAGAACAGTGCATTTTGACCGGCGGAAGTCCATCCAGCGCTTCTGCTACTGCCTTGTTGGTCAGCTTCAGCGCTTCCTCAATGGTCTTGCCCTTTA
The DNA here is from genome assembly GCA_021205365.1 of Clostridia bacterium. Taxonomy (GTDB): domain Bacteria; phylum Bacillota; class Clostridia; order Oscillospirales; family Butyricicoccaceae; genus Butyricicoccus_A. Next base: position 26,521 of record JAJPXP010000034.1, read on the forward strand.
CCAGCTCGGTAGCCATAGAGCTGGTTGCAACTGCTGCACCACAGCCGAAGGTCTTGAATTTGATATCCTCAATGATACCATCATCGTTGATCTTCATATACATCTTCATAATATCGCCGCACTTGGCGTTGCCGACCTCGCCGACAGCATTGGCATCGTCGATGACGCCGACGTTGCGCGGATTGGCGAAATGATCCATTACCTTTTCGCTGTATTCCATGTTAATAGCTCCTTTATATAATTCCAATGAATGGAAAGAATATTCCTTATTGATACATTACTTGTCAAACAGCTTCAGCATCGGCTGTCCATTGATCTTTTCATCCCAAACCGGGGACATATCACGCAGGGTCTTGACCACATAGGTGATCTTCTCAATGAGGTAATCGACATCCTCTTCGGTATTCTGCTCGCCAAGGGTGACACGCAGAGAACCATGTGCAACCTCATGCGGCAGGCCGATTGCCATCAGCACGTGGGACGGGTCCAGAGAGCCGGTAGAGCATGCCGAACCAGTAGAAGCAGCAATGCCTGCAAGATCGAGACGCAGTACCAGAGACTCGCCTTCAATGCATTCGATGACAAAGCTTGCCGTACCCGGCAGACGGTTTACCGGATCGCCGGTCAGCTTGGTATACGGGATTTTCAGTACACCTTCAATCAGGCGGTCGCGCAGCTTGGTAACATATTCCATGCTGCTTTCCAGGTTTTCATCTGCATACCGCACAGCTTCACCGAGGCCGACAATACCTGCAACATTTTCAGTACCGCTGCGCTTGCCGCGTTCCTGTCCGCCGCCATGAATCAGCGGCTCGAGGACAATACCCTTGCGGCAGTACAGTGCGCCGGTGCCCTTCGGGCCGCGGAGCTTGTGGCCGGACAGGGAGAGCATGTCAATGCCCAGCTCCTTGACATCAATGCGCATATGGCCCATGGCCTGTACGGCATCGGTGTGGAACAGCACGCCATGCTTGTGGCAGATATCGGAAATTGCCTTCAGATCCTGAATGGTGCCGATTTCGTTGTTTGCCGCCATGATGGTTACAAGGGCGGTATTTTCATTGATGGCAGCCTCCAGCTCATCGAGCTTGATATGGCCCTGCTCATCCACATTGACATAGGTTACGTCATAGCCGATGCGTTCCATGAACTCACAGGTATACAGTACCGCGTGATGCTCGAACGTACTGGTGATGATATGACGCTTATTCTTCGGCAGCTTGCCGGAGAAAAACAGGCCCTTAATTGCCAGATTGTCCGCCTCGGAGCCGCCAGAGGTAAAGATGACCTCATTCGGCTCGCAGTTCAGGCTCTTGGCAACATAAGCGCGTGCCTGGTCCATTGCTTTTTTTTCTTCACGTCCCAGCGAATACAGGCTGGATGGATTGCCATAGCCACTGGTGAGATATGGCAGCATTGCATTGTATACATTCTTGGAAATCGGTGTAGTAGCCGCGTTATCCGAATAAACAACACGTTCCATATTAAAATATCCTCCTGTCAGATATAATTACTTATCAAGAAAGGGGAAGAACAGCCATACTGACTGCACGTCCTGCCTTTGTCTCTATAAATATACACCAATTCGGTATGGTTTTCAACTACCCTATCGAAATTCTGGGAAATAATTTTAGTGTTTCCACAACGCGCCAGATTTATTTTACTATTTTCATATTTGTAATGCAATAGGACAGGAGGATTTCGCTTATACTTGATTTCAGCACTTTTGTGCCGCAGCTTATCCCTTTGACTTGAAGATAAACCATTTGCTGGCAACGTAGTTGGCGATGACAACCAGCACATTGGAGATGATTTTCCACAGCAGGCTGTTCCAGTGCATACAGTCCACGGCCAATACCATAATCACCGTGTCCATGATGCCGGTGGCAAGACGGCAGCCGAAGAAAGCGGCAATTTCATATGCCAGCGCCTTCATGCCGGAGGCCGTGCTTTCAAACACAAGCGTACGGTTTGTGGCATAGGCGAACAGGACGGAAACAAACCAGGCTGTGACTGTGCTCAGCAGATTGCTGGCGTGTATATGCTGATATAAGACATAATAGCATATGATATTCACCAGCGTTGTGCAGCCGCCAAAGAAAAGATATAGGATTGCAGACCTGTATTTATTGTATAGTTTGAATAATTGTTCCATGTTATTTTAATTTCTTTACATTTTTTCCGTTGGATTCTGAAATGATAAAATGCGGGCGGTGTTTGGACTCCATATAGGTTTTCGCAATATACTGCCCCATAATGCCGAGACAGAAGAGCTGGATGCCGCCGATGAAGATAACAATGCAGACCATGGAGGCCCAGCCGGCAACAGGATCATCAAATAATATTTTCCGGATGACGATAAACGCAAGCAGGGCAAACGAACAGAAGGTCATAAAGATACCAAACCACGAAGCGATGCTGAGCGGCGCCTGGGAAAAATTGATAATGCCATTGATTGCATATTTGAACAGCTTCCAAAAATTCCATTTGGTTTCACCGGCAACACGTTCTACGTTTTCATAGGGCAGCCAGTAGGTGCGGAAGCCGATCCAGCCGAAAATACCCTTGGAAAACCGGTTGTATTCGCTCATGGCAACGATGGAATTTACCATATCCCGCTTCATCAGCCGGAAATCTCTTGCACCGTCAACAATGTCTGCATCTGATATTTTGTTGATGATCTGATAAAATTTTCGTGCAAACCAGCTGCGGACCGGCGGTTCGCCGGCACGGTCAACCCTACGGGTTGCGACACTATCATATTCCCCGGTTTCCAGGATGTCAAGCATCTGCGGCAGCAGGGACGGCGGGTCCTGCATATCTGCATCCATGACAGCGACATAGTCGCCGTTTGCATTGCAGAATCCGGCATACATCGCCGCTTCCTTGCCAAAATTGCGGGAAAAGGAAAGGTATACAACATGCTCGTCCTGTCCGGCGAGCTCCTTTAAAATGGGAAGTGTGTTGTCTTTTGAGCCATCATTGACAAAAATCAGTTCATAAGCGCAGGACATTTCCTGTGCAACAGCCGTGACTTCCCTGTAAAAAATCGGAAGCGCTTCCTGTTCATTATAGCAGGGGATAATCAATGACAGCAGTTTCTGATCTGTATTCATGAAAAGAACCTCGTTATTTTAATAGTCTGTATAAGTGAATAAAATATCATTTTGCTGTTCATAGAAATAAAATACACCGATTGTCTGTGAATTTGCACCCCAGATATATTGCGGATAGGGATAGCTGCGCAGTTCGATTGTGTGGTTTCCAGCCTGCATTCCACGGCTGATGGTTTCTATCCGCTCGGAGAACAAAACGTAATTTTTCAAGTTGATAAACAGGCAGGTGCATGCCGCGCAGATGCAGATAATGGAGCAGACCAGCTTTGCTGTACCCGTTTCTGACAGCAGGGAACCAAAGGTATATTCACCAACGGCAAACGCACTCATCAGGATGTATATATATGTGTTATAGAAACAGCGCGGGCCAATTGGGGAGACAACCAGCAGAGGAGCCGCATATGCAATTGCCAGAATCAGCAGACCGGCAGCCAAAAGCTTGACCTGCATGTCATCGACCAGACGGATGACGGCAAACAATACGCAGAGTACATAGATGATGTTTACAATAAAATCGATGGAATGAACCATCATCTCATTGTAAAAGAGAACAGTATCCTGCAGCATCATGTGATATAGGATAAAGTAACACTGGCACAGCACAAGAAATGTGGAGAGGATCGTGCCGGTTTTTTTGCTGCCTTTCTGCGATCTTACGATGAGAACCACAAGCGAGACGGTTAGAATCAGGGTAGAAATCCAGTACAGGCGAAGCGTGAACAGTGATACGGTCTGATAATTTTCAAGGATTTTATCCAACAGGCTGGCAGAGTCAGAGGAATCATAATATGCCGATTTCCCGTAAGCGGGGGATAAAAACATCACAGCGCCGCCGAGAAGGAAGCCAATGCCGCAAGCCGGCAGGATGGCAAATGCTTTCCGATGCAGCACAATACCGGCGACAATGAGACATGCGCCGAGAAACATATTGATAATCGTAACATTTTCTGAAAACAGCTGCGTACAGAAAGAAAGCAATGCAGCCGGGATGCATTGCAGCAGCGCGTGGTTTGGCGGAAGCTTCTGTGAATGGATGATCAGGGAAAGAATACCAAGCGTCAGGCAAACCTCCGGTACATAATTGAAAAAGCCAGATGCCCAGCCATATGTCTGGGCGTAAATATTGACCGGAATCAGTACAACTGCAGCGAGAAACAGCAGGCTTGTACATTTGGATGCTTTGATTACCTGTGTGGCAAGCTTCCAGATTCCGAATACAATCAAAGCCTGTACCAACGCACGCAGCGGGCGGTTTCCCCCTGTCATGGATACGAGGGAATTTCCGAGCACTCTGCCGTTCAGGCCATGATACCATTTCGAAAGGGAAACGGAAAAGAGGTTGGAAAATGTATTTCCCCGCTCATAATACCAGTCATCGTGTGTGGTAGGCGCAAGGTAAAATAATGCGGCCAGAAATACGAAGATCATGCAGAAACCAGCATATTTCTTCAGAAGAATCTTTTTTTCAGTCAAACGATCATCTCCCTCGATTGGGTACAAAGTGAACATAAAAAAACAGCTTTTTATGTTATTCATTCAGGCCCAAAGGCTGCAATTGTTTTCAAAACATTCCTGGTGAGTTTTTGTTAAATTTTAGTATAGCATAAAATAGCGCGGGCAACAATATGCTGCTCATGGTTTTGAGGCGGCAGAAAAATCCCGCTGGTTACAGGCCAGCGGGATTTTATGAATATATAGAGAGCTTAGAGAAAATAAGGTGGTGTCTTACTTTACATCTACCCAGACAGCACCCTTGTCTGCGGATTCGGCGCAGGCATTGATCCACTTGATGCCGTCAATACCATGCTCCAGATCTGGATAAATCAGGTTCTTCAGGGTTTCCTCATCGCCGCGGTCCTTGGCGTCCATAGCGATGGCAAAGCGCTTGTACAGGTTAGACCAGGAGTCGATCAGACCGGTATAATGCAGTGCACCGATGCGTTCATCCGCCTGCGCCTCCGGTGCGAGGTAATCCAGGCCGCGGTACAGCAGCTGTTCCGGCTGGCCCTGAATCTGGTAATGTACCACATCCGGACGGGCGTCGTTCCACTCAATGGAAGCCTTGGAGCCGACAATGCGGATGTGCTGGGAGGACATGTCACCGGCATTGACACAGGAGCACCACATGCGGCCAACTGCACCATCTTCATAGCGCATCAGGACATAGGCGTTGTCCTCCAGCGGGTAGCGGGAGCCGACAAATGCCTGGCGGTCACACAGAACCTGCTTCAGCTTCTGATCCGGGCAGATCAGCTGGGACATATAATAGGTATGGGTGGACAGATCGCCCAGTACGAATGCACGGCCTACCTTGGATGGGTCGACACGCCAGCGCTGGCCTTCAGACTTTACGTCGCCTTCCGGATCGCAGCCAAAGCCATGCGCATAGCGCAGGTCGATCATGTTGATCTTGCCCAGCATACCCGAGGTTACCATGGAACGCATCTGCTGCAGCATCTCAAAGCCGGAGAAGCCGTAGGTCACGCAGACAATCTTGCCCTTTTCCTCCGCCAGCTTTTTGATTTCTTCACCCTGTTCTGCCTCAAAGAACAGCGGCTTTTCGCAGATCACATGCAGGCCGGCTTCCAGAGCAGCCTTGGTCACTTCATAGTGCAGGAAATTCGGGGTTGCTACGTCAACAGCTTCAATGCCGTCTTCGCGCTTTGCCTCTTCTGCAAACATAGCCTTGTAATCGGGATAGCAGCGGTCTTCGTCCATGCACAGGCTGCGGCCCAGCTCCTTGCAGCGCTCTGCATCTACGTCAAATGCAGCAGCGGTCAGAACAAAGGAGGTATTGTCGCGCATTGCGCCCAGACGGTGCTTATAGCCTACCTGGGAGGTCTTGCCTCCGCCTACGATGCCCCAGCGGAATGGAGCTCTGTCAATCAGCTTTTCTCCAATATACATAGTAGTACATCCTTTCTCATACAACAACATCAATCATTTGGTTTTAAGAGGTGGTTTCGACGGATAACCGACAGTGTTTTTTTACAACAACATCATTGATTTTGTGAGACAATCATTTTGTCCGGACAGAATGATTGTCTCAGCATGTACCGAAAAACACAGAAAATCAGGGGAATTATTGAAAAAATGATTTTCTTTTGTCGTGTTTTTCGTTTCATTGTCTGTATTATAAAGCATACTTGACAAAGCGTAAATAGCGGATATAATGGAAAACATCATCGATTTTGCGGAAAGAGGGATATGATGTATGAGCTAGGCCCGGGAATCCTGCCCAATTCCATTTGTGTTCCGCTGACAGCTACGGCGAAAGCGAAGGAGCTGTATTTTTATCCTGTATTGTGCGGACACTATTATTGTGATAGCGCGTATGCCGTCAGCCGCAGCAGCTATCCAAATCCGCTCCTGATGTTCCTGCGCAGCGGCAGCATGACGCTGCGGTATGATGGGACAGCATATCATGCGGAAAAAGGGGATATCATTGCCATTGACTGCGACCGTCCGCACAGCTATTGTGCAGACGGGGAAGTGGAGTTTTTTTATCTGCATTTCGACGGAAGCAACTCCCATGCGCTGGTGTATGCGATTGCGGCAGATTCCCCCATTCTCCGGCGGGAGGAAAATGTGCTGGTTGGGCAGCGGATGTATGATATGGTACAGGATTATAAACGGTATGGGCTGGGCAGCGAAGCAGGGGATTCCATGCGGATTTACCAGCTGCTGACCTGGCTTTCCCTTCCGGCGAACAATCCGGCCCGCAGCAGCGACCCGATCCATCAGACAGTGGAGTATATCCGCAAACATGTCGGGGAAAACATCACCCTAAAGGAGCTGGCGGATATGGCACATCTCAGCGCCTGCCACTATTCCCATGAATTTAAACGGCAGACCGGTTTTTCCCCATTGGAATATGTCATCAACACCCGGTTGGAGAAGGCGAAAATGCTGCTGCTGCAGACAACCCTATCTGTCACGGATATTGCATATGAGGTGGGATATGAAAGCGGCGGCAGTCTGAGCAATCTGTTTATCAAAAAAACAGGCTGTTCCCCGCGGGCGTACCGCCGGAGCAATGGCATTGCAATCCGGTAATATCTGATCAATTTGCTCAAGAAGACACAGTTTATACACATAAAATTTACTGTTTTACAATTGTGCAAGCAGTATAATGGTGCTATAATGGGTGGGTAAGATTGAAACGCCGGGGATGATCGCATTCTTTCAGCGGCGTAAATATGGGATTTCAATAAAAGAACAGGAGAACGAACATGAAGCGAATAATTTCCATGCTGCTGGCGGGAATGCTGTGTGTCGGTATGCTGACAGGACTCACTGGCTGCGGCACGCAGGATACTACACCGGTAGTTGCAACCATTGATGGTGAGGATATCCAGTCCAGCGAACTGGCAGCATATATTGTCTACAATATGATGTATTATGAAAACACCTTCGGTATGGACATAAGCAGTATGGCGGATGACGCCATTTTTTCCAGCATCAAGGAAGGCTGCCTGAACCAGGCGAAGCAGTACCGTGCCATTGAGCAGCTGGCAAAGGATGAGGGTGTTTCCCTGAGCAAGGAGTCCAAAAAGACTCTGGAAGAAAACAAGAACACCAATCGTGAATATCTGGGTTCCAAGACCGGTGCCTTCACCCGCTGGCTCAAGTACACTGTCAAGGGTGATGAGGACCCGTTTGTCACCTATCTGAACAGCTATGGCTATACAGAAGAGCTGTATGACAAGAATAATGAAACCATGCAGCTGATGAATGATATCATCGACAAGTACTATGATGACGGCTCCATCACGGAACAGTTCCAGAACACCTATCTGCATGCCAAGTCGATCCTGATTCAGGACACAGATGATGACGGCAATGCGCTGGAGGGTGATGATCTGACTGCAGCGCAGAATAAGGCGCAGGAGATTCTGGACCAGGTAAAGGCCGATCCGGAAAGCTTTGATGAGCTTTGGGAGGAAAACAATGCCGATACCGCACAAGGCGATGACGGCTATTACTTCACCGAAGGCGACATGGTAGAAGAGTATTATGACGCTGTTTCTGCTATGGAAGTCGGCGGCGTCAACGATGAGCTGGTGTATTATGAAGGCTATGGCTGGTTTATCATCGAAAAGCTGGATCTGGATGATGCAGCGCTGACAGATACTTCCTCTTATCTGAGCAATTCCGGCGAAGAAGGCGATGACAGCACCATCAAGACCGCAATCGGCCAGCAGATGGTACAGGATAAGCTGGATGAGATCATCGAAGGCATGCAGGTGGAAACCAACGAGGAATATGACAAAATCACAGCTTACAATGTCAATGCTTACCTGGCATTCACCGCGGATGCGTTTGTAGAACAGGGCTCCGGCTCGGCAGGTTCCGCTGCAGCAGCAGACGCAGGTTCTGCGCAGTAATATAGGCAAATCGGATAGAAATAAACGGGCACACCGGAGAAATCCGGTGTGCTTTTTGCTGCCGAAAAAGTGTGCAGAAAACGACAACGCTTTTCCAATTCCTTTGTATACAGTGTAGAAAATGAAAAACAAATTGTTAAAAATACGTAATTTTCTTGAAATTAACATGTAAAAGTGTTATGTTTTGGGATAAAGAAGGACACCGTGGCTATTCAGGTCAGGAGGGTATTGGCTGTGAATTTTATCATACATATGAATACGGTGATTATTACGATTGTTTCCGCTTTGTATGTGTACCAGATGTTTTATATTGGTGTTGTATTCATCGGCGAGTTTGTGCAGAAGCGCCGGAAAAAGAAGCATGAGGAACCGCCCGTTGCACTGCACCGTTATGCAGCGATTATTTCAGCACGCAATGAATCCAAGGTGATAGGGCAGCTGCTGGATACGGTCAATTCCCAAAACTATCCATCTGAGCTGCTGGACGCGATTGTCATTGCAGATAACTGCACGGATGATACGGCGCAGGTTGCCAGAGACCATGGTGCGATTGTGTACGAACGGTTTAATAAGGAAGAAGTCGGCAAGGGATATGCCCTGAACTATGCTTTCCAGCATATCGCACAGGATATGGGCGACAGCTACTATGATGCATATGTCATCATTGATGCAGACAACCTGCTGGATGAGAACTATTTTGCAGAAATGAATAAAACCTTCTGCAAGGGGTATCGGATCATGACCAGCTACCGCAATTCCAAGAACTTCGGTTCCAACTGGATTTCCGCTGGCTATTCCCTTTGGTTTATGCGGGAGGCAAAATTCCTGAACAATGCCCGGATGATGCTGGGCACCAGCTGTGCTGTTTCCGGCACGGGATTCCTTGTTGCCAGCGAAATTATCCGCGAACGCGGCGGCTGGAATTACCATCTGCTGACAGAGGACATTGAATTTACGGTTGATACGGTCATCCGTGGTGAAAATATCGGCTATTGCAGCGGTGCAATGCTGTATGATGAACAGCCGACGACGTTTGAACAGTCTTGGACACAGCGTCTGCGCTGGGCAAAGGGCTTTTATCAGATTGTTGTCGGGTATGGCGGAAAGCTGAGCGGCGGCATTATTACCAAGCGCCGCATCAAGAAATTTGCAAGCTATGACCTGACCATGACAGTCATGCCGGCAATGCTCGTTACAATCGGCATTCTCGTCTGTGATCTGGTTATGCTGCTGATGGCAGTGTTTGGTTCCACGTATATGCCGCATTTGCTGCAGAACATGCTCAGTTCACTGGCATTCTGGCTCACCGGCTATTACAGTTCGTTGTTCTTCATGGGCGCGGTTACGATGATTACAGAGCGGAAGAAAATCCGCAACTGTCCATTCTGGAAACGGGTTTTGTATACCTTTACCTTCCCGCTGTTCCAGCTGACCTATATGCCGATTGCAGTGGCTGCACTGTTCCAGCGGGTGGAATGGAAGCCGATCCGGCATGAGGTTGCAAAATCTCTGGACGAGATACGATAATCATTTCATGAAAAAAGCCAAGACCTCAGGTCTTGGCTTTTTATGTTATTGTGCGGTATTGCATACCGGAATATCTCCGGCGCTGATTGCCTTTGCAGGAATGCCGCAGTATTTCATATAGGGGAGAAGCTGCTGCAATACGGCGGTTGTTTTGGCACTGCTGCCGAAACGGATGGTTACAGAATTTGTGGTATTCATCGCGTTGCAGACAGCATTGTATGCGCTGTCTGCTGTGAGCACAGTTTCCCGTGCAGCGCTGTTCCAGTCCCAGAGCCGGTATCCGGCATTGGTTAGAACAGCAGCGTTTTCAGCTGTGATGTTGCCGCTGCTTCCGCCTGCAATGCGTACCAGGTGTGTGGGTGTGCCGGTAATCACAGACAGCTGGTCGTTCGCGTTGTCCAGCAGCTCCACGATATTGCCTGCATTTGCCTGGTCTGCCGTCAGCAGGAAGCCGATGCTGTTTCCACTGCCGGCAATATGCCGTAAAACATCATCTGCTGCATACAGATCATCGATGGGTACAAAGAACGTTGCGGGTATGCCGTTGCCCGAAAGAGTATCAGCAATCGTTTCTGTATCGGTGCCGAGATCACTGTCAATCGTCAAGTATGCTGCAGAAGGGATATGCTGCGGCATAGTATACAGAGATTTCATGGAAACGACACTTCCAGGTATATATAAAATGCCGCCGGTGCCATTTGCCGCTGTGAAATTATAGTAGCGTTGGATTGTAGTGCTGTTTCCCGGTGTTTTGGATGGAATGGTTATCTTGTTACCGTTACCGCCGGATGGCGTTGCAGAAGCCTGGACTGTTACCTTGCATGTAACGCTCAGGCTGCCTGCCTTGGCAGTAATCACGGCAGTACCTTTTTTCACAGCCGTCACCTTGCCAGTTTGGTCAACCTTTGCGACTGCCGCATTGCTGGATGACCATGTCACGGCAATTCCCTTTGGCGTGACAGTAGCTTGGATTGTTCTGGTAGCTCCGGCTTTGAGCGTCATCGTCTCCGGATTGATGGAAAGGCTTCCCGTTACTTTCACAGTGCAGGATGCTGTCTTACCGTCCGCTGTTGCCGCTGTGATTGTCGCTGTACCGGGAGCAGAGGCATAAATTTTGCCATCTTTATAATATGCGATCGATGTATCACTGGATTTCCATTTGATTTCACCGGGCTCCGCATTGGCTGGGTCCGTTTGAATGGAAACAGCCTTGCTGTCCCCTATGTTCATGGAAATAGACGAAGGATCTATGGATATGCTGTTCAATATGTAGCCCGAAACAGTGATAGACACAGATGCTGTCATACCGTTTTCGGCTTCCGCTGTGATTTCTGCGCGGCCTGTGCTGACTGCTGTAACAGTACCATCGTCGGAAACTGTGAGGACGTTTTCATTGTCCGAATGCCATGTCAACTGGGTTTCAGCCTGTTCCGGCAGGATTTCAGCGCGTATGGTCTGGGTTTCTCCGACCTTCATAGAATTTTCAGCCGTCAACTGGATATCTGTCACGGCATAACCGGAAACTGTGATTTTGCAGGATACAATGCCCTGGGGAACCTTTTTGGCAACAACTACAGTTCCCTCGCCGACCGCGGTTACCAGACCATCGTCACGCAGGGTGATGACATCTGTATCCCCCTCCTCGATAATCCAGTTGCTTTCCTCATCGGTTTGCTTACCGGAGCCGGAGCCCTGTTCTGTCCCGGAGCCGGCGTTGCCATTCTCTTCCGACGCTGTATCCGATACAAGCAGCTGCATCTGGTCAGCTACCTTCATGGTATAGGTTTGGTCCATATTGTTGGGCTGCAGGACCAGTTCGGGTATCGTTGCCTGCTGTTCATCTGGTGTAGCCACCTGCGGCGCTGCCACAGCCAGCATACCGCACAGCAAAATGCCAGCCAGAACTGCACAGCCAATCTGTCTGATTTTTTTCATTTTATTCAACTCCCAAAAGGACATATGTTTGCTATTGATTCAAGCTTATTATACCGCACAACCCTGTGTTTGTCACTGAAAATTTCCGTCATATATTTTTCATCCTTTTCTGCGGTTTTGTTTGATATTCATCTGTATTTTCTGCTTTTATGAAAAACCATCCCATCATGTACAAAAGCCCGATATCATACAGTTTTTGACATTTCCTCCAATTTGTCGCTTTTCTCGTTGCGTCATTGTTATGAAAATGTTATAATAAGCTATACTTTTTCCGGGGTATAGGAATGGCTCTGCCTTTTCCATACACCCGAAAATATCAGGAGGCCGTCATGAGTATAGAGAAGGAAATTCAACAGTTTTTAACCGGGCAGAGTGCAAAGGCATATGAAGTCTTTGGTGCACATCCAGTTCATAAATATGATAAAGACGGCATTGAATTTCGTGTTTATGCGCCGTATGCTGCCAATGTAGAGCTGACAGGAGGATTCAACGGCTGGGAGGGCTGGCAGATGCAGCGCCGTCCCGATGGCGTCTGGACAATTTTCTGCGATAATATCCAGCAGGGGGAATTGTATAAATATCGTATCACCACTGCGGAAGGCCAGGTCATTGACCGTGCCGACCCATTTGCCTTTTATTCCGAGCTTCGCCCAGGCACCGCGTCCCGCGTGTGGGATATGGAAGCGTATCAGTGGCAGGATGCAGAATGGCAGGAAAAACAGAAGCACAATTTTAAAAATTATACCCGTCCGATCAGCATTTATGAAGTACATGCCGGTTCCTGGCGCAGGATCCAGGAAGGGAAAGAGACTGCTCCGACTGTGGAAGAGCAGGAATTTGGACGTATGTTGACGTATCGTGAGCTTGCCGATCAGCTGATCCCCTATGTAAAGGAGCACCATTTCTCCCATATTGAGCTGATGCCGTTGACAGAGCATCCATTTGACGGTTCATGGGGATATCAGGCAACCGGCTATTTTTCTGCTACCAGCCGGTATGGCGATCCATATGGGCTGATGGAACTGATTGACCGCTGCCATCAGGAAAATATAGGGGTGATTCTTGATGTTGTCCCGCTGCATTTTGTGACGGATTTCTTCGGGCTACACCAGTTTGATGGCGGATTTGTATATGAATCTGCGAATCCGGAGGAACGGTATACCGAATGGGGGACTGTTCTGTTTGATTATACCAAGCCGCATACGCTGTCGTTTATGAAATCCTCCTTTGATTTTTGGATTCATTATTATCACATTGATGGGCTGCGGTACGATGCAGTCTCCCAGCTGATTTATAAGCATGGTGAACCCGGACAATTTAATGACAATGCACCAGGCACATGGTTCCTGCGCAATACCAATTTCTACTTGCAGCAGACCTATCCGCAGGTCATGCTGATTGCAGAGGATTCTTCGAGCTATCGCAAGGTAACAGCACCACCGCAGTATGGCGGCCTGGGCTTTGACTATAAATGGGATTTGGGCTGGATGAATGATACATTGGAATATATGGGCCTGCATCCACATGACCGTTATCATGCCCGGAATAAGCTGATGTTTTCCATGGCATATTTCTATGATGACCTGTTTATTCTGCCGCTGTCACATGACGAGGTTGTCCACGGCAAGCATACCATCGTTGACAAGATGTGGGGCAATTATGAGCAGAAATTCAGTCAGGTGCGTCTGCTGTATTTGTATATGTGTGCGCATCCGGGTAAGGTACTCAATTTCATGGGCAACGAGCTTGCAGAATTCCGCGAATGGGATGAAAAGAAGGAGCTTGGCTGGAATCTGATGACCTATCCGGTACATGATGCGTTCAACCGTTTCTGCCGTGAGCTGCATCTGGTTGGCGGCAGAAACCGTGCATTATATGACACGGAATATGATTCCCGCGCATTCCGCTGGCTTGATACGCCGGGATATCCGCCGACCGTATTTGCGTTTGTCCGCCGTTCTGCGGATGGCAATCAGACGATTGCGTGTATCATGAATTTTGGCCTGCATCAGGAGGACATCTACAATCCGGCGCTGGGCGGCAACTGGAAAGAGCTGATTAACACAGATGATTCCCGGTTTTCCGGCAGCGGCGTAGTCAATGAAAGCATTGTCGATGGACATGTCAAGCTTGCACCGCTTTCGGGCGCCATCCTGGTGATGGAATAAAAAAAGAGATAGAAAAAGAACCGCGACAGCGGTTCTTTTTGTTGTCACGTGTTTACATGGACAAACATCACCTGACATTTGTATATATGGTACGTAGCCAAAAGGAAGCAACAGATGTGCGGAGTTGTTTTAGCACTCTCGGGTTTCGAGTGCTAAAATTAACAGTTTCGTAACAAATTTTCCCTTGTATTTCAAACTTTGCGGACTTATAATGCAATCGAAAAGAAATCTAGGACAGCAGACACACAGCCTGTCTGCCTGTTTTCTCCGAAGGAGGTTGTTTGAATGAACGCACAGAAGTTTACGCAAAAATCGCTGGAAGCCATTCAGGATACGCAGTCGCTGTACAATGAATACGGCAATGCGGAAATGGGACAGGAGCATCTGCTGCTTGCCCTGCTGCGTCAGGATGGCGGGCTGATTTCCCAGCTTATGACAAAAATGGGTGTTGATACGGCTGCATTGCAGAGCCAGGCACAGCAGGCAGTGGAGAAGCTGCCGCGCATTTCCGGCGGACGGGATGCCAGCCGTATGTATGTTACCAATGATTTACAGAGGACATTGAACCAGGCAGAACAGACTGCCGAACACATTAAGGATGATTTTGTATCCGTAGAACATCTGTTTCTTGCATTAATCGATACCGCTGCCGGTACAGCCCATCATCTGTTCCGTACCTTTGGCATTGATAAAAACAAATTTTTACAGGCGTTGTCTACTGTGCGCGGCAATCAGCGCGTAACCACGGATTCCCCGGAAGATACCTACGACGCTTTGAAAAAATATGGCACCGATCTGGTAGAACGTGCACGGCAGAAGAAAATGGACCCGGTGATTGGACGTGACGATGAAATCCGGAATGTCATCCGCATCCTGTCGCGCAAAACCAAGAATAATCCGGTCCTCATTGGCGAGCCGGGCGTCGGTAAAACTGCAATTGCAGAGGGCCTGGCACAGCGTATTGTCAAGGGGGACGTCCCCGGCACATTGAAGGATAAGACCATCTTTTCCCTGGATATGGGGTCCCTCGTTGCAGGAGCAAAGTACCGCGGCGAATTTGAGGAACGTCTGAAAGCAGTGCTCAATGAAGTCAAAAAGAGTGAAGGGAATATCATTCTGTTTATTGATGAGCTGCATACGATTGTAGGCGCAGGCAAGACCGATGGCGCAATGGATGCCGGCAATCTGTTAAAGCCGATGCTGGCCCGTGGTGAGCTGCATTGTATCGGCGCTACGACGCTCAATGAATATCGTCAGTATATCGAAAAGGACCCGGCATTGGAACGCCGTTTCCAGACTGTGCTGGTAGGTGAGCCGACTGTAGAGGATACCGTTGCGATCCTGCGTGGCTTGAAGGAGCGCTATGAAGTATATCATGGTGTAAAAATCCAGGATTCCGCTTTGATTGCGGCTGCGACCCTGTCGAATCGTTATATTTCTGACCGTTTCCTGCCGGATAAGGCGATTGACCTCGTGGATGAAGCATGTGCGATGATCCGTACGGAAATCGATTCCATGCCGACCGAGCTTGATGTCATCCAGCGTAAAATTATCCAGCATGAGATCGAAGAGGCGGCCCTGAAGAAGGAAGATGACCAGTTATCCCAGGAGCATCTGGCGGAAATCCAGAAGGAACTCGCAGAAATGCGCGAGGCGTTTAACTCCATGAAGGCGCGCTGGGACAATGAAAAGAATGCCATCGGCAAGGTACAGAAGCTGCGTGCTGATATTGAGCAGATGAATGCCGATATTGAACGTGCAGAAGAGCAATATGACCTGAATAAGGCGGCAGAATTGAAATATGGCAGATTGCCGGAGCTGAAAAAGCAGCTGGCAGAGGAAGAGGCCAAGGCAGATGTCAAGGACGAGCATACCCTGCTGCGTGACCGTGTCACAGAGGAACAGATTGCACGGATTATTGAACGCTGGACCGGCATTCCGGTTGCACGTTTGATGGAAGGGGAACGGGAAAAGCTGCTGCATCTGGAGGATACCCTGCATCAGCGTGTGATCGGTCAGGATGAAGCGGTTAAGCGTGTATCCGAGGCCATTCTCCGTTCGCGTGCCGGTATTCAGGACCCCAACCGCCCGATTGGTTCGTTCCTGTTCCTGGGTCCGACTGGCGTTGGCAAAACCGAACTGGCAAAGACACTGGCGGCTACACTGTTTGATGATGAAAAGAACCTTGTCCGCATTGATATGTCGGAATATATGGAGAAATTCTCCGTATCCCGCCTGATTGGTGCACCTCCCGGATATGTAGGCTATGAAGAAGGCGGACAGCTGACCGAAGCGGTACGCCGCAGACCATATTCCGTTGTCCTGTTTGATGAAATTGAGAAAGCACATCCGGACGTCTTCAATGTCCTGCTGCAGGTACTGGATGATGGCAGGATTACCGACTCACAGGGCAGAACCGTCGATTTCAAGAATACAATTTTAATCCTGACCTCCAATCTGGGTTCTTCGACACTGCTGGAAGGCATCGGCTTGGATGGTGAAATCCGTGAGGATGCAAAGGCACAGGTCAATGAACTGCTCCGCCGTTCCTTCCGTCCGGAATTTTTGAACCGTCTGGACGAAATTGTATTCTACAAGCCGCTGACCAAGGAGAATATCACAGGTATCATTGACCTGCTGGTTGCTGCGCTGAGCAGGCGTCTGGAAGACAGACAATTGTCCGTTGAACTGACAGAGGCTGCAAAGCAGTATGTCATTGACAATGGTTATGACCCGGTATATGGCGCACGCCCATTGAAGCGGTTCTTGCAGCGCAATGTAGAAACCCTGCTGGGACGTACTATCATTGCAGGAGATCTTGCAGCTGGAACGAAGCTGATTGTCGATATGCAGGATGGTGCACTGACTGTGATTCCTGTTTCTGTCCAATAATATACGCTTTTATGAAACCGTCACTGCTATGGGTGACGGTTTCTTTTTGTAGAATGAGAGAAAATATTTTACTATATTGTGAAATTTTGTATTGACAAAACATTTTACATGTTTTATTGTAGTATCAAGCTAAAATACGATGTCACTACAGTATTCGGGGGAATATTGTGCTCGAATCAAATGGAATATGGGGGATTATTTATGCAGCGGGGGAAGCTGGGACCATATAACTACATTAACATTAAATTAGAAGAGATTGAACAGGACGTCCTGCGCGCAGAAGATGATATTTTAGTATCTATGATGGAAAAACTGCGGGAAGGCGATACCGATGCGATTGAATATATCGGCCTTGCGTATCTGTATGGCAGCAATGGGCTGGATGCCGATTTCAGTAAGGCATTTTCTATTCTGCAGCTTGCGGCGCAGGGCGGGAGTATTATTTCACAGCATTATCTTGCAGACTGCTATGCGTATGGCATTGGCATGCCGGAGGATCTGGAGGCGGCGCGGAATTACTATCGTTTGTCCGCACAGAGCCAGATACCTAAAAACCGGGATGCTGCTCTGGAGCAGCTGAAAAGGCTCGAAACAAAGGTTTAATATGAGAGACGCGCAAGCGTCTCTTTTTTTCTGCCTGCGGCACGCCTTTCCCGGAAGGGAGAATAATATAGTATTTAGAACGAAAATAAATATTTTGAAAAAATATGAAATGTTTTTTAGAACTAAATTTCTTGATTTCCGGTCCCAAAAGACGTATACTACATACACCACATACTATGAAATGGAGCATTGTATATGTCTACCGAAATCAGGCAGCTTTTGGAAGCCAGCACGAAAACAAAGGAACTGCGTCCGGATGATATCCCAGAGCTAGATTTATATATGGATCAGATTATCAGCCTGATGAGCACACATCTGGGCGATGAAGGGGAAAAAGAACCGTTAACCCGTACAATGATTCATAATTACAGCAAGGCAGGTGTCATTTCGCCTGTAAAGGGAAAAAAATATTCCAAGGAACATATTTTGCAGATGCTTGCCGTGTATTCTCTGAAAAATACGCTGACCATTGCACAGATCAAGCGGATTCTGTCCGGGGTGACGGAAAGCGGCGTGGGGGCAGCGGGGCTTGCAGAATGCTTTGATACCCAGCTGGCACGCCGGCGTGATATCAGCACCCAGCTCATCGATTCGATAGAACGCATTACAGAGGAGAATCAGATGAAGCTGGATACGCCAGCGGATGCGATGGCTTTCCTGCTGACCCTGACGGATATTACCGATACCCTGGCGGCGTTTACTTCTGCGATTACACAGATTTATTTCCCGGAACCGGATGAAAAGCCTGGAAAAACGAAAAAACGATGAAAAAAACCTCCCGGAAGGGAGGTTTTTGCGGTTTATTCTTCAAGATCCATGGAATTACGGTATGCACGGAATCCCTCTGTGGACATTTGTATCAGCTGCAATACAGCAGGCAGATTTGCAATTTCATGCAGCGTTTCCGTATCCGACAAAATTTCCGTGATATTCTGTTTGGCGAGAAAGGCGGCGGATGGCATGCTCTGCCGTTTCCATTGGCACAGCCAGCCGAGCTGCATACCGAGATCGTGCACATATTCCGTATAATGAAAGCCAAGGGCTGCGGTTGACAGCTCATCCTTTTCTGCATCTGTACAGGTCTCTGATGAAACATAGATCATCAATGGGAATTGTGCGCCGGATGGTGTGATTTTTGCTGCAGCGCTCTGCAGTGCAGCGACGGCTTCCTGCAGGGTGGATACGAGCGCCAGCTGCTGTTGGATACCGGCTTCCAGCTTTTCTAAAGTGATGGATGCATCTGGTACGGAATGCAGCGCTACTTCGCTCAGCTGCTGCTGAACATTTTCAAGGGCGGATTGAATATTTTCTTCCAGGATACCGGGGGTAGAGGAAAAGCCGAGGTTTGCTGCGGCTGTGGGTCCGGTCAATGCGTTTACCAGCCTATTATGTGCATCTGTGATCTGCAATGGATTGGCATCAAAATAGGCTTTCAGATCATCGGCAGACATTGCCGGACGGTCTTCCAGCGCTGTAATGGGGTGCTCCAGTGCAATGATTTCTGCACTTGCAATTGTTGGCGTTGACAAGACGGTAAAACCTCCTTTTATATCAGATTATGAGCTGCTTGTCTGATATAATAGGAGGTCTTTTGGCGTCTGTCAAATCATGTTTTTAGGTATTTTTTGCTGGAAAACAACAAAAAATCCCACAGGAAATCACTTTTCCTGCGGGATTGCTTCGATTTTGTCCGGAATGGATTTTTCGCGCCGGAAATTTTGTTTTATGCTTCCGAGGACGGCTTGCTTGCCGGTTTTCTTCTTCTGCGTCTCGGGCGATGCGGCTTGTTTTCCTTTTTGGTCTCTGCTTTCTGCGGTGCAGTATTTTCTGTATTCCCAGAAGCCTGTGCCACATTCTGCGGCTTATTGTTGTTCAGATTGCGTCTGCTACGTCCGCCTCTGCGCGAACGGGAACGTCCGCGGGATGGCTTGTCTTCATGCGGCTTTTCCTGCATCGGATAGGGGTTGTCCTCCCGCACCGGGATTTTTTTGTCAATCGTCTTCTCAATCCGGCGCAGATACGGTACCTCGTCCGCCTGGCAGAAGGTAATGGCAATACCGCCATGGCCTGCGCGTCCGGTTCTGCCGATGCGGTGTACATAATTTTCCGGCTCATTCGGCACATCATAATTGATGACGTGGGAAAGCTCGCTGATATCCAGGCCGCGTGCTGCAATATCTGTTGCTACCAGAACGCGGATTTTGCCTTCCTTAAAGCGGTTCAGGGCGTTTTGGCGGTCAATCTGGGATTTGTCCCCATGAATCGCCCCCGCGCCCACACGGGAACGGTTTAATTCGTGGGAAACCTTATCTGCACCGGTCTTGGTGCGGACAAATACCAGCGCACGATCCAGCTCCGGATCACGCAGGGTGTACAGCAGCAGCTTTTTTTTGTTTTCGCGGTCCACAAAATAAACGGACTGGTCAATGGTTTCCACGGTGGTGGAGACCGGGTTGACCTCTACTCTGGTAAAATCCTCTTTCAGCAGGCGCTTTACCAGTGCCTGTACGGATTTTGGCATGGTGGCAGAGAACAGCAGCGTCTGCATTTCGTGCTTGCCCATGCGCTTGATAATGCGTTCCACATCATCAATAAAGCCCATATCCAGCATACGGTCTGCTTCATCCAGAATGAACAGTTCAATATCTTCCAGATCAATATACCCCTGGCCGCACAGGTCATTCAAACGTCCCGGCGTTGCAACCAGCACGTCAACGCCGGCGCTCAAGGCTTCTGTCTGGTTATATTGGGACACACCGCCATAAACCAGTGCGCAGCGGATGTCCGTATACTTCGCATAGGTCAGGAAGCTGTCATAAATCTGGATTGCCAGCTCGCGGGTCGGTGTTAAAATCAGGGAGCGGATTGGCGGAAAGCCCGGCAGACGCTCTTCATTTTTTAATTTCTGTAAAATCGGGATGGCAAAGGCGCAGGTCTTGCCGGTACCGGTCTGCGCAAGGCCAAGGATATCCTTGCCCGCAATGGCAGCAGGGATTGCCTGCTCTTGAATCGGCGTCGGGATGGTATATCCAGCGTCATTCAGTGCACTTAGTAGCTCGGTATCAATGCCCAAATCTTGGAATTGCATATTTTTCGGAGATTCTCCTTTATATTTTGTTTTATCATCGTACTATCAGTATAGCATACTGTTCCACGTGTACCAAGTAGCAATGTGCTGATTTTCGTGGTATTTTGTCAAAAAACTGTCATGATTCGGATGTATCCGGCCGTTCTGCCTTCGGCAGGGAGAGATAAAATTCCACACCGCCGTCCACATTGCGTACACCGGAGCCGCCGTTGTGGGCATTCATAATTGCACGGACAATGGATAAGCCGATACCGGAGCCGCCGCCGCTGACGCGGGTACGGGATTTGTCCAGCTTATAGAATTTATCCCAGATTTTATCCATTTCCTCCGGCGCCAGCGAACTGCCTTCGTTGCGCACGGTCAGCACAATGTGCTTGGTATCCGATGTGGTTGCCAGCCAAATATGCCCACCGTCCGGCGTATGGTCAATGGCGTTGGTCATGTAATTCATCATCGCACGTTCCAGCATATCGTAATCCGCCAGCAGTACTTCCTCGCCGATACCGGACATATCGACATGCAGCTGTTTTTCCTGCCACATGACCTGTGTTTTTTCTACAACCGCTTCCGCCATCTCGTATGCGTCGAAATGCGAACGGTTCGGCACAGTATTGCCCAGTTCGATACGGGATAAATCCAGCAGCTGGCGCACCAGGTAATTCATACGCTTCGCTTCATCGATGATGATGTCACAATAATAGTTTTTATCTTCTTCCGATTCATTGATGCCGACACGCAGGCCCTCGGCATAGCCCTGGATCAAAGCGATTGGGGTTTTTAAATCGTGGGAAATATTGATGATAAACTCCTTGCGCATATCATCAATGCGCTGCTTTTCTTCGATTTCCTTTTGAAGCTGTTCATTCATCTGCTGCATCTCATGGATAGCGGATTCCAGATAATCTGACATCTGGTTCAGGCTTTTTCCCAGTTCGCCCAGCTCATCATCGTAATTACCGGTATATTTCTTGGAAAAGTCCAGCTTGGCAATGGAATTGGCAACCTCTGTCATTTCTGTAATCGGGCGGGTGAATTTTCTGCCGATAAAATATCCGGCAACCAGACATGCCAACAATGCAACCAGTCCGGAAAAAATCAGAAAGATGAAATTGACCGATTGATCCTCCTGCAGTGCTGTGGTTGGAATACGCAGCAGAATGGTGTCGTCGTTACACAGCTTGCCGAGCAAGGCAACGGAAACCGTTTTCCCATCGTCTTCGTTCAGCCGGGAGAAGGTATACCCCTTTTTCTGAAATTCCTCTTCATCATAGACATAGATTGTCTGCCCAAAGGGGTCTGTCATGGTCGAGCTGAAATGTTTCCTTGGTTCGTGCTGATAGATGGAATCATATACAGAGCGTCCATACTGGTCTACGATATTGACGCGGATGTTATTTCCGTTTTCAATCTCCTGAAGCTCACTTGTGAGTATATCTATGTCTCCATTATACTCTGAGTATATTGTCTTATAGGTTGCTGTCAGCTTTGCTTTTTTCTGCAGGAGATAATATTGCTGGAAGAACAGCAGGTTCAGCAGGATCATGACAAAGACGAAGATGACAGCCGCCATGGCAATACAGCCGAAAAAGCGGAACTGCAGGGAATGTATCCCGCGATGCTTTTTCTGTTGTTTTTTCACGGTTTTTCCCCTTCGAACCGGTAGCCAAAGCCGCGCACGGTTTCAATCATCTTTCCACAGCTGCCAAGCTTGGCACGCAGCTTCTTCACATGGGTATCCACTGTACGCAGGTCGCCGAAATAATCATACCCCCATACTGCATTCAGGATATTTTCCCTGGAGGCTGCAACATTCTGATTGTTTTTGAAGTAAATGAGCAGTTCGTATTCCTTTGGCGTCAGGTCAACTGTCTTTCCGGAAACGCATACCTCACGGCGTACCTCGTTGATCGATAAATCACCGGATTGATATACGCCTTCATCCCGCTGATGGCGGCGTTTTTCGATGGCACGGACACGCGCGGACAATACAATAGGGGAAAACGGCTTGGTAATGTAATCATCTGCGCCCAGATCAAAGCCAAATACTTCGTCGGTAGCCTCGGTACGTGCAGTCAGCATCATTACCGGGACTTCCTTATTTTTTGCGCGGATATGGCGCAGAACACTCCAGCCGTCATATACCGGCATCATCACATCCAGGATAATGAGGTCGATCGTATTTAACCGCTGGTCAATCAGATCCATTGCCTGACCACCATCTGCCGCCTGTAGGACAGTATATCCGTCGCGGCGCAGGAAGTCGGAAACGAGTCTGCGGATACGTTCTTCGTCGTCTGCAATTAATATTGTGAACATAAAAGGTGCTCCTTTCAGTTTCGTCATTTCGTTTTCTCTATTTTACGGTATTTGTGTGAACAGAATGTGACCAAATCATAAATAATCGTCATAGAGAGCAGACTGTTTGCGCTGCAGGGGGTGTATTGAGCTCTATGGTATTGAATCGGGCGCAAACATATCAAACTGTAACAGTTTGCATCTTTCCTGCGGGCGCAAAAGCTGGTATACTATAATAATAAGAAAAGCTGGAAAAGGAAAAGAGAATAGGCGATTATACGGACGTGGGCAAACCGGCAGGATAGCTGCCTGACGGTTTGCAATGCGCGGGAGCGCACGGATGGTTTTCTCTTGCTTACTTCTCTTTTCCATAAAAAGAGAAGTAAGGGAGGAAAGAAGGCAATGGAAACCGGAAAGTTACTGACGGACCGTGTAGCAGACGAAATTGTGCGCAATATTATAGGGAAAGAGCTGAAGCCGGGGGATAAGCTTCCGAATGAATTTGAACTGGCATCCAAGCTGGGGGTAGGCAGAAGTACCGTACGTGAAGCAATTAAAACGCTGGTCAGCCGCAGCGTGGTTGAGATCCGCCGCGGCGCAGGCACCTTTGTTTCTGCCCGCAGTGGCGTCAGTGAAGATCCTTTGGGTTTACAGTTTTTAGATGATAAAGTACGCGTGGCAACCGACCTGCTGGAGTTGCGGTTTGTTGTGGAGCCGCGGCTGGCAACGCTGGCAGCAGGCAGAAGTACACCGGAACAGATAGATGAGCTGATGTAGCTTTGCGACGCCTGTGAACGCAAGATGCTGGCGGGAGAGGATTTTTCGGAGGAAAATACGGCGTTTCATGCTGCGATTGCCAGGGCTTCCGGTAATATCGTCGTACCGAACCTTGCTGTGATCCTGTGCGGCCCTCCATCCATGCTGCCTGGAATGCCATCGCAGCAGGCAAGGGAGGAAATGGCACGTACCAACCGGGAGATTCTGACTGCGATTGCTGCCCATGACGGCATGGCTGCTTATGATGCCATGCTGCTGCACCTGGCACAATGCCGCCGCAGTATTGCAGAGCAGTCATTACAATAATAGAGGAGCTAAACCATCATGTTAACAGTGCGTTTGATGACAGCGCAGGATGAAACATATATTATGCCGCTGGTAAAGCAGTTTTACAGCTGCGAAGCCGTTGACCATGCCGTACCGATGGCTGTTTTGCAGCAGACCTTCAGACAGGCAGTATCGGATAATCCCTTGCTGGAAGGGTTTGTCCTGCAGGAGGACGGCAAAAACGTAGGATATGCATATATTACGCATATGTACGCGTCAGAAGCCGGACCTTGCATTATGATTGAGGAGTTGATGATCGAACCGCTTGCAAGAGGGAAGGGGTTGGGCAATGCCTTTTTTGAATGGTTGTTTGACGCTTACCCGGATACGGCGCGGTTCCGGCTTGAAGTAACACCCACCAATTCCCGTGCCCGCGCGTTATATGAAAGGCTTGGCTTTGTATCGCTTGGCTACGATCAGATGATCCGTGGGCGGTAATATATTTTATGAATCAGGAGGTATCCGGTATGGAACTCAAAGAAATAGAACAACAGACGAGACAGGCTGTTTCACAGGTGTTGGAACAGGCAAAACTGAAAATGGGGGATGTATTTGTCATTGGCTGCTCCACGAGCGAGGTTGGCGGCGAAAAAATTGGTTCTGCATCCTCGATGGATATTGCAGGCGCGATTTACCGCGGTGCACACGCTGTTTTGGAGCCGCACGGCATCTTTCTGGCTGCACAGTGCTGTGAACATTTAAATCGTGCTATTATTATAGAGAGCCAGGCGGCACAAGACTGTGGATATGAACCGGTTAATGTCCTGCCGCAGCCCAAGGCGGGCGGTTCCTTTGCAACCACCTGCTGGCAGAATTTTGCGGAACCGGTGGCGGTAGAGCATATACGTGCAAATGCAGGTATGGACATCGGCGGCACGTTAATTGGTATGCATTTGAAGGAAGTAGCGGTTCCGGTACGCATTGCACAGAAAAAAATTGGCGAGGCGAGCCTGATCTGTGCACGAACCCGCTTGAAGTTTATCGGCGGTGTAAGAGCACATTATCAGGAGGATGCATTATAAAAGCAGAAAGGGCAAATGCAGTTTTGCCCTTTCTTTTTTTATCGTATTTTCATGTTATCCGGGAGTATATGGATAGCACCCGTTCGTAAATGACAGAAATGTGTAGAATTTGTAACAGAACAAAAAGGAACAGGCACATATAGGGTGGAAAAATTCGATCTTTTCCTTGTGCAATGTGACAAAACAAGGAAAAAACCGGAATTTTGTGTTGACTTTGTTCTCCTCGAGTGGTATTCTAATCAGGCACTCGGTTGAGGGCAGCACAAAACAGCCAGATGACTGAAAAAAAGAAATGACCGGAAGGAAAAAAGTTCTTGACAGGATGGCTGA
>JAJPXP010000033.1 GCA_021205365.1 Clostridia bacterium
CCTATGCCCTTCTAGGGCTTACTCAAACCACTAGTTTACTAGTGGTTATGATTTGTCCTGAATATGATTTTTACGAAAAGAATGAAAATTACTCTTGACCCTTACGGTGCGTGATAGATTAAAGTAGGATTATCAGGAACAGGGAGGTCATACAGATATGAGAACTGTAAAAGAAATATCAAATTTAACAGGTATCAGCGTGCGCACGCTTCATTATTATGACGAAATCGGGCTGTTAAAGCCGACGAAGAAAAATGAAGCGGGATACCGGCTTTATGACGATAAGGCGCTGGAAACATTACAGCAAATTCTGTTTTTCCGGGAATTTGAAATTTCTTTGAAAGATATCAAAGCTGTTATAGACAATCCCGATCTTGATCAAACACAGATATTACAGATGCAGCGGAAAATGTTGATTGCTAAAAAGGAACGCATAGAGCGTTTGATTGCCAGCATGGATGATATTTTAAAAGGAGAAAACAAAATGGATTTTCAGGTTTTTCATAAAAATGAGATTGCAGAAATGTTTGATACCATGACCGTTCATATGCCGGATGAGCTAAGAAAGATAGCGGTGGAAGAATTTGGCGGAATGGAACGGTGGAAGGAGCATTATATAGAGGCATTATCCAGAGAGGATATGCAGAAAGGATATCAGAAAGTGGTTGCATGGTTCGGCGGTAAAGATGCATACCTGTCTGCTGTCAGGAATCCTATCAGCCGAGAGGTTGCAGAAAGCTATAATAAGCGGTTAGAGAAAGTTTTACAAAAGCTGTCCAGTAAAAGACGCTGTGGTGTGGATTCGCTTGAGGTAAAAGAAGCAGTCGGAGAGTATGGATTTGTTTTGAAGCAGATCAGTCAGATAAAGGATGAAACAGGTATGATGTTCGCACAAGCGAAATATTTTCGCAACAAGCGTATTCGTGCTATCACAGATGAAAAATATGGTGATGGAGCAGCGGACTTTTTTGCACAGGCAATAGAAGCATTTTATAAATAATAGATGAACGAGAGAAATGCCACAGTTTGTCAGATATTTCTCGATTGAAAAAAGCCGTCCGGCAGATACCGGACGGCTCAATTATGTTATGGAATGCAATTACTTCTTGTTCTGAATGTACTCGTCCATTGCAGCAGCAGCTTTCTTACCAGCGCCCATTGCAAGGATAACGGTAGCAGCACCAGTAACGGTATCGCCGCCAGCGAATACGCCTTCCTTGGAGGTTGCGCCGTCTTCATCAGCTACGATGCAGCCCTTGCGGTTGGTATCCAGACCCGGAGTCGTGGTGCGGATCAGCGGATTCGGGGAAGTGCCGATTGCTACGATAACAGCATCAACATCCAGGATGAACTCACTGCCTTCGATTGCAACAGGACGGCGACGACCGGAAGCATCCGGCTCACCCAGTTCCATGTTCTGGCAGCGGACGCCCTTTACATGGAAATCATCATCACCGAGAACTTCGATCGGAGCAGCCAACAGCTTGAAGATGATGCCCTCTTCCTTCGCATGATGGACTTCTTCCGCACGTGCCGGAAGCTCAGCTTCAGAACGACGATATACAATGTAAACGTCTTCAGCACCCATACGCTTTGCGCAGCGGGCAGCATCCATTGCAACGTTGCCGCCGCCAAATACTGCAACCTTCTTTGCATGGTAGATCGGGGTATCGGAGTCTTCCTTGTAAGCCTTCATCAGGTTGACACGGGTCAGGTACTCGTTAGCGGAGTAAACACCGTTGTAGCCTTCGCCCGGAACACGCATGAAGTTCGGCAGACCAGCGCCGGAGCCTACAAAAATTGCTTCATAGCCTTCTGCAAACAGATCATCAATCGTCTCCGTACGGCCTACAACAAAGTTCAGAACAAACTTAACACCCTTTGCTTTCAGGGTATCGATTTCCTTCTGTACAATAGCCTTCGGCAGACGGAATTCCGGAATACCATACATCAGTACGCCGCCAGCGGTGTGCAGCACTTCGAATACGGTAACATCATAGCCCTTGGCAACCAGGTCACCAGCACAGGTCAGACCTGCCGGGCCCGCGCCAACAACAGCAACCTTGTGACCGTTGGAAACCGGAACTTCAACTGCTTCACCTGTCGGATGAGCCATAGCATAGTCAGCAGCGAAGCGCTCCAGACGGCCAATCGCAACCGGCTCGCCCTTGATGCCGCGAACACACTTGCTCTCACACTGGCTTTCCTGCGGGCATACACGGCCACAGACAGCAGGCAGGGAGCTGGTTTCCTTGATCTTTGCATTTGCTTCCAGGAATTTGCCTTCTTTAATCAGGGAAATGAAATCTGGAATCTGTACATTAACCGGGCAGCCGCCGACACACGGCTTATGCTTGCAGTTCAGGCAGCGCTGTGCTTCATCAACTGCGGTAGCCTCATCATAACCCAGGGAAACTTCAAGAAAGTTCTTATTTCTTACATTCGGATCCTGCTCCGGGATCGGATTCTTAACAGGAGACATATTAGCCATCTTACTTTACCTCCATCTTCATGAGATTGCACTGGTGATCCTTTGCAGCCAGCTCCTGCGGCTTGTAGATAGCTGCACGGCGCATTGCCTCGTCAAAGTCAACCTGATGACCGTCAAAGTCCGGTCCATCTACGCAGGCGAACTTGGTCTCGCCGCCAACAGTCAGACGGCAGCCGCCGCACATACCAGTACCGTCGACCATGATGGTGTTCATGGAAACGATGGTCTTGATGCCATACGGTTCGGTGGTCTTGCAGACAAACTTCATCATAACCATCGGGCCGATTGCAATAACGATGTCATACTGATTACCAGCTTCAATAAGATCCTTCAGCGCGTCGGTAACAAAGCCCTTGTGGCCGTTGGAGCCATCATCGGTAACGATGGTCAGATTAGTACATGCTGCAGTCATTTCTTCTTCCAGAATAATGGCATCTGTATTGCGGAAACCTGCGATCAGGTCAACCTCAACACCCATATCATGCAGCTTCTTTGCCTGCGGCAGAGCAATAGCACAGCCCAGGCCGCCGCCAACAACAGCAGCTTTCTTAATCCCTTCAAATTCGGATGCCTTGCCCAGCGGACCTACAAAGTCATGCAGGCAGTCTCCTTCTTCCATCTGGCCCAGCTTGATGGTAGTAGCACCAACTTCCTGAACAACAATGGTAATTATGCCCTTATCACGGTCATAAGCAGAGATGGTCAGTGGAATACGCTCACCTTCGGCATCAACACGAAGGATGATAAACTGACCTGGCTCAGCCTTCTTTGCAACATACGGAGCGTCGATTTCCAAGAGAACTACGTTCGCACTCAGTCGACGCTTCTTAAGAATTTGATACATGACATATCCTCCTCTTATCAGTAAAACATAAATCGTAACAAACCAATAAAACCAACTATCCTCACTTATAATACAGCATTTAAAAGTGTTTCTCAATAGATTTACGAATATTTTTTTACTGAAAAATGCAAAAAAATGCGGATTATTCTTCCTATGAGGAAATACTGCATCTTTGCTGTGCACAATTCGGGCATTTTTGTGCAGAACGCAAGAAATCTTACGTTCTTTCTGATTTTGGTTCTATGCAGGACATTTTTGTGCAGAGCACAGGAAATCTTGCATTCTTTTTGATTTTAGTTCTATTCGGGTATTTTTGTGCAGAACGCAGGAAATCTTACGTTCTTTTTGATTTTGGTTCTATGCGGGGAATCTTTTCCATAGGCTAAATCAGAAAAGCAATAGGAGGTGGTACATATTGGAGGAAAAACTGGAACAGGCTTCTGCCTGTCTCCCGCCGGGGCTGCGTCAGAGGCTGGTACAGCTCAGCATGCTGGAGCAGAAGCAGTGCGAGGAAATCCGTCTGCGCGTCGGTCAGCCCCTGCAGGTCACGATACAGGGGCGGGAACATGCTCTGGAGGGCAGCAAGATAACATCCGAGGATCTAACAGGTACTTTTGGACGGGCAACGGAATATTCTGTCCACACGTATTCCGACAGCCTTCGTCAGGGCTTTGTCACACTGCAGGGAGGGCACCGGATCGGTATATGCGGACAAACCGCTGTACAGGAGGGGAATGTCCTGTCTTTTCGGTGTATTTCATCCTTAAATATCCGCATTGCCAGACAGGTAAAAGGCGCAGCGCCGCCGGAGCTGCTGCTTCAGCTGCAGCAAGCAGATCATCTGTATAGCTCTTTATTTCTCTCGCCGCCGGGAAGAGGAAAAACGACACTGCTGCGGGATATTGCCAGGCAGATGTCTGAACACAGTATCCGTACCGCGCTGGCAGATGAACGGTCTGAGCTTGCAGCATTGCATCATGGTATGCCACAGTTCGATATCGGGCAGCATTGCGATGTGCTGGATGGATGCCCCAAAGCCGATGCAGCTATGATGCTGGTGAAAACGATGTCCCCGCAGCTGCTGGTATTGGATGAAATCACTTCAGATGCCGATATCCATGCAGCGGAATATGCTTCCCATTGCGGCGTGGCTGTACTTGCCTCAGCGCATGCATGGAATTTGGACGACTTCCAGCTGCGTCCGCTGTATCAGCGCTTACTGGAACGGAAAATTTTTTCCCGGATATTCTGCATTGAAGCAGACCGGCATGTGACACGTATTTCATAAAACAGGAGAGGAGAAACAGAATGCTGAAAATGATTGGAATTGTATTAATTATCGGCTCATTTACCGGTATCGGTGTATCCCAGCGGCAGCAGTTCCGGGGACATGTTGTCGTGCTTGGTGATATGCTTTCCGCACTGGATATCATTTCCAGTGAATTGTCCTTTCATCTGACCAGCATCCCGGATATCGTGGGAAAACTGGCACAGGACAAACGGCACGCCGTCGCTAAGGTCTTTAGTAACATGCATGAAATGATTCAAAAAGATGATAATTTATCTCTTGCGTTCAAGTGGATGAAGGCATTTCGTGACTGTGGACAGGAGATTGGGCTGGATGCCGAGGACATCGGCATTTTATGCGATTTGTCGGAATTTATCGGAAAATATGACGCACAGGCACAGCAGAAAAGCATTGATTATGCTAAATCACGCCTGTCCCGGCAGCTGGAAATTGCATCTGCTGAGATGAAAAGCAAGGGCACGGTATACCGTACCTGCTGTGTTGCTGCCGGAATTCTGCTTGTGCTGGTTCTGATTTGATAGAACGCCTATGGAAGTTGATCTGATTTTTAAAATTGCAGCTGTCGGCATTTTGGTCTCGGTACTCAACCAGCTGTTGATCCGCTCCGGCAGAGAGGAGCAGGCGATGATGACGACACTGGCGGGCCTGATTGTTGTCATGATGCTGATTGTGCAGAAAATCAGTGAGCTTTTCTCGCTGATCCAGAATGTATTTGGGTTCTAATTATGGCTTTAATTTTCAAATTGGCGGCTGCAGCATTATGCGGCGCATTTTTAGCTGCATTCCTGCGTCCGGTTTCACCGGTATTCGGTATTCTCACGGCTCTTGCCTGTGGCCTGGTCATTTTATATGCAGTCTTAGATCCGGTTGGGCAGATTTTCAACGCACTTTCCGGTTTTTTGACCGCTGCAGGGATATCGGGCGAAATCTACCTTCCGGTTATCAAAGCGGTAGGAATTGCTGTTATTGTGCACATTACATCACAGGTTTGCCGGGATGCGGGAGAAAGTGCACTGGGAAGTAAGCTGGAGCTTGCCGGGACAATTGCCGCCATCGCTGCCTGTATTCCATTGATGCAGCAGGTGTTCACTTTGCTGGAGACTATGCTGCTATAGGACATCAAAGGAGCGCAGAAAATGAAGAAAGCAGCAGCAATTTTTTTCTGCATGCTGGTTTTTTGGATACCGGCAGGGGCAGAAGATTTGTTTTCTGACCAGCAGGCTGCCGGACAGGCATCTATGTGGGGGGCATTGGATGGAGAATCCCAAAACCTGCTGAATGGTATTTCCGCTGACAGCGATTTTGCACAGAATCTATTTACGTTGTTGCACCGTACACAGGAAGAACAAAGCGGAGCAGTCCACAGTGCGGCTGCAACGTTAATGCGGGTTGCGATTGTCCTGATTTTGTGCAGCTGCGCCGGAAGCTTTTCTAAAACCTCGCATATTTCCCCCTTGGTGCTAAGTTTAGTCGGCGCTTTGGGTATCACGGCTGTGGTGTATGAAAATCTGTCTGGAATGATAGGGCTTTGTACGGAAACGGCTGAGGAAATACGGGTTTTTTCCAAATCCATGCTTCCGGTTATGATGACCGCTGTATCGCTGACCGGTGCACCTGCAACAGCAGCAGTGGTGTACAGCGGAACCATGTTTGCGCTGGATTTATGCATTTCACTGATTACTGGTGTGTTTATCCCTGCTGTTTCCGCCTATGTGGCAATCATTACAGTGAATACTGCAATCGGCAATGATATGCTGACACGGCTTGCCGCTTTCCTGAAATGGCTGATTACCGGTACATTGAAGCTGTTGTTAACGCTGTTTTTCTTTTATATCACGATTTCCGGATCTGTTAGCCATGGGCTGGATTCCGGTACCGTGAAGGCTGCGAAATTTGCGCTTTCCGGTTCTGTTCCGGTGGTCGGCAGCATTCTTTCCGGTGCAACGGATGCCGTTTTATCCGGTGCAGTTATCCTGAAAAATACCCTCGGCATTTTTGGTATGCTTTGTGTTGCAGCGATCTGCCTGGTTCCATTTCTCCGTGTGGGCATCAGCTATCTGATTTTTAAGGCAGGCTCTGCACTGCTGTCTCCGATCTGCCCGGTGCAGCTCAATGGTTTATTGGATGGTATTACCAGCAGCATTGGACTAATTCTCGGCATGCTCGGAAGCTGTTCTGCGCTGCTGTTTTTTGAGTTGGTGTATTCGGTGGTGATGACAACATGATTGTACTGCTTCGGCAAATTATCTTATGTGTCACAGCGGCGTCGCTGTTTTGTGCAGTTACGTTATCATTGGTGCCGGATGGCGCATTAAAGGAAGTCATTCGGATGGGAACCGGGCTGGTTTTGATTCTGTCTCTTGTCATACCTCTCCGGCAAAGCCTTCCGCGTGCGCTGACAAATCTGCTTCCGCAGGTTTCTGTGCCGGAACAGCAGGATACCACGGAATTATATCAGCGGGCAGTTTTACGCCAGGTGGAAGCAGAAGCAGCACAATATGCTGTGCAGCGGGCTGCTTCTGTTGGCATAGACTGTACTGCGTCCGTGACAGCCATTACCGACGAAGATGGAACAATATCCATCACAGCTGTGAATCTAGTTCTCGATGCACCGGCATCAGATAGCATCATTACTGACCTGCGGACGCAGCTGGCACAAGAGCTGGGTATAACGGACGAGTATATCTGCATAATGTAAGAGGGGAAAACATGAAAAACTGGCAGAACAGGTTTATATTTCTCTGGGAAAAATATAAATACTTTATTGCTGTTATCGTTGTCGGTATCCTTCTGCTTGTATCAACGAATCTGCCCGCCGGAGAGCAAAAAGCAGAAGAAAGCTCCATACAGGACAGTACATTTGATCTGAATACATTTCAGCAGTCTGTTGCTGATAGTCTGTCACAGATTGAAGGTGCTGGAAGGGTAGAAGTACTGCTTTCCCTGGAATCTGGAGAGGAATCGGTTTATGCTTCCGATGTGAGCCAGTCCAGCCAGTCTACCGGCGGGAGCAGTGACAGCACAAGTGAAACCTACCAGAGTACCATGTCGATTCTGTCCGATGGCAGCTATGGAGAAGCTCCGGTACTCATCAAAAGCAATTATCCGACCTTTCGCGGTGCTGTTATCCTGTGTGAAGGCGCTGACAGTGATACGGTACGTCTGCAGATCGTGCAGGCGGTTTCCGCACTCTGCGGCATTTCCAGTGATCACATTTCCATTTCAAAACTGAAACAATAGGAGGGAATATTATGGTGTCCATACGAAAACGCGGCGCCGTATATGGCGTTATCGGTCTGATGCTGTGTGTAGCAGTATATCTGAACTGGAGCTATTTCCAGTCACCGGATGAGCTGACCATTGCCGATCAGACAATGGAGGAGGACAGCGATGCCAGCAGCGTATATGGGGAGGTCACGGCTGTAGACAGCGTAGATTCCAAAGCTGGCGGCTCCGACGAAACAGCGAGTGAAAGCAGTAACAGCGATTATTTCGCACAGGCGCGTTTGTCACGCCAGACTGCACGAGATGAGGCGCTGACTATGCTGCGGGAAACGGTGTCCAGCGAGGATTCCACCGAAGATGCAAAGGCTGAGGCCAGCCAGCAGATTACTGTGATTGCGGGATATACCGTAAAGGAAGAACGTCTGGAAAGCCAGCTGAAGGCAAAGGGTTATACAGATGCTGTTGTGTATATCTCGGATGATACCATCAGTGTTGTTGTGGCATCGCCGGACGGCGGCCTGACCTCTGCGGATGCGGCTTCGATTTCAGAAATGGTGACCTCCGAGACTGGCGCAAAGACCTCTATGCTACGCATCAGCGAAGCGAAATAATGCAGCTTTTTTCAATTTATTGTTTTCAAAAACCATTCCATATGGTATAATCACTTCGTAAGGAGTGTGATACCTATGGCAGATAGCAAGGAATATTGGACTTCCGACAGTGATCAGGGAAGCGTCCGCATTTCCGAGGACGTGATTGCGTCCATCGCCGCTATTGCAGCATCCGAGACTGAGGGCGTAGGCAACCTCTATTCCGGTATTGGAACCAACGTTGCAGAATTTCTCGGCAAGAAGAGCCTCGCGAAAGGCGTAAAAGTTGCTTTTCATGGCGATCTGGTAGAGGTTGAAGTCAGCCTGCTTGCGCAGTATGGCTATAACATCTGTGAGGTCAGCAAGAATGTACAGAGTGCAGTGCGTTCTTCGATTCAGTCGATGACCGGTATGCGTACATCGGCAGTTAACATCAATGTCGGCGGCGTTTCCTTTGAAACCGCTCTGACCGTCCCGGCTGATACCCTCTAGTCATTGCAAATAAGCGCGTAGAATAAACCTTTGGCAGTTATGCTGAGGGTTTATTTTTTGTTGCGGATCGCACACCGGAAAAGCAGGAAAAACTACAGGAAATGGAAAGTTGACGGTTTCTTTTTCTCTCGTTCTGTAGTATAATAAGTCAAAATTATAAAATGGCTGTAGTATCGCAAAATTTCTTTGTGTGATAACACAGCATACGGAGGTAAATCCTGTGGGAAGAAAAGAAGCAAGAGAAATTGCACTTCATTTGGTTTTTGAGCTGAGCTTTAAAGAGTTTTATGACGAGGACGCCGTAACTGACCGCCTGGAGCAGTCGGTTATGGAATCGCTGGCAGGTGATGTTGCCCTGTATGCCGGAGAACTGACGGAAGAACAGAAGGAATATATCCGTAAAACAGTTGTCGGTGTCTGCACTTATCATATTGAATTGGATGCAATCATAGCGGAGCATTCTACGAACTGGAAGACCAACCGTTTGACACATATGACAATGTCTCTGCTGCGTCTGGCGCTGTATGAAATGAAGCATTCTGAGGATGTTCCGGTTGGTACGGCAATTGATGAAGCTGTTGAACTGGCTAAAAAATATGAATCCAAGGAAGCTTCCGCATTTGTCAATGGTGTACTCGGTGCTGTTGCACGTGAGAAGGCGGAATAATGTCCCTCTTTTTTGGCATTGATACATCCAATTACCGCACCTCGGCGGCAATCATTGACAGTGAAACCCACAAATGGCATAATTCCGGCCGGCTTTTGGAGGTGCCGGAAGGCAGAATTGGCCTGCGCCAGAGTGATGCCTTGTTTCAGCATGTCCTGCATCTGCCGGAGCGGATTGCAGAACTAGAAGCAGGATTTGGGAATCAGATCAAAGCCATTGCCGCCAGCACACGTCCGAGAGCTGTAGAAGGCTCGTATATGCCTTGTTTTCTGGCAGGAGCCGGACAGGCACGCAGTATGGCACATGCATTGCATGTACCGTTTTACGAGGTATCCCATCAGCAGGGACATCTGGCGGCAGCAGCTCTGTCTGCTGATGCGCTGGAGCTTTTGCAGAATCCATTTCTGGCCTGGCATCTTTCCGGCGGGACAACAGAATTGTTATATGTCAAACCGCAAGGCAAGCTGTTTACAGCAGAAATCATCGGTGGAACCGATGACCTTGCGGCAGGACAGCTAATTGACCGTGCAGGGCGTCTGTTGGATCTGCCGTTTCCATCTGGTGCTTATCTGGAAGAGCTGGCAGATGCTTGTACTGCACCGGAAAAAGCGTTCCAACCTAAGGTGACAGATGCGCATTTTTCACTTTCTGGTGCACAAAATAAGATTGAACAGCTTCATCAAAAGGGGGCACCCCGTGAAATTGTCGCACGGTATGCGATTGATATTGTATCTGCTGCTGTTATGAAGGCCACGCAGCAAGCGGTAAAGAAGACCGGTCTTCCGGTGCTCTGTGCCGGAGGTGTGATGTCCAACCGCATGTTGCAGCAGCGCATGAAGGATGCTTTCGGCGCTAAATTTGCGGAACCGATATTATCCGGCGACAATGCTGTCGGCGTAGCTGTGCTGGCAGCGATTCTAAGCGGTGAATTATTATGAAGGAACAAACGGTTTATACTGTATCCCAGGTGAACCATGCAATTAAATTGATGCTGGAGGAACATCCGGGCTTTCGCAATCTGTATGTTCAGGGCGAAATTTCCAATTATAAAGCACATTCCTCCGGCCATAAATATTTTACTTTAAAGGATAAAGACGGTGTACTATCCGCAGTTATGTTTCGTTCGGATGCATCCCGTCTGCGCTTCCGCCCGGAAAACGGCATGAAGGTTGTTGCCCGTGGCCGAATCAGCGTCTATCCGAAATATGGACAATATCAGATGTATGTGGCGGATATGATGCCCGATGGCATTGGTGCATTGACCATTGCATTCGAACAGCTCAAACGCAGGTTATATGACGAAGGGCTGTTCGATCAGGAGCATAAAAAGCCGATTCCGCGCCTGCCGCAGAAAATTGCAATTGTGACCTCGCCGACCGGTGCTGCTGTGCGCGATATGCTGCGCATTTTAAAACGTCGGTATCCGGTGGCACAGGTGCAGATCTATCCTGTCCTTGTACAAGGCGTGGATGCGGCAGCAGATATTGCAAAGGCAATCAAAGCGGTTAACTGCCGTAGGGAAGCGGATGTCATTATCACCGGGCGCGGCGGCGGTTCGCTGGAAGATCTATGGGCATTTAATGAGGAAATCGTAGCAAGAGCGATCTATGCGTCGGAAATCCCGGTTATTTCCGCAGTCGGTCATGAGCCGGATGTTACAATCTCTGATTTTGTCGCAGATGCAAGGGCATCGACGCCGTCCAATGCGGCTGAAATCTGTGTACCAGATCATATGGCAATTCGGGAATTTTTGCGCAATGCAGACAGTGTCCTGCAGGGAAATATGCAGGAAATCCTGACCAGCCGGCGATTGCAGCTGGAAGCACTGGACAAGCGCAGGAAGCTGCGTACACCCACTGGCTACATTCAGGACAAACGGTATGAGCTGGAGCATGTCACCGGACAGATGACGGCTGCCATGCAACAGATACTGGCTGCTAACCGCCAACGTTTTGTAGAACAGGCAGCTTATCTGGATGCATACAGCCCGCTCAAGGTACTTGCACGGGGATATTCTGTTGTCACGAAAGAGGGGCAGGTGGTTGCCAGCAGTGCCAAGCTGAAGAAAGAGGATGAAATCTTTGTCCGTTTTGCAAAGGGCGGCGCGGTATGCACGGTAAAACAGGTCAAGCGGAAATGCTGAGGGAAAAGAAATGGAAGAATTGACATTTGAACAGGCAATGAAACGCCTGGAGGATATTGTGTCCCAGCTGGAGGCCGGAGAAGCACCGCTGGACAAAAGTATGGCTCTATTCGAGGAAGGAACCAAGCTTTCGGCGTATCTGTCGAAGCTGCTGGACACCGCAGAGCAAAAGGTAACCATGATCACGGCGCAGGCAGGAAAAGAAACCGAAGTGCCGTTTGATACAGAGGAAGGGGAATAAAATATGACGTTGAATGAACGCCTTGCAGCATACAGCAAGCTGGTAGAGGATAAGCTGCTGACATATATCCAGCCAGCGGAGGACAAAGGGCAGGGTATCATTTTTGAAGCCTGCCGTTATTCTGCAATGGCTGGCGGAAAACGGCTTCGTCCGGCCCTGGTGCTGGAATTCTGCCGCATATGCGGAGGAGATCAGCAGGCAGCACTTCCATTTGCCTGTGCGCTGGAAATGATCCACACCTATTCCTTGATTCATGATGATCTTCCCTGTATGGATAATGACGATCTCCGCCGCGGCAAGCCGACAAACCATAAGGTTTATGGTGAAGCAACTGCTGTTCTTGCCGGTGACGGACTGCTCAATTTGGCTTTTGAAACGGCATCTGATTCCGCAAATACCGGGGTATCTGCGGAAACACAGGTAAAAGCTATCCGGGCACTGTCCCGTGCTTCCGGCATGGATGGCATGATTGGCGGTCAGGTTCTGGATATGGCAGCAGAGGAAACCCAGATATCTCTCGACCAGCTGAAAACTCTGCAGGAGCTGAAAACCGGTGCATTGATTGGTGTAGCAGCACAGCTTGGTTGTATGATTGGCGGTGCTACAGAGGAACAGACTGCAGCTGCGCTGGAATATGCGCGCTGCATTGGCCTTGCTTTCCAGATTCAGGATGATATTCTGGATATTGAAGGGGATGAGGAAACCTTTGGCAAGCCGATCGGCTCAGATGCCGAGAGCGGCAAGAGCACATATCCATCGCTGCTTGGTTTGGAGCGGTGTCACGAACTGGTACATCAGCTTTCCCGACAGGCAGTAGATGCACTGGCACCGTTTGCAGATGCCGGAATCCTGCCGGAGCTGGCACTTTCTCTTGCCGACCGTAAGAGCTAAGGATTATCAAATAAATTGTAAACTTATCATCCAAAAACTTGTAAATATTCAAACATTATGATACATTAAATACGGTGGCGCAGTATTCTAGTCAGTTTTTCGTATTCCTAAGACGGGCCTAAAAATCCGTAGACGGGCACATCGATGAAGTCCCTGGTGTTTGCTTCTTACGCCCAGTTTGGGGTGGATGCTGGGGGTTAAGGATTTAGGATAGTTCTTAATGGCATAGGAACAATTCCTTTTTCCGCGGAGACCTATTACTGTAAAATTCCTATACATCTTTTGATTGATGGCATTTTACGGAATAGGGTAAAACCTGCAATGCGGTGCGAATGCAGCTTTGACTGCAAAGACGCTGTGTGCAGCGTAGCCTGCCTTGAGTGAGTGAAAGGGGATCAGGTATCCGCAGGCAAATGATCAGGGCCATGATCATTACCTGTGCCGGCCTGTGAAACTTCCCTTGCAAAAGAGGCTAAGAATATGACTAACTGTCGTGGAAATCACCTAGACTGTCATAACCGGGCAGACAGAGGATTGCAGTACGGACTAAGTGGCAATTCGGTCCCGGAATCGGTAACGACCCGGCACAGACCATAATGGGAAACCGCCAACTGGCAACGGTTGGTCGTCTGTGGGGAAATCCAACCGAACCTCAAGCCGTAAGATTTACTCTGTCTGCTGCCACCCTTGATTATAATAAAACAACCCGAACCATCAGCGGCCTTAAGAGTAGTGATATGCTCCCTTCTAGGTAGACAAGCGAAATAATAAAAGCTTGCTGCCGGG
>JAJPXP010000064.1 GCA_021205365.1 Clostridia bacterium
TAAAAATACTGTATTGAAACACTGATATAACTATAATTTTACAAATCTGTCATCCCGCAGGAGCATTTCTCCTATGCTTCAGTGACAAACGATTGCGGGAATGTAGCATCAGTTCCACAGCACCTCTGCCATCATGCTTTCGCCAATTCACACGATCAAGTTCCTTTACTTTTTTACGGCTGCGATCAATCGGAAAATCTGTTCTGCCATATTCTCCATGTTTGAACGTGCCGTTTCCTTGTGCATCGCTTGCTCCAGTGACATGACTCGTGGAAGAATCGAGAAATAGGCATCAATCCCCTTTTCATGGCAGACCTCTGCCCCAGGCTGAATGCCTCCCGACAAGGCGATCACCGGAATATGATATTTTTTTGCAGCCGCTGCAACACCAGCAGGTGCTTTTCCAAAGGCTGTCTGCCTGTCCAGACACCCTTCACCCGTTACAACAATATCTGCTGTTTTGACACATTCCTCCAGCTGCAGTGCCTGAAGGACGATCTCAATGCCCGGTTTCAATTCGCCGTTGAGATAGCTCAAAAAAGCAAATCCAAGCCCGCCTGCAGCGCCAGCGCCGGGTACATCACGATAATCTCTTCCGAAAACACTTGCTGTTATATCAGCAAACTGTGACATTGCTGTATCCAGCTGACGCCTGTTCGCTTCTGTCACACCCTTCTGCGGGCCAAAAATATAGGTACATCCCTTTTCTCCGCATAAAGGATTCGTTACATCACAGGCAATTTGAAAGTGGCATTCCGCCAGTTCTGGCAATACGCCAGATACATCGACCGAATATACTTTTTCCAGGGAAGCAGCTGTTATGCCGCAATCTCTTCCCTCTTCGTCCAAAAACCGGAATCCCAATGCAGACAGCATACCGATGCCGCCGTCGTTCGTTGCACTTCCGCCAATTCCAATGATAAAGCTTCTGCTGCCGCGCTGGATTGCATCACAAATCATCTGGCCTACACCATATGTTGTAGCTTCCATCGGTTCTCTTCTATCCGACAGCGTAATGCCTGCGGCCGCTGCCATTTCCATAACCGCCATATTTCGTTCCGGTATATAACCATATTCTGCAATTACCGGCCGATCATACGGACCTATGGCCTCCAGAGAAATCTGTTGTCCGCCCAAAGCATCAACCAGCGCCTCTGTTGTGCCTTCTCCACCATCTGCTACCGGCTTTACGATAACTTCTGCCGTTGGAATTGCCCGAAGGATTCCCATTTTAACCGCAGTTCCTGCTTCCAAAGAAGAAAGACTGCCTTTCAGAGAATCGATTGCAATGACTACTTTCATATCTCATTTCCTTTCGCTATATTTCATGAAGTATCCAAATGGCTGGTCTTTGCCAAAGCCAATTCCGCAGGCATCTCTTTGTTTTCAGGGTGACCGCATATAAAATTTTTGCAGCCAGGATGCGGTCAAATTTATTTTGAGAGGCAATACTCCCCATCCGGCAATGATTCTGCCCGACAGGGAGTACGCCGGACTTCATATCAGTCCATTATGCACGCAATGTTTCCGCAATTATGCATCTTTAGCTGCAAGAATCTTTTCGTTTGCCTTCTCTACATCCAATCTGGTCAGAATGAGGGTGATAACCAGATTAATGCCCATCGGAATCCACAGATACATGATGTGCAGCATGTTCAGGCAGGAAGCAGACTGTACTGCTGCGCCGCCTACATATCCACTGAATGCCAGCAGCCAGCCTGCGATTGCAGTGCCGATGCCGCCGCCTAGCTTGGTGCCGAGGGAAGTGCAGGAATACATGGTGCCGTCAACACGCTTTCCTGTGGTCAGGTAGGTATACTCCGAGCAGGTTGCAATCAAAGCATTCATATCACCCTGCAGCGGGCTCATGCCGATCGCTGCAATTGCAGTGCATGCAAGCATCAGCGGAACGCTGCCCATATAGCCGGCAACAACAACACCAAGGCGTCCGATCGTGCCAAGGGTATATCCCATGAAATTCAGCTTATACATGCCCTTAAACTTTGCTACAAGTGTAGGCGTAAACAGCAGACCAATAATCATCGGAATATTGATTGCCCAGGAGAATACGCCCAAAAGGTTTGCATTGTTCAGCACATAGGTCATGTAGTAGATGCCCATGTTTAAAGTTGCGGAGTAAATCTGCATCAGAATGTACGATGCACAGATCATTAGGTAATACTTGTTATGAATCAGCAGCTTAAATGCATCGATCAGGCTATACTTTTCTTCCGGTTCGTCGGACTTTTTGTCTGCATCACTGTCATTGAGTTCTTCCGGAGGCAGCTCCTTAACAGACATAACCGACAAAGTGTTTGAAATTACACCAACGATTGCATAGATGATCGCCACTGTTCTCCATGCACCTGCACCGCCGCCAAAGTAAGCAACCATACCTACGGTGATGGACTGGATCAGCATACTGGTGCCGAATGCAAACATGAAACGGATGGAACCCATCTGAACACGCTCATGGTTATTCTTGGTAATCAGTGCGGTCAGAGCAGAGTATGCAATGTTATTGGCAGTATAGAAACCTGCATTCAGAACCGTGTACGCAATGAAGAACCATGCATACTGTGCGAAAGAGCTGAGGTCAGCCGGAATGACGAAGATTGCAACCAGGCAGATCGCACAGCCAAAGTATCCATAAAACATCCACGGACGCGCCTTACCCATTTTGCTGTGGGTTTTGTCGATCAAAGAACCAAAGAAAATATCACTTACACCATCAAACAGCTTAGAAACTGCAATCAGTGTACCGACGATACCTGCGTTCATGCCAACGGTATCGGTCAGGAATATCATAACAAAGGCAGACAACAGTGCATATACTACGTTACCAGCGATATCACCTGAACCGTAACCAACTTTATTATACCACTTTAAATACTTTTTTTCTTCCATAATGCATTCTCCTTACATATTATTTATCCATTTGTTTCAGGGATTATCTTCATTTCAAACCGGAAGGTTTCTTCATCCAGTCTGTACGGTGCAGACAGATGCGGTCCGCAGCTCTCAGACCCAATGCCATTCTGCGCGAAGTCGAGGCAAAGCACAGTGCTGCCGCACGGAACCAGCTCATAGTTGTGATTCTTCGCAGCCAGTTCTTCCTGTGTGAATGCAGAAGCATTGAATGAAATTGGTCTTGCGCCTGCTGCTGTCAATTTCAGTTTCTCACCAGCCAGTACAACGTAGTCACAATCATAATGGCTTCCATTTTCCTGCGGACGGATATAATCTTCATGCAGATTCTCAACGGTATCTGTAAAAATGCCATGGCTGCTTGCATTGTGCTTATCGGAATAGCTCTCAAACGGGCCGACACCGTAATAGCTGACATGCTTCATTTCTTGCGGAACGAACAGCCTCAGACCAAAGCGCGGCAGTTCCGGAAACTCGGTATCGCGTTTCACATCCATCCGGACAGCAACACTGCCCTGATCGGAGATCGTCCATACCGTATCCATCGAAAGGAATCTCTGTACAGACGGTGCAACCATCGACATTGTGCTGTGAATCTGTACGGTAGTTCCCTCTATAGTGTAGTCCGTATCATATGCACGGCTTACTGCACGGTCATACTGCGCATCCATCCATTCCAGCTTGATCTTACGGTCATTGTCTGTCGGTGCACGCCAGATATTGACTTCCATCGGTTTGTCAAGCAGCTTGTTTCCGCCCACTTCCATGCTGACAAAGATACCCTTGTGTTTGCTGTATACATAGGTATAACCAGCAGATCGAATGGTCAGAAAACGTGCATCCTCTGTAACAGCCGGAACATCATCTGTTGTATTCTGCGTACCCCACAGCTGAACATTGGTCTGATTTCTGTTGTCTGCATTTTCCAAAGCAACTTCGTCAAAACCCAGTTCATAGCCCTGCGGCAGCAGCTCCGATGCATTCCTCAGATTGTACGTAACTTTCAGGAAGCATTTGCCCTTCTTCGGAACAGAAATCGGGAGTGCAATCACAGCTTCTTCATGCGGTGCAACAGACGGAACATCCAGTTCACCAGAAGCAATAACCGCGCCATCGCAGCTGACCTCATACTTTGCTGTGAGGTAATCCGCCAGATCAACAAAATCCATATAGTTGTATACTGTGATCTTGCCTGCTGCCTGATCGACTGCTGTTATCCGTGCCGGACGGTAAACATTTTTGTATTCCAAAAGCCCTGTATGCGGTGTACGGTCCGGATAAACCATACCATCAGCGCAGAAGTTACCATCATGCGGATATTCGCCATGATCGCCGCCATACCAGTACATTTTCTTGCCATTTTCTGCAACGCCTTTGTAAATCGCATGGTCACAGAACTCCCAGATAAAGCCGCCGCACATGGTATCATTTCCATGGATAACCTTGAAGTAGTCCTCCAGATCACCGGGGCCATTGCCCATTGAGTGGCAATATTCACACATCAGGAACGGCTTGTCTGGATCATGATCCAGATATTCCTGAATCGTTTCAAACGACGGATACATCATGCTGTACAGGTCAATGTTAGAATAGTCGTATGCTTTCTTCTTGCTGTGGTACTGTGCACTTTCATAATGGGTCAGACGGCCTGGGTCAAATTGCTTTGTCCATTTCAATGCCTCTTCGAAGCAGCAGCCGTATGCACTCTCATTTCCCATGGACCAGATCATAACGCACGGACGGTTTTTATCACGCTGTACGCACATCTGCGTTCTGTCCACTGTTGCTTCTATATATTCGGGGTTATCGGCAAATGGTTCATTCCAGTGCTCGACATGCGTATCCCAATCGCCGTTATCACTGCAATACAGTGCCGATGCGCCATGGCTTTCGTGGTCTGCTTCATCAATTACAAAGAAACCATACTGGTCACACAGCTGATAGAAATAGGGTGCATTCGGATAATGGCTCGTACGGATTGCATGGAAATTGTGCTGCTTGATAATCATCAAATCTCTTTTCAGTTGTTCCATGCTGATTGCATATCCGGTTTCCGGGTCAGAATCATGCCGGTTTACGCCATGGAACTTGATCGGTACTCCGTTGACATATACAATGTTGTTTTGCACATGAATCTCACGAATGCCGAGACGATCTGTAATCACTTCATGCTCTGTTTCCAGAATGATCGTGTAAAGATACGGCTGTTCCGGGTTCCAAAGCTTCGGATTCGCAATCGTTAACACCGCTTCACACGGATAGTCGCCGTCGCCTTCACGGTCCGGATTGCCCGAGCATATCACCTGGTTCTCCGCATCGTAAATGGTAATGGTAGTTGGAACAGCCTGCGCCAGATACTTTATTCTTACACGAACTTCGGCACAGTCTTCTTTTATTTCAGTCGTTGTGAAATAATCAAAGATACCGTTTTCTGCACGCTTCAGAATATAGACATCACGGAAGATACCATTCATTCGGAACATATCCTGATCTTCCAAATAGCTGCCATCACACCATTTCAGCACCAGAACTGCCAGCTTATTGTCCCCTTCAACCAGAAAATCGGTTACATCATATTCACTGGTCGAATGCGATACCTGACTGTAGCCGACGTAGTTGCCGTTCAGCCAGACATAATAGCAGGAAGCAACGCCTTCAAAATTCAGATAGGCTCTCGGCGCAGCTGCATCCTTCTCATAGATAAAGTGATGGATATATGCGCCGCACGGATTTTCCTGCGGTACATACGGTGGATCCGCCGGGAATGGGTAACGGATATTGGTGTACTGATGATAATCATAGCCATGCA
Organism: Clostridia bacterium; assembly: GCA_021205365.1. Taxonomy (GTDB): domain Bacteria; phylum Bacillota; class Clostridia; order Oscillospirales; family Butyricicoccaceae; genus Butyricicoccus_A. The sequence continues at coordinate 5,738 of JAJPXP010000064.1, forward strand.
TCTGCCATACACTTGGAACTGGCAGGATGCTATAATCATCCGCATTGTAATCCATCTCAAAGAATGGATCATCAAGGTCGTAAATGCTCTCATAATACCGGAACTTCCAGTCTCCATTCAGCAGCTGCATACGATCTGAATTGGTTCGGTTCTCCACCAAATCATCTCTCCGCTTTGAAGCTGGAATAAAGTACGCTCTGTTCGGCATGGTGTTATGATGCAGCATCTGCAGGTTTTCATAATACCGTGGTACAATCATAATCTTTTCCTCCTCTTTCTCGTAGTTTGATTTTATTTAACGCAATAATTGTTGCGTAAAATAACTTTATTCATTACTTTTTCTCTTCCAATGGACAGGATGGATATAAATTATCCTGCCCATTCGAGTATAAGAAAATGTAACAGGCTGAATAATATCAGCGCTCTTCTATTCCAAAACGGTAAACCGTTATATGTTTGTATGGTTCTCCCGCCAGCAGTACCGGTTTTTGAAACGCTGGACAGTTTACTGCATTCGGCGGATACTGTGTTTCCACACAAAAACCAGACCGGATATCATATACTGCTTTTTCTTTTCCAGCAGGTAAGTTCTCCAGATAATTTCCTGTGTAAAGCTGCATGGCAGGCATATCCGATTCAACCAGAAGAGAAATACCATTTTTCTCACAAACCGCTTTTGCAAACGGGCGCATTCCATCGCCATCGATCAGATAATTATGGTCATATCCTCTCGCCTGCCTGATCTGCGGGAAATCATCATCCCAGTGCGCCTGAAAGCGGATCGGTTCATTCAAATCCAGCGGTGTTCCTGCAACTGGTTCAATCCGTCCATCCGGTGCGCCAGTCGTTCCCAGTGGCGTATATTCCTTCGAAAAAACCTGTATTTTCTGTTCGCCTACACTTCCGCTGGCATGTCCTGCCAGATTAAAGTATGCATGATTGGACAGATTGCAAATGGTATCCTTATCACTAACTGCATGATAGGTCAGGGATAGTGCCCCATCCTCCAGTGAATACGTAACCGATACCTGTAGATTCCCCGGATAGCCCTCCTCTCCATCTTTGCTGATATAAGAAAGTGTGAATCCTTTTTCTGTAACAGCAGCTTTCCAGAGTTTCTTATCAAAGCCTGTTATGCCGCCATGCAGATGGCAAACACCGTTATCATTGCATCTGAGAGGAATCTTTTTTTGCCCAATCATGACTTCATTTCCGGCAATACGGTTTGCACAGCGTCCAAGCAGTGCACCAATATAACAGGTCTGGTTTTCATATGCCTGTACACTGTCGAATCCGAGTACAACGTCTGTCATGTTTCCATCTAGGTCGGGCACATACAAACTTTGAATCGTTCCTCCCAATGTCAGGATTCCTACCTGGCATTTGTCATCCGTGAGCCAAAAGCGCTCTACTTTTTGGCCATTCTTTGTTGTTCCAAACGGTTCTGATGTAACTTTCATTGGGCCCTCCTCTTATTTTTACCGGTTTCTTGCTTTCATCCTATTTGTGGTGCCGGAAATACCAAGCCGAACACCTAAAACATCCCGGCTATCAATTGTAGTATGTTGTTCCAGTAAAATTTTGATTTCATGTTGCGACAGCCGGGATGTTGGGTTTCTGTCTGGAGCATATTGCTCCAGATTTGGAATAGATAAGGTCGGATGAGTATGCTTTCATCCTATTTTTTGTCCATACTGGAAAGAGAAAAGAGAATAAATATTAGTATGGGCAATGGTATGTTCAATCAGAAAACCTGATAGAAGATCAAACAGAAGAAATAAATTTCAGAAATGCCTGTTTGCCTGCTTCGTTGCGCTTATAAACGCCGGCATGCTCTAGTACCTTCGCAAATACAATGCCAACTTCCTTTTGAAGGATGTCCATCGTATTTTCTTCAGTGAAGGTATATTTTGTTTTCAGTTCATCCACCCAGTCTGCGTGCTTTGCAATGCGTCCATCTGCACGGACATCCGAGCCAGAAACCAGTGCCTGTCCGAGCACGGCAAGCTCTTCCTTGAGCCGGGCCGGAAGAACAGCCAGGCCCATGACCTCAATCAAGCCGATGTTTTCCTTCTTGATGTGATGCAGCTCCGCATGCGGGTGATAAACGCCCAGCGGATGCTCTTCTGTTGTGATGTTGTTGCGAAGCACGAGGTCAAGCTCAAATTTGCCGTCGCGCTGACGTGCAATCGGTGTGATTGTATTGTGCAGTTCGCCATCGGTTTCCGCGAAAACAAAGGCTTCTTCATCGGTATAATTACGCCATGCAGCAAGAATTTTCGCGCCCAATGCAACCAGCGCATTGTCATCTGCACTGCGCAGCCGGATGACAGACATTGGCCACTTGACAATGCCAGCTTCAACATGCTCAAAGCCTTCGAAGGTTAGCGGAGTTTCCGCCGGCGCCTTTTCCATGGCGAACGTATAATGTCCGCCCTGGAAATGGTCATGTGCCAGAATCGAGCCGCCGACAATCGGCAGGTCCGCATTGGAACCGACAAAGTAATGCGGGAACTGTTTTACAAAGTCCAGCAGTTTGCGGAACGTTGCCGGTTCAATTTTCATGGGAGTATGCAATGAGTTAAAAACGATGCAATGTTCGTTGTAATAAACGTAAGGGGAGTATTGCATAAACCAGTTGCTGTCATTGATGACAACGGGTATAATGCGGTGGTTTTGTCTCGCGGGATGGTTGACCCGTCCTGCATAGCCTTCATTTTCTTTGCAGAGCAGGCACTTCGGATAAGAAGCCTGCGGCAGAAGTTTTGCGGCTGCAATCGCCTTCGGGTCTTTTTCCGGCTTGGAAAGATTGATGGTGATATCCAAATCACCATATTCTGTCGGTGCAACCCACTTCACATCCTTTGCAATGCGGTCGCGGCGGATGTAATTGGTATCCTGACTGAATTTGTAATACCAGTCGGTTGCTGCCTGCGGGCTCTGCTCATATAACTCATGGAATTTCCTGCGAATTTCACTCGGCATCGGTGTGATAGCACCCATCAGCTTGGTATCAAACAGATCACGGTATACGATACTGTTTTCTGTCAACGCACCTGTTTCCAGCGCGCAGTCACACAGATGGTCAAGAATAACAGATAATTCCATTTTTTCTATTTCTTTTGGCGGTTCTACATAGCTGTCTGCGCCGATGACCTGTAAAATCTGATTGACTGCCCATGTTTCATCTGCTTTTTCAATCAGATCGTTTTTCTCTGCATAAGCGATGAGTTCCTGTATGCTCTTATTTATCATATTAACAACCTCATTTTGCAAAGCCGTTCGGATGATTCTTGTGCCAATTCCATGCGGTTGCAATGATCTCTTCGAGATCTGCATGCTGCGGATTCCAGCCGAGCACGTCACGGGCCTTTTCACTCGATGCAATCAGCTGTGCCGGATCGCCAGCCCGTCTCGGTGTTGTCTTTGCCGGAATCGGATGCCCCGTGACTTCCCGTGCCATATCAATGACTTCCTTTACTGTAAATCCGACACCGTTTCCAAGGTTGAAAATATTGCTCTTGCCGCCGTTCATCAGATAATCCATGGCAAGGATATGTGCCTGAGCCAGATCGGTTACGTGGATGTAGTCACGGATACAGGTTCCATCTTTGGTTGCATAATCATCACCGAAGATGGAAATAAACTCCCGCTGACCATTCGGAACCTGTAGAATCAACGGAATCAGATGGGATTCCGGATGATGCGCTTCACCGATACGGCCAGAAGCATGTGCGCCGCAAGCATTGAAGTAACGCAGGGATACGAAGCGCAGTCCATGTGCCGCGCTTGTCCACTTGAACATCTTTTCCATGCTCAGTTTGGTTTCACCATAACAGTTCGTCGGCTCGGTGCGGTCGGTTTCCAAAATTGGAACGCGCTCTGGCTCGCCATACGTTGCGGCAGTCGAGGAAAATACAATCTTGTCAATGCCGTGTGCTACCATGGATTCGAGCAGAACCTTGGTGCCGCACAGATTGTTGTCATAATATTTCAATGGGTTCGTCATGGATTCGCCAACCAAGGAATTGGCTGCGAAATGGATGACGCCTTCAATCGTTTCGTTGTCAAATACAGAATCGACAAATGCGCGGTCACGGATATCACCCTGATAGAACTTTGCCTTCGGGTGGACTGCTTCGATGTGTCCGGTTTCCAGATTGTCCACAATAACGACCTCTTTACCTGCGTCAATCAGTTCATATACGGTATGCGAACCAATGTAGCCAGCGCCGCCTAATACCAAAATAGACATTTCAATTTCCTCCTTCTCATTCCATGATAACTACGCCGCCTGCCGGACGAATCTCCAGCACATGACATGCATCTTTACCCAGGACAGCTTCAATGGTTGACTTGAAATACGGAAGCATATCGTTGGGAACAAATGCTTGAATGGTTCCTGCGAAACCGCCGCCATGTACACGAACAGCGCCGCGGTCACCCAAAATGTTTTCTGCCAGGGCCAGTGCAATGGACATATCCTGCTTTTCCGGATTAACGCCGGTATAGACGTTTTGCAGATACATGGCAGAAGAACGTCCGGAACGACGAACCAGCTGACGGAATCTCTCGAAATTGCCACGCTCCAGTGCATCCCTTTCATCAGCTGCCCGGCGGTTTTCTGTGAAGAAATGCATGGCACGCAATACAGCACGATCCCCAAGCTGTCTGCGCAGAGAAGGAATGGAACGCAAAAATTCCGCCTCATTTACTTCCCGCAATACCTGCTTTCCGAGTGCAGCAGCAATTTCTCCCATTTCTCTCGGAATTGCAGCATAATCCGCTGTCAACTCTGCATGATCACCGCCAGTGTCGATAATACACAAGGAATGTTCACTCGCCTGCATATCATATGGAATACACTGAACAATCGGATCGGATTCTTTTTCAAAGTCAATGGCAATGATTCCACCGACGGAGGACGCCATCTGGTCCATCAGCCCACACGGTTTTCCAAAATAAATATTTTCCGCATACTGGCCAATCTTTGCAATATCAATTGCTGACAGGCCGTCTTCACAGAAGAACAGATTCACAATAACACCGATCATGGTTTCATAAGCTGCGGAAGAGGAAAGACCAGAACCACGCAGAACATTACTAATCATATAGGCATCAAAGCCTTTTACCTGAAATCCCAGCTTATACGCTCCGGCAGCAACGCCACGAATAAGGGCCGCTGTACGGTTTGTTTCCTCCGGATGCGGTGTCAGATCCGTTAAATCAACCTCATCGAGCGGATAGCCTTCCGACTGAATGCGAATAATCTGACTGTCATTCGGTGCCGCACAAGCAACAATATCCAGATTTACGCTTGCTGCAAGCACCTTGCCATGCTGATGATCCGTATGGTTGCCGCCTAACTCAGTGCGACCCGGCGCACTGAACAATGCAATCTCATTTTTCTTTCCAAACGTTGCACAGAATCCATCTATGACATGAAGCATTCTGCTCCGGTATGTGCTTAACTGTTCACTTCCGGCGCTGCATCCGTATACTTCACAGATATCAGTATCCGCTTTTCCTGTGCGTATTATGAGTTCCGCCTTTTCTAATTCGATCATTTCATTTCACCTCAGTTTTAAATTGTTTGCTGTTTATGCTATAATATTTTTATTCTTGATCCCACGCTACGGAGGATACCCTATGGAAGATGCATATACCTTAACTTTAGAAGATAAAGAATCACATTTTCAGGAGCTTCATTTAAACTTCTGCGGTCATTCCGTCTGCTATCCTGATAACAGTATCGGTCCTTCTGCTCATCCATGCTATATTCTTCACTACATCCTGAGCGGGAAAGGAGAATATCGTGTAGATGGGAGAACGTATTCGCTTGAACAGAATCAGGGCTTTTTAATAGAGCCAAACGTGATGTCCTCCTATAAGGCAGACCATGACAATCCCTGGACATATCTTTGGATCGGATTTGAAGGTACAAATGCAAAAACTATGCTGGAAGCACTCGGTTTTTCTCATCATAAAGTAACGTTTTCAGTCAATTGCGGCACCGAACTAATGAAAATCATCAATGCAATGCTCGAAAGTGATGCAGAAGGGATGGAACAGGAATTGTTTCTCCAATCACAAATGTTTCGGTTCTTCTCCTTTCTGTCGCATGAATTATCCACTGATTCCAATATCTTTCAGCGTGACAAGCAAAATTACTACGTACGCGCTGCACAACGATATATCTATACACATTATTCAGAAGATATTAAAATACAGGACATCGCGGATGCTGCTGGAATCAGCAGAAGCTATCTAACGATTCTTTTTCAGACAATACTGCATGTCTCTCCCAGCGATTATCTGACAGATTTTCGGCTAACGCGGGCACATGAGCAATTACAAATCACAGATCTTCCAATCGGTAAAATTGCTGAAAATTGCGGCTATCAAAATCCACTTGTGTTCACTCGTGCGTTTAAAAAGAAAATCGGGTCAACTCCTTCTGCCTTCCGTAGTGCAATTCGGGAAGAACGAAAAATCAAAATGGATCAGGTTCGAAAAAGAAAATAGATTCTACGAAAAGTATCTATTAAAAATCTTATCTCCCCACATATGAGAGTGTTTTAAATATCATTTTATTTCCTATTTTTATTCCTTATTTTTCTTTATTCCGTTTTTTCTGTAACAAATTATAGCGTTTTTTCTTTTCGTACGAAAGTAATGTTCGTCTAGATTACCATACTTTTTGTCGAGTCAATGAAAAACAAAAAATCTGTTTTTCAGTTATTTTGAATAGTTTTAGTAAAATTTATTTTATATTTATTATGTTTTACTTATATTGTTCAATTATTACTGCAAATAAAAAATCTCGGTCCTTCTTTTTGAAAGATCGAGATTTTCTCATTTATTTTGTTCTTATATATGAAACGATATCCTTTTCGCATTTCAGCTTATCGTATTCCTGTTCGGAAACCGTTTCACATCATTCGTTTTCTCATGCCAAAGCTCGTTTTCTATCATCTCATGCTTAAATAGCATTCTGCGCATTCTAAAACCGATCTGTCGCGGTAAAGAATAACTGGTTCTGTGAAGCTTGGAACTTCTGCTGCCATGCCTCCTACTCTTTTTCTGTCGAATTGATCCAATGGTGAGCTTCCAACAGCACGCTGTTCTCTGCCTCTGCTGTCGAACCCACAGCAGATGGTGATAATTTTATATATTATATGCTCCACTTATATGCTCCACTCAAAATGATTTCCCGCACCCATTTCGAAATGGTATTTGACAATACCCAGGTCCACTTTTGTATAAAATCCAATGCCAGCTTTTACGGATACCTGATTTCCATTCCGTGTGAATAAGAATTTCTGTTGGTTCATTGCCGTAGGCGCCAGCAGAGCAGCCTCCACGCCGCTCTGAAACCAAGCGGGAACCGGCTTGTCAGCTTTCATTACCTCGCCAATCGGTTTGGATTTATGTGCTGTTCCCTGTGTCTCTCCATATCCCAGCGCAATCACAACGCAGAGTTTTTCCCCACGATCAATTTCAAAAGCAGATTTGACCTTGCTGTAGGTCATTGCTACCCAACAGGTGTTCAGTCCTAACTGCTGTGCCAGCAACACGAGTCTTTCGCCGTAATAGCCACATTTTTCATCAAAGTCCGGGCCTTTCTTTCCAATAAGAGCAATATAATTTTTCACTCCGTTGAATTTCCCATAATGTGCCATGAAACTGCTGAAGGCCTTTGGTTCATTTAGAACAAGCTGGATATGCAGCCCGCTTTCCTGGTTGCAAACATGGATTTCTTCTTCTAAAGCCGCAATTGCCTCTGTCTTTATTGGTTTATCAATATACTGCCGTACACTGTGGCGAGCGTGCATAGCCTCTGTTATATTCATGATCTTAACCTCCGTTATCCGTTCGAAAATTTTGAATAATGATTGTTATCAAGTTGGAATGCCATACGCTTCCAATATAAACAAAATCCCCTGATATCATTCGGTTCTATTCCAGTCAGACAAATCTTCCATGATTGTTTTTGCATCTTCGAGCATTTGTATGAGTTTGTTGATCGCTTTCATATCTTCATCAAAGTAATAATAATTCTTTGTACCTTCACGCCGCATATTTAAAATGCCAGCATCCTTGAGTATTTGAATATGGTGGGACACAGCAGGACGTGAAAGATGCGTTTTTTCTGTAATCGCACCGACACGCGCGCCGCAACAGCAATCCATCTGCATCATTTCGAGAATCAAGTGTTGACGGTTCTCATCCCCAAGAGCCAATAATATTTTTCGGCAGCTCTCAAATTCTTCCGCAAAACGCTTGATGTCATTTTTATGTTTTAACATAAATGTGCTCCTTTTTGTTGAACTACTTAAACTATTATACCAAAGTTTTGCGAAAAAATCTCATTGAGAAAGAAAACCGAGACAAACAATATGCAATGTGGAAATGTCGGCACACGCTTCGATCGCTTGCTTTTTGTCCTGAAAACTGCAATCAAGATAATGTTGATTGCAGCTGGTATTTCTCCAATGGTTGTACAAGAAAGGCTTGGACATAAGAACATTCAGACTACACTTGACATCTATACAACAGTTACGGACAGTATGCACGATATTGCCGGAAACGTCATAGACCAAATTTACAGCAAATAAAAATGACCGCACTACTTGACCGCAAATAAAATTTCTGCGGTCAAGGTGCGGTCAAACTTATTTTTCAGATTTTTAAGTCTTCAAAAAAATTCTGAAAATATACTAATTAGCCATTCAGAGCAGCGTTTACGTCAACTGCAACAGCAACGGAAGCGCCAACCATCGGGTTGTTGCCCATGCCCAGGAAGCCCATCATTTCTACATGAGCCGGAACAGAGGAAGAACCTGCAAACTGAGCATCGGAATGCATACGGCCCATGGTGTCGGTCATGCCGTAGGAAGCAGGACCTGCAGCCATGTTGTCCGGATGCAGGGTACGGCCAGTGCCGCCGCCGGATGCAACAGAGAAGTACTTCTTACCAGTCAGCTGACATTCCTTCTTATAGGTGCCTGCTACCGGATGCTGGAAACGGGTCGGGTTGGTAGAGTTACCGGTGATGGAAACGTCTACGCCTTCATGATGCATGATAGCTACGCCTTCACGAACATCATCTGCGCCGAAGCAGCGAACCTTGGAGCGCTCACCATTGGAATATGCAATTTCCTGAACAATGGTCAGTTCGCCAGTATAGTAATCAAACTTGGTCTGAACATAAGTAAAGCCGTTGATACGGGAAATAATCTGTGCAGCGTCCTTGCCCAGGCCATTCAGGATAACCTGCAGCGGCTCCTTACGAGCCTTGTTAGCAGAACGTGCCAGGCCGATTGCGCCTTCTGCAGCTGCGAAAGACTCATGACCAGCCAGGAATGCAAAGCACTTGGTCTCTTCACGCAGCAGCATAGCTGCCAGATTGCCATGACCAATACCAACCTTACGGTCATCAGCTACAGAGCCCGGGATGCAGAATGCCTGCAGGCCGATACCGATTGCTTCTGCAGCTTCCGGAGCGGACTTAACTTCCTTCTTGATAGCGATTGCAGCACCTACAGTGTAAGCCCAGCAAGCGTTCTCAAATGCAATCGGCTGTACAGAACGAACGGTAGCAGCCGGATCAATGCCCTTTGCCTTGCAGATTTCAGCACATTCCTCTACGCTGGAAATGCCATACTCAGCGAGGACACCATTGATCTTATCAATTCTTCTCTCGTAACTTTCAAATAAAGCCATGATTTCTGTCCTCCTTCTTACTCTGCACGCGGATCGATGTACTTAACACCTTCAGCAAAACGTCCATAGGTGCTGGTATTCTTCTGCATAGCCTCAGCCGGCTCAGCACCCTTACGGATCTGCTCCATCATCTTTCCAAGATGTACGAACTCATAGCCGATAACGAGGTTATCCTTGTCCAGAGCCAGACGGGTTACATAACCTTCTGCCATTTCCAGATAACGAGTACCCTTAGCCTTCGTACCATACATAGTACCAACCTGGCTTCTCAGGCCCTTGCCCAGATCTTCCAGGCCAGCGCCGATCGGCAGACCATTTTCAGAGAATGCAGTCTGGGTACGGCCGTATACGATCTGCAGGAACAGTTCACGCATTGCAACGTTGATCGCATCACATACGAGGTCAGTGTTCAGTGCTTCCAGCAGGGTCTTACCCGGCAGGATTTCGGATGCCATAGCTGCGGAATGCGTCATGCCAGAACATCCGATGGTCTCAACCAGAGCTTCCTCAATGATGCCATCCTTGACATTCAGCGACAGCTTACAGGCACCCTGCTGCGGTGCGCACCAGCCAATGCCATGCGTCATGCCGCTGATATCCTTGATTTCCATTGCCTGAGTCCACTTGCCCTCCTGCGGGATCGGAGCCGGACCATGGTATGCGCCCTTAGCTACTGGACACATGTTTTCCACTTCTGCGGAATAAAGCATAATTTTTATCCTTTCCTGAAACAGATTTTTCCCTTCCTTTTGGAAGAAAAAGCTTCATTTTGAACCAAAACTCTCTGCGATAAAAAAAGCTGACAACCTGCTACGAACCCAAGTTATCAGCACAGCCGGGCATTCTGCTCGTTCCGAATACCGCGAAAAAGTTTTGCCTCACTTGTAAACAAGTTTACCATGTCATGCATTTTTTGTCAACCTGTGGACTTTCCCTACTACGTACTTTTTTTGTATTTTTGAGCGTTTTTTTTTGCATTTTAAGCGAAATTCTGTCCCAATAAAGACCAAATATTCTACAGCTTGCTACCACAATTTAACCAATTTCCCCTGTGCGCCAATTGTCCTATAAAATAACTATCCGAAAAATATCATAAAACCATAGCATTTTATACAAATTTCTTCTGTCTCAAAAACATTCGGGCACCATATGCAAGAAAGACGCTCTCCTCCGTTTGGAAAAGAGCGTCCTAAAATATGTTTATTCTTCAAGCAGGGATTCCGTCAGGGATTCCCTTACAAAAATGTGGGTCAGCAGTCCGGTTTTTAGTGCGCCGACCAATGCGACTGTGCTGACATCTGCAGCGCACAAGCCTACAACACAGCGGCAGTGTGCCAGATTCTCCAGTGGGATATGTGCAATACAATCCCGCTCTGGCGCCACAATATTTCCGTTGGTATCATATGCGTATGCTGCAAGATGGCCCACTGTGCGTATATTGCGCACCATCGGATAGCCAACATCATGTTCTACTGTCGTATCGTGGATACCGACCAGCGCCATGTCCAGCCTTTCCCACTGCCGACAGACCTCCTGATAATGTCTTGTTGCATACAACAGGCTGCGCTCCTCCTCGTCCCCATAGAATGCAGGCGCATGCAGGAAAACCGGCTTTGCATCATAGCATTCCGCAATGATTCGTACGTTTTCGTCCGAATGGTACTGACGAAGGGAACCACTGCTGTTTCCCAACAGCGGGCAAACCGACTTCATTGTCGTTTCATGGGGCGGAATATGATCCAGCATTTTCGTTGCGGTTCCAATAATAGTGCCCCAACCAATGCCGAGACAATCCGGCTGCTCCTCTTCAATGAACTCCAGGGTTCGTTTGGCAATGTTATGATCGATCATTGCACTGGATTCCTCATCAGAAAACAACACACCGCCTTGCAGTCCATAACGCTGGCACAATCGTTTCAGCATAGCTTCCGTATCACAGGCTGGCTGATGAACGCGGATCTCTACAATGCCGATATCTCGTGCTTCATGCAGAATACGGCTGACCAACGGGCGGGATACATGCATCAGGTTTGCAATTTCTCCCTGTGTCTTTTCTTCTTCGTAATACAAATGAGCAACCTTTGCAAGACGTTCCAATTTATTCTTTCTATAGTTCATATTTTATCTCTTCCACCAGCGCGTATCTGAGAAGCGGAAAACTCTATTTGCGGATGCAAATACTTTTTCGTTTCCAGATGCCGCCAAAATCCCAATATAACCGGTATAAAATATAAATTTTTCCGAAATCCTGCGGTCTCTCCGAAATAACATTTTCTATCAAACCTGCACGCAGGTACATGTATCCTCAGCAGTTAACAACAAATTTTGTCATTTCATGATCGTTAAATTTTCAAAAACTTTTTTCGCCGGATTTCACCTCCTGTTATAAATCGCGGAAAAACAGCGACAAACCTGTCATATATTCTATACTATAAATAGTATACCATTAAGTTTCTCAAATAGCAATATTTTTATAAAAAAACAGCCCTTTAAAATGTTACAATTTTAATCATTTTTTACGTTTAAGATACCCAAATCTAAATTATGTCAACATTCAATTGCATGCAATTTATTATTTTTTTCATATTCTGCCGCTCTCACTGCCGGCAAAAAATGAAAATTTGTCTCTGTTTCTCCCGGTTGACACATATCTGGATTCATGTTATGGTATACTTCATATAAGGGAGTAGTCAGCGCACGACGTAACCAAGTCAACATACTGGATCATGATTTCCTGGCTTTGTTTGAAATGACGAGACTTATCTGTAATGTCGCAGATAGGGGTTCGTCTTTTTCTTTGTTCCGATCTGCAGCTGAAGAAAAACAGCTCTTCCCCGTATCAATTCATGCAACAAGGAGTGAATTTTATGAGTTTGCTGGATCTTTTTATTCTTGCAGTAGGGTTGTCTATGGATGCCTTTGCCGTGTCTGTCTGTAAGGGGCTGTCCGTGCGCCAGCTAAAGCTGAAGCACGCCTGTACTGCAGGCGCCTATTTTGGCGGCTTCCAGTTTCTGATGCCATTGATCGGCTATCTGCTGGGCAGTCAGTTCCAACGATATATCGTCAGCATTGACCACTGGATTGCCTTTGTCCTGCTGGTATTGATTGGTGTAAACATGGTCAGGGAGTCCCGCGGAGATGCAGAAGAACTGAATGATTCCTTCACATTTCTGACCATGCTTCCCCTCGCAGTGGCAACCAGCATCGATGCGCTTGCCGTTGGTGTCACCTTTGCTTTCCTGCAGGTTTCCATCCTGCATGCGGTGACCTTTATTGGCTGCACAACCTTCGTTCTATCGGCCATCGGCATCCAAATCGGTCATATATTCGGCATACGGTATAAATCCCGTGCAGAGTTTGCCGGCGGTATCGTACTGATTCTCATGGGATGTAAAATCCTGCTGGAACATCTTGGTTTTCTGGGCTAATTTTACACACTTGTAACATTTCTGCCACATATTGTTTGTTGACGCATTTCTACCCACGGGATATAATAAAAACAACAAATCCCGATAAAATCCACTGTATTTCGGCGGATTTTTTACAAAAGGAATGAAAATCTATGTCAACGAACAATACGGAATGGACAACACAGCTGGCACCCTTCCAGCCTAATTTTTCCTCTGCCGCGGAACCGTTTCGCCGCCTGATGACGTATTACCGCTGTGCGATCATGGAAGTGGAAACCAAATTCCGCGTTCTGGATGTCCAGATGTCGATAAACCGCGAAAACAACCCGATTGAATCCATCAAAACCCGTTTAAAAAGTCCGGAAAGCATTTTTGGCAAGCTGCAGCGCAGATCCCTTCCCCTGACGCTGGATGCTATAGAAAACAACCTGTTTGATATTGCAGGTGTGCGCATCATCTGTTCTTTTCCAGAAGACATCTATTCCCTTGCGGATGCCCTGCTCCGCCAGGATGATGTCACGCTAATCGAGCGAAAAGACTACATCCAGAATCCAAAGCCGAATGGATACCGCAGCCTGCATCTGATTATTGAAATCCCAATTTTCCTGCAGAATGAAACACGTATGATGAAGGTGGAGGTGCAGCTTCGCACCATCGCCATGGATTTCTGGGCGAGCCTGGAGCACAAGCTCCGCTATAAAAAATCATTGGAAAACAATGAAGATTACGATGAAATCTCCCGCCAGTTGAAAAACTGTGCGGAGCTGAGCGCCATACTTGATCGCTGGATGGAAAATATCCGCGGACAAATTGACGGCGCACGTGATATATAGCCTAAAATGCCAACGTACCCATCGGAACACTCCGATGGGTATTTTTTCTGCACACAAAAAGTCCGCCGGCATAAGCCGACGGACTTTTCACAGGTATTACAATATAGGAGAGGTATTGTCGTAATCAGTATTTAACCCAGATTTCACCATTATCTGCGGATTCTACACACTTTTCAATCCACTTGACACCTGCCAGACCGGATTCTACATTTGGATACCAGAAGTCACCATACTCCTGTTCACCCTTGTTGGCAGCATCCATGGCAACTGCAAATCTGCGGTACAGGTTGGCCCATGCCTCAAACAGGCCCTCTGCATGTCCGCCGCCGATGCGGTCTTCTACACGTGCTTCTTCGTACAAGTAACCGGCACCGCGCTCCAGACGACGCACCGGCTCGCCTTCGATTTCATAGGTCATCTGGTTCGGACGCTCATCATCCCATTCGATAGAAGCCTTAGATCCAACTACACGGATTACATGTCCATGACGTGCGCCGCAGTTGATCGAAGAAGACCAGCAGTAAACCTTCGCGCCTTCCTGGACATTCTCAGAAGCATTCAGACGCATCAGGGTAAATGCATTATCCTCCAGCTGACGGCCTTCTACGAAAGCATCTCTGGAACACAGCACCTTGTCAATCTTCATATCCGGAATCATGGCTTCGATGATATACAGGCAATGGGTGCCGACATCAGCCATAGCAAAGGACGGGCCTGCCTTAGCCGGATCAAAGCGCCACTTTGCGGCTGCATTGCTCCCCTCGACCTTATAGTTATATCCGCCGAATGCAAAAGACATGTTGATAACACGGATATCACCCAGGTCGCCGTGTTTTATCATCTGACGTGCCTGCTGAATCATCTGATGACCGGAATAGCCATAGGTTACGCCAACAACGCGGTTCTTTTCCTTTGCCAGGGCAGCCAGCTCCTCTGCTTCCTCTGTGGTGAAGCACAGCGGCTTTTCACAAACCACATGCAGACCAGCTTCCAGCGCCGCCTTGCATACAGCATAATGCAGGCTGTTCGGGGTAGCGATAGAAACAGCTTCAATGCCGTCCGCACGCTCTGCTTCCTTTTCAAACATGGTCTTGTAATCTGGATAGCAGCGGTCCGGTGCGACGCCCAATTCAGCTGCAAATGCCATGCCGCGTTCCGGATTGATATCGAATGCACCAGCCACCAGCTGGAAGTTGTTGTCGCGCAGAGCTGCAGAACGATGGATATAACCAATTTGGCTTCCTTTACCGCCGCCAACCATTGCCCAGCGGATTGGATGATCTAAAACCTTGGAACCGTTAATCATGATACTAGCCTCCTGTGATATAACTTTTGATGATTTCCAAATAAACTCTCTAAAATAGTTGTTGATCCCTTCCCCGGTGCATCCGAGAACGCAAATAATCTGATGATTTGTGTGAAATCTTCGTCATATTCTTGTTCTCAGATACGCCCTAAAACTCTCTCCAACCAACACGCTAATATTAAATCTGATAGCCGACAGACTTCAGATAATCGACACTGCGCTTGACATCACGCAGGGATGTGTCAGAATGACGCGGGTCACGTTCCTGCTCAATGGTGATATAACCACTGTAGCCGATTTCCTCCAGCGCAGCCTTGATTGCCGGATAATCCAGCGCACCAGTGCCAATCGGGCACATAGCTCCCTTGCCGCAGCCGTCAAAGAAACGAATCTTTTCGTTGAGCACTTCGTGATAAACCGCATCATCTACATCTTTAAAGTGAACGTAATCCAGCTTATCCTGATACTTTTTCAGGTATTCAACCGGGTCCATGCCGGAATAATACAGATGTCCGGTATCCAGGCACAAACCTGCAACCTCATATGGGATATCCTGTGTAATTCTCTTAATTTCATCAGCAAACTCGATATATGTACCGGCATGTGGATGGATGACCGGACGCACTCCCCAGGAATTCGCACGATCACACACTGCACGGACATTTTTTACAAACGCCTTCCATTCTTCATCGTTCATGCGCGGCGCACGGTCAGAATGTCCCGCATTGAAATCACGCTCATCGTGTCCCCAGTCCATGACTGTCATATACGGCGTCGGGAACTTCTGCCCTTTATGCACTGGAAGCTTTGGCATTTTCGGGTGTGTAATCAGTCTGCAGATATCGTCAACTGCCTGCAGTACGTTCGGCTGGTTTTCCGGTGTCACCAGATCATGGAAAATCGTGCCGACAACAATACCAAGCCCATTCTTTTCCAGTTCAGCGGCAACGGTATCCACATCATTCGGGATATAGCCCCACGGACCAAGTTCAATAGCGCGGTAGCCCGCCTGACTTGCTTCGGACAGTACCCTGGTCCACGGCGGCAGATATGGATTTTTCGGATCATCTACGCCCCAACAGCTCGGCGCACCGCAAATGTTCATGCTCATCGTTTTTTCTCCTCTCCAATATACTCAGATATTTTACTTAAAAAAAATCGTGATCTTGTCGTTTCTTTTGCCCTTTCTTCCATTGAACCCCAGGCAGGTAGTTTCTTTTGACTGTCTTTTGTTCCTGTGTTATGATTATATTATACGGAATTTCAAACAATTAGCCTCTATTATATTGTCTGTCTTGCGTATATTTCCCAACGTCATCTTGCACAAATCCATGGGGTAATTTTTTGTTAACTACACTATCTTGTTGTTATGCTGATAGAAAAGAGGCGTTTTTTATGATAAATATCCAGGCCATGGCAAACAGCGTGTTTGAAAACGGCCAGCTTCCTGTACTGGTAAATGCCAACCGACAGGACTATGGCAGAAAACGGCATGACCGCCCGATGCACGGCCACGATTCCATGTGTGAACTCTTGCTGTGTTACCGCGGCTTTGGCGTATACAATGTCAACAATTTCTCCTATGTGATTCAGGAAGGGGATCTGATTTACTACAACTGCGGTGAACTGCATGAAGTTGTTTCCAGCACTGATGTAGAAATCGGGACCTATTGCTTCGGCTTTTCCAATGTACATTTCTCCGGGCTTCCGTTAAACCATTTCATTCCAAAGGATAGCCCGCATGTCCGCGCTTCCCAGGGCATGTTCCCATTCCTGTGCAATTTATCGGAACAAATCTTGAAATATAACTCCGGTCCCCCGGCTAACCGGCTCACCGGACAGATGTTGGGCATATCCCTGCTGATGCTGGCAGCACAGATGCCGGCATCCCAGCGTGAAGAGCCGGTTTCGAGCACAGCATCCCAGCTCACTGCCCGTATCAAGGAATACATCGATGCACATTACACAGAGCCACTGAAACTGGGAGATATTGCATCTGCGTTGAACTGCAGCGTGCCATATCTTGCTCATACCTTCAAGGATGCAACCGGCTATTCCCCGATTCAATATGCCATCCGCCGGCGCATTGGTCTGGCGCAGACACTGCTGATCTCCACCGACTATTCCGCAACCCATATCGCCACACTGGTTGGGTACGACAATACGAACTATTTCAATTCTCTGTTTAGCAAAATTGTCGGCACCACGCCAATCCGATACCGAAAAAAATATCTCGAAGCCCTGCGTGGCGAACGAAACCAGATGTAATTTTAGCACTCTTATCGCAAGAGTGCTAATTTTAATATTTTTGTCAAAAAGTTTACGAATTTTATTCACAATTTCCGCTTATACTATAGTCAAACAAAAGAAGTACGGAGACCTCCGTACCCAAGAAAGAAGGCATCACCGATGCAGTTTAATTTTTATACGTGTAGTTAGCACTTAGCAAATCGAAGTGCTAAATCCATTCCACTTTTAGAACTACTTCACGAGAGAAAGGACGATTTGATGATGTTTGGCATGGTTCCATTTGAATATCGCGACCGCAATTTGTTTGACGTATTTGATAACTTTGAACGCAGCTTCTTTAAAAACAGCAGCGTTGATCTTCCGGCATTCCGCACAGATATCCGTGATACGGGTGATAAATATGTACTGGAAGCCGAGCTTCCTGGCTTCAGCAAAGAAGATATCAGCCTTGATCTGAAAGACGGCATCCTGACAATTTCTGCCGAGCATTCGGAAAGCAACGACCAGAAGGACGAAAACGGCTCTTATATCCGCCGTGAGCGCCGGTATGGCTCTTTCCGCCGCAGCTTCGATGTCGCTGGCATCGATGAAAACTCCATCTCTGCGGCTTACAACAATGGTGTTCTGGAATTGTCCCTGCCAAAAGCACAGCAGATCATTCCAGAATCCAGAAAAATTCTGATTGAGTAATTCGCTCAAAGCCACCTCCATAGAAAAAGACACGCTGTATTTCCAGCGTGTCTTTTTTCTTACTCTTTTCTTTCGACAGAACGAAATAAATCGAACCAAAATTCCAACTGCACCAGTCCATCCAGATCAATCGCGCTGCCTTCACCGGTATCCGCAGATACCCGGATATAAATTTCATCGGATATTGCGCCAATGGTATTGAGAATCATCTTCTGTTCATCCCTGCCGCCTAATTCCTCACTGACAAAGATAATACATCCTGCCATTTCCTCCGCTTCAATCAGCAAATTGGCTCCTATCTCCTCTGCCAGATCGATGGCTGTTTCCGCCATTTCTCGGAACCGGGTAAATTTCTTCGGGTCCGCTATGGTATAAATTTTAGCAGGCTCCGGAAACAGCTTCGATAGTACAGCATCTACGGCCTGCTCCGTCACCTGCTTCCGCTCAATTGGAATCTGCTTAGCTGCTTTTCTTTTTTTTTCTAATTCTTTCTGTTCTTTTTTTGCATTGGTATAATAGTACCGTTCAATCCGCACATGCCTCACTCCCACTCAACAAAATGTCTACTACCGTTTAATATAACGGTATATCCATTACAAGTCAACGGTATTCAACCATTCTTTTGAACGGTAAAATGATTTCAAAGGATGGCGATGCAATATACGTACTTTGGAAAAACTTCACACGCTGCTCGAGGAAAGAGGCTGGTCTGAATACCGTCTGGCAAAGGAATGTAGGCTTTCGGAATCAACCATTGCAAATATTTTCCGCAGAAATAGCATTCCCTCTATTCCAACGCTGGAAGCCATCTGTTCCGGTTTCGGTATCACACTGTCACAGTTTTTTGCAGAAAGCGAAATGGCAGAACTAACCCCCCAGCTGAGGGAGCTATTCGATCATTGGGTTACGCTGACACCGGAACAAAAGGACGCTGTTTTGGCAGTAATAAAAGCTTTTAACAGCGAATCATGACAAAAGGGCACACTGCAGTGTGCCCTTTTGTCTCCTTATTTTTTTCTCCGGTGTATCACAAACAGTACCGTCGATAAAATCAGAATAGCAATGAGGACATATAGCAAATACATTCCTCCGCGGATACCAATCCGGTCTGCCAGCGTACCAATCGCACTTTGTGTCACAGCAGCACCGATGCCCGGAATAACAATAAACATGCCCATGCACATGGGATATGTTCCAATCAGGTTATCACTGCCGCCCAGTGTTGTTCCATACATCCCCGCCATAAATATCCCAAGTCCAAAGGCTCCTACTGCCATGGGAATCAGGGTATGGCTGAACATCATGATAGTAAAACAAACCGTAACCCCAGCCGTCATAACCAGCATCATCTGATGCGGCTGATATCGTGTGGCAAACCATGCGCTTGCAAAACGTCCTATCAGTACGGCAATCCACAGCGCCATAGCCAGCATTTGTGCGGTGGCTTCTGTCGCCGCGCCGGAATCCAAAAAGAACGTAACCAACCAGCCTATCACAGATGATTCCAATGCAAGATAACTCATCAGCAGCAGGCAGCATATCCAGAAGATTTTCTTTTGAAAGAAGCTAAAATCCATTTTTCCGGAGTCTGTCTTCTGAGCAAACGCCTCCGGTCCGATTTCCACCCGCAGACCGTGCATCAGCAGAATAACACCCGCTGCGATGGTAATGGCAAAAGACATCCTCCAAGACGCACCGCAAGCCATGGCAATCAACGGAGCAAGACAGGTACCGATTGGAAAAAACGCCTGTGCCAGATTCAACAGGCTGCTGTTGTTGCCTGACAATGTGCTGGTGATTTGATTCCCGAAATTGGCTGTGCTGCCCTTGCAGATACCGGTCAACAGCATGGCAGCCAGCAGTACAACCGTATTTCCAGATACCATCATCCATGCAAGTCCTACAAAAGCAAGCATACCGAAAAACAGATATGCCGTTTTCGCTCCCATCTTACGTGCGGCAAGGCTGACAAAGATTCCCATCATCAGATAGCCAATCTGCTGTGCAGCCATCATCAGTCCGCCAATCTGATAGCTGATCTGATATTCTTCCTTAATGGCCGGCAGTGCAGAACCAATTAACGTCAGATAAATCCCCATCACGAGATAGGCAAAAAAGATATCACCCATCAGATAACGATGCTCCCTGGTCATCGACTGTAATACGGATTGCTTCTCCATAGCTTCCCTCCACCTGTGTTTTTCCCAATTATACCATGGCGGTTCCTCCAAATCTTTCATTATAACGCCACATAATAATACAAAATCGTTAACAAATAAAGCAGACGGATTCCCGCGTGGAAACCCGTCTGCTTTGTACGATTTAATTCAGATAATTGTCAACCAGCCACTGGCAGCGCTCACCTGTGCTTTCTGCCAGAGAACCATTATAAACTGCACCATAACCAGTTCCGCCAACCCAATCGGAAGCATCCAAATCAGCCTGTGCGTCACGCTGTGCAATCCATTCCTTTTCCAGTTTTTTGAGCGTTTCAAACTCACTGCTGGAAAGCTCTGCTTTAATGCTCTGGTAAATATCATTCAGCAGGGTATCCCAGTGCTGGTAATTCGCATATGCCAGCTGATTCAACTCTGTCTGGCTGCTTGCATTTTTGTCAATCGATTTCTTTTCTGCCCATAAGCCGTCAATCTGTAATTGATAATTTTCGCGCTGTGCAGCATGTGCATCACTGACCGCGCTGGAAGTGGAGCTTGAAGAAGACGCAATGGAGGAATCTGTTGCATTGATATCATTCTCAGCTTCACTCTGCTGTTCAGCGTCATCAGGCTCCTGCGTATCAGCAGCGGAATCCACTGACTGTGCAGTTTGCTGGGCAGCTTCCAGCGCTGCTTCCTTTTTCTGACTGCTGATTTTTAAGAAGGTAGCTGCAACAATAGCCACTACAATCACTGCAGTAACGGCGCCAATCAACACAATTTTTATACCATTGCCTTTTTTCTGCGTTGCAGGCTCCTGCACCAGAAACGGCTGTGTATCCTGTCTCTGATACATTCCCTGCTCTGGCTCCCGCATTGTATTCTGCTCCATTGGCGGCTTTCCACACATAGGACAAAAATCGGCATCTTCCGCCATCGCCGCACCACAATGCAGACAAGTTTTCTGTCTTATCCTGGCACCGCATTCCGGGCAGAATGCTGCTCCTTGTGTCAACGGTTCACCACAATTGGGGCATCTCATATTTTCCTCCCCCTTTTCGGGTTATGCATTTGTCTCTCAATCGATATTATGTCTGCCATCCAGCGCACGCATCAGCGTTACTTCATCAATATATTCCAGCTGTCCGCCAACCGGAATGCCATACGCAAGACGGCTGACGCGGATATGGAATGGCTTTAACAGACGTGCCAGATACATGGCTGTCGCTTCACCCTCTGTATCTGGGTTGGTTGCCAAAATAACTTCGTGGATATCCTCTTCTGCCACACGATGCAGCAGCTCACGGATACGCAGGTCATCTGGTCCGACATGATTGAGCGGGGAAATGGTACCATGCAGGACATGATACAAACCGTGATATTCCCTCGTCTTTTCAAATGCCAGTACATCCTTGGGATCTGCTACCACACAAATCGTCTTTTCGTCGCGGGATACATCTGCGCAGATCGGACAAAGCGCTTCATCTGTCAAATTCTGGCATTTGGGGCACAGGTGGACAGTCTGCTTTGCCGTGGTAATGGCCTGCGCCAGCTTGTCTGCATCCTCCTTCGGCAGATTTAACACATGGAACGCCAGACGCTGTGCCGTTTTGCGCCCGATGCCGGGCAGCTTGGCAAATTCTTCAATCAGCGTTTCCACCGATGGTGCAAAATATTTCATCGACGATTAAAACAGTCCCGGCATTCCGCCGCCAGTTGCCTGACGCATGATAGATGCGCTCTCCTCATCGGCCTGCTTCAGAGCCTGGTTCACTGCAGTCACGATCAGGTCTTCGAGCATTTCGATATCATCTGGATCTACGACTTCCGGGTTGAGCTTCAGGCTGAGCAGCTGATTGGAACCCTTGACAACTGCAGTAACTGCGCCGCCGCCAGAGGTTGCAGTGTATTCCTTATTGCCCAGCTCTTCCTGTGCCTTTACCATTTCTTCCTGCATCTTCTGCGCCTTCTTAATCATGGCATTCATATTCATGCCGCCCATACCAGCGCTTCCTCTTCCATATCCGTTAAACTTTCTAGCCATTGTTGTTATCCTCCTGTTAATCGTTGATCTCTAATGCGATATCCAGTTCGCCGGCCCTGCGGATGATATCATCGACAGGGTTTGCTTTCGTAGAAAGCATACCGACGTTGCTTTCTTCCATAACCTTGATGCGGTATTGTCTGCCCATCACACTCTGCGCTGCCTGCGCAAGCGCCTCCTTCACCTTTGCTTCCTTACAAAGCTCACAGGTAAACGGGTCCTCGCATACCACATATAAATCACTGCCATTCAGCACGCCCTTTGCAAAGGTCAGCTGGGCAAATGTACTCATCGGCAGCATTTTTTTTGCCGCAAGGGTAATATCATTCCACTGCGGGCTGCATTCCAGCTTTTGGGGCCGTGCAGCAGCTTTCTTCTTCGGTGCCGGAGCGGCACCGGAGCCAAACGG
Organism: Clostridia bacterium; assembly: GCA_021205365.1. Lineage (GTDB taxonomy): Bacteria > Bacillota > Clostridia > Oscillospirales > Butyricicoccaceae > Butyricicoccus_A. The sequence goes on from JAJPXP010000064.1 coordinate 28,562, forward strand.
CGGCATTGGCATGTCATCTTCCCCCGGAGGAGGTGCATCCTCATCTGATGGGAAGCCATCATCATCCTGCTGCGGTGCTGCCATCGGTACAGCAGCTGGAGCTGTCACCAGTCCATGGGCAATTTTTTCTTCCAATGCTTCTACCCGTCCGCTGAGGGTATCGTAATCGTCTGCATGAAGCTGGCACAACCGGACAACACACAATTCCGCTTCAATCCGGCGGTTTGCTGCGTGCGGCATGCGCACCAATGCTTCCTGCAGAATGTTCGTATACGCCAGCAGCCGGGATGCAGGAATCTGCTCACACATCTGCGTCACAGTTTGTGCGGAATACGCTGGAGACAGTAACGCAGAAACATCACTCCGGCTGGTTTTCACCAGCAGCATATCACGAATCAGCCCCAAAAGCTGATCCAATACAGCTCCCAGCTCCCGTCCTGCGGTATAGCTCTCCGCCAGCTGTCCGATCGCTGCGGTCAGATCACCCGCCAGAACATACTGCATCAAGTCAACTGCCGTGTCTCCCGCCAAAATGCCAACGCCGGAAGCTACCTGCTCTTCATCAATCGGTTCGCTGCTGCCTGCCGCCGCACGGTCTAAGATCGACAGGGCATCGCGCAGTGCGCCATCTGCAAGCCGTGCAATCATACGTGCGCCGCCATCGGTCAGCGGAATCTGTTCTTCTTCTGCAATTTCCTGTAGCCGCTGTGCAATATCATGCGGTGCAATTCTGCGGAAATCAAAACGCTGGCAGCGTGACAAAATGGTTGCCGGAACTTTGTTGATCTCTGTGGTAGCCAGAATAAACAGTACATGCTCCGGTGGTTCCTCCAGCGTTTTCAGCAGTGCGTTAAATGCGCCCTGCGACAGCATATGGACCTCATCGATGATATACACGCGCTTTTTTACCGAAGCCGGTGTATAACGCACCTCATCCCGGATATCCCGGATGTTGTCCACGCCGTTGTTAGAGGCTGCGTCAATTTCCACAACATCCAGCACGCTGCCATCCAGAATCCCACGACACGCCGGGCAGTCCCCGCAAGGGTCCCCGCCCTGTAAATTCGTGCAGTTCACGGCTCGTGCGAGAATTTTTGCACAGGTTGTCTTGCCGGTACCACGTGTTCCGGTAAACAGATAAGCATGTGACAGACGTCCACTCTCGAGCTGCGCGCGCAGGGTATCGGTAATATGCCGCTGTCCCACGACATCGGCAAACCGGGTCGGCCGCCATTTGCGGTACAATGCCTGATACATGCCTGTCCCTCCCAACAAATCAAACAGCCGTGCCCGACACAGCTGCGCAGAATCTGAAAAACGGGCAATCGAAATTGCCCGTTTCCTTGCTAATCTGTATCAAAACGATGCTCCACACGACCGCGCACCGGTCATTGAACGAAACGTAATACCTGGAACCTGTGGCATCTGGCTCAGACTCGGCATTCCTGCGGCACACAATGGGTTCTGCTTAATGCTGCTCGGTTCCCCGCCTGACATGGTTCACAGTCCACTGTTGCGAAGGACCGAATCTTCATCGCCTTCCGACACAGGGCAAACAATACACGCACCGCCCGCAGACCGGAATTCACTCCTGCTATAGCGGATTGCAGGTGCAGGACACCGCTGCCGTCCCAGCTAGCGCAGCCGTGCGGAACATCGTTTCCCAATACAAAATTATTATACTATATTATGCACAGTAATGCAATGAATTTATTTCCCGTAAACACTAATCTTTTTCATCGTCCTCCGCATAATAGTCACATTTGAGCAGCAGGTTGCTGACATCAATGTAATCTTCTGCCAGCGCATTCATGGCATCAACATCGACCTCTGCCGATGCGCCGTCATAAAATTCCTTGATAATCTCTCCATCCCGGTACAGCACTTCATTTGTAATCCAGTCCCCGCTCGGGAAAATGGCGTAGCCGTGATAACTTTCGTCAAAGGCATCATGTCCCAGATAGGAATTTTCTGTCCCAATGCCAAACAGATTCAGCACCGTCGGCAGGATATCCGATGTATTGATTACCTTATCTACTGTCTGCGGCTCGAGATCGTCAGCCCAGATAAAGAACGGTGTCTTTTCCACCAGCAGGTCATTGTCCACACCGGATTCTTCCAATAGTGTTTCCTTATCCGTCATACCATATGCATAATGGTCTGTAAATGCAATAATTGCCGTATCTTCGAGTTGTCCATTTGCTTCCAGCTGTTTCAGCAATTCGCCAAACATATCGTCTACCAGCCTTGCCTTTGCCTTCAGGCAATCGATCTCCTCATTGCCGGTCATCCCTTTGTATTCCGGGTATTTTTCCAATGCATAGATACTCAAAGCATCATCATAGGTATACGGCATGTGTGCGGAACGGGTGATGTAAAAAGTAAAGAATGGTTTGTCCGGGTCATCTCCGCCAAAGAACTTTTCGCAAACTTCCTCGTTCTCAAATATATAATTTTCATTGAGCAGCACATTGTCATCCTGTACATAGCTGTCAAAGAAGCTGATATGCTCCTCGAATCCTATTGCCGGATGCATGATATTACGGTTATAGAAAGCAGAAAAATTATAGTGGAAGGATTTCGCTGTATAGCCTGCCTCCCGGAACAGGCTCGGCATACTCTCATGAAATTCATTGTTACAGTAGGAGAAAGCAAGGTTTCCATCTGTAGGCAGGTAAATCCCCGTATTGACACAAAATTCCGTATTAAAGGTACGCACACCGCCATAGCCCGGTGTATACATGTTGGTAAAATTGAGGCCGTCCTCCATCAGAGCATAGATATTCGGTGTAGTCTCTTCATCAATCAGCCAGTCATCCATGCTCTCCAACAGAATCAGGATGACATTTTTTCCTTCCAATACACCGGTCATGTCATTTTCCGTTTCTGTCGAATTGTACTGTGCAAAATATTCGTTGATCTGTTCCGTTTGTTCTGCAAGCTCAGCCTGATAGCCCGGAAGATGCTTATAGATAATATGCTTATAGATATCACGCTCTACGATCTGGTAAACACCACAGATGCGGTATACCTTGCGTGCATCATACATGGTTTCATATGTACCTTCCAACGAAGAGGAACGGCGCCATTCCTGCTGTGCGCCCCACAGATCCTTATCGCTGACTTCAAATATTTTTGCCGGCAGCAGATAAAGCACAATACAACAGAGCACAAACACTGCTGCACAGCCGATTCGATGGAACCAGCGGCGCTTTGCCCGCGGCATCAACAGGATACCAGCAATTCCAATCACCAGCATCAGGACAATAGAGATATAAAATCCCTTGGTGAGAAAGCCAAAAACCGAAGAGGCAAATTCCGCGCCATCTCCGGCATAGCCCAGATCTGTCAGCCACATCATTTTATCGAAAATCAGATAATAGCCGGACTGCGCTACAGCATAGACCACAAAAGCAAAATAGACCACACCATACAATATTCTTCCCAGCCATCTGGGCAACAGCAAAATCAACGCTGTCAACAGCACACTCCAAACTACAGAAAAGAACAGCGGAAATATCAATTCACTGCACACATAATGGCGCATGAAAATCTCAATTCCCATAAAGGATGCGATCATCCATACTATACTTGCCAGCATCCGCAGTCTTCCCTGTTTCAACGAATCCGCCAATTTATGACGCATATACATGTATCCCCTTCCGTTCCACCTGCATGAAACCGCAAAAGATGCTGCCGCATAAAATCGACAGCATCCCTGCTCATATCGTGTATTCCTTCCTTTACGAAACCATCATTGCATTCCACCACTCGGAAATCCGAGACATAATGCCCTGCACTTCCGTACTGTCTGGAATCTGTATATCCGGTATTTCCGTATCTGAAGCATCCGGCGTTGTTTCTTCTGTACCGGTATCGCTTTCTTCACTGCTGTTTGAATTATTATTGTTATTTCTGTAACTGTACGTGCGCCTCTTTGGCGGTGAATAGTGACCATTCGGGCTGCTGACGCGTTCACCTTCGCCAATCGGGTCATTGTCACCCTCATAGCAATAGTATTCATCTGTCACTTCCACATCCAGTGGGAACAGGCGGGTAAGATCCAGCATGGATACGCTGCTATAGCGCCACTTATGCAGATCGCATTCCTCTTCCGGGACATCATCCACATAGAACCAGCCAGTTTCCACACGGCTGCCGCGCACATCGCCATAGCATGCACGATCCGGTGCCAGGCCGCTGTCAAGACAGTATTCTGCCTCCACAAAGGTACCTTCCTCCGGCTCATCAAAGCTCTTGTCCTCCTTGTCCTCATGCAGCTGATCCATAACCGCGGCCCAGGCTGCAACAGCAGGGTTTGGCGAAAGGCTCGGCAAGCCATACCGTTCATCGTAACCGAACCAACAGACACCTACATAATATGGAGTATATCCGGCAAACCAGCGGTCCTTATTGTCTGTGGTCGTACCGGTCTTACCTGCAACATCAATGCCGTCAATGGCAGCCAGCTTACCGGTGCCGTCTTCCACAACATTGGTCAGCAGGTCATTGATATCATACGGCGTGGACTCCGGATGTTCAAACACCTGTGTCGGCTCGTTTTCCTCGTTGGAAAGAATCGTCTCGCCGTTGGCATCCACAACCTTGGTATAGCTAATTGCTTCGGAATAATAGCCATAGTTCGCCAGCGCAGTGTAGCCCTGTGCCATTTCACGGACGGTTGCGCCATTTGTCAGTCCGCCCAATGCCATAGGGGCATAATCAACATCGCTATTGCTGCTCAGCGTCGTAAAGCCAAGCTTATCTGTCAGGAAATTATAAGCGGACTGCGGTGTCAGCATCTTGAGCACCTGTACCGCAACGGTATTGGTAGAATCCGCAACACCCTGCATAATGGTTGTCTGTCCGGCATAGGTGCGGTTTTCATTGCGCGGCCATGCGGAGCCGTCAAGCTCAAATACCGGCATATCCGTTACAACAGAATATGGTGTAATCAGCCCCTGATCAATCGCGGGGGCATAGACACTCAGCGGCTTAATGGAAGAACCAGGGGAACGCTTGGACTGAGTTGCACGGTTCAGCACAAGGCTTTCTGTTTTTTCCCCGCGTCCGCCGACAACTCCGCGAATCTGTCCGTTTGTCGGATCCAGTACAATCATGGCGGATTCCGGGCTGACGCCATCCTCCGAAATGCTCGGAAAATTGCTGCTGTCTTCATATACGGATTCCATGGTTTCCTGCACATCCATATCCACAGTAGAGTAGATAGACAGACCACCACTGTTGACAACCGTACGTGCATAGGTTTCTGAATATCCCAGCTGTTCCTGCAGGTCATTGACAACGTCCGTAATTACCATGTCCGTGAAATAAGAATATGCGCTGTTCTTCTTGGTGCCAGACGTATTTTCCTCATAAACAAGCTGTTCATTTACCGCTTCATTGTACTCGCTCTGGGAAATATAACCTTCCGAATACATCTTGTAAAGGACCGCTTCCTGCCGTTCCTTCGCATCTTCCGGGTACTTAAACGGATTGTATGCCGCCGGGTTTTGCGTCAGCCCGGCAATCAGTGCACATTCTGCCAAATCCAGTTCACTCACCGGCTTATTGAAATAAGTCTTCGCTGCAGTCTGTACACCATATGCATTCTTGCCGAAGTAAATGATGTTCATGTACAGCTCAAGAATGGTATCCTTGCTGCCTACCTTTTTTTCCAATGTCAGCGCACGCATAATCTCTGTAACCTTACGCTTTACAGAATAATCATCGTCATCTGTCATGTTTTTGACAAGCTGCTGGGTGATCGTGGAGCCACCATAGCTGTCACCGCCCGGAAGCATCCAATTCAATGCTGCACCTATGGTGCGCTTCCAGTCCACGCCTTCGTGCTTATAGAAACGCTGGTCCTCAATTGCAACAAAAGCTTCTGCCAGATACTCCGGAATCGAATCCATGTCAACCCATTCACGGTTTTCCTCGCTGGCAAGCTTCTGCAGCACCTGCCGCTCGCCGTTGTTATCCGTATAATAAATAACACTGTTGAATTTCATCGACAAGCTGCTGATATCCAAATCAGCAGCCGGCATAATGACTATCTTCAGATATAAAACAAATGCGCTGAGACACATTGCCATTGTTGTCAGACCGATGAGAAACAGCGTTAATATGGCAAATCCAATTTTTTTGGCTCTGCTTTTCTGTCTGCGTCTTTTCGCCAAGTCCGTTCCCTCCTGCATGCCGTCTCACGGCGGAATTAATAAACATAGTCAATATTATTATACCACATTTTGCCCAAAAATCCATAGCAACTTGAAAACCATGGTATAATATCCAAAATTTCGGGGAAAATGTAAGAAATAAGCGATGGATTTTGGGTATTTTTCTACTATTTTCTTCCAAAATCCCGTCTGTACATGCTCTTGTATATGATAGGAGGTTCTACAAATGAAAAGAACTGTTGCTGTTTTATCCATGTGCTGCGTCACATTATTTGCCCTGCTGATGTATCAGCACTTTTCCGTCGATTCCGGTTCTGCTTCTGTCCCGGTTTCAGATACCATTTCCGCAGAAGAGCAGACAGAAGACCAGCCGCTGTATGTTGTCCGGGCGGACGACGGTGTCCTGTGCATCTATCCGTATGGTTCCAGCACGGCGGCAGAGGTAACGGATATCCGTTTGTCTTCCCTGCGGGAATATGACCAGGAGCTGATCAAACGCGGATTCCCTCTGTACACGGAGCAGGAGCTTACCAGCTTTCTGGAAGATTTCGGAAGCTAATTATATGGAAAAACGGAAAGACCTCTTTTCCGGTCTCTCCGCTTCCAATTTCATACTATTATCCCACAGGCAGATTTTCTGCGCCCTCCTGCGGACGTACGCCGCAGTACCGCAGCAGATACTCTCTCTGACATGCGTCAAAATACTGTTCCGCCTGTTCCAGCCCCTGAAATTCAATCGATGCGGCGGGCTGGCTGATTACTTGCTGGTCATACCGCAGATACCGCACCAGTGCTTTCCGGTTCGCCGACGGAATTTCATCTACAGTCAAACAAGCACTCCAAAATTCATCTGCGCAGGCCGCAGAGAGCAGCAGCTTTCGTTCCCCGCCATGCTCCAGATGTACAATAACAAGGCCAACCGGGCGGCACCGCACCAGCGTCATTGCCGGAAGCGGCTGGCTGCACAGAATTACCGTCTCAACCGGCATGTCTTCCGGTGTGCAGGTGCGCGGAAGATAGCCTGTATTGTTTGGTGCACCGATATTCGAATCGCTCAGATGGTTGAGGCAAAGCAGCCCAGCAGCACCGTCAAAAGATAACACCGCTGTACTTCCGATGCTGTTTGCCGTAAAGACCATGTACTCTTCCCGGCGGACCAGATCCGGCTGTAAATCATGCCAAATATTCATGTACTTCCCTCGCTTTGGATTGTTCCGTGATAAATTACTGCTATTATATCATAAACCATAAAAAATGCAAATTTTCCTGAAACAGCCCTGCAGAAAAAACAGCACCGCTTTTCAGCGGCGCTGTAACAATATCTTATCTGGTCAGCCGAAGTATGCAGCCAGAACATATGCCATTTCAGAACGCGTGGCTGCACGCTGCGGGTAAAAATAGCTCGTTTGTTCCAGGGAAACATAACCTAGCATCCCTCTGTAATCCGCCCACTTAACCGCCTTTACTGCCCAGGAAGAAATCTTTCCTGCGTCGGTAAAGCTCAGTGTCTTGTTCGCCGTCGGGCAGCCTGCATAGTTATTCATAACAACTGCCATCTGCTCATGGGTAACATTGTCTCCCGGTCCAAATTTCTGGGTAGAATAACCGGCCATATAGCCATTCTTATATACCCAGCAAACCGCCTTATAGTACCATGCACTGGAGGAAACATCCTTGAACGGAACACCGGTAGAAACACCCGGCTTGCCTGCACGATTATACAAAACCTGCGCCACCATCGCACGGCTCAGAGAACTATCCGGTGAAAACTTCGTACTGCTTGTACCGACCATCAGGCCCTTGTCATATACATACTGCACGGAATCCTTATACCATGCACTGGCGCTGACATCTGTGAAAACCGAGCTGACCGAGGATGTATTGGAAACGACATTTTTGCTGAATTGCGGCCAATATGTATTTTTTGCCTGTGTGCCGCGTGATACCGCAACACTTCCCCTGTTTGCCGGAACTTCATAATAATAGCACCAGTAATAACCAGCATCATATGCACCGGAAGAGGAATTTGCATAGGCTTTCATCTTACTGTTGATGGTCAGGCCATTCCACAGATACGCGGACGTATTGGCTGATAATTCCTTTTTTAAGTAATTGAGCTGTCCATTCAGAGAGGTCCAGCTATAGCCGTTTGCATTGCACCAGTTTTTCAGTGCAGTAAAACGCTCATTGTGCCACTGGCAAATACCATAGCTGGTTCCCTTGTCGCCATAGCAGTTCGGATTGAAGTCAGATTCTGCCTTGATATTTGCCAGAACGCCACAGGCTGCTGCTGCGTTGTAACCCATCTGCTTCACAAAAAACTCAAAAATCGTATTTGCGTTTGTGCTCGCTGCAACCTGCTTGGAACGGACAGAGCCGTCATCTGCTGTTGTCTGTGCACTGCGCTGTGCCATAATATACGGAACATCTGTCATGCTGTCGACGCCGTCCGTCAGCACATATGTATGTTCATCCCACTGCGGAATAAACGAATAATAGAAGTCATCCGTATCTGCATAATCGCCAAGGCTCACCCACGTTACCGGGATTTCTTCCGTTGTACCATCTGTCAACGATGCCGTTACAGTATCCGGCATCTGCGCTGTCAGCTCGTCCTCTGCCTGACCCTCCGAAAAGGAAACCGCACCAATTTCCTGCCCCGCATTCTCAAAGCTTACAATTGTCCGTACCGTATCCGGCGCAACATCTGCTGCAAATGCCACTGTCTGCAGCATTCCGGCAATAAAAGATGCCGTCAATACCATCGCGCCGACCCGCTTCACTATCGTCATAAAACGCTCCTCTCACACCGTCATGTTATCCTTCCATACCTTTTTATTTCTAGACTACAATGTATTTATGTTAACAAAAATTCCCCATTTTGTAAACGCTTTGTAACCGAATTTTTGAAAAAATTTTTACGTTCCACTTCAAATACACGCAAATTTTACGCAAATATTTTCTTTTTTGATATAAATTTGAAAAAGATCGTAATTTCGTGTTTTTTCTTTTATAACATGCAAAAAATATCCCGGTGCATCATGCTCCGAGATATTTTCCAATTTATTCTGATCTGCTGGAAAAATTTCCAAAATTAGCGTGCTCTAACCACTATTTATGCAGCTGTAATCATTTTTATCAGCGGAATACCCTTTTCATACATCCGCTTATAGCATGCTGTGCATTTCTTATAGGAATCAAAGGTTTTCTGTGCTTCAGCTGCATCTCCATAGCATTTCCAGTGTCCACAGCAGGAATAATTCTGCCCGTTGTTTTGAATAAAGCCAATGACATCCTGCAATGGATATCCCAAGAAAATACCGATTTCATGCGGAAAATCCTTCTCAACACACAGTCTGCGTGCCAGCTGGCAAATAATCGCCTCAATTCCCTTTGAAATATCATATCCATTACAAACCAGGAACTCTTTTACCTTGTTTTGTGCCAAAACACGCTGAACCCAATCCCATCTGCACACATAAATCAGACAGGTATGTGTCTTTTTACACCATTTCATAACACGGATGCGCAGGCCGTTTTCCTTCAGCCTTTCACTCCATTCACAGATAGACTGGAACAGTTCCGGTGTTTCCGGACAACGGAACAAGTTTGCCGGCTTGATCCCGGCAAGTGTTGGTGCACATGATTCCACCAGCATTTCTTCCAATGTTCGATTCATCGTATCCACTCCCCGCAAAGGCATAATTTCTGTTCATAGTATGTCTCGGCTCTCATTAGCTTATGCTAACTTACATCCAAAAAAGAAAGGCTTTCTCGCCTTGCAGTTAGCCTTCGCTAACCATTGTTAGGATACCAAATACTGCGATGAATGTCAACCCCCAGAGATGAAATATCTGCACATTTTGTCCATTCGCTGATTTTGCTGCTATATTATCAAAAAAATTGCCGCAATTGCACAAATTTCAAAAGGTGCCGGATTTCAGACAAAATCGGGCACCTTCATAAACGAATCATAGCACTGTCGCAGGCAGCAACAGCTTTTTATTTTTCCAAATTCATGATACAGGAATATGGAAATCTGCCGCTCAGCTGTTATTTTTTCTTCTTTTTCCGTTCCCATTCCTCCCATGGAATGCGTTCATCTCCGCGAACAATCCAGGCCGTATCTGCAAGCCGTGCCAGCGGGGTATCCGACAGGGAATCGGAGTAAAAGGTTTCAATTGGCACTTGTCCAAATTTTTCATAAAACCGCCGTACCTTCTCTTCTCCCCAACAATTGATTCCGGTATATTTCCCGGTATGCGGATCGACACGGGATGCCATTAAATATCGGATACCAAGCTTTTCACATGCTGGCTTCAACAAAAACTCAGGCGAGGCGGAAATGATGACATCATCCTCCCGCTGGGTCTTTTCTATGTACCAGGACTTGATATTTTTCAAGTGGCTGCGCCAGAAATTCTCAACTAGCTGATCTGTATTGCCAACTGCACGCAGAAACTGGTACATCTGCCGCTTAAACTGTGTCTTATTGAGGATTCTTGCCTGATACAGGGCAAAAGAAACGATGGTTCCCGGCCAGCTGTATACCATCAGCGGCCTGTGACGCAGACAGTAAAAATAAAAATCTACCGTACTGTCGCCGTGGTAAATCGTCTGGTCAAAATCATATACGTTCATGTTTTCTTCTCCGTTGGTTTTATTCTGTTTTCACCTTTACCTGCTTTTTACTACGCCTGCGTCTATGATATTTCCATTTTCATCATAAAATGTCCATGTCTGCCGCTGATATCCATTTGCAATCGGATCTGATCCGCCGTTGCCATACCATTCATATCCCAATTGCTCAGCGCTGTAGAACAGAATATTGCGATAGGGATAGTACTCCACTGTCATATCCAGAAAACTGTTCACCCGCGCAACCATACGAACGCCATATTTTTCCACAACATGCTCTGGCCGCCAGGAAAATGCACTGTAAAACATAGCATAGCCTAATATGCCAACTGACAACAATACTGCCGCCACACATGCCAATGGATAGACAACCCGGTGTCTGTATAATTTCCTGACCAGCCATGCAAGCAGCACCAATACAGAGCAGACCAAACCCCACAGCAGCAGCTGAAATGGGATGCTGCGCAGTTTGACATGTGCTATGAGCTGAATCAGGCAGACCAATGCAATACAAAATATTACAATTGACAGCGGAATCACACCCCACCAGTGCCTGCCTGTCTTTTTCAGCGAATCATATGGATACATTGTTTTGTTCCCTGCAGAAAAATACGCCGATTGCTCCTGGCCCAGCATGTGCACCGATGACTTCATTGAGCATAATATATTCCACATGCTTCAGACCTGCATTGTGCAGCAGATTTTTCGCGAGTTCCTCCGCATCTTCCCGGCAATCCGCATGGCTGATATAAGCCGTACCGCCTTTTGGCAGCTGTGCAACAGCTTGTTTTTGCAACAGCTCCAGCGCTTTTTTACGTCCCCGCACTTTTTTATCCAACGCCAGCTTTCCCGATGTATCCAGATGCAGCAGCTGGCAGGTGCTGCCACGGGAACCAAACAGAGAGGTTTTCTTTTCCAGATCTCCATTACGCTCCAGATACTGCAAATCATCTACCATAAAGCAATGAGAAATCCGGCTTCGATATTCTGCCGCCCATTCCACCAGCTGTTCTGATGTCAGCCCTTCCGCCTTCCTTTTTGCGGCTTCGCTGACAATCAATGCCTGCCCTCCAGAAGCAGCAAGTGTATCGACACAATACACCTGATTATAATATCTTGTTTTCAGCTCTTCTGCGGCAATACAAGCAATCTGATAATTGCCGCTCAATGCAGAGGAAAGCCCCAAATAAACAACATCGCGATTGGATTTCAGGATGCCTTCAAAAACACTGGTGAAGGCTGATTGATGCGCTGGTGCAGTTGTAATGTTTTTGCCCTGCCGCAGCTGCTGATAAAAGGATGAAAACGATACGGTTCTGCCGAAATCATCTTCTACGGTATCCCAGCCTTCCACCGTGAATTGGAGTGGAACCGTACAGATTCCGTTCTGGAACAGAAAATCCTCTTCCAAATCCAGCACAGAATCCGTGACAATGACATACCCCATAGTATTCTCCCTCCGATTTACTTTGTCGGAATAATTTCAATCCAGTAGTTATCCGGGTCTGCAATAAAATAAATACCCATTTGTGGGTTTTCAAAACAGATACAGCCCATTTCCTTATGCTTTTCATGTGCTGCTTCAAAATCATCCACCCGCATAGCCAGATGAAATTCATTTTCACCCAGATTATACGCCTGCGGATGTTCCCTCAGCCAGGTCAGCTCCAGCAGATGCGGGGTTGTTCCATCCCCCATAAAAGCAATGATAAAATCGCCGCTTTCCGGCTGAATACGGCGTGTTTCTTCCAGTCCCAGTGCTTCCTGATAAAAAGCAATGGATTCTTCCAGATTTTTTACATTGAAATTATTATGTGCAAACGTGAACTTCATCATGTATATCCTCCTATATCTGTCAGTTTTCGATTGATAGTTCTATTATACGTTGAATTCCATACTTTCGCAATGGTTGAACGTATAAAATATTATACCAAAAGAATTGAAACGACTGGGCAAGAATATGAGAAAAAGCGCACATCAGTTATCCGATGCGCGCTTTTGATAGATGATTTAGCATAAATAAATCCCCGAATCCAAACGGAAACGGGGATTTTGGTATTTAGTTGGTATGGTTTGTTTATCAGGATTACATAACGCCCTGTGCCTTCATGGACTCAGCAACCTTCAGGAAGCCAGCGATGTTTGCACCTGCAACCAGGTTGCCCTCGCAGCCATATTCCTTAGCAGCGCTGGCAATGTTGTGGTAGATATCAACCATAATCTGATGCAGCTTGCCGTCAACCTCTTCAAAGGTCCAGGACAGACGCTGGGAGTTCTGGCACATTTCCAGAGCAGAAGTAGCTACGCCGCCTGCGTTTGCAGCCTTAGCCGGAGCGAACAGAACGTTGTTGCTCTGGAATACAGCAACAGCTTCCGGAGTGGACGGCATGTTAGCGCCTTCGCCAACAGCCTGTACGCCGTTAGCAACCAGTACCTTAGCATCATCCTCGTTGATTTCGTTCTGTGTAGCGCACGGCAGAGCGATGTCGCACTTTACAGTCCAGATGCCCTTGCCTTCAACGTACTTCGCAGACGGAACTGCATCAACGTACTCCTTGATACGGCCGCGGCGAACTTCCTTGATTTCCTTTACAACATCCAGATTGATGCCGTTCTCATCGACAATATAGCCGTTGGAGTCAGACAGAGCAATAACCTTAGCGCCCAGAGCAGTAGCCTTCTCGGTAGCATAAATTGCTACGTTGCCGGAGCCGGAGATAACAACAGTCTTGCCCTCAAAGGAAGAACCGTTATCCTTCAGCATAGCGTCAACCAGATAGCACAGGCCATAGCCGGTAGCCTCGGTACGAGCCAGAGAACCGCCCCACTGCAGGCCCTTGCCGGTCAGAACGCCAACATACTCGTTGCAGATACGCTTGTACTGGCCGAACATATAGCCAATCTCACGTGCGCCAGTGCCGATATCGCCAGCCGGTACGTCAGTGTCAGCACCAATGTGACGGCACAGCTCAGTCATAAACGCCTGGCAGAAGCGCATAACTTCAGCGTCGGACTTGCCCTTCGGATCGAAGTCGGAACCGCCCTTGCCGCCGCCGATCGGCAGGCCAGTCAGGCTGTTCTTAAAGATCTGCTCGAAGCCCAGGAACTTGATGATAGAAGCGCATACGGACGGATGCAGACGGATACCGCCCTTGTACGGTCCGATAGCGGAGTTGAACTGGTAACGGAAGCCACGGTTAACCTGAACCTTGCCGTTGTCATCAACCCATGCAACACGGAACTGGATGCCGCGTTCCGGCTCAACGATGCGCTCGAATACGCCAGCCTCAACCAGATCCGGACGACGCTCAGCTACCGGCTGGAGAGACTCCAGAACTTCATAGACTGCCTGCTGGAACTCCGGCTCACCCGGATTGCGCTTTACAACGGTGTCATAGACACCCTGCAGATAGGTGTTAGTAATAGCCATTTTAAATTTTCCTCCATACATTATGGTTTAATCACATCTTCGGTTAATAATAATACCACAAGTTTGGCAATTTGAAAATACAAAAATTGCAAAATTCATAATTTTTTTCTAAATTATCATTTTTTCGAGTTTATTCCTTCTCTTTTTTGATTAATATGCCCTCATTTTTCATAAAAAAAGACGGTATTTCCTGCAAAACCACCTTTTATGCATTCAATTATGCCACGTTTATTATTTTTTGCACAATTTCCTGCAAAATTCAAAAATTACTACTTTTTGAGTATAATTACGTAATTTTTCACCCATACTGTAACGTTATTTTCCACGTATTTTCGCATTTTTAACATCATTTTTGCAGGAAATTTTGCTCCATGCTGCAAAACGTCTGTTTGCTATATTGTTCTCCCGCCAAGCGAAACGCGTTATTGTATATCACAAAGCATCTGTTTCATTGACTTTCCTGGCGAAAATGAGTATGATGAAATAAACCATGATTTTTCTATCGAAAGGAGGCATCGGATGAAAAGACCAGAAATTCCCCAGGAAACACGGAGGCGTGTAAAAAAATCGGTATTCAGTTTCCTGTTTAACCGGCTGACGATCAGCGCTTTTCTGGTTATTCTGCAATTCTTTTTTCTGTTATATGTCCTGGTTGCAATGCGCGGACGCATGATTTATCTCTATAAAGCACTACAGATTGTCAGCGGATTCGTCATCATATGGCTGGTCCGTAAACCAGATAATCCTGCTTACAAAATCCCATGGATCATCATTATTATGGCATTTTCCCCCTTTGGCACATTGTTTTACCTGCTCTGGGGCAATACACCATTTAACCGTGCACGTCTGGTTAAGATCAAACCACTTCAGCTCGACCGCTTTGAACAGTTTTGTGCTTCGGATACCCGCAGCCTGTGTACCAGCCTGCCCCGGTTCCGCCGCAATTGTGAATACCTCCACAATATCGCGGAAATGCCTGCTTGGAAAAATACTGCTGTTGAATTTTTCCCCTTGGGCGAATATATGTTTCAATCGATGCTGACTGAGCTGAAGAAGGCACAGCGATTTATCTTCATGGAGTATTTCATCATTGAACCCGGTATGATGTGGGATTCTATTCTGGAAATTCTGCGGGAAAAGGCTGCTGCGGGTGTGGAAGTGCGTATCATGTATGACGATGTCGGCTGTATGTCCACCCTGCCAATGGGTTATCATAAAAAGCTAAAAGCTATGGGAATTCATGTCGTTCGGTTCAATCGGTTCCTTCCCACGCTCAACACGTATCTGAACTACCGTGACCATCGAAAAATTTGTGTCATTGACGGCAATATCGGCTATACCGGCGGCATCAATCTCGCAGATGAATATATCAACGAAAAGGAACGTTTTGGACACTGGAAGGATACCGGCGTCAAGCTGACCGGCAGCGGCGTTGTCAATCTGACTGCCCTGTTTTTACAGCTCTGGGATTTTTCTGTCGGAACCCAGACACAGGATATTCACGATTACAGCCCTACAATACAGGCTCCCAGCGATGGCTATGTACAGGCATTTGCTGATTCCCCGCTGGATAATTTCAATGTCAGCGAAATTGTATTTATGAACATCATTTCCAGCGCAACCAAGAGTGTCTACATCACGACACCTTATCTAACGCTGGACAATGAAATGATTATTGCGCTGTGTACAGCTGCGCAGTCTGGTATTGATGTCCGCATTGTAACACCGGGCATCCCGGACAAGAAAACGGTTTATGCTGTAACACGTTCCTATTATCGGCAGCTGATTGAATCCGGTGTCCGTATTTATGAATATACGCCTGGATTCCTGCATGAGAAAATGATTGTAGCGGACCATGATATTGCAGTTGTCGGTACCATCAACATGGATTTCCGCAGCTTCTATCTGCATTTTGAATGCGGCACGGTATTTTACCGCTCCTCTGTTGTAGATAAGGTTCGGGATGATATTCTGGAAACCATCGGCAAATCACAGGAAATTGACGAGCAATGGCTGAAAAGCTATCCGTGGATCAAATCCATCGGTGCTTCCCTGCTTTCCCTGTTTGCTCCGCTATTGTAAAAAAGCAGCGAATGGAATTTTGTTTTCCTCGCTGCTTTTCTCTTACTTTTTATTCCTGCTGCTCTGAAGCAACATCTTCCTCAAATCGGAACAGCTCATTCGGTGTACACTCCAACAGCTGGCACATTGCTTCAATGTTTTCATACCGGATGGACGCAGTTTGATTATTTATCATTTTGTTAAAATTCTGATAACTCATCCCCAACTGTTTATAGAGCCAGTATTTTGTATGTCCATGCTGCTTTAGCAGTTCCACATCATTCAGCCGTATCATAAAGCTTTCCTCCCACTATCTAATGTTTCCATTAGATAGTAAAGGAATACACTCATTGACATATAGATTATTGCATTATATAATGTAAACATTAGATATTGCACCATCACAGTGCAACAGGAAACCTCCTGAAACAGGGGATCATGATATATACTCTGGGGCTTACATAAGAAAGCAGCGAAAGGGACTGTTCCAATCGCTGCTTTTTTCTTTGCCCTGCTTTTCATTCATGATGTTACCAATGCAATTATACAGAACAATTGCAAAAACAGGCTGATTTCCGATCCATATATGCAAAAAGCACGCTGAGAAGCTCCCAGCGTGCTTAATATTTTGTTCAGATGGAATCAGATTCTTGCAACGCCGCTCTTGCGTGCAGCCTCTGCAACAGCGGCAGCAACCGCATCACGTACCCGCGGATCAAACGGCTTCGGCATAATATTTTCAGCGTTGAGCTCCTCATCAGAAATCAGATTTGCCAGCGCATAAGCCGCAGCAATCTTCATCTCCTCATTGATATCAGAAGCACGGACATCGAGAGCACCACGGAATACACCAGGGAACGCCAGTACATTGTTGATCTGGTTCGGATAATCGGAACGTCCAGTGCCGACAACTGCGGCACCGCCGCGCTTTGCTTCATCCGGCATAATTTCCGGAACTGGGTTTGCCATCGCAAATACCATCGGGTCCTTTGCCATTGTGCGGACCATATCAGCAGTCAGGACATTTGGTGCAGACATGCCAAAGAAGATATCCGCACCCGGCAGGACTTCTGCCAGTGTGCCCTGCTTATTTTCCGGATTCGTGATGGTAGCCATATAAGCCTGCTCAGCATTCATCTGCTCACAGCCTTCATATAGTGCTCCAAATTTATCACACATAATAACGTCCTTGAGGCCCATGCTTACCAGCAGCTTGGTGACTGCGATGGCAGCAGCGCCTGCACCATTGACAACCATCTTGATTTCAGACAGCTTGCGCCCCGTCAGGCGGCATGCATTAATCATGGCAGCTGCACAGCAGATTGCTGTACCATGCTGGTCATCATGGAATACCGGGATATCACAACGCTCTTTGAGCTTGCGCTCAATTTCAAAGCAGCGCGGAGCAGAAATATCCTCCAGATTAATGCCGCCAAAAGAACCGGCAATCAATGCAACTGCATTGACAAATTCATCTACATCCTTGGTGCGGACACAGAGCGGAAATGCATCTACATCGCCAAATTCCTTAAACAGCGCACACTTTCCTTCCATAACCGGCATACCTGCTTCCGGGCCGATATCGCCCAGCCCCAGTACGGCAGAGCCATCGGTGATAACTGCCACCAGATTATGCCGGCGGGTATATACATAGCTTAGGTCTACATCTTCCTTAATCTTCAGGCATGGCTGCGCTACGCCTGGTGTATATGCAATTGACAATGCATCCGCGTCTTCCACCTTGCAGCGGGAAACAACTTCAATTTTGCCCTGCCAGTCGCGGTGGGCCTGTAATGCTCTTTCTTTCTGATCCATGATGACCTCCACTGATACATATTTTCTAATTCTATTATTGTACCACTCTACCGCGCTAAACACAAATGCTATTTTCGAAAGCCGTCAAATTCTATACACTATTTACGTTACAATTTATTTACATCCTTTTCATAAACTCTTTACTTCGTTTTGGGAATTTCTTCATATTTATCCATTAAAATAAAACCATCAAAACAAAAGCAATATTAAATTTACTGTTTCTGCCGGCATTGCTTTTTTCTCTCCGGTGGACAGACCAAAAAAATCTGCACTACGTGCAGTTCCCATAAATACTTCCATTTGTTTTCTACCTATCTTTACCCCCTTTCTATCGCAGACTCTCCCTGAGCCGGACAAGTAACAAGCTTGTCCGGCTCACTTTTTTACGGGACAATATAGTCCTCCTATGCGGAAGAAAGCTGCCTTTTCAGTCACTTATGCGTTTTTACAATAGATATCTATTGCATCAGCAGTAAACTCGGCGGTACCAGTTCCACAGGCATCGTTGATATTCTCTGTAAACGCACCGCCGCCTGCATACATTTTGCCAAGACCCGCAAGAATCTCCGTCGTGCATTCATAATAATGCTCTGTGATATAGTCCTGCAGCTTTTTTACCAGCCGCTGTACTTCTTGGGCACCGGGAGATGCTTCCCTTAATTTGCCAAACTCCTCTAATATCAGTACCAACCCAGCAGCAATCGCATTTTCGGTCTCCGTAGCTCTTCCTTTCCTCTTGTTTAGAAATTCCTGATAAGCGGCTGTGGTTTCCCACTGCTTTTCTGCCTGTTCGACATACTCATCCAGCTTACTTGTGTCAAAAGCGGAAAAATCCATTGTTTTCACTCCAATCAATTGTATTCCACGGGCAAAAGTAATCAGATTCTCCAGATGCTCTTTCTTCAACTGCAGCATTGTAATTTGCTGTTCCAATGCCTTGTTCCGGTCAAAGTTCGAAGCCGAGATGATTTCTTTTATTTTTTTAAGTGGAAACTCTAATTCACGAAACAGTAAAATCTGCTGCAATTTTTCCAAAGCCATATCGTCATACAGCCGATAGCCGGAATTGGTATATCCGGTAGGATGCAAAAGCCCGATTTTATCATAGTATTGCAGCGTACGTATACTTACTCCCGTTAATTTGCTCACTTCATTTACGGTCATCATGAGTATCCCCTCCTCCGTGTGAGAATAGCATAAACTACAACGTAGCGTAGGAGTCAATACTTTTTAAGGAATTTTTTTATCCGCTCCCTGAATGCTGTCAAGAAAAGAAAAAGCAACCGATTCTCTCGGTTGCTTACATGGAGCGGATGACGAGGCTCGAACTCGCTACCTCCACCTTGGCAAGGTGGCGCTCTACCAGATGAGCTACATCCGCATATTTCATTTTCTTCTTGTCCCTGACGACGATATTTATTATACTCATGTTTCCCCGAATTGTCAACAATTTTTTCAGTTTTTTTCAGAAACATTTTCTTGTGAAAACACCGGCACAGTTTCCCCACTCTGAAACCGTGCCGGCAGAAAAAAGCAACTTTATTTAATCCAGCATTGCCAAAATCTGAATCGGTACATCCACAAGGTAATCCGCGCCATTGTGAATCAAATCATCTTGATCGCGGAATCCCCATGTTACACCTACCGCAGTCAAACCGGCGTTTTTCGCCGTTTTCATATCTGTACCGGAATCGCCCACATATAAAACCTCTTCTGGTTTCCTGCCAAGCTTTTCCATCACGATTTTGCAGGACGTCGGGTCCGGCTTACGTGGAACATCCTCATGCTCGCCAAAGACAACATCCACTTTTCCACGGAAAAAATGATGGATTAATTCCTGTGTGGCAGAATCTATTTTGTTCGACAGAACACCTATTTTTATACCGCGTTTGCGCAAAATAACCAGCAGCTCCGGTATCCCATCATACGGTACTGTGCTGTCGCGGATATGCTCTGCATAATACTGCTTGAAATCCGCCAGCGCAGCATCAATTTCCGTATCCTCTGTTCCTGCGGGTAATGCGCGGCGCATCAGATTACGCACGCCATTACCAACAAAGCGTCGCACTTCATCTGTGGAACGCGGCGGCAGCCTGCGCAGGCTGAGCGCATAATTCACCGCACCACGCAAATCCCCCAGCGTATTGAGTAGCGTACCGTCCAGATCGAAAATAACTGCATTTTTCAAGGGATATCCTTCTTTCAAACAATATCTAAATTCATGTTTCCCTCAATTTGGCGAAATACTCCTACTGTGAGAAATTTGTTTTACTTAGAACCGGCTCCTGTGGTCAGCGGGTTGAGACGCTTTCCGCCATAGGTAGCCTTGCGTAGGAAATTGGAAACATCCTTATTAATTGCCTCACGGCGTACACGCCAGCTCCAGTTGCCGCCCAGCGTGGATGGTGTATTCATACGTGCATCTGCGCCAAGGGACAGCAGATCCTGCATGGTCGTCATAGCAATGGTACAAGGCGCCGCAAATGCGGTGCGGATCGCACTCCAGCCAAGCGGTTCGTTATCGGAAACACGCAAATATTCCTTCATAACATCGCGGTCAGCATCATTGCACTTGTCCATAAACTGTTCCACAACCGTTTCGGAATCATGCGTGGAGGTATATCCTACACAATTCTTCGGCCAGTTGAACGGGATATGATCGTTATTTTCATCGGCACGCATACCGAAAATCATAACACGCATGCCAGGATATCCGCTCTTCTTGAGGAATTTACGCACAGCATCATCAATGTCGCCCAGATCTTCTGCAATAATCGGAACATCGCCAAGGGCAGCCTTGATTGCTTTAAACAGCTTCATACGCGGCCCCTTCTTCCACTTGCCATTGATGGCAGTCTCTTCCCCTTCGGGGATTTCCCAATATGCCTGGAAACCGCGGAAATGGTCAATTCTTGTGACATCAAACAATGCCAGATTGCGGCGCACACGCCAAATCCACCACTTATATCCGTCTTCCTCGATCACCTTCCAGTTGTACGTTGGATTTCCCCAAAGCTGACCGGTCGCAGAATAATAATCCGGCGGAACACCCGCAACGCCATGCGGCTTCAGTTCACGGTCAACCTGGAACATTTCCGGATGTGCCCAGACGTCACAGCTGTCCGGAGACACATAGATCGGGATATCACCAATAATCTGGATGCCCTGCTCGTTCGCATAGGCACGCAGCTTTTCCCACTGTTCAAAGAACAGATACTGCATAAAGACATAGAAATCAATCTCCGATTTCAATTCAAACGCATACTTGCGCATAGCTTCGGGATCACGGCGCTTAATCTTCTCGTCGTCCCAATCCCAAAGAGCTTTCTGATCGAAATATTTTTTCAGAGACATGAACATAGCATAATCTTCTACCCAGTCACGATTGTCCCACCGGAAAGCAGTCATCTTTCCCAGCAGCTTCATATCTACACGCTGAAACGCGCGGCGCAGAATCGTAAATCTGGTTTCTGCCAGCTTCTCAAAGTTAACGCGATCTGGATCTTCCTCCACATCAGCGTCCCTTAAATCTTCATCGGTCAGCAGTCCCATTTCTGCTAGCGTATCGAGATCAATAAAATATGGATTGCCCGCTGCTGCTGAGAAGCACTGGTACGGGCTGTCACCAAAGCCGGTCTGTCCAAGCGGAAGCACCTGCCAATAGGTCTGTCCGCCATCGCGCAGAAAATCAACAAACTTGTAAGCATCCTTACCCATTGTGCCAATGCCATATGGCGATGGTAAAGACGAAATGTGCAGCACTACGCCGCTGGATCGTTCAAACATTCGAAACACCTTATCCTGTTTATTTATTTTGCAAACGAATTGCATTTATCGGGTATTTCCGTTATAATCATTATGATTAACAGAAATACCATAAATTTTCATTTTATAAATTATAGATACGGAGGAGATTATCCCCATGCGTATGCGCAAGAAAAAGAATCTGGATACCCGTCTGGAAAACTGTGCACCGGTACTCGTTGCGGACCCGGCAAACCACAAGGGTATGTGGCGTGCCCTGTTTCAAAACAGCAACCCGCTGCATCTGGAAATCGGCTGTGGCAAAGGACGCTTTATCATCGAAACCGCACGCCGGAACCCGGACATCAATTACCTTGCTATTGAACGCGAGGAAGGCGCCCTGGTTATGGCTACCGAAAAAGCAATGGCTCTGGAGCTGCCCAACCTGCTATTCCTCGACTTTGATGCTGCTGGCCTGACGGAAATTTTTGCAGATGGCGAAATCGACCGCATTTATCTCAATTTTTCCGACCCATGGCCGCCAAACCGCCAGCGTAAGCGCCGTCTGACACATGCCAACTTTCTTGCGCTGTATGACTGTGTCCTTTCCAAAAACGGACAAGTGCATTTCAAAACTGATAACCAGCACCTATTTGAGTTCACGCTGGAAGAAATGTGCGGTTATGGCTGGCTGATTCAAAATATCTGCCTCGATTTGCACAACAGTGGTCTGGATAATATTATGACGGAATACGAGGAAAAATTCTCCAAAGAAGGGTTCCGTATCTATCGCCTGGAAGCAAGCCGCCGGGATGAAGATACCCTCACGCGTGCGCATACGCCTCCGAGAACGGCAGAGCAGCTCGCCCAGAAAGCACGCGGCTCTGTTGCAGTGCCATATTGCACACCGCAAGAA
>JAJPXP010000071.1 GCA_021205365.1 Clostridia bacterium
CGTTTGCAGCAATCCATGCATCAACAGACCCATCAATGACCTCTGATAGCGTCGCAGGTTCTGCCAGCAACCCCTCTTCCGGATCAATCGATTTTCCCACGATCATGGGGTAAGCGTTGCTCGTGATCGTATCTGTTTCCGTCATGCCAGCCAGCGCAACAAGCACAGGTCCGTCATGCATCATCGCGGCCCTGGAAATCGTTCCGGAATAATACATAAGGTCATCCGTTGTCGTTTTATGTAGCTCTATAATTGCCGGTGCGCGTTTTCTTCGACCATCATCTGGCACAAACAACAACATCAATTTATCCGAGTAAACAAATGTATCATCTGTCAACTCAACACTCACGAGAGTTCCCTTAGTAAACTGCGGTGGAACCGCGCCAATATCTTCCCTTAGGATTAGATCGTACCCTTCTTGCCTAAAAAGCAATGCCATTTACTCTTCTACCTCCTCGAACTCAACTATCGTGTAATCCGAAAACTCCGGTGTGATTGTATAGCCGTCTCCGTCCTCGATCTCCTCTATAGATACGATACGGGTATTCCCGGTTATACCGTGTTTCTCTGCCACGGTCACCAGATCGCCCACATTATAGTCCACCCGGTATGTATAAGCTCCGGTATCAACCTCACCTGTCAGGGATGTTGTACGCCCTACTTCGGCCAGCTTTTCTAATCCCCGGATGCGAAGCTGGGATTTGTAAGCTGTGGATGACAAGGTTACTTCCTTACCATTGTCATCCGTATACTTGCTTTGCAGGTCACGGGCATCAACATACATCTCATACCGAGAAAGACCGGCATACTGTCCCGACGCTTTGCCGGAAATGTCAACACCCTGCCAGACGCGTGCGGAACCCTCTCCCTCGCCTGCAATTGACGCTACATTGGCATAATTGGTCATGTCACATTGATAGTCGGTAGATATCAGATTATCGTAATCATCAGAAAAAATAACAGGTTCAACAATCCCCTGCTCTATTGTCCGGTCTGTTCCCGCAATTAGTTCCACGACGAAATTTTTATTTTCGTAGTCTGCATATACCTTCCAACCAAGATTATTGGATTCCAGCAGTTCTATTACTGCATCCATCAGGTTGGTTCCGGTATGCTGCACTTCTCCGGATGGTCCCTTGATTGATGCATCAACATCAGTGATCGTAATATTAGGGATTTGCCGATTTTCTGCAGTTGGATGCACTGCATGATGGTATAGCATCCAGTACATCCGGTTCCAGACCGTGCCGGTAAATGTTTGCTGCTTGTTGATGATACGCCGGGCAAATAACGACTTGGCACAGCGTCCGGATACCAGCAGCATGTCACGTCCATCATCGTCCTTTTGTATGTTGATCTTTTCGACAACGCCAACCATATCATCATCGTAGCGAACTATATAGCTTCCAATCTGCAGCAGATCAATATATTTAGTATCCGCAATTGTATAAATTTCAAATTCTCCAGGCTGAGTAAAGCATTTCTTCCATACCACAGATTCTTCATTCTCAATAATGCCGATTACCTCAAAACCTTGATTCATTACATATAAATCCATAGATCACACTCCGCTATATGTGTCCCGATAAGTAAACACATTCTGCTGTTCAAACCATTCTACGTCTGTGTCTAAACATGATACCGTCACGATTTTGTTGTTGCGGTTGATCATTGGCCACTGACACCCTGATACTATTGCACCAAACGCAGAGGCCACAGTATTGCCCACACCCCCGGATATCGTCGACCGCATACCATAAAACTGTTTCTTACCCGGTATCGTGCAAATGTGCGGAACCGATACTCTACCGGAATACGCAAAGGTTTTTCCGCCGACAGTCACAGACAAATCGCTAACAGAGCCAATCAACGGCGGTATTATCTGGTATGGTACATCGAGTGTAAATCCTGCTGGTACATCCCCATCATAACAGATTATATTGTCACCAACGGTAAGTTTAGCTTTGCGTAATTGAATCGACTGGAACCATGGAAAGGGGCAAAGAATAGATATCTGAACGCCAAATATACTTCCTGCAATATCATCACCTTCTATTGTCTCAACATAGCCATCAATAAAGACTTTCCGGCGCTCTGTGATGACATAAAATCGCAGCATGGTATCAAACGGCAGCACATCATATAATGCCTGCCGTGATGCTTCTCCTGCCCGCGGATCGACGTTCAGAACAATATTCCTCTCGGTGATTTGTGCACCGCTGATTCGGGATGCATTCGCGCCAGCTAAGGCAGAGCGGTTAACCTCCGCCTTGGGCCGTGTCAGACCGCTAATACTGCTTACTCCATACTGTTGGAAATTCATCAGATCAGTAATACCGGATGGAAGATTTGTAATATCTCCATCCGGTATCGAGCCGACATAAAAATGTTTGATCAAGCTTTTTGCAACCTCCTCAAGATATTTCTGGTCTCCCTACGAATCTCACGCCGGGATAATGCCTTCGGGCTGTTAAATGTCAGATTATTCTCGTTGTGAATATTTGTATCTCCCTGATTTGCTGAATGATTTACATAATTCGTGGTTCCTGTTGTCTTAGAATCTGAACGCTTTGCAACATCATAATTTACACGGGCTTGTACATTTGCCGCCAAATTATCCAGTTCGGCATTCACCTGCTTTTCCAGTTCCGGCATGGACTCTTCTACGCCTTCACCAATTCCAGGAGGAATCCAGCGACCTATTTCACGTTTGAATAGCTTTGACGGGGATGCGATACCGAGTTTTTTCTTAACAGAGCTGATTGCATTATTTACTACATTACCAAGAGCACTTACGACGGCGCTTGCTGCGTTCCGTATACCGTTTGCGATTCCTTGCACGATGTTTTTGCCGATTGAAACGACTTTACTTGGTACAGCCCTTAGTAAGTTGATGATCGCATTGACAATCGTCGTAATCGCCGATCTTACGACTCCTACTGCTCCGCGAATACCACTTCCCATTTGGGAAACTGCATTCTTGCCAACATTTAATAATTTGCTCGGTAGGTTCTTAACAGCATTTACAACGGAATTTTGTACATTCGTTGCCGCTGTTTTTACCTGTCCTGCCATGTTGGATATTCCATTTTTTAAGCCTGTAATAATCTGCTTTCCTAAATTCAGCCAATTATAAGCAGTAAAAACTGCCACAATCGCTTGAATTATATTAGGAATATTGGCAATCAGGGTGGGAATCGCTTGAATCAGCCCGAGTACAAGCTGTCCAATCAGCTCTATACCGGTTTCTAACAGCTTCGGTGCATTATCATTGATGATACCCGCCAGATTGGTGATGATCGTCGGAATAGTCTCAATGAATACTGGAAGGTTGTCAATCAACGACTGAGCCAGAACCGTAATCAGCTCCAAGCCAGCATCTACAATCTGACCAACATTCTCCCGAAGTGATCCAGAGAATGTGACAAGCGCTTCCATAGCTGCAGGGATAAGTCCCGGCAAACTGCTGGAAATAGATTCAGTCAACGCTGAAATGATATTCACTCCAACCTCTGTAATCTGATCCAACCCGCTTACCAAGCCTTGGGCAATAGTCGGAAGTGCTTCGGCCACTGCGAAAAGCATCTGTGGCAAGTTCTGCCGGATACCATCAGCAAGATTATTGAGCAGTTCCAAGCCTCCCTGAAACATCTCAGGACCATATGTCATCAGCGTACTGACGATAGATGTTGCAAGACTTTGAATCGCGGAAATAAAGCCGGGTAGAATTGCGGAAACAATACCCGGCAACTCCGTCATAATAACTGGAACCAGATATTTAAACGCTTGACCTATGTTTTCAAGCACCTGTTGAATTCGAGGGATCAGGTTGTCCCCGAAGGTCATGACAGAATCTACCACTATTTGTAATAGACTGCCGAGGTCCTGCGAGCCGTCCGCAAATCCGACCATCAGGTTTTCCCATGCTGCCTTTAAGCTGTTCCACGATCCTTCAATAGTGGTAGCAGCTTCTTTCGCGGTTGTACCCATGGCTTCAAAGGCTTCTTCTTCTGTCATGGCACCGCTGGCAACTGCCTCCGCGGCTTGCTCTGCTGTCAAGCCGGAAATACCCATCTCCGTTTGAATGACATGTATCGCCTCAATCATTTGATCGAAGGTTACGTTATCCAGATCGCTGATTTTCTCGTTGAGAATGCCTGAGTCGTTAATCAGGCGAATCATTTCCGATTGGGTACCGCCATAACCGAGTTTCAGGTTGTCCAGCATGGTATAGTTCTGCTTGGCAAATCCCTGATACGCATCCTGAATAGACTGCATACTGGTTCCCATCTTATTGGCGTTGTCCGCCATATCGGTAATAGCGGTATTTGCAACTTCTGCCGCCTGCGCCGTATCACCACCCAAGCCCTGCAAAAGGCTTGCGGAGAACGATGTGACTGTTTCCATGTACGCATTCGCAGACAAACCAGCCGTCTGGAATGCATTAGCAGCATAGGCCTCCACAGTTGATGCAGAATCTTTAAACAGTGTTTCAACGCCGCCTACCAACTGCTCATAGTCTGCATAGGCAGAAATAGACATTTTTGTCAGTGCAGCAATACCCGCAGCAGAAACGCCTACAAATGCCGCACCTGCCTTGGTTGCAAGACTTCCCAGTGTGCTGGCAAAGTCCTTGGCGTCACCCAATATTTCAATTACTACAGAGCCATCTGCAGCCATGCTATCTCCCCTTTCACGGAGTGGCATCGGCTACATCGGCTCTACTTGCTCACCGTCTTTTATAACAATAGATATAATTTTCTTGCAATGACGCCCCTTGCACCGGATGGACAGCCCTGTGCAAGAGGCGTTTTTGTTTTCGATATTCACCGGAGTTTTCTGCCCACAGTACGGGCAAATCACAAATTTCATGTTACTGCCTCCGCAGCTTCGCGGGCTTTAATCAGTGCGTTGATCATGCTGGCATTCAGTTCCTCAACCGTCTGCGGCTCCTCATCCTTATACAGGCGATAGAACCGTTGCTTTTCGGCGTAATACTTCCGCTTATCGTCATCCTTAATTTTTGAAGTATCCATACACCGGAATGTTACTATATCGGTAAATCTGTCCTCACTCAGTAGGTCATCCAATAACGCACGGAATCTCCACCAATGTACATAGTCGCTGGTCAGATCAATCCCATATTCACGTTCAAAGGCGGAAACAATGCGCTCGTCGTCTTCGTCCAAATTATAGGCGTTATTGCGATGGTCCGCCTGCGATTGTTTCGGATTGCCCGCTTTTTCTTCGCAAACTTTTCCACACGTGAGGAAATGTACAAACGCCGCAACCAACTCGTTGATATCCTGCCCCCACGCCGATGCTCCAAAAGCCCTCTTAATAAAGCAGATCATCGCACGTCCATCGAGGTTGCCTTGATTGCAGCACTCCTGCACCTCAGCCCAAAGCCGGAAATCTGTATCAATATCAAGATACAGATCTCCGACCTTCACGGATTCAGGCGGCCTTTTAAAAAGCAGCTTCATTCAAGCAGAGCAGCCAGAAGTGCTGCTTTCTCTTCCTTGGACATATTCTTTGCCTTCTCGATCACATCGCTGTTACGGTGCTTCTGTTTCGGCTTCTGGTAAGCGTTTCTATGCTTTCCGGTCTTCTGTCCATGTAAGGGATACACTGGTGCCTGCGGCTTCTGCGGAGTGGTGTTCCCCCACGCCTGTGTCATACCATCTACAAGCTGTTCAGCAGCAGTGCGCAGCTTCTCAATGTTCATTCTGTTGCCGAACATTTTAAAGCACACATTTTCACCGAGGGCGAAATCAATCTGCTCAATCAGTCGATGGCCGTAATCCTGAAGAAATGCCAGTACAGCATCTGGGTCGGAGTTGTCCGGATATGCCTGTAGATATTCCTCAGAAATTGTCTGGATATTGCGGCATGCTTCAAACACTTCCAAATCAGAAAAATCCACCCCTGGAAATTCATGACGCTTATCCTGAATTGTAATTGTAATCATATGTCACAGTCCTCCCTTATGCCGTTGCAGAATAGGTATATTCATCCGGCGCACCGCTGGAATAAGCGTCGCACGCAAAATCGGCTGAATTGTTCGCCTCGCCAGAGCCGTCCTTTGTGGTATTAATGGTCAGCCGGCCTTTTTCGCCCTTACCGGTTAGTGCATTAAAGTAAATATAATCCCGGATGACCGCATTACCGGTACCGAATTTCACTGCATGGGAGCATGCCCAGTCCTGGAACGCATCTCCGACAATGCGCTTACCTTCCAGAGAGAAGGTTCGGCGTGCATCAATACGGGCTGTGAATTTACCCTCATACAAGTAATTACTGTCCTCCGTGGAGGCATCAACCTCCGCCCCCAAGTTGGTAATGTGCGCCGCAGCAACCACATATTCTTTCGGATCAGTCTCCGTATCGTCTACTGCAACACCCAGAATCATGAAATTAGTTTTCACTTCACCTGTATAATCGGCTTTGGGTGTTACTCCTGCTGCAGTCATCAGTTCAGTTACAGTCATTTATTAAATCATCCCTTCTGTATAATCAATGGAAATTCCTATGCGGTATTCAGCCTTGCCGCTCTCAGTTACAGCAACCACTGAACCGGTTGTAATATCAGCAATCCCGAAGCAGGTCAATCCGATTCCTATGTCCGGATAATTCCGCAGCAGGTTCTGCTGGTATACCCAGCGGCTGAAATGCTCATACCATGCCAGATTATCAATGTTTTGCTCACTGTCATCGCCATACGCACATTCTCGACTCAGATAGAAGGTTCTGCGTCGTTGACGTCCAAACATAAACGTTGCCAGCGTTTCCGGCATACTGTCTGCTAGAATGGAAAATGAGCCGATACCTCCACGCAGATGATCTACATCAATTCTGGTGTCAGCCAGCTCGTCATATTCTTTTAACCAGGCTCTTAGCCCAGTTATCATGTTTTCTGTGCCCATTTATTTTTTCTTTCCTCCAACAACCTTGGCAAAGTCGGAAGTAATTTTACCGCCATCCTCCTGCCATGTACGATCAATCCAGTGGTCACCACGGGTAGGCTTCCCGGCATAATCAAGGGCTGCTCCGGTGTAATGCTTTGGTGCGGCACCACTCCAGAAATTGCCCATTCCATCGGTATAGTTCGGTCCCATAACCTTGCCTTCCCACTGATAATGTGCATATGGCTGTGGATATACCAATTGCACACCGCCATTGTTAGCTGTGACCTGCTTGGTATTCTTCAGCGGTCCGTCACGAAGCGGAACCCGCTTATCCGCATGCCGGGCAATCATCGTTGCCAGCTGCTTCGCTGCACGCTGATCACTGCCAAGACCATGTTTTTTCAGAATCTTTTTGGCATCAATGTTAACCTTGACATTCATCGGAGCATCACCAAATAGTTTCCCATATCGTTGGCATACGAATTATCGGAAACCGATTCGATCTTCAGTCCTCCCAGAGGAATCAAGATCGCAGCAGCAGAGCCGACAAACTCAGTCTGCTCACACTGTCCCGGAACTACATAATCTCCTCCGGCAATGTTTTCGTTCCAGTCTGCAGCCCTGACAATCAATGTGGATTCCAGTGACTTAGCTTCCGATTGGCTTCCTGCATTGATTCCGGCAGCTTTGCGGAAATATGCATTCTTCAGCAGAATGGGTATCCATCTATCGCGCTGACCCGCGTCTATGCGGTGATATACTGTTACCGTTTGATCAAACATTAATCCATCCCCCTGTACAATAAATCCGTATGTCCCAACTGCCGGGTGATGATATCACGGATGACCGCATTGACATCATTTGCAGAACTGGAAAAACTCCTGCTCCATTTATCAACGCTTTCACTGGTAGGCAAACGGCCTCCATTCTGGTTCAAGCGCAAGCGAAACGCTACTAGCTCTTCAAAGCACTCTGCTAATTGGTCATCCTGCACGTCATCTCGGTTTACGCGATTAAAGGTATAACGACAAAGCTGGGTCCAAGCCCAGCTCAGTGCCGCATCAGAATCAGACACCGAGCACAGGCTCATTAACCCTTTAAGGCTCGCCATTACGTGCCAGCGGAGGCAACGCCCTTATGGATACGTGCCAAAGTAGCGTTACGCACACGGTAACCAGTGTTCTGCTCCACCTGTGCTTTGCAGCCGTTGAACATTTCGCTGTCCACAAGACGTGCCATGTCGATATTGGACACAACAGACAGCGTTTCATGATTGTATACCATGAAGTCGATGCCAGACAGGTCTACAGTCTTCAGTGTACCGCCATAGTTGTAGTACTTGGCACTCGTGGTAGCCATGCCGTTGGCTTCAATCCAGGTCATACCCAGATACGTACCGACATTGCCGCTGGAGCGGATGCGGTCATTCGCGCTCGGCTGGAATTCCTTGCCCGCATACTTCAGAACCAGTGCATAGAATGCCGGAGAACACATGACAACGTCGGCGGTTCCCTTTGCGGTTACGATTTCCTTTCTCACGTCAATCACAAGTTCGATGCAGTTGTTTGCAGTCGCAACGGTTGTATCGGCGGCAGCGGTACCTTCCGTAGCCAAGCAAGCAAGTCCAGACAGGCACCAGCCCTCTCTTACTTCTGCCTGCGCAGCTGCAAGATTCGCATCTTTCAGATCAATGCCGCACGCAGCTGCCTGTACGTTGTAGATTTTCTTGGATTTCTGGAAACAGTTGTTCATCACGATCTGGATCAGACTGTCGGAAGTCTCTTCATCCGTGAAATCCGTACCCGGCTTGCCCGGCGTAGCTGTACCAGTTGTCAGCTTGTGTACATAGATGCCGCCGCCAGGGCCGCGCACAAAGTCGTCATTACAAGTTACACCCGGAACCATCACACTGCCATAATACAGATTCGCTTCCAGCTTATCGGAATACGATTCATCTACATTCTGCGCATTGTACATAATTGCCATTTTTCAATTACCTCCTAAACTACTTATGAAACCAGGGATTATTTGCATATCTTGCATCTACTCTGTCCTGATCTGCATTGCCGGTCTGTTTCTGATTGCCCAGAGGACCGCCGAAATAGGGCTTGCCACCGTTGTCCTTAAACAGATATGGTTTTTCTTTTCTCAGTGTTTCCAGCTGCTCAGAAATGCCGGTCACATCGCCATCATCAATCTTGATATCATCTGGCTTAATGAGCAGGCGCACAACATCCGGATCAACTGTACCAGCTGCATCAACCGCCAGACGGATAGCATAATCCTTCACCACGCCTTCAACTTTTGCATCTGCATCAATGCCAGCCTGCTCCATCTTGGTTTTCCACTCAGGATCATAGCCTTCCAGCTTGCCGTTCGCTTCCGTCAGCTGACCATTCAGCGTGTCATAATCCGCCTGCGAAACATAACCTCCAGCAGACAAATTCGCCAGCTGCAATCCTTCATCTGCATCAATGGCGGCTTCTAGTTCTGCATAGGTCATTGCTTTTGGCGCTTCGCCTTCCGCTGGCGTGCCAAACAAACTTTCCAGAAATTCATAGGGCATGTCCTTGCCTCCTTAAATAGAAATAAAGCCTTTTACCGCCATGCTCAGGGCATAATAAAAGCACCCTTGCGGATGCTCTGTTTAACTTGCCTGTAATTTGCAGAATCTTAAATGCATTTAAGATATGATTTCACATTCAGCCTTTAATTTAAAAAATCGGGGGATTTTTTAATAAAGGATTTAAGCTTTCACTTTCAGACATGAGAAAACCGCCTTGCTTTCGCTTGGCGGCCTAACTCTGTTCGCATTTTAATGCATACACTTCGTCATAAAGACCATACAGTTTTCGTCCATATGATGTTATTTCCTGCTGATCTTCAGAAAGCCCCTTCATGTCTACCTCTTCGCTAATGATGACCATAAAAATTTTCATATCTTCTTCAGGAACTTCAATGACATTGTGCATGTCATCAAATTTTATTTTTCCTTGAAGCTCAGAAAAATCAATTGCTTTCGCCAAGTCATAATTTTCTCTTGACACATTCAACCTATACATAAGCACATCCCCTTATCAATTTGAATTGCACTGTATCAAAATTCCAGTTTTCGGGTTCACTGACACATCGCACTTTGAACCTATGAACTTTTGGCTTCCACCATTTGTTCCCGGTCTCACAGGGCGCACAATACCATTCTGTAGAGTATCTATGATATTATCAATAGATACTCCAGAACGTGCAATTCCTCCATGCCCCGGGTCTGTCCCTGTACCTAACACACGCTGCATGAAGTGCCGGCTTTGTCCAGTAATAAGAATCCCATTCTTTGTTTCTGTACCTACAATTTCCTCTTGAATGCGATCATATTGTTTAAGATAATTCCCAAAATTAGCATTCGGCGAAATCCAGCCTGCTTCAACATCCTGTGCATAGCGTTGGAGCAACTTGTATGTAGGAGAGCTATTATACTTGATATCGTAATATTTTGCAAGTGTTTTAACTGCATCATTTACGCCGATGGATTTGGACCAAAGCTGATAATATGTTTCAGCTTCTTTTGTTGCCTTTGTGGCCTGACTTCTACCAAACGAAGTAATCTGCTCCCGCGCTGACTGCGGTTTGAATCCTGTCTGTTTCAGGAAGTCCTTCTGTCGTTCCTGCCAACTGCGCAGCTTCACAGCACTTTCGGTGGTGCCCTGCCCTGCAGCCTGCATTGCAACATTCTCACGCTTCCAGCGCCTGATCTGTCGTTCATGATACCGTTGCAGCTGCTGTGCTTCATACAAGCTCATACTTTTTCCATTATAGGTCACAGCATCTGGACGGGTATATTCCTCCAGTTCCTTCTTTGAATAGGCAGAGCTTTCACCTTCAAAGAAAGGGAAGAAATTGTGCCGACAGTTTGCACCGCACAGACCGTCTACACTGCCATATCCGGTGGCATCCTCTAGCTTGCGGTATCCCTTTGTTTTGCCGGATATGGAATAGACTTTGCCCTGCCATTCAGCATGGGACGGACGAGCGCCGGCATGTGCTGTAACCTCAACCAGATCACTGTCCATCTCGGCCGCAAATTGAAGCTGTATCTTCGCAGCTGTCTGGTTGATACCCGTTCGAACGGTCATTCGGACTACAGCATCAAGGCTCAACGTTTTCCCAGACGTATAGGAAACAGCGTCCAATCCGGATACACTCAGCCGCTTGATTGCCGTCCTCGTTGCCTGATCCAAACTCATGCCACCACTTGAAACCATCAGCCATGCAATATCTAACTCCCTCCGGAATTGCGCTGTCCCGACAACAGCCGTTGTTCGGGTTAAATTCTGAAAGGTTCCTAATGTCTGCTGATATCCTGAAGCTAGAATATTCTGCATCATATCACTGGCTTGATCTGGGACAGCGATACCATTCCGCTGATAAATATCTCTATCACTTTGAACAGCTTCCATGCCGGCTTCCTGCATTAGCTGCTTTAATTCTTGCTGCGTCTTTTCTGTCCTCCTAGACAGTTCAGAAAGGATGTATTCCTGTGTAGCGCCCATTTCTTCCAATACCTTTTTTTGATACTGGGCCGCTGGTATGCAATAGTCATACGTCGCAATGCGCCGCGCCATATCTGCAAGAATTGCATCCTCCGCATCCGCGTAGATGTTATACAGATTACTGCCACAGCTATCCAGCCAGTTCGAAAGTATCCCCATCAAGCACCTCCGAGCAGATTTTCAAAACCTTCGTCATTATTTTGCTGGGTTGCCATATATTCCGCTATAGCTGTATCCTCATCAACTTCAAAATACCAACTGAGAAGCTTTTCTGGCTTCAAACATCCCGCCTGTACCATTGCCATCTGTCGCGCAAATTCCTGCGCTGTATCTTCGAATACAGAATCACCAAATGAAACAGATGGTTCGATGTCCCCAGCCGGTGCCAGATGATGCAATTCCGCCATGGCATCACAAGCCCGAATAGCATCCAACATGCCTTCCGCAATCCCCTGCTGCTGAATTGCATTGCATGTGTTGTACGTCGTCCGGTCATCACTGATAACCTGCGTTGCTGTCACAGCTCCGGTACGGTCATCAATTGCCAACGTGCCAGGCGACAGATAACACTGATTCTCAACCATTGCCAGCACAGTTTTTAAACCTGTCAGGTAATCCGATGATCGAATTGCTGGCGTGTAATCATCAAACGGTTTGCTTTGTTCATCTGGATCAATAATCAAATATGTATCTGTGGTCATGTCCTTGTAGGTTACACCTACCGGAATAGCTCCTGGTGTTTTATCTCTCGCTCTCGGAACGATTGCATTACGTTCAACGATTCGTTTTCTTTTACCGCTATGGAGCTCATACAAAAACTCAGTGTACAGTGTATCAAATTCCTTTATGTTGTCCAGGGCATTTGCATACAAACTGATCGGTAAAGGAGATGTATCATCCACTGTATTTGCAAACGGCATCCGAATCGCACCAAATAATGGACCCGAAACATTGTTCACGGTAAACTCCGGTTTCAGATGCGCCCATTTATCTACACTTGTCAGTGGAATCTCTGCTGATAGTACATCACCACGGTTTCTATAAGCTTTGTTAATTATCGACAGCACGCCGTTGCTGTAGTCGAATGATTCGATACGCAGGAATTTCCCTTTGCTGCAATCATAGTAATCACAGAAAAAACCAGCTTCAACTTTATCGTTGTCGCCGATCCGCGTCGGGAAAAACCGTCCTGCCTGTACCAAATCAAACTGAATCGCCTGCCCCGAAACATACGGACGAATAATCAACTCGCCGCCGGCAGCTGCAAGCTGTACTGCCCGCTGCATATTGTGCAGCAACGGCTTGACCTGATCCATGATCCAGTCAGCACGAGCGCCGGTACCGCAGTTAACCTCCATTTCAGTTGTCGCCAATGTGCTGATATAATTCGTAATAACAGCCGGAATGCCGGACAGCTTCATGTTGCCTTTCTTTGCCCAACCGGGTTCATAATAAAATGCATTCAGACATTCCTGAATTGACCGCGCTACAACCGGCGATATTTGAACATCATCCCAGATGCCGGTACCAGTACCGCGGTGTATCAGCTTATCAAACAGCCACATGTTGTATCACCTACCTTTGTTATAACAAGTCTTCTTTCCGCAGAATTGTCATGCAAAAATACCGCATGTCATCCATCGCATGATCGTCTTCCTTTATAACTGCATCCTCGGTTTTTTTATCATCCCAACTGTATGCTGAAAACTCTCTGATAATATCTATGCAGCTTTCGTGAATCTGGATCACTCCAGCATCAAGTAATGTGCCGGTAAAACGAATACCGTCCAGAACATCATTACGGGCCTTTCTTACCGAGTAATAGTCGTGTCTTCTGATAGTTGTAATAAAACTTGCGGCCGATGGATCTACAATAACCCGTTCAATCGGCAGATCATCAGCCAAACGTTCAAGTGCCTGATAGTAGTCTTCATCAGTCTGCTGTCTGCGCTCTTTCCGACCGTCATAATAATATTCCCGTATTCGCACTGCCTTTCCTCCAGCAATACACCACAGTCCCATACTGCAGGGATTCATAGTGCCGTAGTCAACACTGATGTAATACAAGCCTTCGTCAGGAACATCAGACACTACATGCTTTACCGGGTCGAAATTTGGATACACGAGACCCTCCGCACGCGTCCACATTCCACGAATGAAACGGTCATAAAAAACACCTGTGTACTCTTTCTTGATCTCTGCGATATACTCCGGCGACAGCGTCGTGTTATCGTCGATCACAAACCTCATGGAAAACAGATCTATCGGCTCGCTGCCAGGCTCCATCTTATCCCCCGCGCGGTCAATCCAATTGACCTTTAACCAGTGTGTCGGCGCATCTGGATTTGTAGTTCCGATCAGCTTGGCCCCCGGCATAGACAAGCGAGATAACAACATTGTGAAGAAGTCTTCGGTGAACAGCGTCAGCTCGTCACAATATGCGCCGGTCAACGTCAGACCGCGTATCTTCCCTTCTGCGCGCGCATCGTTTACGCCCTCAAGATATACGAGACGCCCGAACAGTTGCGCTTCCTTTCGACCAAGCGAATATGTAAAATTTCTCACACCTACAAGCTGCTGCAACACATCAAGGCAGTTTCGCCGTAGTGCTGTCAGCGTCTTGCCTACCATCAGATAGCCGCCATCTTCCGGCATGGTCGCAACCCAACATGCCCAGATAACAAGGGAAATCCATGTCTTTCCGGAGCGCACGGAACCTTCCAGAACATTGATGCGTTTCAGGTCTCCGTGCTTGAACACTCGGACAATATCTTTCTGTTTTTCTGTAAAAAATTCAATCGACATTGTTTACTGCCTCAATTAGACGATTCAAAGTTTCATCTTGCTTTGTATCCGGAGTTTCCGGCTTATTGCGCCACTTCTCAGACTTCCGATTCTTCAGCCAGAAAATCAGCGCCGTGGTATCCGGTACAACATGTTTGACTGTCTGCACAACCTTCTTACCGTCCTTTTCGCTGATTTCTACCTTTTCCTCGGTATATTCGTAGCCAAGTGCACGTTTCAATAATGCGTTCTCAACTTGAATGTCAACGACTTCTTTACCTTTTTTTAAGGACTGAAAAATCTGAATATACTTTTCTTTCCACAAGTACAGTGTCCTAGCTGTAATACCCATGTTGTGGGCTATTTGTTCATCCGTCAGCCCGTCCCGCGCCCATCCTTCAAGCAAAATGAGCGATTCGGGTTCAAGCCACTTTTCGTATTTACCTTTTGCCACAAATCACTCACCTCCTACGTGAAAATTCCGGGCACGACAAAGCCGCCCCGATTGGAGCGGCCCGTTGCAAAAGAGAGAAAAACATTATGAAAAAAGTGGTTCCAGAGGCTGGAATCGAACCAGCGTCCTCAAGGTTATGGGCCTTGCGAGCTACCGCTGCTCTACTCTGGGATATAGCCCCGCCCAACTTGTGATCGGGCGGGGTACGTGAAATATGGAGGTTAACCAGTCTTTCCGTTTCTTTCGACGATATCATGATACCACAGATTTACGGAAAAATCTTCCGGTTTTTTTCCGGTCTTTTATGTTTCAGTCACACCATATAGCGCAAGGGCAAATTTCCGTAGAGCTGTGTCCTTCCGACAATAGACTTGCGACTTTTCCACATGCATTTCTTCCATCAGACGCTCTACATGCCCTCTTTGCCGGTTTATGTAAAATCTATCTAGGACAAGCCTTTCCTCATCTGTGAGGACACTGAGAGCGCCGTTTACAATACGCAGCCAGGCTTCTGCACTATCATGTGCCGCTTGTAGCTCTGTTCGCGCTGCTATGTTGTTCAGAATTGCATCCTCACGGCAATTGCCGCCGCCCTGTACTGGCGTACCATCAGTTGTTGCCGATCGCACACAGGTGCTCTCAGCTTCCAGCATGGCAATTTGATCTGCTGTCGATGCCAGCGATTTTTTCTTTGCATCATAGTCTCTGAGCTTATACTCAGCTTCTTTTAGACAGTTCATAAGTATTTCCCTCCTTCGATAAAAACCAATTCAGTTCAATCAACCCAGCGCATTCATGTGTGTTTCTTTCCCGAAATTCTTGATCAGCTCTTTCGCAATGGCATCCTCGCAGTCTGCAATCACCGCAATCAAACAATGGGCAATCATCGAGAAACATAGGCATTTCATCGACTATCAGTTTCATTCTACTTCCCCTCCAAACAAATCGCACTGACCAGAAAGTGGGCTTTCCTCTTCTTCCGGATTTTCCTTTACTAGCGTTACTTCTGACATGAAATAATCTACGTCAGGGCATCCACCAGCTCTCTCTGCCGCGATATCCAGCGCTTCCTCTTCGTCTTCTGCCTCAACCGTCATGGTGACAGCATCAAATTCCAGTGTAACCTCGTATGTGTTCATTCTGTTTTCTCCTTACAATCGCCCAAATGATATTTGCTGTGGAATTTTCCCATTCTGCTTTTCTTTCAGCCATTCAATAACAAGCTGATCTTTATACTTCTCAGCTTCAACCTTGGTGCAAAGCTCTGCCTTAAATTCAGCATACAACAGTCGCATAGCATGATACAACTTGAGGTCAGACAGGTCATACCTGTCATCTGGGTCCGTCATATGATATGCTGCTGAACATATATCTTTTGAATCCATAGGTATTCTCCTTTCTTTTTCTTTATATTTATAATTTTTCTGTTTTTTTGGGTGCATAAGGGTGCATAAAATAGTAAAAATTATAAAGTCACTATATGAGGAATAAAAGTGCTTAAAGGGTTTTGCAAATTCTTGATTTTTATGCACCTATGCACCCGTTTATCCAATACTCACTTGATAAGGACGATACTCTGAATTTAAAAGTAGACCATGATAATACTGCCTTCCGTGACTTGGAATGCGTTCAAACCTCTTAGTAAGTTCATTACCAAATTTCCGACTGCTCATTTTATATTCATTATTCTCATCAGCCCATTTGCAGTAAGCCTGATATAAATCTGCAGTCTTCTCTCGTCCTGCGCCAATCACGCAGCAATCATCCAAAAAGGCTGAAACAACATCCATTTCACTGCGATATTCCTTTGTTGCATCTTCAACAGCTTTTGGCTGCTTCAAACCTTCTCGCTGCCAGAGTAAGCAGCCCTCGACTGCCCAGTGCAGGATGCCGGGCAGCTCGGCACGGAGATGCTGCAGCAGATGGCGGTCAGTCTTTTCCTCTGGAATCGTAACGGTAAACGGAATCAGATGAACGCGCCTCCAAATACCGGTATCTGTGCCTCGGATCACAGGTTTATGGTTTGTTCCCATCCAGAGCTTAAATTCCGGTGTAAATTCGAATTCATTTCCATACTGATAACGGGCCGTCACCTTGTCACCGCCGGTAAGCTGCTTGATTAAGCCCTCATTCAGCTTCATACCTTCATTCGGCTCCACGCTGGTTACAAACCGGGCACCTTTCAGACGGGCAATATCGCTGTTTGCTCCGTTGCCGCTGCCATGCCGAACCATGATTGTTTCAGGCTGAATGTTGATTGCATAATCTCCCATCATGGCTGAAACTACATCCAAAAATGTACTCTTGCCATTTCTGCCAGTTCCATAACAGAAGAAAGCGCATTGCTCCTGCGTGGAGCCGGTTAAACTGTAACCAACGGCCTTTTGTATGTACTGTATTAATTCACGATCCTCATTGAAGATTTCCTGTAAGAACTGTTTCCATCGTGGGCAATCTGCATGATCGGTATACTCACAGTATGTAATCTTGGTCAGATACATTTTCGGATCATGTGGCTCCAATACTCCGGTTCTCAATCTCAAAACACCATTGGGTGTATTAAGATATTGATTGTAAGAATCCATTTGTTCTGTGCTGATTGGGACATGATGCATTGCTTCTGCCAACATGGCACGTTTACCCTTATTGGACCGTGAATATTTCATATGCTTTTGGAAGTTCTTCTCCATGTCATCCGGATCACACGGTTGCTGCAGGTAATCCTTCAAACTATGCTTCATTTCTTCCACAACCTCATCGGATAAACGTCCCAGTATACCCATCTGATCAACACACCATTTGCGGTTATCATAGTAGTACCAGCGTTTATTTACATAGCTATATCGGATAGAATTGCTGAAAGCATCCGTCAGCCTCTCCGCATTTCCCATATCATCAAAGGAATACAGTTTTGCTTGTTTCGGCTTTTCACTTCTTCCAATGGATACACCATATGCTGCAGGCGGTTCATAAACCCTGCTGCAGCCCTGCACAGCTTTTTTTATCGTCAGTGCTCCATATGTACTTCCGGATTGCCTCCGATTCCATTTCTCACGATACAGACCAGAGGAACGAAAAATCCTGTCCATCAGTTCTACATCACACCGACACCAAAAAGCCAGCGTATTACAGAATGACATGTCTGCTTCTGATTGGCTGCGGAAGTATGTTTCCCAATTCCCCTCATATAGGTCCTTAACCATCTGTCCCTGCTTGGATTTCATGGCAGCATCTAAAACCTCACGGTCTGAAAGGTTGATTGGTACAATTTGAATTCCGGTTGTCGGTACCCGTCCGCCGCCGATATATTTTTCATGCAGCGGCTTTATCAGTTCAGTGCATTCAGATATGTCGGCATAGCCTGCAGCATCATTACCGGTCATAATAAAATATCGTCCAGTCTGATACATTTCAACATTTTGCCGCCTGCGCCCCCCTTCCGGAAGCGTACCGCGGCAGATGATGTGAATGCCATTACCAGACTGTGAATATTCCGTGTAACTACAAAGCGTATGGACAAATTCAGAAATAATATTGTCATCTTTACCTGCTTGAAAATCTGCGATTGCATCACCGACATTGTCAATATCAACACCGAAATACGGCGGTGCGAACATAAAGCCCACACCGCTGTACTGTTTCGATGCCGAGACGGCAGTTTCAAAGTCCGTCCATGTACACGGATTATTGCTCATTGCTCCGCCACCGGTGCGGGGATTGATCGGCGTCTTACGCAGTTTACCGTTCTCTCCGGGCTCACCTTTCCAGCACACCCAATTCGGCAGCTTTTTCAATTCTTCAGGTATCTGCTCGTACAAAACGGTCACATCCTCTCACTTAAAACGGAACATCATCCGGATCATTTGGCATTTCGGTAAAATTCCCATGCATAGCCTGATGCGTTTCCTTGTCCAGAGCTGCAATATTAGGATGCTTGGTTTCGTTGGTCCAGCTGACACGAGCATTGACATTGCCATTATATTGATTATGATAAATGGTTACACGGATAGGTTTACCTGTCAGATCGGCGCACCATTCCTCCATGTTTGCGTATGATTTACCATTCGGCAGCCCGGCAGCCTTGGATAAAGACTGAATCTGTTTTGCGGAATAACCATCACACGCATTATCTGCCGGCGTTGGTTCCTTCTTCATCCACAAGCTGTGAAAAATCTTACCAGCCTTTTTGGGGTTATCCGCTACATCCTTTCGAATAATGAGCGGGATATTAATGAACGGTATTCCATTCCTCGTCGTTGTCTGCTGCGCAAACTCGATGATGCACTCATATTCACCTTCTGGCAACAGACTGTTTGCCTGGCTATGATCTACGCTAAAACCCATAATTATGTCCCTCCTTGAATAATCTGCACTGCATCCTCAACCGAACGGGCAATTCCTGCCCTATGGCCATAGGATTGCATAAGTTTAATAAATTTGTCCTGCGCTTTCCGAACTTTCCCTTTCGGTGCTTTAACTTCGATAAACGCACAGC
Source organism: Clostridia bacterium (assembly GCA_021205365.1). Taxonomy (GTDB): domain Bacteria; phylum Bacillota; class Clostridia; order Oscillospirales; family Butyricicoccaceae; genus Butyricicoccus_A. Next base: position 19,189 of record JAJPXP010000071.1, read on the forward strand.
CTTTGTGATCGATAAATAGTAAATCCGGGAATCCATCCGGCAGCCCTTCAATGGCACGCAGCTGTGTCAGTACAGTTTCCTGAAACTCACGTGACCACACGCGCTTTCCCTGCCAGAATGAACCGGCATTTGTCCTGAAACAGATTCCACCGCACTTTGATAGTTCCACACGGATTCGGTTCTGCAGTTCATGTTCCGTCATGCCAATAACCCCCTGTTCTTCGCCTGATAAAACGCCCAGCCTTTTTTATATCCATGGGATTCTGCATATTGAAGTAGCTCTTGATAAGTCGAACAATCGTCCGGTGTCTGGTAATCCAATGTAAAACCCTCAATCTTTTCAAGCTCTGCGGCGCTATCTTCTTCCAGGTCTCCACGTTTCTTCTGTGGAAATTCATACCCACAATGCGGACAGGTATTTGCCTTAGGAAATGTAAAAAAGCATTCCGGACACTGCCTGATCTGTTCTCCTTCAGCAACCATGCGTTTTTTCTTTTTCTTCGGCTCCAATGACCATTCACGGTCATCGTCCGGCATGCCAAAACGGGTATAGTTCCCAACATGATCAATGATAACTGCACGCTTGTCCGGCTGATATCTCATACATCGCATGGACTGTTGAATGAACAGTGTTAGTGACTGTGTAGGCCGCAGTAGGATGGCACAAGAGCAGTCGGGTACATCAAAACCCTCTGAAATTAAATCCACATTGCAAAGGATCTGAATCTTTCCTTCACGAAACTGTTGAATAATAAAATTTCGTTCATACTTATTGGTAGAGCCATCAATATGTGATGCCGGAATGCCTGCAGCTGAAAACCTCGCTGCCATTTCCTCTGAATGCTGAATAGATGCACAATAACACACTGCTTTGCAGCTGGCAGCCAACTTCCTGTAATGCCCGACTACATCACCGTAAATGGTTGATTTGTCCAGTTCTGCCATAACTTCTGAAGTAACAAATTCACCACGGCGAGTGTGTAGTCCAGACAAATCCGCAACCGCAGGCGCATAGTAGTCGTACGGCGCAAGGAAATGATTCTCAATAAGCCATTTTGCGGTTACACCGATCACCAGCGTATCATTTACATCTCCCAATCCACCACCGTTCAATCGGATCGGCGTTGCGGTAACTCCCAGGCATTGCGCATCCGGATATGCTTCATAAATTTTTCGATAGCTGGATGCGAGACAATGATGATTTTCATCCGTAATGATAAGTCGTGGGGCCGGCATCTTATGTAACCTCCGGCACGCGGTTTGCACCATTTCTACACGACAGAGGCTAAGATCAACACCCCAGTTATAGAATGTCTGCCTGATCTGATCAACAAGTTCCCTTCGATGAACCAGAAATAATACACGGTTCCCTTTCATAGTTGCCTGTTTGGCAATCTCAGCAGTAATGCAGGATTTACCACCACCGCACGGCAGGACAACACAGGGACGCTTATATCCAGCCCTGTATGCCTGTCGCACATTATCCAAAATATCTTCCTGATATGGTCTGAGCTTACTCATTCTGTCTCTGTTGCTCCTTGTACCATGCATTGAAGCATACATTGCACATCTTCTTGCCAGTTCGTTCCATGGTGCCTGCAATCAGTGATTCAACCGTATGCTTACTTGTCGGTGTGATGATTTTTCCACAGCATTCACACATTGGTGGCTCCTCACCATTTGCAAGCCAGTTTTTCAGCTGTTTTCCTAATTCGGGAGTAATGACAGCACCATACTTGTCCAGGAATGTGGTATCCTTCGATGCTGTAGCAAGATGGCTGCGGTTAATATCCAAAACAATATCAAACTCATATTCAACATTATCACGCTGGATGGGCTTCAAACCCATTTTACGGGGCTCCATGCGGCCGCGGTCATTCTCAATCAGGGCATATTCCATCTTAGAGCGCATTGTAATAATTGTATGGCATGGTACCGCAAGAATTGCATTGACAAGGGAACTTTGTTCCCGGCCAGCTTCATTCCATGCTGTATAGCTGTTTTTACCGCGCTGCTCTGAAATTTTGTCTTTAATTTCCAACACACCGCCTTCTGCTTCCCACGCGTGTGAGAAGCTATCCACAATTACAACGCCGTCCGGGCCTACAGCTGCAGCACCTTCCGCAACCAGCTGCTTGTACCGCTCTGGAGAGAACGGTGCATCCATTGGGCAATATAGAAATTCACCTGTATCAAGATCGGAACGATCTGCATAGAACCTGGCACGTTCATGTTCAGTATCAATCAGGGCGATTTTGCTCCAGTCGCCAGTGATTCCATATGCTATGTATAACGCTCCCAGCGTCTTGCCGGAACCAGAAACACCGGTCAATGCCATGCGTAATTTCGCCTGTCGACGCGTAACCTTTTCAAAAGACATTTCATTCACCTTCTTTACTTGATTTGTAAATTTCGGCAGGTTTCAATATGTGCGCCGGAAATCTCTATTCCCGCCTTGATTGCTGCCTTGATAGCCGTCTTGTCCGGCTTCTCCTCAGTTTTAACCACAATGAACTTGCGCGGCAGCATGTCTGGATCATCCACAACCAACTGCTCGGACTTTCGGAAGCTCAGACGTGCCCGCGCGTCCTGAATCTTAACCTTTCCGACCTCGTCCATGCAACTTTCAATGTACTCCATGAAGCTTTCGCGCTTCTTCTCTGCAGCCTTGCGCCAGTTCTTCAGGCGTTCTTCCTCAGTCTTGTACGCTTCAATCTCAGCATCAAGTCCCTTGATGTACAGCGCACAGTTGATTGCCTTATCTTCAAAACTCGATTCGATAAAGTCGATATCCGCAAAATTGGTGATCTCGCCGGTAGCCTCATCAACTTCGAGGTTGTTGAATGCCTCCCGGTAGCTACGGCTCAACTCATATAATGAAAATGAATTTGACATTATGTCCTCCTATGTTGTATTATATTGATGATATATGTAGTTTGCACTCAGTTGGAATTGCCGTTCCGCTGGGTGCTTTTCTTTTGCGCGTACAATTCACGCTTACGCGCAAGGATTTGTTCTCTATTCTTGTGATAGCGCTCAGAATAATATGTAGGATTCTTGGTTTTAAATTTTTTATAATAGACTCGATTACGTTCCATGATCTCCACTTGGATTTCTTCGTCCACCTGTAAGTCAAATAAAGCAAGATGTACCAATTCAAGAAATGTAAACTTAGCAACACCACAACTCATTTTGTAGCCTCCTTTATCTGGCTAATACACCAGCTCACAGGATTGCGAATACCGCAATGCCCATATGGATACCGTTGCCAAAACGGACACTTGCATTTCCCATCAGGATTGTAGTGACTATGGCAATGTTGGCTTAACTGCTCGGCGGCTTTGGTCAGTGCTTTATTCATTGCCTACGCCTCCGATCTGCCGCATGTTTTCAGCATTGCGTGCAGCCTTAGCCTTTTCCACCTTGCGGCGGTTCTCCGCTTCACGATGTCGTGCTGCAATATTGTCCTGCCGAATAGTCCACAGTTTGAGGTACACACAAAACGCGCCGATAACTGCTGCAGCGCCCAGCAGAAAGCCTTGTAAAAATGTAATCATGTGTCATCCTCCTAACATTTCCAGTACTCCGCCCAGCACGATCGCTGAGCCGATGATTGCCAGCATGGTAAATATGCCGGCCAGTGTAATTGATATTGTGTCTTTGTTCATATGGTTGCTCCTTTCTGTTCCGCCAAACCAAGCCGCTTCAGAACGGCATTGCGGGGTGCTTTGCCGCGGAAGGTATAAAATCCATCCTTCCGTAAGTTTTTGTTTACATCAGAGATAATTCTGCTTGCTGTTGACTTTGATGCGCCAATCAGTTCGGCGAGTTCTCCCGTTGTGATATATGGATTACTCATAGTGTTCTCCTTTCTTATTCAGTCTTTTTTGTGTGAGAAACATATGTGACCAGCATGCTATCCGCTAATTCCTCTGCCCTCTTAATCACACACTTGATAATCTCAGGTGTACGTGCATTAGAGGGCATTTTTTCCCACACATCATAGACAATATCTTCCGCGACGCTGTCTATGATATCCTGTCGGATAGTAATAGCATATTTGCCCTCTCCAAACATTGTTGCTAACGGCATCTTTCCTCACCTCCTAATTCGAGCTACGCTTTTCAATGTTCTTTCACGCCAATCCTTCCATAGCGAGCTGCCCTTCGACTTCTTGTCTACGTCTGAGCGTCTTATTACGAGACTTCTGGATACCTGAAGCCTGCTTTGCAAGCATTTCATCAACTTCTCTTAGTTTGTCCACGTCTTCGCACTTCTCCACGTTTACATATGTACCATCGGACTTGACAGCAAAGCAGGTTCGTGTACCATCTTCATCACGGATGCGGCGCAAAATATTCGTTGCACGTGTATGAATATCACGCTCTACCAATAACCAGTGATCCGGGACATAATGCGGTCGAATCATACTTTCAACTTCTTCAACGCTCATAACGCCTTTTACTTTGATGTTGTGCTTGATATACTCCATCGCACCATCAGATATCGGTCTGTAATTACTTTTCGCCATTTTTGATCTCCTTTCTGCTAAGCAATCCACAACGAATTGCATCTAATTTATTTTGCACGCTATCTAATACGGTTAAATATATTCCCATAGCAGTTGAATCAGCATTATTGGCCAACAAATCAAGCATTTCACTTGATGTATCCAGATCAAGAACTGCTCTAAGGGTGTCAAGAAATTTGTCTGATACCCTCGTGCTTCGAATCACTTCATTAGCTTTCTGCTTGCGGTACTTTACCATATTGATAACCTGTGTTTGTGTGGGAATATCACCATTTTCGCGTGCTTTAGCTTTAACTTCTTCAACTACATCAGGATTATCAGCGAGGATTTCCATACGCTCTACCTGCTTTGGACTAAAACCAAGTTCTTCAATGACTTCGCGTTTGGTTTTCTTTGTTTTTTCAAAATCGACAGCGGTGTCGTTTTTGAAATCTTGACTACGTCGATCTCCTCCAGAAGCTTTTGGTATCTTTTTTGTTTCTGTTCCAACCAGCTTTTGTGCATCCAGTAGAGCTTCGCTAACCATTTGTGCTTCCAGCCTTTTTCGTTCTACTATTTCGGGTGCAAGTTCCAACTTTTTTAAAGCGCGAATTTCGGCTTTAACTGAAACCAATTTCTCCCGTGTAAATAGAACAAATTTCGCAAGTTCCGGAAGCGTGTCAGGAAGGTTCTCTGGGCGAATTATCACAGCATTCTGACAACCATCGTTTCGCTTGTCCATCAAAGTATTTCCACTCCATTTCCTGCATTTCAAAATACCTTTTTGTAAATTCAGGTGTTTTGTGAATGCTCTCTTCATAAAATCGATGTACTCTGGTATGACAATTAGAACAAAGCCACACTATTGGAGGTTCTTCAATGAAGTGTCCTTGCTCTAAAAAGATTTTCACTTTCGAGAGCGGCATAACATGATGTGCCTGTGTAATATCCTCATGCTCCCCACAAATAAAACACGGCTCTCGCGCTGAACGTCGGGAACACAGTTTTCTGATGTCATTTGTCGTCATCGCTCTCACTCCAGCTTCATCGCCCATTTTTACGTTTACGTAATTTTTTCAGCAAAAAAAATTTCCATAGGATTATCAAATCCAATTTCAGCACATAGCTTTTGGATTTCATGTCTATAAAAATCACTCTCGCCGTTCATTTTTCGGTACAACGTTGTTACATCAACGCCCATAATATGTGCAGCATCCTTAAGGGTGAAGCCTTTTTTCTTTACTTCATACTGAAACAATAATTTGTTAAACAAATTGCCACCTCCTTACGTTTACGTAAATAATTTTACAATGCATTTTCGTAAAAGTCAATACGTAAACGAAATATTTTTATTTTTTTTGCGTTTTCGTATTGCATTTTCGCAATTATATGATATAGTAATATTTAATAAACCTATTTATAGGAGGTGTATTATCAAATCACTTACTCTAAATTTTAGCCGAAAGATGGAGAGATCAATGGAATTTAAAGAAAAGATTAAAATTCGAAGACAAGAACTAGGATTAACTTTGGATGATGTCGCAATGCGTGTAGGGGTTAGAGCCGCTACAGTATCTCGTTGGGAAAGTGGAGAGATAAAAAACATTCGACGAGATAAAATCAAATTATTAGCTGATGCTCTTCAAGTTTCTCCTGCATATTTAATGGACTGGGACGATTCTTCTCCTTCCCAAGATCAATTTCTTGAAGAATTTAGAAACGCCCCTCACGAAGTAATTGTAATAGGTAGAGCTGCTAAAAAAATGACACCTGAACAGAGAAAAAAGTTAATTGAAATGGCTAAATTATATTTTGATGATGAGGAGCTGTTCAAATAACCCATGATTAAAGAAGCTGATTATTCTTTAGCAACAAACAGTGCATACCGCATTCGTTCACAATATGGCTGGGGTGATTATTCCACCCCCATAGAATATATTATAAAGAAGACTCCCGGAGTTGCGCTTTTACCATATTCACATACGAACAACTTAGAACTTTGCAGAGCCAAAAGTGAGTCTGGCTTTATACAGCATGATTTCTTAACAAATAGGAGTATCATTTTCTACAATGATCTTGAAGATTTTCGTATTGTTCGTTTTACTCTAGCTCATGAGTTTGGGCACTTTGTCCTAAATCATGCTATGGACAACGAAATAACAAACGCGGAAGCCAATTGTTTTGCACGTAATCTATTATGTCCAGTTCCGCTGGCGGATTTACTAGATCTGCAAAACCCAGATGATTACAGTGACTGTTTTATAGTCAGTCCACCAGCTGCGCTTGTTGCGTATAACTTTCGTTCTAATGATCGTTATTATCTAAACAAAGATATGTACGATTCTGCTCAAGAAGCCTTTGAAGCGTCTATGATGGGTTATTATCATGAACCTGACTACTCATTATACTATGTATAAACAAAAAATCCCCCGCCGGTACCGCTAATACCGACAGGGGAAAGCATCAGGTGCAAGCCTATGACAAAAAATAAAATAGGGGGATAATTTATGGACACTCCAACTATTGACGAACTAATTCGATGCCCAAAAATTGTCGTTAAAGCTGATCGTCGAAAAATGATTGAACAAAATCGTAGTCGCCGAAATAATATCGAATTAGAATCGGAAGATAAGCGTTTTAAATATCAAATGTTTTTGCGTCAATCAACTGAATTTGTAGAAGACTTTTCAGTCGGTTTAATATGGAAGAACGCCAACGAGTACTTGAACACAAACAAACAGCTAATACTACTTCGCTGCCAAGGTCCTCACGACGGAAAAAAACCTCTTAACGCGGATACGCACCACAGTTTTCATACCCATCAATTAACACAAGAAGATATTGACAGTCGACGTTTTTCAAAACCAACGAACCAAGGACCTACAAACCATTTTTCCTCTTTTGACGAAGCTATAACGTATTTTTGTCAATACTGTGCTATAATAGGATTGACAGAGCATATCGATTTGAATAGTAAACAAATTGAAGGTCAGTTGTCTTGGATCTAAATTAGCGCCGAGGAGGGAGAACTATGCTAACGTTAGACCATCTTTATAAAATGCAGCAGAATTTTGGATCTATTGCATTTCGAGAAAAGCGACCAAATGTTTTCAAGGTCATTCTTCCAATATACTACGAAGACGGGGACATGTACGATATATTTGTCGAAGAAAGTCCTTTTGATTCCAGCAAAATTAGAATATGTGATTACGGCATTACACTTATGAAGTTGTCTTATACATTCGATTTAGACACGCCACACAAGAATGAAATTTTCAACGATATAATATCCCAAAATAGATGTCAGTTTGATAACGGAAATATTTATATTGATGTTTTTCCAGCTCAACTGGAATGTGGTATTTACCAGCTAGCTCAAGTAATTTCTAAAGTAAGCAACATGGAAATTATTAGTAGAGAATCTTTAAAATCTTATTTTTATGAATTCTTAGATTCTTTTGTCTTTGAAGATCTAGCAAAGCATTACTCTGTCACAAAATCAACATCACCCGGAAATAATAAAGACTGTGTTGTTGATTACGAAATTGCTTCCCAAAAGCCAATTTACCTTTTTGGAGTAAATGACAATAATAAAGCATCTAAAGTTGTTATCTCTTGCCTAAATTTCATGCAGGAGAATATTTCTTTTCGTAGTCTTATCGTTCACGAGAATTTTGAAAAGTTATCCGGTTTTAATCAAAAGCAAATCACTAATGTATCCGACAAGCAATATACGTCTTTTGACGAATTTCGAAATAACGGACTGACTTATATCACCAGAGAATTATCCGCATAAAACTAAAAAAACTCCCGCCTCGGTGTTGGCGCACCAAGACGGGACATAGGGGTAGATAAACTTCCTACGGTGAATCTACCCCTTTATTTTACTACATTCGTCTGAAAAAGTAAATAAAGGAGCTGATTTTTGTGGCTTGTAAAAAGAACAAGGATGGGAAACGCTGGGATGTTTCCTTTTATTACAATGAATGGAACGGCGAAAGAGTCCGGTACAGGAAAACCGGATTCAAGACAAAAAAGGAAGCCCAAGAGTTTGAAAGAGACTTCCTGCAGAATCATTCCGGCACACCCAAGATGACAATGGGCGCTCTGATTGATTTATACCTTGCAGATTGTCGAAACCGCGTCAGAATGACTACTTATATCGCCAAAGAATGCATAATCATAACAAAGATTTTACCTCACTTTAAAGACACACAAATAGAAAAAGTAACACCCGCCATGATTCGGAAATGGCAAACACTTCTTATGGAAGATAAACAGGCATATTCTCCAACATACTTGAAGACGGTACATAATCAGATGTCTGCAATTATGAATTTTGCCGTTAAATATTATGGTTTGCAATCCAATCCTGCAGCGCAGTGTGGCTCTATGGGAAAAAAGCGAGCAGAGACTATGCAGTTCTGGACGCATGAGGAATTTAATTTATTTGAAGCCGCGATTTCGGACAGACCCGTCAGCAAGGCTATGTTTAATCTGCTTTATTGGACAGGTATGCGGTCTGGTGAAATGCTGGCATTAACGCCTGCTGATTTTAACTGGGAATCGAGTGAAGTATCTATCAGTAAAACATACACACGTCGTAACAAACAAGATATCGTTAATCCTCCAAAAACGTCGGCTGGTCGGCGTACGATCACAGTGCCTTCCAGCGTTATGGATTCAATCTGCAAATACATTCGCACGCAGCCTTGCGGTGACGCGGATGCTCGCATATTTCAGTTCAGCAGTAAGAGAGTTCTGGAAATGGAAATGAAACGTGGTATAAAAAAAGCAGGTGTAAAAAGAATTCGAATACATGATCTAAGACACAGCCATGCTTCCCTGTTGATTGAGATGGGATACTCCCCTTTGTTAATAGCAGAAAGACTGGGGCATGAAAACATTGAGACTACACTGCAGATATATTCCCATCTGTATCCAAACAAACAAGAGCAGCTTGCCCAGAGGTTAGAGCAAATAATTGAGGAGGACAAAAAAGATAACCCCTGACTTTTTGGGCAAATCTTGGGCAACGAATTTTATTTGACCAAAAAAATTAAACCTCATTTCACATTTTACGCTTAGTTTTCTGTGAAATGAGGTTAATTTTCAACTAAATCTCAAGTTAAGTAAAATATGTTGTTATTCCCACTCTACGACAACTCTGCGCTTACGGTACTCAACCGGCTGATCACAATAGATGCACCGTTCGCCCTCCGGTGTGCGGTGTGTCTCCATCGGCAGATAGCTTTCTGTACGGGTGATACACTTGGGATTGGTACAGCGCAAATTCGGGCGTCCTGGAATATTTTTCAGCATGTGGTAACGCTGCTCTTTACTCAGCGTCAGCAGCAGCGCCATACGAGCATACATACCAAAACGTGCCTGATCAAAATAGACAGCTCTCGGATCATCATCTACATCCTTTGCAATCTCGTCAACACGCGGCAGCGGATGCATAATCAGAAGATCCTTTTTCGCATCACGCAATTTTGCTCTGGTCAGGCAATAAATGCCCTTCAGGCTCTCGTATACAGCGCTGTCCGCAAAACGTTCCTTCTGAATACGGGTCATGTAGAGAACATCCAGCATCGGGATAACCGGTTCCAAACCGGAAATCTCATAAAACTTCATCTTATGTTCATTCATAAACTGGCGCAAATATTCTGGAATCGCCAGCTGGCGCGGTGCAATCAGATAAAACTGCACGTTTTTATAATTGGCAAGGAAGCGAATAAGGGAATGTACAGTGCGGCCATATTTCAAATCGCCGCAAATACCAATCTTCATATTATCTGCGGAACCGCGCAGGCGAAGAATGGTAGTCATATCAGCCAGCGTCTGGGTCGGATGCAGATGCCCGCCATCACCGGCATTGATTACAGGAACTTCAGAAAAAAATGAAGCAGCTTTTGCTGCGCCTTCACTCGGATGGCGCATGACGATCATATCTGCATAGTTAGAAACCATGGTGATGGTATCATCCAGTGTCTCACCTTTTGTCGTGGAAGAGGCGTTTGGATTGGAAAAACCAATTACACTTCCTCCGAGACGCTTCATAGCGGTTGAAAATGAAAGATTCGTACGGGTACTCGGTTCAAAAAACAGGCTGCCAAGCACCTTGCCGCGGCAGGCTTCTGTATATCCCTCCGGACGGTCGATGATATTTGAAGTCAATTTATATAATTCGTTGAATTCTTCCATTTTAAGGTCACTGAGGTCAATGATATGTCGCATGAATGCTTTCCCTCCCTTATATTTCTTTTATTGTATCACAGATTCTGTCGAATGAAAAGATAAACCCGTTGTCAGTGGCAGAAAAAACTGCCAGTTTTTTACTGCAATGACAGCAGCAGCATAACCGTCAAAATAGCTGCTGTAATCAGCAGAGTCAATCGATAGCGCAGCATGGTACAGCACCTCCTTCCCTGCTTTCAGCTTAGACAGAAGTGCTGCTTTTTATCCGGCGAAAAGCGCCGATCAAATGACCAGCGCTTCCCCACCCGCAATACAGTATGATTTACTTCTTATCAAAAACGCCTGTTACGTCCAGCGTTGCAAAATAATCTTCCGGTGTCTCTGCACGGCGGATCAGTTCTGTAGAGCCATCTTCCTTCAGCAGGACTTCTGCAGAACGCAGTCTGCCGTTGTAGTTATAGCCCATGGAGAAACCATGTGCACCTGCATCATGAATGACCAGCAGATCTCCCTTATCAATTTCCGGCAGCATACGGTCAACTGCAAACTTATCACAGTTCTCGCACAGGGAACCAGTTACATCATACTTGTGATCACACGGATCATTTTCCTTGCCCAGAACAGTGATATGATGATAAGCGCCATAAATAGCCGGACGCATCAGGTTAGCAGCGCAGGCATCCACACCAATATAATTTTTATAGGTGTTCTTCTCATGGATTGCACGGGTCAGCAGGCAGCCGTAAGGGCCAAGCATATAACGGCCAAGCTCAGTGTACAGTGCAACATCATCCATACCAGCCGGTACGAGGATTTCCTCATATGCCTTGCGCACGCCTTCACCAATTACAGCAATGTCGTTGACATCCTGCTCCGGACGATACGGGATACCGATACCACCAGACAGATTGATGAAGGTAATATGAGCGCCGGTCTCTTCCTTCAGTTCAACCGCAAGCTTGAACAAAATGCTTGCCAGTGCTGGATAGTATTCATTGGAAATGGTGTTAGATGCGAGGAATGCATGGATGCCAAATTCCTTCGCTCCCTTGGACTTCAGAATCTTATATGCTTCAGAAATCTGTGCGCGGGTCATACCATACTTTGCTTCGCCCGGATTATCCATAACCTGGAAGCCTTCCTTGGAGCCACCCAGCTGGAATACACCGCCCGGATTGAAGCGGCAGCAAATACGCTCCGGAATATGACCGATTGCATCTTCCAGGAACGGAATATGTGTAATATCATCCAGATTGATGGTAGCGCCCAGCTGTTCAGCCATAACAAATTCTTCAGCCGGGGTATCATTGGAGGAGAACATGATTTCCTTGCCAGAGAAACCGCATGCTTCACTCATCATCAGTTCGGTCAGGGAGGAGCAGTCTGTGCCGCAGCCTTCTTCCTTCAATATCTGCAGAATACGCGGATTCGGGGTAGCCTTTACTGCAAAATATTCTTTAAAACCCTTATTCCAGGAAAATGCCTTGTTCAGTCTGCGTGCATTTTCACGGATACCTTTTTCATCATACAGATGAATCGGTGTTGGATATTCCTTTACGATTTCTTCTGCCTGTCCTTTGGTCACAAATGGTTTCTTCTCGTTCATTTCTCAATCATCCTTTTCTATATCTATCATCGGGAGGTATCTGAAATCCGAGCATCAATATCAACGAATATCATCAAACGCTCTGTTTTTTTCACATACGCCCTAAGGATAAAATTATTTTTCTTCGTGAATATGATCCAGAATCAAAGCCAGCACCTGCTCTTTCCCTGTCCCCTTTTCTGCGGAAAACGGAATTACAGGGACATCCTCCGGCAGATGCAGCGTGGTGCGGATGGTCTGTATATTGCCTTCCAGCTGGCTCTTCTTGATTTTGTCGTGCTTGTTTGCAATGACCGCAAAGGGCATACCTGTCTGTAAAAACCAGTCAGCCATGGTAACATCATCTGCGGTTGGCTTGTGGCGGATATCAACGATCTGGAATCCCAGCGTCAGTGTATCGTCTCGTGCAAAGTATTCCTCCATCAGCTGTCCCCAACGTGCGCGTTCCTTCTTGGAAACTTTGGCATAGCCATAACCTGGAAGATCGACAAAATAGACCTTGTCATCAATATGAAAGAAATTGATATGAACAGTCTTTCCCGGTTCATTTCCTACACGTGCAAAATTTTTACGGTTTAGAATGCGGTTGATCGTGGAGGATTTACCGACATTGGATTTGCCGGCAAATGCAATCTGCGGTAATGCATCATTTGGAAAGTCACTTGCCTTCACCGCCGAACGAACAAATTCTGCTTTATGTAAATTCAGCATAGTTCTCCTTGCCTTGTTGTCACATCAGAGCCTACAGCAACAGACTCTGGTATAATGGTCGGATTGATGGTATTTGCATCATCTGCCTGTTCCCGGCAGAGTGCTGTATCCAATACGGTCTGCATGGTTTCTGCGATCACAAATTCAATATTTTTACGGACAACCGGATCGATATCCTGTAAATCCGGCTCATTTTCAGCGGGGACAATGACAATCTTCATACCAGCACGATAAGCTGCCATCGTCTTCTCCTTTAAGCCACCGATCGGCATGACGCGTCCACGGATAGTTACCTCACCAGTCATCGCAACATCATGGCGTACCGGAATGCCGGACAATGCCGATGCAAGCGCAGTGGTCATTGTAACACCTGCCGAGGGACCATCCTTTGGAATAGCGGCCTCAGGGAAATGGATGTGAATGTCATTATCCTTATAAAACATGGGGTCAATGCCCAGATCCTTTGCTGAAGAACGGACACAGGTTACAGCCGTCTTTGCAGATTCTAACATTACCTTGCCCAGATTGCCGGTAATTTCCAGTTTTCCGGTGCCCGGAATGACATTGACTTCAACCTGCAGCATTTCACCGCCAACAGAAGTCCATGCAAGGCCATTCACTACGCCAATTTCATCTTTTTTGCTTACATTGTCTTTCTTATACCGCGGTGTACCAAGGAATTTTTCCATATTGGAATGATTCACGGTCACACGCTTGCGTGTTTTTCGATTCGGATTCTGCTGCTGGTCATCTGCAATGATTTTTGCAGCCTTGCGGCACACGGTTGCAATCTGCTGCTCCAGACGGCGTACGCCAGCTTCCCTTGTATATGCATCAATCAGATAAACCATTGTTTCACGGCTTAACGTCAGATTGGATTTTTTCAGTCCATGATGCTCCAGCTGTTTTGGCAGCAGATAACGCATGGCAATTTCCGCTTTTTCCTGTTCGGTATAGCTCGAAAGCTCGATTACTTCCATACGGTCAAGCAGCGGGCGCGGAATCGTATTCAATGAATTAGCCGTGGTGATGAACAGGACATCGGATAGATCAAACGGAATTTCAATAAAATGATCACGGAATGCATTGTTCTGCTCAATATCCAGAACCTCAAGCAGTGCAGAGGCCGGATCACCACGGGAATCCGTCCCCATTTTATCAATTTCATCCATCAGAATCAAAGCATTTTTACTGCCTGCCTGTGCCAAAGCTGTCATAATACGTCCTGGCATAGCGCCGATATATGTCTTCCGGTGACCACGAATATCAGCTTCATCGCGTACACCACCCAGAGACATGCGGGCATAATTGCGCCCCATTGCTTCCGCCACAGAACGGACAATAGAGGTTTTTCCCACTCCCGGAGGGCCGACAAGGCACAGAACCTGCCCCTTCAGCTGCGGCGCAAGGGATTTGACGGCAAGGAACTCCATAATCCGATCCTTTACCTTTTCTAGGCCAAAATGGTCACGATCCAGAATCCGGCGGGCGGCCTTAAGATTCAGCTGTTCTTTGGTTGTTGTATTCCATGGAAGCTCAAGGCAGGTGTCCAGATACGTACGGATGACACCGCTTTCCGCCGATAACGGCTGCATCTTTTCCAGACGGCTCGCTTCCTTCATCAGCTTTGTTTCCGAAGCTTCTTCCAGATGTAACGCACGGATTTTCTCACGGTATTCTTCAACTTCATCACCAGTATCCTGTTCACCCAGTTCGCCCTGAATGACTTTCAACTGTTCACGCAGATAATATTCCTTCTGGTTTTTATCTACCTGCTCCTTAAGCTTTTCCTGAATCCCGTTTTCAATGCGCAGGATTTGTATTTCGTTGCCAAGAACACGGATAACATGCTCCAAACGGCGTACATCATGCAGCTGCTCCAGCAGCTCCTGTTTGGTTTCAAATGCAAGCGGTGTATTCTGGGCAACGTAGTCTGCCAGATATCCCGGTTCGCCTCCATCCATCACAGACATCACAACATCATTTGTAACATGGGAAGCCAGGCTTGCATATTCTTCAAAGTGATCCTGCAAGGTGCGCACAAGCGCTTCTTTGCGGCGCTGTGATGTACGTCCAGCATCTGTATCCACTCGGAATACCCTTGCAAACATACAGTCATCCTGCATGGAAAATTCTTCAACTCCAGCACGATAGGTACCTTCTACCAAAACCCGGATATTATCACCCGGCAGACGCAGAATCTGTTTGACAGTACAAACAGTGCCAAAGGTAAACAAATCATCCGATGTCGGTGAATCTGTGCGGATATCTCTCTGTGCTGTCAAAAACAGCCTCTGGTTGTCCTTCATGGATTGTTCCAGTGCCTTCATGGAAATCAGGCGGCCGACATCAAAATGGATTAGCATTTCAGGGAATGCAACCAGACCACGCAATGGCAGCACAGGCAGCGTTTCTAATTCAAATCCAAACTCGTTGTCTATTTCGTTGATCTGGGACAATTGGGAACCTCCTCCTGGAACCGCATAGCGGCAAAAACATTGGTCCGGCAAAATTGAATTTTCAACCGGAATTGCACAAATTGCATGCGGATATTTCATACTTCTTAAAATTATATAGTATTTTATACGCTATTTCAAGTCTGTTTGGAATCAGATATATGGATAAAATGCCTAAATATCCCGGCAACTTTCTAATGCGAATCGACAACTTGCTATAACCCCGATCCGTTCGTTTTTTATGAAAACCAAGAACATTTTTCTAATTGTGTTTTCGACCTTTCGCAATGCATATCAAGCTGTGGAAATGGATCATTGCCGGGTCCTAGTCATTTCACCTGGTGTGCTCACGAAAAAAGTGTGAAATCACGAAAGGCAAGCAAACCTTCCTGATTTCACACATCGAACGGGCAAATTGTTTTATTATTTTCTATCTGTATACCACAATGATAGAATTGATATCAATCGTTATCATCACTTAAAACAATAGTTACAATCGCATTTGCTGTTGCTTCCATTCCCAGCATATCTGAATTGAAACAAACATCATAAGTCTCCGCATATCCCCATTTCCTCTCCGAATTCTGATTATAATATGCTGCTCTCTCTTTGTCTACCTTAGATAATTTACGAAGTGCATCTTTTTCCGATACGGAGTCTCTTGCAGCAATATGCTGGATTCTGGATTGCTTTGAGGCAGATATAAAAATACTGATAACCTTATATTTTTCTCTTAAAACCTGGTCTGCGCGTCTGCCAACAATAACACATGATCCATTTCCTGCAATCATTTCAACAATTTCCTGCTGCGCTATTCTGGCAGACTGTTCAAATTTAGTATATTCTACCGTTCCAAATCCTACAGATCGATAAATAGCACCAGATTGAACTGGTTTTTCATCAAGACTTTCCAGGTATTTTCTGCTTACTCCACTGGCTTTTGCCGTTTCTTCCAATAGCTCAGAATCGTAATATGGAATCTGCAGCTTCTCTGCAATCATCCTTCCGATTGTCCGGCCGCCAGCTCCACATGAACGGCCAATCGAAATAATATAGTCCGTACGCGGCTTTTCTCGAAGAACTGGAACTTCTGCAACTGTACTTTGAATAACGACTTCGTTGTCTTCTGTCAGCATCTTCTTTGTGCTGATAATGACTGCTACGGATGCAATCGCGGTCAAAATATCTGCAACCGGCATAAAATAAAGAATTCCGTCAAGCCCCATAAAAATAGGAAGTAAAAGCGGCAAGCCGACACCAAATATAATTTCACGCATCATAGAAAGTGCAGTGGATTGCTTGGGTTTTCCCAATGACTGTAAAAAAATAAAGGTTCCTTTATTGATACAAGATAGTATCAGCAGACATAAGAAAATACGGATTGTCTTGACTGCAAAATCTGTATAGTAAATACTTTCATTTCTCGCGCCAAAAATACCGATCAACTGATTGGGGAATGCCAGGAAAACAATAGATGAAATAAGTCCAACTGCTGCTTCAGCAATCAAAAGTCTTTTCATCAGCCCCAGGACGCGGTCCTTTCGGTTGGCACCAATATTGTATCCAACAATAGGAATACAACCAGCTGCAAGACCAACTGAAATCGAAATAATAATCTGGAAAAATTTCATAACTATACCAACAACTGCGGTTGGTATCTGCGCATATTCAGGCCGGCCAAAAACAGGATCTAATGCCCCATATTTTGTTACCATATTCAGCACCGCTGCCATAGAAAGCACAATAGATATCTGAGATAAAAAGCTGGTAATTCCGAGAGGAATGATCTTTTTCATCAGATGGAAACGTATCCGGAAGCTGTCTTTGTTTATCCTGACTGCCTTCATTTTGCTCAGATAAAGCAATGACAGGATTGCAGATACAATCTGTCCCAGGATCGTAGCCACCGCAGCCCCCATCATTCCCCAACCGAGGATATAGATGCAGATTGGATCGAAAATGATGTTTAACACTGCACCTGTAAGAAGCGTTGCCATTGCATAGCTTGGACTGCCGTCTGAACGGATAATTGGGTTCATTGCCTGACCAAACATATAGAACGGGATTCCAATTGTAATCCACAGGAAATATTCCTTTGACAGACGGAATGTTTCATCATTCACCCTAGCTCCAAACATGGTCAGAATTTGTTCTTGGAAAAGAAGAAAAACTATCATAAGCAGGACACCAATTGTAACCACACAGATGACCGTACTTCCAATTCCCCGATGGGCATTTTCTTTTTCTTTTGCGCCCAAACTAATGCTAACAAAGGTACAGCACCCATCTCCGAGCATCATAGCAATTGACAGGGCTACCACAGTGATTGGAAAAACTACTGTATTAGCCGCATTGCCATAAGAGCCAAGATAGCTGGCATTTGCAATAAAAATCTGATCAACAATATTATAAAGGGCAGCGACCAGAAGAGAAACAACACACGGTATCGTGTATTTTCGCATTAGTGTTCCCAGATCTTCTTTTTCGAGAAAATCATTTGTTTGGATTTCAATCATAGTCATAGCCACCTTTCATTTTTGCAATAAAAAAACACATGTAAACACATGTGCTGTTCGGTTTGATACCACACAGGTGTTACACAGCGACTGTTTCGTAAACAACCTGAATATCATGCACGGCCTGTATCGTATCGACGCGATTCAATTATTATATATTTTACAATAAAATAAGCAAAAAGTCAAAGTATAATTTCAGATCAAACTGTATTGCAATTGTACCCGCCTGTCCTCTTGCACAATATTTGCTGATACTAATCATGACCACCACTGAAGTGGTGGTTGGCATCAGCCCTTCAAGGGCATTTGACTAGCAGCGTCTAAAGGCGCACTGAAAAATTCTTCAGTCGCATCTTTATGCACTGCCGCCATTAAAATGGCAAATCTTCTCGAAGATGAATGATTGTATAACACCTTTATTGCTGTACTATTATTTCCCCCAGTCCAACTGGGGGATTTTTCATGCTAAAGCGCCATTGAAAAAGGCTCATTCTATCACAGAATGAGCCTTTAACGTTTGGTGGGAGGTGGTGGATTCGAACCACCGAAGTCGTTGACAACAGATTTACAGTCTGCCCCCTTTGGCCACTCGGGAAACCTCCCATATATTATTGTAGATATTGGTTAGCCAACGATTTATAATTATAATGACATCGACCTTTTTTGTCAAGACTTTTCGATTGTTTTATTGTAATTCTTTTTTCTGACACGAAATCAGGTATCATCTGCACTTTCAGAAATAAACCGGATTTTCCTTTCTGTAAAGAAAAGCATCGAGGCAGCACCAGAGCATGGCTATACATCACTTGGTGCTGTCTCGCTTTTTCCAATCTCTTCAGATTAGATTTCAATCATCTTTTCATTCCATGCCATATCCCAGAACATATATTCATACTGGCTGCATACATACACAATGTGTTCCAGATTCTGGATCTGTTCCTCTGTGTAGCCTTCACACATACGGTCTATCATGTCGATCATTTGCTCATTACTTGCACGATAGTCTTCAGATGTGTACATGCTGACCCACTCGCCATAGAATTCATGCTCCTTCGCACCCGGAATCTTCTCCATGAAATCTCCGATCAGCTTATAGCTCCAGGAGCAGGAAAGTACCGCTGCCATGAGCTCGCCAAGGCCCTCTTTTTCTGCAATCGCAATCATGTAATTGGTATAGGAATCCGTAACGATGCTCGGCTTTGCGTTTGCAACCATTTCTCTCGAAATACCCAGCCGGCGGAGGTAGCTCTGATGAACAGCATTTTCTGTATCCAATGTCGCCCGAACGAGGTCAGAAAATAAGCGCATATCACTCTCCAAGCGGGATTTCAATACACCAATCGCAAATACCTTTGCATACTGCATCAGGTACAAGTGATCCTGAAGCATATAGAATTTAAACTTTTCAATCGGCAGGGAGCCATCAGCAATTCCTTTCACAAATGGATGCTCGTTATACTTATCCCACAGATCGATAATACTGTTATATATACGTTCGGATACTTTCATAAGTAATACTTCCTTTCCTTCAATCTTTCTGATCATTGGTAAAATTTTATTTTTATACGAAAATCATGCCTGCCAGTGTCAGCGCAAAACAGATTATACTGAAACAGATATCCCCGGCAGTGACCTTTGTTACCACAAAAAATGTGCGCACGCCATCTCCGTCAAATCCTTTGGATTCCATAGCCATCGCTACATTCTCTGACCAACGGATACTATTGACCAATGTATTGAACAGTGGGCCTATTGGCAACAGCCCTGTCTTTTTGCCACGAACCTGATAGGCTAGGCACACTTCCTTCCATTCCTGCTGCAGGGTTGGCAAAAGATTTAACGCCGCCAGTACACCATAAGCAAATTTTGGCTTTACATGTCCCTGCTGCATCAGAGAAATCACAAATTCCTCCTGATCGCTGGAAAGAATAAACATCAATCCCAAACTAACATATGCCAAAATCCGGCTTCCCATCAACAAAGCAGCTCCCATTGTAGCCGCAGAGTAGATATTATCTATGCTATTATCCGGTTTGCCAAAGACAAGGCCAGAATAAAAGACAGCTGCCGCAATAAGCAGGGCTGGGATGAAAGTTTTGAAAAGTGTTGACCATTTGCATCTTGTTCCAAAAACCAAAATAGCAAGGCATACGACCATAACAGCTATATCAAGTTTCCATGATTTTGTAAAAGCCAAAATAATGCCGCAGATCAAAATCGTAACCACCTTGACAAACGGGTTAATACGCTCTAACAAAGCAAACCTCATAACGGATTCACCTCCTGCTTCAAACAATGATCCCGCATTTTATAGCGGATATCAGCATAGGCTTCTGCAAGCCCGCGATCATGTGTTGTCATCAAGACAGTTAATCCATCCCGGTAAACCTGTTCCCTGACCTGATCCATCAGCGCTCTGGCAGAACGATAATCCTGACCATAAGTAGGTTCATCCAGCAGCAGCACCCGTTGTCCTCCAGCAAGTACCGCTAACACAGCCAGTCTCCGCTGCTGTCCCTGACTCAGCATATAAGGTGAAAACTTCTGATATTTTCTCAAGCCGCAGCTGTCCAGAAGTTCCAATGCTAACTTGCGCAGCTCATCCAGTGATTTTTTCGGATAACGGTTGCGTAAGCCATCCACAACCTCTTCTGTCACATTCTGTGTGACAAACTGGTTCTCAGGATTTTGAAATGCTATGCCGATCATCTCGAAACGTTCTGCAAGCTGCATTTCCTCCATATTCCTATAACCATTGTCAGTTTCTATTTCTATTTTCCCCAGATAACCTCGTTGGCCCAAGAGCGTCATAAGCAAAGACGTCTTGCCGCAGCCACTCGGGCCGAGAATTGCTGTAATCTTCCCCGCTGGAAAAACTGCTTCTCCCTCATAAAGCAGACTTTCCCCTTCTGGTACTGCTGTCAGTTGTTTTCTGCGTTTTTTCGATTTTTTCGGAGCCTTTGGCATAGTAAATTTATGCAATGCAATGCCGCTTCCTGCGTGCCCAGTTTCCTGTGCTGTAATCTGCGTTTCCTGCCATATTCCCGGATAAGCAACTCCTTGCTCCTGGAAAAGCGCCTTCACCTGTTCCAATTCCACATCATTATCCGTCTGACAGAGAACCTGGCCTCCCGGACCGAGCAGCAGAAAATGATCCGCTGTTCCGATCCAATGATCTGCCATATGGTCAATTGCTACGATGGTTTTTCCCTGCTCCCTGCATAGCCTGCGCAGAAGTACCATAAGCTCCTGCACGGAATCTGGATCCAGATTGGCAAACGGTTCATCCAGCAGAATGCATTTTGCATCCAGCAAATATATACAAGCTAAAACAGCACGCTGCTTTTCTCCGCCTGAGAGCGTGTGCAGCGGCTGGTCAAGTAAATGTTCTACGCCAATTGCCTTTGCAGAGGCCTCTGCACGCTGCGCCATCTCCTCCCGCGGCACACGAATATTCTCCATGCAGAAGTACAGTTCCTTCCGTAATGTCTGCATACAGAACTGTAGATCCGGGTTCTGGAACATCATGGAGATCTCTTTTGCCCTTGCTCCCGGCAACAGGCTTTCTACCGGCTTTCCGAACAATTCAATCGTTCCGTTGGAAAGAAATCCGCCGTTTTCCGGCAGAAGGCCGCACAGCACAGCAGCCAATGTGCTTTTTCCACAGCCACTGCTTCCCATCAGGACAGAAATACTTCCCGCCGGAATATTCAACGACACATTTTCCAGAACCGGCTTTGACTTTTCAAAATACCGGAATGTCACATCTCTGCACAAAATAGCAGGCTGATCCATATTTATTCCATCTCCTCTATCTGGGACTGTTTCATACCCAGGGCATAGCCGCGCAGAACGCCAGCCTTTGCCAAGCCATCAGCCAGCAGCTTCGCGATAAGTCCAAAAATAATCGCACTAATGATACGTATGATGATCATAGCCACAATTATCGGTAACGTGTACATGGAATATCCATACATAAAATACTCCCAGATGTAGCTGCAAATTGCGCAGAAAATAGATGCCAGAACAATCGAAAATGCATCAAAACGCTTGTACTTTGTAACAATATAACCCAGCTCACAGCCAAATCCCTGTATAAATCCGGTAATGAATACCATCGGGCCGAACATACTGCCCAACAAAACTTCAATCAGTGCTGCAATCATTTCCGCAACAATACCGACGCCCTTTTTCTGGATGACATAAGCAGCAAAAATAGCGGCCATATACCATACGCCATAAATCGGTTCATACCCCAGTGGGCTTAGGCCGAACGGTGTCAGTGCAGCTGTCAGCAGTGCGCCCAGATAGTTCGCTCCAATAAAAACAAAAGAGAACAACACACCGACTATGCCGATCATCAAAATATCTTTGAGTTTCCAATTCATAATTGATTTCTCCTCTTATTCGTACTTCGCTTGAATAGCAAATGCATGGTTCATCGGTCCACTGCCCTTGCCAAGATTCAGCATGGCAGCCAACGCACCGGAAATATACCTCTTTGCACAGTCTACTGCTCCATCCAGTTCCATACCCTTGGCGAGGTTGGATGCAATCGCGCTGGAAAGTGTACAGCCGGTTCCATGCGTGTTGGGATTGTCAATGCGGCGTCCATAAAACCATTTGCATTCACCGTTACGATATAACAGATCATTCGCATCATTCATATTATGTCCGCCCTTGCAAAGTACTGCACAGCCATAGCTTTCGCTGATCTTCTTTGCTGCGGCGACCATATCTTCCGGGGAGGAAATCTTTCTATCTGCTAAAACTTCTGCTTCCGGAATATTCGGTGTGATGACTGTTGCCAGCGGAATCAGACGCTCCTTCAGCGTAGCAATGGCATCATCGCTAATCAGTTTTGCGCCGCTGGTTGCAACCATAACGGTATCTACAACTACATTTTTCAACTGATACTTCTCAATGGTATCGGCGATTGCTTCAATCAGGCCGCTGGAAGAAACCATACCGATTTTTACAGCATCCGGCCAGATGTCCTTAATAACATCCGTCAGCTGTTCCTTCAGGAAATCCGGTGTTACTTCCATAATACCTGTCACGCCGGTTGTATTCTGCGCAGTCAGAGCAGTGATTGCGCTCATGGCATAAACACCATTTGCAGTCATCGTCTTGATATCTGCCTGAATACCGGCGCCTCCACAGGAATCGCTTCCTGCGATTGTCAATGCTGTCTTCATATGTATATCTCCTTTCAGATACAGCAGTGATTTTATATAGCGGCAAAAGGTGGTGCCCCCAATTTACCACTCCAAACAACCGATAAATTGGTTGTTTTGGGCAAAAGAAAAGCGCAGCATGGGAATCCCAGGCTACGCAAGCAAAACATAACTTCCTACGTTGGCATTACCCAAATCAGGTCAAGGGTCTAAGCGGTATCGCTTACTCTCAGCCGTTTCCAGCTCCCCTGTTTTTTTACATTATATTCTTTTTTTCTTTTCCGGTCAAGCATTTGACAGGATAATGTGTTATAATTCCAATTTAATTGTATGCTAATTCAGCGGTTTTTAACAGATATTTCCCGAAAACCTGTACATATGTTCGATTCTCTGATATAATATAAAAATATTCTTTATTGTGAGGTGTGCAGCGATGGCATTTGATTTCAAAAAAGCTCAAAAACAGTTCTACAAACCGAAAAACAAGCCCGAGATTATTGTGATTCCGCCTATGAATTATGCAGCAGTCCGCGGCTGTGGAGATCCCAACGAAGAAAACGGCGCTTATCAGCAGGCAATCCACATTCTATATGCCATATCCTATACGCTGAAAATGAGCTATAAAGGTTCACGGAAAATCAAAGGCTTTTTCGAATATGTTGTTCCACCTCTGGAAGGCTTCTGGTGGCAAGAAAATGGAGCTGATTATACACAGAAGGATGCATTCCACTGGATTTCTGTCATCCGTCTCCCTGATTTCATCACGGAGGATGATTTTACATGGGCTATTGCGGAAGCCAGCCGGAAAAAGAAGCTGGACTGCTCTTCTGCAGAATTTCTGACCATTGAGGAAGGATTGTGCGTTCAGATGATGCATTTCGGTCCGTTCGATACAGAAGCTGTTTCCATCGCTGCTATGGATAACTTTATTGCCGCACAGGGCTATCGGAATGATTTGACCAATACCCGTCTGCATCATGAAATCTATCTCTCTGATGCCCGGCGTATTCCTCCGGAAAAATGGAAAACTGTTATTCGTCATCCCATTCAAAAGAGCCTGTAACGGCTCTTTTGAAACTATAAAAATAGTATTCCCTTCAAATAAAAACGAAACCAGCATGGATTAGATGCCGGTCCCGTTTTTTCATGTAATGCTGTTAAGGAATTATATAAATCCTTTTCCCCATACTGCAACGTATTTGGGAAATCAGATAGAAGGAGTCAATGGACACACTTGAACCATGCAGCAATTATGCCAGAGCTGCACCCAAAGCCTTGCACTGATCGACGTTTTCATCGATGGTGTCTTCCTGAAGAGCTACTGCATTTACAACGTTTGCACCGTAGTCGCCAGCAGATTCCTTCCAGTTTTCCATCCATTCGCCAACGCCCCAGCCGTAAGAGCCGAACAGGCCAATCTTCTTACCGCCAAGCTTGGAGCCGCAGTCATCCCACAGTGGCTGGAACTCAGCTTCTTCCAGGACCTCACTGCCCATTGCCGGGCAGCCAAATGCGATTGCATCATAATCGCCAACCATGCCTGCATTGAAATCGGAACAGAACAGAACGGATACGTCAGCACCCTTTTCCTTTGCTCCTTCAGCTACAGCGTTTGCCATTGTCTCAGTATGACCACCCTGTGTCCAAAATACTACTGCTACTTTTGCCATTGTAATTACCAACCTTTCAAATTAAATTTATTTTGCCGCACATTACCCTGCGTGCTCCTCCAGAATGCTGCGCAGTGCAGACATGGAGCTGGAGTGAGAACGTGCGACAACCATGTTGTCCTGACCCTTGGTTTCATTCAGCGCAAAACGCAGCATTTTATGCGACATTGTGCTGGTGAACAATACAAGTAAATCTGGACATCCGATTTTGTTCTTCAGACCGTCCTTCATCTGGGTGAATACCTTCGCCTGACAGTCATATTGCTTACAAAGATCTTTATAGCGGCGAACCATGCAGTCATTGCCGCCCACGATTACTACACTCATGTAAATTTCCTCCTCAAATTAGCTAATGCTAACTGCTGTTCTAAAAAATTGCGCCCTTTTGGCGCTCCCGTTTCTTACTGATGTTAGTTTACAGTAATCCAGAAGTGATCTCCACTCCATTTGGAGCGAAATATGCTCCAAATGGACATGCTACTCAATTGCTGTTGCGGTATTCATTCGGTGTCATCCCAACAACATCCTTAAATGCTTTGGCGAATTTACTCGGATTTTCATAGCCATACCGTCCTGCAATCTGCATGATGGTATCATCTGACTGGCGCAGCGCACAGGCCGCAGCCTGCATCTTCTGTGCACGGGTATATGCATAAATTGATACGCCGTAAACGCCTTTAAAGCTGTTTTTCAGCTGTGTCGGAGATACATAAAACCGCTCTGCCAGCTCATCGATGGTGATGCGCCGATTCATATGCTCAGAAAGGTATTTCCCTGCATCCTTTGCCAGCGTTACCTGTATGCCGGAATAGCTGCGCTGCTTCAGCTCATCATCTGTAATATCCATACTGCTGAGGAATAATAACAATTCCAATATCTTTACTTTGAAATAGCCCTTTCGGATACTGTCCGGAACGTCATATAGTTCAGAAAAAATGTGCGCAAGCCCCGGCTGCGAACGAACCACATAGCTGGCGGCATTCTTGCAAAACTTCTGAATCAGCGCTGTCGGTTGTACATTGACATCCTTCAGGAAACAGGAAAGGCACATGGGCGCATGGTCTGCATCAATCAGGATGGAAATGCCATGATAATGGCTCAGCGGATAATACGATGCATGGCCATAGCCATCCCGCCGCTGAATGGAAAGGTCTCCGGCAGACAAATAGTAAAACTGCTCTGCACATTCACATTCTACACGGCCTTCCCGACAGTGGTTAATCTCCAAAAAATTGCCATGAACCGCCGGTTTCATGCCGGAACGCTGCATATGTACATCATTATATACCAGATCAATCCCTGGAAAAACATGATAGCAGGTCATGCGTGCATCACCGTTTTCATCTTCAAGGCTGTAAACCGTACAGTCATCCTCGCGTGACACGACCTGCACACCATTGCCATATATACACTTTTCCTGTTCTGTTACTGTCATGGCTCTGCCCGGCTCCTTTTGACTCCACAAATCGGTTATTTAGCAGCAGCTAATTCCAGTTTAAATGATTAGCAAGCGCTAACTACTTTCCATATTACGAAAATTCAACCATCTTGTCAATAGTTTAACGAAATTTAGAAAGGATTTTCTTTGTTTAACCAAAAACAAAGGATTTTTTCAATATTCGAAACGGATACCATGACAGCTTCTTGATAGGATATCCGTATGAGACAGAAACAGCGATACCACTGGATGGTACCGCTGTTATCAAAGCCTTACTTATGTTACAGTTTTTTCTTATTTATACGCTTTCTCAATGATTGCTGCACAGTCTTCATCAGATAGCGGTACACGGTCAGCCTGAAACAAACCACCCATGGTAGCGCGTGCATTCTGTACCAGTGCTGCAGCTTCTTCCTTCTGAATGCCAAAGTCAGACATTTTCAGGTTATCCATGCCGCATGCTTTCTGCAGATCAGCCAGTGCAGTGATAAAGTCCATTGGAACAGATGCATCTGTTTTGCCCAATGCCTGTGCCATACGGATAAAACAGTCATCACATGCATGCTGTTCTACAAAATATGTAAAATACGGAATAGAAATCAGGATCAAACCCGCACCATGCGGCAGTCCCTGATGATATGCGCTCATCGCATGCTCTATTGCATGCTCACTGGTCAGGGAACACATGGTCATCACCACACCGGACAGGGTATTAGCAAAGGCAACATGCTCTCTTGCTTCAAGATCCGACCCATCAGCAACCGCACGGGCCAGATACTTCCCGACGTTCTCTATCGCTGTCAATGCATACATATCGCTCATCAAATTGGCAGACTTTGAAATATAGCCTTCCACACTATGGAACAGTGCATCAAAACCCTGATATGCGGTAAACTTTGGCGGAACAGAGGTCATCAGTTCCGGATCAACGATTGCAGTCTTTGGGAACAGACGCGGATCTCCGCCGAGGCCGATTTTTTCATTGGTTTCCTCGTTCGAAATTACACTGAATGCATCTACTTCACTGCCGGTTCCTGCTGTCGTGGTAATCGCAATCACAGGCAGCGGGTTGTTGCCAATTCTCTGGCGCTTTCCGGTACCGCCGTAAACATAATCCCACAAATCGCCGTCATTGGTTGCTGTAATTGCAATTGCCTTAGAGGCATCGATCACACTGCCGCCACCCAGTGCAACAATAAAATCACAGCCATTTTCCTTTGCGAATGCACCGCCTTCCATAACCGTGGATTTCAGCGGGTTTGCCATAACCTTATCAAATACGACAGCTTCTGCACCAGCCTGCTCCAATGCCTCCAGAGTGCGGTCAAGATATCCGTTTGCCCGGGTAGATTTTCCGTTGGAAATAACAACAAGTGCCTTCTTTCCTGGCATCTTCTGACGTGACAGCTTATTGAGGCTGCCCGCACCAAAAATAATTCTGGTTGGCACATACATACGAAAACTCATTTTTCATCCTCCTGACTAAAATATTTCCCTTACAGTAGTCTGCTCTCCTTGTAAGCTTAATTTCATTATACTACTGAAATTTACGTTGAAGTCAATATCCCCTTGTAAAATTTTATAAAATCGAGAATATAGTTGCCAGGAAACCAAATATATGGTATCATAACGCCAGTCTTTTACAAAAAAGGAAAGGATTCGTTTATATTATGAGTGAGAAGAATTATTCCATCGTTCTTGGTGAATACAAGGGCATCAAGCGTCCTGCCGTAAATGTTACTGTTACCGACGAAGAGGTTCAGTCTGCCCTGATGCAGGAACAGCAGAAACGTGCCCGGCTGGAAACGGTAAACGGTCCGGCCGAGCTGGGCCATACCGTAATCATTGACTTTTCCGGTTTTCTCGGCGAGGAGCAGTTTGAAGGAGGTACTTCTGAAAACTATCCTCTGGAGCTGGGTTCCGGCTCCTTTATTCCGGGATTTGAGGAACAGCTGGTAGGTGCATCAGAAGGTGATTCTGTTGATGTCAACGTCACTTTTCCAGAAAATTATCATGCAGAAAATCTGGCTGGCAAACCGGTTGTCTTCAAGTGCAAGGTGCATAAGGTTCAGGCAAAAAAGCTGCCGGAGCTGAATGATTTGTTTGCCAAAAGATACAATCTACCGAATATCGATGCGCTCAGGCAGACAATCCGTCAGTCCATCACACAGCAGAAGGAGCAGCAGGCTCATACCAGAGCACAAAATATTGTATTGGATCAGATCGTAGCAAATGCACAGATTGAGCTGACAGATACTTTTGTTTCTGCCTTTGTCGATCAGCTGCTCGCCTCCTTTACCCAGAGTTTGCTTGCACAGAATGTCACATTAGAACAGTATCTCCAGTACCAGGGCATTTCCGAGGATGACCTCAGGGTACAGATGCAGCCACAGGCCGAAACTACTGCCAAGGCAAGTGCTGCACTGGAAACTATCGCTGAAACGGAAGGCCTGACGGTTACTGACGAGGAAATCGAAGCAGATATGCACAGAATGGCTGATACATATGGCATGCAGTACGAGGATATCGCAAAGGATATGACTCCGGATAAGCGCGAGATAATACGCAATGGTATGCTAATGACCAAGGCGGTAGCATTTGTAATGGATGCTTCTGTGGAAGAATAATTCCCCATCCCGCATGATATCATGATATATTGAAACAGCAAAGCGGACGCCGTAGCGTCCGCTTATTCTTTCTTATGGTTTGCAGATTTTCAATCCATAAATGATCTGCTTTTTGTATCGTCTATACCTGAGCAAAAAATTGTCTTGTATACCTCATGTTACTGTCTGCCAAATGCCGCCCCAATTGCCTGTGCAATATTGTCCGTCTGGATAATGCGGAAGCCATCCGGAATATCCATGCGGCCAATATCCTGCTTCGGCATGATACAGGTCGTGAAGCCCAGCCGGATTGCTTCATGAATACGCTGGCCAGCTGCTGTAACAGCACGAAGCTCACCAGTCAAACCCACTTCCCCAAATGCCATGACACCCTCCGGCAATGCCTGATCTCGATAACTGGATGTGACCGCCAGGGCAATCGGCAGATCAATCGCAGGCTCATCCAGCCGCATCCCACCTATAACATTAATATAGGTATCGCTGGAAGACAGATATAATCCCACTCTCTTTTCCAAAATTGCCAACAACAAAACCATCCGGTTATAATCTACACCGGCGGACATCCGGCGTGGCGTACCGTATGCGGTCTTTGTAACCAATGCCTGGATTTCTGCTAAAATTGGTCTGCTTCCTTCCATCGTACAGGCAATACAATTGCCGGAAGCATCCATCGGATGACCGGAAAGCATTGCCGCAGATGGATTCGGTACTTCAATCAGACCACAGTCACTCATTTCAAAGACACCAATTTCATTGGTTGAACCAAAACGGTTCTTAGCAGCTCTCAGGCAACGGAAGGAAACCTGCTTTTCACCTTCGAAATACAGGACACAGTCAACCATGTGCTCTAAAATTTTCGGACCTGCCAGCGTACCTTCTTTATTCACATGGCCTACAATGAAGATTGTCACAGTATGCCGTTTCGCATATTGCATCAATGTCATGGCACATTCCTTAATTTGGGTCGTATTTCCCGGTGCGCTGCTCAAATCTGATTTATAGATGGTTTGAATGGAGTCCACAATCAAAACATCAGGACGCAGAAGCTCTGTCTCTTCAATAATTTCTTCCAAGTCAGTTTCTGCTAAAACAAAAAGCTCTGGTGAAGAAATATGCAGGCGATCTGCACGCAGGCGAATTTGACGCAAGGATTCCTCTCCGGATACATATAATACCTTCGCCTGACGGCACATCTCCTGACACATCTGCAGCAGCAAGGTAGATTTGCCAATACCAGGTTCACCACCTACCAGTACAAAGCTGCCGCGCACAGCGCCGCCGCCTAATACACGGTCTAATTCCGAAATGCCGGTATGAAAGCGCAATTCTTCCTGTGTCTGGATTTTTGCAATCTCCAATGGCTTATTCCGGGTACGCCGATCTGTTTTAGGCAGCGTACCACGCGGTGCTGCCGTTACCTTTGCTTCCTTAAATTCATCCATCGTATTCCATGCACCGCAGGATGGACATTTTCCATACCATTTAGAGCTTTCATATCCGCATTCGGAGCATAAAAACGTTGTTTTCTGTTTCATAAATTCCTCTTAACTATTCTAATTCTAAATACTGTAAATATCCGCAGATTATACATATTGCAAGTCTTTTTTGATAATTGTCCTGCTTCAGCAGCTGTGCTTCCTGTGTATTAGATAAAAAGCCGCATTCTGCAATCACAGCCGGACAGGTCAAATTTTTCATCAAATAAATATCATCCGATGCCTGTTTTGCACTTCGTTCCCTCTCCGGGGATAATCCAACTGTAAAATCTGTCTGTATCTGTTGTGCGAGAAGCTCCCCTTCCGGATTATTTTTTGACCAGAAAACCTGTGCACCAGAATAAGAAGCATCGGAAAATTTATTCAGATGGACAGACAGAAAAATTGGATTTTCCACCTGATTTGTCATTTGTTCTCTGGCATGGATATCTGCAACTTTATTCGCCCGGATAGTCTGCGCAGGATCATAATCAATAGAATTGCTGTCTTCACGAGTTAACATTGTATGAATCCCAAATAATCCGGCAAACGCCTTGCACTTCCGCACAATTGCAAGATTAATATCCTGTTCTGCTGTTCCATCTTCAGCTACTGCCCCGCCATCGATGCCGCCATGACCTGCATCTAAAACCAATGTACTCTGATAATTATATGGTGCAAACGCACTATAAACCTGAAAAACTCCTCTATATGGTAGCATAACTGTAATAACGGCAATTGTCAATATCAGCAAAAACAACACATATTTATGTGCCAGCAATCTTTCAACCAAAGTATCCCCTCCCCTGCAAAAGATTATGATGCACTTTATTTTTATATGTGTTATAATAATTCGTAATGATTTTTTTCAGAAGGGAGGTTGACCCCATGCGCCACAGACAGCGGTTATTTCTCAGTATAAATCGTATTTTTCTGTTATTATATGCTCCCCTAAGCATAGCTCTGGCTGTCTATTATCTGTTTACAGGAAATCTAACGCGCAGTATTCTGGCTTTATATACTTTATTTTGGATCTTTCTTCCCTATATTGTACATCATTTTACCCACCTACGTCCGGGGCACCTGTTGCTTTCGCTGTACTGTATTTTAATTTTATTCGGTTATTCTGGCAGACTGATTTTATCCTTTGGTAAATATTTTTTCTGGTATGATCAACTGATTCATATCTACAGCGGATTTTTCTTCTGTCTGCTTGCTGTGATTGTTTTCTGTATCTTTACAAAAAAACGCACCAATCAGATGAATCAAAAATTCTGTTATGTTTTCTCTATTTGTTTTTCCTTTACTGCCTTTTTAATATTGGAAACCTTACAATTGATGATAGATACAGGTATCATGAAAGCCCAGTTCACGTTATCCAACCTAATTGCAGACGTTATCTCCTGGGCAATTGGAATTGCTATTTTAATCGCCTGCATGGTAGTCAATCAGCAAAAGAAAATTCATGCCTATCCACTATATGCATTGGAAGATTTTACATGTTTGAATGTAAAGTCTACTATCGAAATCTTAAAATAAAAAACAACCGTCAGAACTATAGATGAACCGCTCCCCGTCAAGTAGACAATTGAAA
>JAJPXP010000042.1 GCA_021205365.1 Clostridia bacterium
TCCCGGCAGCAAGCTTTTATTATTTCGCTTGTCTACCTAGAAGGGAGCATATCATCAGGCTGAGAGCGGGCTTTTTATATTCTGCCTATGATTCCATGTCCTGTTTTATTTGCAGCTTTACAGCCAGAATACGTGCCAGGGATTCATCGATTCTTTCCTCTGTCAGTGTGCCGTCTTCTACTGCATCCAGCACACCCTGATACGCTTCATCATAGCTTTCCGGCATCAGGATAACATCAACTCCTGCCTCCAGTGCTTTGACCGCTGCTTCTGCAGAAGTATACTCCTCTGTAATTGCACCCATGTTCATAGCATCTGTAACAACAATGCCATCATAGCCCATTTGCTTCCGCAGGATATCTGTTACCATTGTTTTGGATATGGAAGTCGGTGTATGATCTCCTGTGACATTTGGCACAGCAATATGCGCCGCCATAATAAAGCTTGCATCTGTATCAATACACTTCTGGAATGGTATCAGTTCACAGGCTTCTAATTCCTCCAGTGTTTTATCGGTATAGGCGTAACCCTCATGAGTATCAGCTTCTGTAGCGCCATGTCCTGGAAAATGCTTATATGTGCTATAAACACCGTTTTCCTTCAATCCCTCCGATACTGCAATTGCCATATCGGCAACCAATTCCGGATCATCGCCAAAGGAGCGGTCTTTGATAACTGTATTTTCCGGGTTGCTCAGAACATCTGCCACCGGTGCAAAGTCAAGATTAAATCCCAAATCTGCAAGGTAGCTGCCAATTTCCTGTCCGGCCTCCCGCGCAGCATCCACATCACCGGAGGCCCCGATCTCTGCCATATCCCCGATTTCCGGAACATCAAAATTTCCCGTACGGGCAACACGTGCAACCGTACCGCCTTCCTCATCCACACTCAGGAATACCGGGAGTCCGGTACGTTCCATAGCATACGTCTGCACATTCTCCAGCATTTCCTGTGTCTGTTCTCTGGACTGTAGATTATCTCCAAAATAGATGAAGCCGCCAACCGGGTTCTGATCGATTGCTTGCTTGGTTGTCTCTCCGGCAGCAATAACGGTTCCTACATCTATAATTTCTTCCGGCTGGACAATAAACAGCTGTGCAACCTTCTCTTCCAGTGTCATATTTTCCAGATAACTGTCAATCTGCTCCTGTCCAAAAGGTTCTTTTTCTCCTGTACTTCCATCATTTTTTTGTGCTGTACTTCCAGCTCCCCCTGTACTGCTACAGCCGGCACAGGAAACCAATGCTGAAATGCACAGCATCACTGCGACGCTTTTCATCTTCAGATTCAATATATACCCTACCTTTCCGCATGATATATGAAGCTTCAACCAGAAGAATTGCAATCATCTGCTTGATTCTGGTTTCTTGTTTCATATGCATTCTCCCCGTTTTTTATTGATAACGGATTTAATCTTATTGTACATCACTTTGAGGAAAATAGCATTCACTCTACAGAATTTTTATAACTTTTTATCAGAATTTATTTGAAAATGAAAAACTGTACAAAAGGCAGGCGTATCATGTACCGGTAGCAGCCAGGAGCTGATGAACCACAGATCTTACAAGTGGCTTGATGATGTGGCCTGCAGCTGTTGTTCCCGTTTGATTACTCCATTTTTCAACAGTGTATAAAGAATTGATGTAACCGGAACGCCTACAATGGTTCCAAAAATACCGCCTATTTTTGTCCCAACGGTAATCGCCAGCAAAACCCATATACCAGAAAGGCCGATACGGCTCCCTACAACCCGCGGATAAATGATTTTATTTTCTATCTGCTGCAAAATGACATAGAAAACCAGGAAAATACCTGCTTTCCATGGCGATACAATCAATAATAAGACCAACGCGACAGCTCCGCCGATATAAGCGCCCAGAATCGGTATCAAGGCTGTTACCGCTACAACAACACTGATCAGGCTGGCGTAATCTAATCTCAAAACCAGCATCCCAATAAAACAAAGACTGCCCAGAATAACAGCTTCGATACTCTGTCCCACAATATAATTTTCAAAGGATTCAACAGCAATCTTTTGTAGATACAACAGATACGCATACACTTTTTCCGGAAGATATGCTTTCAACAGCCGGTTTGCCTGTCTCAATATGCGTTCTTTTCCCGCCAGCAGATAGATAGAAAACACAATCGCAATCAATCCTGTTACCAGTGAACTCACTACCGTTCCAGTGGCCGACAATATCGTAGAAAACAATGCTCCCGTTGTATCATTGAGTTGAACAATACCTTGCAGTATTGCATCGGTGATATTGCTCAAATCAACCAGAGGTAAATTCAGCATCTGCATGACCATATCCAATTCCTGCTGCAAATTCTGCAGATACATTCCGGCATTTTCAATCAGCGATTTCACACTCCCCGTGAGTTGTGGAATAACAATCCCTATGATTGCTGCCAAAACCGCTGCAACAGACAAATAAACAGAGAATATTGCCAGTATATCAGCAGTTTTCTTTTTCATTTTACTGGCACTGTGGTATTTTCTCCGCAAAAAATTGTACGGCCTGTTGAATACAAATGCAATCGAAATACCGATCCCAAAGGATGAAAACAATGCCAGCACATCTGTTATGCTGCGGATGATCTGCTTTCCGTTTATCAGAACAACAACAAGTGCGATGCAACAGATCAGCCATGCCATTTTCTGTTGTCGTTCTCCACGTTCCATCGCTGTCACCTCTTTCCACAAAATCTATCGGTATTACAGCTGCATATTCTGTATACCAAGAATTCTTTCCAGTTCCTCCGCTGTTGCTTCACGTTCCGCAATATCCTTTTTCTTTAACGCATGCTTTGCATTTTTTACAGCAGCATCCAGTTGTTTTTTCTGCTCCTTGTCCATCTGCTTACGTGCTTCCGCACTCTGGTATAAAAGCTGCTCCAAACGATCCTTTGTCTGCATTTCCGCACATATCTGAGCATCCTCCTCCGCATACTGCTGTGTATCGCGTATGGCACGGTCAATATCCTCCTGACTCATATTACTCGATCCACTGACGGTAATTTCCTGTGACTTCCCGGTTGTCAAATCCTTTGCAGAAACATTGACAATACCATTGGTATCAATCTCAAAGGAAACTTCGATCTGCGGTGATCCGCTTGCAGAACGCTTAATTCCGCCTAACGTAAACGAACCCAGGCTTTTGTTCTGCTTCGCCATCGGACGCTCTCCCTGTAAGACATTGACTTTTACTTTTTTCTGAAATGCCGATGCTGTCGTGAAAATCTGACTTTTTTTAATTGGTATTGTTGTATTTTTATCAATCAGCTTTGTAAAAACACCACCTACTGTCTCTATACCAAGAGAAAGCGGTGTCACATCCAGAAGCAGCAGTCCTTTAACTTGTCCAGACAGCACACCGCCCTGCAGACATGCACCCAATGCAACGCATTCATCCGGATTGATGCCGCGGAACGGTTCCCTTCCTGTAAGATCCTTTACCGCATCCTGCACTGCTGGAATACGGCTGGAACCTCCAACCATCAATACCTTGCTGATATCCGGGATATTTAAACCGGAGTCCGCAATAGCCTGCCTGACCGGATCCAATGTCGCCTGTACCAGCTGATTTGTCAGTTCATTAAATTTTGCTCTGCTCAATGTAAGCTGAAGATGTTTGGGTTCGTTTCGTTTGACCGCGATATAAGGAAGTGAAATTTCCGTTGTCAGCGTATTCGACAGCTCGATTTTTGCTTTCTCTGCGGCTTCCTTTATACGCTGCATAGCTGCCGGATCACGGCTGAGGTCAATATGGTTTTCCTGTTTAAAGGTATCAACCATCCAGTTGCAGATACACTGGTCAAAGTCGTCACCGCCTAAGCGGTTATTTCCGGCAGTTGCCAAAACTTCAATGATATCACCATTGATATCCAGAACAGAAACATCGAATGTCCCGCCGCCCAGATCATACACAAGGATTTTCTGTGCATCCTCTTTATCAATGCCATAAGCCAGAGCTGCAGAGGTCGGTTCATTGATGATACGCTGTACATGCAGTCCTGCAATTGTACCTGCATCTTTTGTTGCCTGACGCTGAGAATCCGTGAAATATGCTGGAA
This sequence comes from Clostridia bacterium, assembly GCA_021205365.1. Taxonomy (GTDB): domain Bacteria; phylum Bacillota; class Clostridia; order Oscillospirales; family Butyricicoccaceae; genus Butyricicoccus_A. The sequence goes on from JAJPXP010000042.1 coordinate 4,081, forward strand.
CAGTAATCACAGCTTCTGTCACCGGTTCTTCCAGATATGATTCCGCATCCGCCTTCAAACGCTGTAAAATCATAGCAGAAATTTCCTGTGGCGTATACTTCTTACCATCTATTGCTATCCTGCGGTCAGTGCCCATATCTCTCTTAATAGAAGAGATTGTGCGCTCCGGATTCACAACCGCCTGACGTTTTGCAGTCTCTCCAATTAGGCGTTCGCCGTCCTTTGTGAATGCTACCACAGAAGGTGTGGTCCTTCCTCCCTGTGCATTGGGGATAATAACCCGTTCTCCCCCTTCAAAAACTGCTACACAGGAATTTGTCGTTCCCAGATCAATTCCGATGATTTTTGACATAATATATCTGCTCCTTTATCACTATTATGTTTTCTTCACAAATTGCTCGCCACATCGGTTACAAATAATTTGAATTTTTCCTTTTCCCTTTGGAACGCGCAGCGTAGCCCCGCATTTCGGGCACCGGTAAAATTTATGCGTCTTTCGCTGCTGGAACTGCAGCTTTTTTCGCGTAAAAAATCCAATGAATGCGGCATTTTCAGCCCGACGCTTTACAATATTGCGCGAAAAAACACGAAAATATGCATAGACAAAGATGATGATAGACAGGTAGTATACGATATTGCGCAGCCATTGGATCGGAATGAAAAAGCTCACAATCATACCTATGATCGCAATCCAGGATAACGTACCAGAAAGGGCATCAATTCCATTTCGTCCTGCCAAAAATGCATGAATTCGATATTTCATAGCAATTCTCCTTCTTATAGAATTTATTTATCCTATCATGTGAATCTAAACTGAACCTCAACTGTACGGCGTATATTTATGAATTTTTTGTAAAAAACAATAAAATGGCAAATCAAAGCCATCCATATCACCGGAAAGGAAACGCTTCCTATGGCCCCGTGACATCTGGATGGCTTTCTGTTTTTTCTGCTAATCTTTTATCAATCCTGATCTGACCATGCCTCCTTGCAATCTTTCACAGATAAATCCCTGTTAAAAACAGGATATCTCCTTTTATCTTGTTCCGAAATCGCCCGTGCCACCCTGCATGGATTGCCCACGGCAACAACACCTGAAGGAATATCCTTATTTACAACGCTTCCAGCGCCAATGATTGTGTCATTTCCTATCGTAACACCTGGCAGCACAATAACACCGGCTCCAATCCAAACATTGTTTCCTACTGTGATGGGTAGCGCAATTTCTAATCCTTGATTTCTTTGTTCAACATCCAAGGGATGACCTGCTGTAGAAAAGCAGCAATTCGGCGCGATAAACACATTGTCTCCAAAAGAGACTTTTGCGCCATCTAAAATGATGCAGTTATGATTGGTGTAAAAATTCTTTCCTATGGAAATATTGTAACCATAATCACACCAGAAGGGTGCAGTTATCGTAAAATCTCCCTTTATCTTTCCAATGATTTTCTTTAAAATCCTTTGCTGCCGCTCTATATCCGAAGGTCTGCAGGAATTAAAATCAAAGCATAAATCCTTACAATATTTTCTTTCCTTCAACAACATTGGGTCATCATTCGCATCATATAAATATCCGGCAACTGCCTTTTCCCGTTCTGTCATCCTACCATGCTCCTTTTTATTCCAACAATACAGCCGTATTTCCCTGTGGCACACTCTGCGCTATTGCACTATATTAATAGCATTTTAAAAACAGCCGGTCTTATTTTTTATGTTTTTTCAGGGCTTCCAAGAAAATGGTCCGCTGTTCTGCAAATTTCTCCTGATTTCCAATCCGGAATTTTACTACACGCTTCAATGCCGACCGGTTTGTCATGCTCAAACGGTTGATTGTTTTTTCTGCACGCTGTGTGGAAAACCGGAGCTTTTCTTCTGAAATACGTGCGCTGAAATCCTGTCGTTTTTCTTCTAATGTACTGATAAACTGTTCCATATGCTGGTTGAGATTTTCTTCATTCTCACGAATTACATCATCCAGGTTGGTCAGCGCACAAACCGTCAATGTGATATCGGAAGCAAGCAATGCCATCAGAGCAAGCGAGATTCCTTCTACTGCAATTTCCGGTATTGGTGTACTCCACATGTTGACAGCAGGAAGAATAATATAAACAACGACCAGACCAGCAACACCAAATAAAAGAGAGTTCTGCAGGCAGACCCTTCCCTGAATATTAAATGGCATATCACTGTAATCCCACCAATACGCATGAAATTTTTTCTCCAATGCCCATGATGTAACAAACTCTAATACCGCGCTCCCTATTACGGAAATCAAATATACTTGCCACCATGTCAAACCGTCTATCCGGTATTCACCAACTGTTTGAAATAGAATGGAGATGGCAACTGCACCAATTCCATATATCGGGCAAGTCGGTCCAAACAGAAATCCTCTATTGGCCCATTTCCCCGTTTTGATAGTGCAATATATTGTTTCAAATATCCAGCCCATACAGCTGTATATCATAAACATCATAAAATATCTGCTAATCCACATAGTATGGCCCCCTAATTCATAATACATATTATTTTATCATGCACAGCCTTTCCGGATGTGAATGTTTTGTAAATCCTGTCAGATACACGGGAAAGCTGTCATAAACCGAGTAGACATGCCAAGAAAGCTTTCCATCCCGAAAAACAAACTACCATATAGGATGTTGTTTATAGTGAAAATCAAATTTCGCTCTGTGAACTGAAAAAAATTTAATTTTCAGGGTTGACGAAATAAAGATTTTACGGTATAATAACTTTCGTTGCTGAGAGATCAGCAAACAATTGCAGATGGAGAGTTGGCTGAGTGGTCGAAGGCGCACGACTGGAAATCGTGTAACCGTGATGAGCGGTTCTAGGGTTCAAATCCCTAACTCTCCGCCATGAGAAAAGGCTTTGAATGCACATTCAAAGCCTTTTTCTTTATTTCTAAACTTTTTCTGTCCGATAAAACAGCTTTTGATATCGCACAGAAAATAGAATGGATCTTCAATGATTTTTCACCGTTTTTGCAGATACTGCTCCGCAGACTTCACACAGTTTGCGCCGTCCGCCGCTGCAGTCACCACCTGTCGAAACTGCTTTGTGCGTATATCCCCTGCTGCAAACAAGCCTGCACAACTGGTAACCCCTGTTTCATCGGCAATAACATAGCCACCCTCGTCTATATCTGCCAGATGCGAGATAACCTTCGTATCCGGCAACATGCCAACTGCAACAAAGATTCCATCTACCAGTAAGGTGAACTGTTTTCCTGTTATTTTATGCTGTAACTGCAAAGTCTCTACCGACTGTTCTCCCGTAATTTCCAGCGGAATGGTATCCATAATCAGTTGAATATTTTCCGTATTGCGGACGGTTTCTACAATATCCGCAGATGCACGGAAGGTATCCCGCCGGTGAATCAGATAAACGTTTTTCGCAACGCGGGACAGCAGCAGTGCTTCTGCCAGTGCCGTATTGCCTCCGCCGATCACAGCAACGGCCTTGTCTGGATAAAACGCAGCATCACAGGAAGCACAATATGATACACCATGCCCGGTCAGACGCTCCTCTCCCGGAATATTCAGATGCCGGTGCTGGCAGCCAGCAGCATAGATGACAGACTTTGCCTGTAAATCGCTCTCCTCTACACCGTCAAACACCTTTAATGCAAAAGAATCTCCGTTTTTTTCTATTGCTGTGACAGCACATTCCAGAAATTCTGCACCCTTCTCCTCTGCATGGCTGCGAAAGGCTTCCCCAAGCTCTTCGCCGGTAATACTGGGCAGAGCCGGATAATTGTCCACAATATCCGCCTGTAAAATCTGGCCGCCTGCATATTCATCTATGACAACAGTATTCAGACGCTCCCGTGCAGCATAGATCGCGGCGGTCAAGCCCGCAGGGCCACCGCCAACAATTGCTATATCAATCTGTTTCATTTTCAAAGCTCCTTCTATACACATGATTCGAGCTTTCCATACGCCAGAATCATTTCTTCCAACGACACACCCTGTTCCAGCTGATCCAGCATATGCTTCGCTGGATTGGTACGTTTTTTCAATCGTTCATACAACGGTGCAAGGAACACTTCTTCGCCTAATCCACGCATACGCAATCCATCACGTGCTAGATTGACCACCTTTTCGGCAAGTGCATACAAAGCATCCTGATCAACAAAGGGCGGAATCTCCCTATGGTTAAATAGTCTGCGCAGCTCTGCCGCAGTATATCCACGATGGTAAATTATGTGGTCATTTTTTAATAGATGATCCAGTTCATAAATATGATTTTTCAGTCCAACATGGAAAGCTGCCACCGTCATACAGTCTGCAATCGGCTGGCAACAGACACTGCGGAATTCTACTGTACCCCGGAATGTCAAATCCTCAAATTTAAATGTGCGCAGATACTGTATATCATCAATTTCCGGCTTCACTTCAATGCTATGATATGCACCATCCGCATAATATTCTCCGGAAACAGATTCCTGTGCAAAGTATTCCATGATCTTGACAGGTGCAAAATTGATATATTTCTCGTCGCGCTCCACACAATAAATGCTTGTGGATTCAATATAGGACAGCAGGTCATCTATCGTATCCAGAGAACACTCAAACATACCGACGTTGTGCGCATTAATACCATGTGTACTGTGTTCCCAGAACATATCCCGGCAGCACAGCAGTTCCTCATGCTCCCCCAGCAATACGGAATTGGAAAACAACAACGCCTTAATGGGTTCCACCTCAGAAAATGCAGAAAGGGTCGTCAATAAATCATCATAATCGATGTCAAGCTGTACCTGGGATGCACTGGAAAATGTCCCATACTGCGGATACCGGTGAAAGAACATCGGAACATCAAAATAATTTTTATACGAGCCAAGATGATGGAACAACATGCGATATCGTCCGTTCGGAATCGGGATATTATGGTTATACTGACGGTAGGGATTGATTCCCATGCCGGTCAGAGTATAACCATATGCCCGGAACTGTTCCTGCAAAAAGGCATAATAATCCTGAAAACAATTGCAAATATCGATGAGATTTTTTCGTTTTCCCAGAGACAGTTCCAGGTTATTATACGAACAGTCATAGGATAAAATGTCACTTGTCTCCTTCCGCTCTGCGGAATAGACCTTGCCTTCATCATCTATACCTGCTACAGTAAATCCGAATTTCTGCATAAAAACCGCTGTAATCTCATGTACAACAGCAAAATCAACGGGTTCGCGCTTTAGATTCACAATTGGCATTTCAATTTCAATACCAATATACTTGTCCCGTTCTTTTTTTGTCGGCGTAATATACCGCTGGTACAGCCGTTCTCTTACGATTGTCTCGTTCATATTCGCTCTCTCCTCAAATTGCAGGACATTCCTCTAAAAGACTTCCTCAACGGAGAAAGCTGTCTGCACTTACGGTGCAGACAAAAGGAATGATATCCAATAAATCCTGCACAATAGCCCTTTCGTTATAGATCAGCAAATGCCTGATACAGATATTTCAAATTTTCTTCACTATCAATATACTCATTTCCATGCTGCGTGCCCTGCAACACCAGCTTTCCCTGCTGAAAGGCAAGCAGTTGTGTAAAAGGCAACGGCTGCCATGCCTCCTTCGTCAATGGGACTGTTGAAAACATGGTCCAGTCATCCTGTTCCAGATAATGCAGGGAATCCGCATAATTGGTATGCACATAAACCTGTTCGCCGTCAAAAATGAGCAGGTTTAGCTTGTTTCCCTTCGCCATTGCCGCAATGATGGAATCCAGTAGCTGAAAGCGTTCTTTTGCATCCAACACCCGTCCCAAAGTACGTTCCTTTTCGTCAATGCAGTCAACAATATACAACAGAATCCTCTCACTGTCCGTATCCCCTAGCTGGATTTTTACATACTTATCCAAAATAGAATAATCAAAAATTGTGCCATTATGCACCAGCGTCCAGCGCCTGCCCTGTTTATCCTTTTTGCTGTAGGGGTGGCAGTTCTGGTATTCCACATTGCCGATCGTTGCATAGCGGATATGTGCAAATGCAGTTTTTGCAGAAAATGGAATGGACAACCGTTCCTTCAAATAATTGCTTTTCGAAGCCTGAACCGGTTCCTTCTCAATGACCGCTTCATTTCCATCTAAAGTAACCAATCCCCACCCATGCGGATGCATATTACTGTGAATATAGAATTCCTTTAAATAACTGCTGATATCCTGTTGATTTCTCGAACTGAATCCAAATAATTCACACATATTCGCGACCTCTTCTATCGTTTTTGTAAAATTTCCGCTGCATAGGCTTCCGCAAGGGCCACGCCCTGCTGCACAAAATTCTGCCCAAAGCGTTTTCTCACCTGTACAGCATATCTGCCCTCCGGCTGTGTCAGCTTTCTCCGCTGTATTTCAATTATCTGCAGCAGCTCCGTTTTACCGGTATCTTTATAAAACTGATACATGGCTTCCAGTGTCTGCATCGCTGCATCCCGTACTGGCATTGCGGTATTCCAGCCGGTTTCAATCTGAATAGAATCCTCCTGATACTGCGCTGCACGTTTTACATTCTGAATCGCTATCTTTTGCTCAAAGTCCTCAAATGGCTGGTCATCCAGAGACATAAGATACAGCATCAGCAGATGGATGAACTGCAAATCTGCCAATTCAATGCCGTAGGATGTCAGCGGATTCAGATCCAAGGTACGGACTTCCAGATGATTGACACCGGATTGTTCCAGATTCCGCAGAGAATTTTCCCCCTTCGGTTTCAGGCGGACTGGATAATACAATTCAGAAGCTTCCCGCAGCTGTCCGGCATCTATATAATCGTGAATGCTCTGTGTATACACCTGCAGGTTTTTATAATCCAGCAATGGAAAAAACACATTCCAATAGCCGATTTCACTGCAGCGTGCTGAAGCATAATTTTTATTTATTGTCTTCCCTATGGCATCATCACGGAAAAAAGAACCGTCGAAAACAGAGCTTGCCGCAGTTAAATAAACAATCAGCCAGCTGTAACGTGTGACCTTTTTCGCCAGCTCCATATAGATAGTATCTTTGTAAGCACGAAAATTGTCCCCGCCGCTGCTGGAAAATCCGGTTTGCAGCAACTCATCTGAAAAAGAAAAGTTAAAATGAATACCAGAAAACAGCATCTTTTTCTTTCCGTATTTTTGTGCCAGATATTCCCGATACTGTTCCTTTCCATGTAGTTTTCCCTGAAAGGCAGCAATTAAAATATCCTTCTCGCCTTTTACATAAGGCGGATTGGAAAATGGCCACAAAATTTCTCTTCCAGTCTCCAGATACTTTAATTTGCGTACTGCTTTTGTGTGAAGCTGTGCCAGCTGGCTCCATGCTTCCTCGACGCTGTCCGCCACCTCTGTAATCAACTCTGTCTGGTTTTCACAGAAATCACGGTCTATATTGGAATCATTCGGAAATGGATGCCCTGTATGGGACAAAAAGCCATCCTGTGTCACACGCAGACTTTCCTTTTCCAGACCGAAATGTCCGTCAAACATATAACTGCGGAGATCTGCATTTTGAAAATCGAAACTCATAGTATACCCTCAACACGCCTTAAAATATATGAAATCTATAGTTTAAGTAGGTTATAGTCTCAAAAAAATAGTCAATCCCGGAACAATGAAGTGGAATAATACCTGTCTCCTGTATCCGGCAGCAGAGCAACAATTGTCTTCCCCTTGTTTTCCGACCGCTGTGCCAGCATAATCGCGCCAGATAATGCCGCGCCGGAGGATATACCAACCAGAACACCTTCCCATTTTGCCAGCTGCTTTGCCATAGCAAAAGCTTCATCATTTTCAATGGTCAGGACTTCATCATAAATCTTTGTATTCAGAACCTTTGGTATAAAACCAGCACCAATTCCCTGAATTTTATGTGGACCACTTCTCCCTCCGGAAAGCACGGGCGAACCAGATGGCTCGACAGCGACAATCTGCACTTCCGGTTTCTTTGACTTGAGATATTCACCAACTCCCGTCAATGTACCTCCTGTGCCGACGCCTGCAACGAAAATATCCACTGCGCCATCCGTATCCCTCCAGATTTCGGGTCCGGTTGTCCTGCGGTGTATTTCCGGATTTGCCGGATTTTCAAACTGTTCCGGAATGAAGCTATTCGGAATTTCTTTTGCAAGCCGTTCTGCTTCTGCAATTGCCCCTGTCATTCCCAGCCTGCCTTCTGTCAGCACCAGTTCCGCACCGTACGCTTTCAATATATTCCTTCGTTCTACACTCATCGTTTCCGGCATGGTCAGAATCGTGTGATAGCCTTTTGCAGCTGCAATGGAAGCAAGACCAATTCCGGTGTTGCCAGAGGTCGGTTCAATAATCGTTGCTCCCTCTGTTAAAATACCACGCTGCTCTGCATCCTCAATCATTGCTTTTGCAATGCGGTCTTTTACACTGCCTGCGGGATTAAACATCTCAAGCTTGATGAGAATAGAAGCTTTCAGCTGCAATTCCCGTTCCATATTGACCGCTTCAACAAGCGGTGTGTTTCCAATCAATCCTAATGTGCCACGAAAAACATTTGACATATCATTTTCCAGCTTTCATACTATTTTAGTATGTATTGTATTATATCCCCGATTATACTATTTGTCAATAGAAATTCCAGCTTTTCCCGACATATGAATTGTAAATGACCGCATCATTACAAAATATTCAAGATGGTGCTCAAACATTCCATATTTTCACTCTTTTTATCCATGATACACAGAAATTTTTTTGTGTTTGAAGTACCCAATCCATAAAATAAGCCCGCACAATACAGTTTGAACCGCTCCCCGTCAAGTAGACAATTGAAAAAAATAAAGTTTTTCTGCCA
>JAJPXP010000035.1 GCA_021205365.1 Clostridia bacterium
GGTTGGCTGTGGCATGATTGGCAAGCAGCATATTGACCGCATTCAGAACAGAATCAAGGGCGCTACCGTCGTTGCCGTATGCGATGTATTTGAAGCAGGCGCTAAGGCAGCTGCTGAGATCGCTGGCCCTGGCACCAAGGTTTATACCGATTCCGCTGAAGCTATCAATGATCCGGATGTAAACGCTGTCGTAGTTACAACTCCGGGCGCTTTCCACAAGGCTCCTATTCTGCAGGCAATTGCTGCAGGCAAGCCGGTATTTACCGAAAAGCCGCTGACCAATACCGCTGCTGAATGCAAGGAAATCGTTGACGCTGAGATCGCTGGCGGCAAGCATCTGGTACAGGTTGGCTTCATGCGCCGCTATGACCGTGGTTACAATCAGGTTAAGGCGCTGATCGACGAAGGCAAGTTCGGCGCTCCGATGGTCCTGAAGTGCACCCATCGCGCTGACGGCGTAGCAGAAGACTACACCACCGCTATGGCTGTTACCGATACCGCTATTCATGAAATCGATGTTCTTCCGTGGCTGATCAATGACGAGTGGGACGAAGTACAGTGCATCATGCCGAAGGTTTCCTCCAAAGCACACAAGGGTCTGCAGGATCCTCAGGTCATGATCATGAAGACCAAAACCGGCATCGTTACTATCCTGGAAGTAAACGTTAACTGCGGCTTCGGCTATGACATCAACTGTGAAGTTGTTTGTGAAAACGGTGTTATCAATCTGCCGTGCCCGTCCTTCCCGACCGTGCGTTATGCAAATAACGTTTCTACCAAGATTGAGGACAACTGGATCCTGCGCTTCATGGATTCTTACGATGTAGAGATTCAGGATTGGGTTGACCATGCACTGAAGGGTGAAACTGGTGGTTCTTCTGCTTGGGACGGCTATGTTGCTTCTATCACCGCTGACGCTCTGGTTAAGTCCCAGACTACCGGCGTTGCTGAGAAGGTTGTCACTGGCGGCACCCCAGACTTCTACAAGAAGTAATTTTTACAAAACATAATTTTCCGAAATACACAATGAACCGGATGGGATTCTTCCCATCCGGCTGACTACAAAACAAAGGAGATTACACATCATGCTTAAGATGGGTTTTAACGAAGGCTGCACTTGGGATGGTAACCGCGGCTGTGCTGACCAGTCCCTGATGGCTGATCTGAAGGCTTGTGCAAAATATGGTATTAAGGGCATTGACATCCGTTTCGACTGCCTGGCTAAGTATCTGGAAGAAGGCGGTACACTGGAAGAGCTGAACGCTTTCATGAAGGAAAATGATATTGTTCCGCTGTCCTACAATGCTCTGTGCTTCTTTAATATGAAGTCCACACAGGAAGAGAAGGACGCTGTTATGGCTGAGCTGGATGATATCATCGCTAAGTGTGCAGCTATCGACTGCCACATGGTTGTTGTAGTTCCGTCCTGCGATCTGGCCGAGCGCGGCATCGAAGCTACCCGTCAGGAAATCCGTGACGAGGCTGTTGCTGTTCTGAAGGAAATGGTTAAGAAGTGTGAGCCGACTGGCCTGAAGCTGTCCCTCGAATTCTGCGGCGCTCCGTCTATGTCCATCAACACCTTCGATGACGCTTACGAAATCGTTAAGCTGGTTGACTCCCCGCTGATGGGTGTTACCCTTGACCAGTATCACTTCAATGGTATGCGTTCTGACTGGTCCAAGCTGGAGGAAGCAGACGGCTCCAAGATCTTTGTATGGCATCTGAACGATACAGAGGATGTTCCGGCTGGTGCTGGTTACAACACCGATGCAAAGCGCCTGTGGCCTTCTGACCCGCGCGGCTGCCTGGATCACAAGCGTTTTGCTGACACACTCCGCAAGATCGGTTATGACTTCGAGAACGGTTTCATCACCATGGAAGTATTCCGTCCAGATTACTACGAACTGAGCACCGATGAGTGCATCAAGACCGCTGCTGAAGAGACTGCTAAGCATATTCAGAGATACTGCAAGTAATCATCCGGTCAAAGACCTTATGACTGAGAAATCAGTCAAGCCGCAGGGCAAATGCCCTGCGGCTTTTTTTACGGGTGATATGGATTGACATAATCCTCCGAACACAAATGACCCTCACTCCATGTAACCATCTGCTGCAAAACCGGTACAAAGCTCTTTCCCTGCTCCGTCAGAGTATACTCCACATGCGGAGGAACCTCCGGGAAAACTTTTCGGTGCAAAAAGCCATCCTGTTCCAGCTCGCGAAGCTGCTTCGTCAATGTGGATTGTGTGATTCCATCCAATCTGCGGTATAATTCTCCAAATCGCTGCACCTCATAAAAGGCAATATACCACAAAATCAAAAGCTTCCACTTTCCACTCAAAACACCCTGCAGCAGGCTCATCGGTACACAGCGTGCAAGCATGTCCTCTGATTGAAATTTATTGACTGACATATATGATCCCTCCTGCTGCCAGTATACAGCATACATAAATGATTCACAAGATACCACTATTTTTTATATTTACTATATTTAATATATTATATCATTTTTTGTGTACTATTTCTAAAAAAAATCCGTACTTGTCAAAGCGATGCTTCCGTTGTAAACTGCATACAGAAACAAAAGCCGGCTCCGTTTCTCGTATATCTGACTTATGAAAAGGAGCAATCTGTTATGCATTTTACTGGAACAATCTGGCGCCCACCCTATGAAGCGGACTCTCTCCTGCTCGAAGTGACAGCAGGCTGCACCCATCACAAATGTAAGTTCTGCACGCTTTATGATGAGCTTCCCTTCCCCTTCCGCATGTCACCGCTCAAAGATATCGAAGCAGATTTGCTGGAGGCACAAATTGATCTCAACTCATGTCACCAAAAACAAATCAGCCATATCTTTCTCAACGCATGGCGTCAAAAACAAATTACCCGTATATTCCTTGTCGGCGCAAATCCATTTGTCTTGCAGGCATCGCGGCTGAAAACGATTGCCGACTTAATTCACTCTTATTTCCCTTCCTGCGAAACCATTGGCTGCTTTGCCCGTATAACGGATATCACCCAAAAAACGGATGAAGAACTGCACCAGCTTCACCTATGCGGCTACGATGGTCTGACCATTGGCGTAGAAACCGGTGACGACGATGCCCTTACATTCATGAATAAAGGATATTGCGCACAGGATATCATTGATCAAACATGCCGTCTCGATGCTGCGGGCATTTCCTATAACTTCTTCTATCTTACCGGAATTTCCGGTGCAGGACGCGGCAATATTGGTGCTATAGAAAGCGCAAAAGTATTCAACTTAACACATCCAAAGCGAATTGGCTCCTCTATGCTGACAGTTTTCCCCAACTCTGCCCTGTACCAGGAAATACAGGCAGGAAATTGGGAGGAGGAACGTGAGCTTGAGAAATTGGAGGAACTGAGAACTCTGCTGGCCCATCTTACCATTCCAGTACAGTTTGCTGCACTTGGTGCATCCAACGCGATTTATTTCAACGGACGCTTGCCCGAAGAGCGGGATTCCCTGCTTGCACAGCTGGATCAAGTTATTCAGCCAGAAAACGAGAAGAAGCTCCGGTACTATCGGACCACCTTGCCACATTTGTAAGCTCCCCAATCAGTCAAGCCGCAGGGCAAATGCCCTGCGGCTTTTTTTATCTATATACAAAACATAACATCGCCAGCATATCTATTCCTGGTCCGGCTGATATTCTGCGATATCCTCCAGCGAACAGCCTATAATCCGGCACAGCTGGTTTAAGGTATATGTGCTGACATTCCCATTTTTTCTAAGCCGGTCTAACTGCCCCGTGCTGATATGATATTCTTTAATTAACCTATATTGTGATATCCCCTTCTCCTTCATTGTAATCCATAGCTTATCGAATACAATCATATCTGAATCTCCTAACCTTTTTCCTATGTTCAAGATAGAATGTAATCCGTCTATTGACAATTGCCCTTATTCGGGCTATAATCAACACGTGGAAGACTATGGGGATGTCTTTTATAGTATTATCATATATTCATAATTTATGCTTAAAAGCACAAAAAAAGGACAGGCTTGTTATACCTGTCCTTTTCTCTTTTTTATATGCCCAGTGCCAGATAATCGTCAATCAGTTCAGGAAAATGAATTAACGATGCGTGAAAGTCATTCATGCGTGCCACCAGCGCCTGTGCAGACCATCCATTGGTTGTCAGTTGGTCTGCATGTGCTGCCGGCTTGCCATCTTCCAGTGCCAGTACACCATACCATGTGCGCTGCCGGTCATCCTTCTGTTCTGTGCGTATGTATTGAAGCATATTGTCATTCCCTTCGGATTGTTATGATGCTTCAGTTTAGCATAGCAGCCCTGCAAAATCGGTCGAAGTGCTTTGACTAATCTTCAATGATTTCATCCACATAAGGCGCCAGCTTTTGCACCAGATGCCCGGAATCCTTTTTGGTATCCTGCAGAAGTTCTGCGTCATCCAATAGATTTACCCACACAGCATACCGCCCGTCATCCTGAACCGTTACCTCCAGCTCCGGCCATCTGGCATACTGCTGCGGTGTATACCGGTCATTCCCCGCAAACAGAATCTGCGCCGCTGTGACAATGTGTTTGCCGATAAAAATCAGCCGTTTCATCCCAGCATCTCCCCGACGATCTTGTTTACCAGCTTGCCGTCAGCCTTGCCCTTCACCTGCGGCATGAGGTTCTTCATAACCGGGCCCTTGTCACGCATGGTCGTTGCAGTAATCTGCAACTGATCCAGCACATATTGTACAATTGAACGAATCTGCTCTTCTCCCATTTCCTCCGGTGCAAATTCTTTGTATACGTCCAGCTTAAACTGGCATTCCTGACGGATATCATCACGGTCTGCCGGGGCAGAGTCCAGTGTCTCGCGGGTCTGCTTAATTTCCTTCTGGATGATGGCGTTCTCTTCATCCTCGGTCAAATCTTCCCGCTTGTCCTTTGCTTTCGCCTTCAATGCGGACAGCAGCAGGGACAACGCGTTCTTGCGTTCAGTATCCTTTGCCTTCATAGCAGCCATCATCTGCTGCTGAACTTCCTTTGTCTTTGACATGATGCTTTCCTCCTTATATTGTTCCAAAAGGAACGGAACGCAGGATTTCCCTCCCCGTTCCGTCCCAGTAAGTCCGATTTATCCGAACCGGCGGGAACGGAATAATTTCTGAAAAAAACCGCCTTTTTCCTCCGGCTTTTCTTCTTTGATTGGTGTTTCCTCGATTTCCTCCTGTACAGGTAATTCTGCTTCCTCCTGCACCGGTTCTATATAGTCCTCTCCCGTCTGTACACACCGCAGAATCTGCCCCTGCACCGCTGCATCTGCCTCTGACTGCGCACTGCGCAGATCAGCCAGCCTTGCGATCAGCCACGCGGTATTACAGTTTTGTTCTGCATCCCTCTGCTTCATCTGCTCTGCAATTGTCTGACGTGCACGCCGCATGGCACGTTTGACTTCAATATCCGGCACAGAAAGAATATCCGCTGCCTGTGGCGCAGAACAGCCTTCTCCGCACATCAGCAGCAGCGCAACACGTTCCTCTGTGGGAAGACCCTTCATCATGCTGTAAACATCCTGCATTATGCCGGTCAGCGATCGAATATCCCGGCCAATGTTTTCGGGCTGTTTCAGCAAAACATCATAGGAAATCTGTCCAATCCAGACACGAAGGTCACTGGGAGAACGCAGGGAAGATACCAACTGCTGTGCATTCCGGTAAATCTGTGTAACGGTTGTCCCACACTGCGGACAGCCAAGCATGGCTGCTGCCAGCCACACATGTGGAATGGTATTCTCAAACAGGCAGGCAAAGCCATCGCTTTCTCCTGCACGTGCACGAATAATTGCATCAGCAAGCGTCATCCATCTTCCCTCCTTTCAATCAAGAATCATCATACACCATTTTAGTCAGATTTTCCACACATGCCGAAAAAATTGCTGTAGATCTTCCGCTTTTTTTATGCAGAAGAAAGGGTAAAAAATCGCATGGCCACAACGGCAGCCATGCGATTTGTTCAGACAGACTACTTAAACGTCAATCGTCATCCTCGTCATCTTCCTCATCCGGCTCATCGACATCATCGAATTCAACCTCCGGGAAATCATCTTCCGGAATGTCTTCTTCATAGCCATCCTCCGGGATGTCAGAAAATGCAGGCTCATCCTCTTCCAGCGACGACATATCGAACTCCAGCTCTTCGCCGCATGCCGGACATGAAATATTGCCCTGTTCCAGCGTTGCCTCATCAATGAAAATCTCTTCTCTGCAGCTTGGGCAGACAACCTCAAACAGTTCATTGTCCGGGTCATATCCCATGCCGTCTGCGGTGACTTCTTCCTCATCGTAGGAATCATCATCATCGTACAGATCTTCAATCATGGCATCCAGAACACCCTGCAGTGCTTCGTTCTCTTCCTCCAGATCGGTGATGGACAGCGCCATATCTTCCAGAAGAGCGATGATCTCCTTGAAAAGACGGCCTTCTTTTTTATCCACGTTGATTTCCAAACCTTCAAATAAGCCGCGTACATAAGCGACACGTTCGGTTACAGTCATGGTTCCATTCCTCCTTTTCGGTTTCGTCAGCAATGAATGGGGGAATTACAGATTAGTCCTTTGCGCGCTCCAGATATTCACCGGTGCGGGTGTCGATACGGATCTTTTCGCCCGGCTCGATGAACAGCGGTACCTTAACCTCAGCGCCAGTCTCAAGGGTAGCCGGCTTCAGGGTATTGGTAGCAGTGTTGCCCTTGAAGCCCGGATCTGTCTCAGTGATCTCTAGAACAACGAACATCGGCGGCTCTACAGCGAATACATTGCCCTTGTAAGACAGGATCTTGCAGACATCATTTTCTTTTACGAACTTGAAGCCGTCCGGCAGCTTATCAGCACTTACCGGCTCCTGCTCATAGGTTTCACTGTCCATGAAGTAGTACAGATCACCATCATTGTACAGATACTCCATGTCCTTGCGTTCCACAAAAGCTTCTTCATACTTATCATTCGGGTTGAAGGAACGTTCGTTTACTGCACCAGTCATAACATTCTTATACTTCGTACGAACAAATGCTGCGCCCTTGCCCGGCTTTACATGCTGGAAACTAACTACCTGGTAAACCTGTCCATCCATTTCAAAGGTTACACCGTTACGAAATTCGCCTGCGGTCATAAATTAACTCCTCCATATTAACAATAAATGTAATTTTCATTAAATCTCTTATTATTCTACCCTATCACACCTGTTTTTGCAAGCCTTACTTGCAAATTGTCAGCTGTTTCGGCGCATTTGTTAAATCCCGGCAGCCATCCGGTGTAATACACAGCATATCTTCAATACGCACGCCAAACCGTCCGGGAATATAAATACCCGGTTCAGCAGAAATAATATTTCCTGCAGCCAGCGGCTTTGTATACTGCGGGGCGGCAAGCGGCAGCTCATGAATGTCAATCCCGATACCATGACCAAAGCTGTGGCCAAAGCAGCTTCCATAGCCTTCCGCTGTGATGATATCCCTTGCTGCTTTATCCACCATCGCACCGGTGATACCCGGCCTTGCTGCTGCAATACCGGCTTCCTGTGCCCGCAGGACAATGTGATATACCTTATCCATTTCCTCTGTCACATGATCTACTGCCACCGTACGGGTCATATCAGAGCAATAGCCTTCCACCGTGCAGCCAAAGTCCATGGTAACAAAATCACCCGGCTCAATCAGCTTATCCGACGGTACGCCATGCGGCATGGAGGATTTTTTACCGGAAACCACAATCGGATCAAAGGACATTTTTTCTCCGCCATAATCCAGCATGCGGAACTCCAGCAGAGCCGCAATATGCTTTTCCGTTACACCTGCATGAATGTCATTCAGCGTCTCTGCCAGGGCACGCTCTGCTATGCGCTGTGCTGCAATACAGCAGTCAATTTCATCCTGTGACTTGACCATACGCAAATCACTGAGCAGGGAATCCATCGGCACCATTTTTGCCGTCAATTCCGGTTCCCACTGCGCATGGTCTGCGCAGGTCATAAAGCTTTCCTCATATGCAATGGTCTTGACACCATCCTGTTTGCAGACAGCATTCACCATATCCACATAGGGGCCACGGACCATTTCCACGTGAAAGCCTTCATGAATACGCTTTTTTGCAGCTTCAATATAACGGAAGTCCGTAAACAGATAGCCTCCCTTGGTATCAATCATACAAACACCTGCGGAAGACGGGAAGCCGGTAGCATACCGGCGGTTTTGCGGGCTGGTAATTAATACTGCGTCAAAATCTGCCTGACGCAATGCGTCCTGAATTTGTTTCAGCATAATAAATCCCTCGATCCTGATTCTGATTTAAGTGGTTTCCTTCATATACTTCTGATAAGTGGACATCATGGCAGCGGCATCCTCTGCCTGTGTGCCGGCAGATTCACAGATAAACCGCGGTGTATAGCCTCGTGCAGCAGCTTCCATAGCAACCGGCTCAAATTCCGGACCGTAAGTTTCATCCGCAAAGGTCAGATGACGTACCTCGCCGCCTTTTCCATATTCAATTTTGGAAAAATGGCTGTGGAATATATGTGCACGTTCCATGCCGATGGTATTTTCCATCAGGTCAAACAGTGCAGCCACATCTTCACGGGTACACATCCCGCCATGTGTTCTGGCATTCAGATGTCCGAAATCAATACAGGGCAGCAGACGGTCATCCAGTGCAACCAGCTCCATGATTTCCGCAGCCGTACCGATTACATTGATTTTCCCCATTGTCTCGAGACAAATGGTCACATCATCATAGCCTGCAGCATCCTTTGCAGACAGGATCATACGGACATTGGAGCGGCTGTTTTCCATGGCTTTTTCCCGTGTACGTTTTTTTCCAACGCCTCCGGTATGGACAACAATCCGGTCTGCCCCCATATCATGCGCTGCACGACAGCTGTCCAGCACATATTGGACATTCTTCTCCCGCTGCCTATCCTCATCTGTCGATAAATTGATAAAATATGGCGCATGCAGGGAAAGTGTAATACCATTGTCCCTTGCGGCCCGCCCAATCTGTCCGGCGGTTTCTGTCCCGATACGGACGCCTCTTCCGCATTGATATTCATATGCAGTCAAACCCATCTGCGCAATCCATGCCGGAGCATCTACCGTTGCACGGAAGCCTGCTGCAGCAAAAGCATCAGAATTGCCTGCCGGGCCAAATAATGCCTTCATTCTAAGCCTTCTTTCCTTGTCATTGCTTTATTCTAAGTGTACTCAATTTTTTTCAGAATTGCAACCAGCATAAAATCGATTGGGAGGAAAACCACATGGATTATCAAACAAACTGGATTATTGCCGCTGCCGGAACCGATGCGCTGCAGGCACGCGATGCAGGCTTCACCTGTCTGCATTTGTGCTCCCGCCTGTCTGAAGACGGTGTTTTTTCCCTGCTGTCCCATCCCGCCAGTTCTCGCGGGGATTTCCTTGGTATTGCCGACAGCGGCGGTGTACCAAAAAAATGCCAGTCTTTTGCCTTTGACGCTGTCTCAGCAGCGCAGTCCCGCCGCTGCTCGGGCATCATGGCAGATTTTGAACGCCCTTTGCTGCAGGAGCTTTCCACCGCCTTGGACGCAGAAGCACACCGCACCGGGATGGAAATGCTGATCCCATTACCACTTGCAGAATATGCGCCGCATGCCTGTGTGATTGCTGACACAGCTGTTTCCGGCGGCAGCCTGGAGGACCGCTTTTCCGAGCTTTTAGAGCGCTTTGGACCAAGCAAGCTGGCTGCGCAGTTGGTTTCCTCCTGTTCTGATTTTCCGCTTCCCTGCTCCAATCCTGACGGTGTACCGCTGACACAGGAGGAATTTCATTCCCTGTTGAACCGTACCGGATCGACGGTCTTCTTTTCCCGTGAGTTATGCGCAAAATATTTTACCTATTCCAGCGGAGATCAGGCGCATTTTGTTTTATTTGATGATGCAGATACCCTTCGGGCCAAGGTACGCATTTTATCCCAGCTCGGTGTCCAACGTCTGATGGTAGTATACCCAGACGCACAGGAAATGGGCATCTTATAAAAATAAGGGTCTGGAGTTTCCAGACCCTTTGATTATTTAGTGATTGTTTGGAAACAGCTTGCCGAACAGCCAATGAGAAAACGGCGCAGCTGCAAACATATTCCAAAAGAATGCCATCGGGAAATTCTTCAAAAATGTACCAACCCAGATTGCCGGAAGATCGATTGGATTTGCGCCTGCCAGAATCAGATTGAATAAAATGGATGCAACCATACTCATCGTCGGGCACATGATGGCTACCGTGCCTGCCTGACGCATCAGCTGACAAAAATACGGATTATCCTTTTCCGGATTGCAATGGCGCTGCATAAACGCTGCGCCCAGGCGGTTTCCCCACAGATTGGAGAAAAGGAAGACAAACAGCCCCATGTACAATGCTTCCTTCAATGCTTCCCAGAAAATAATATTGGTCATATTGCTGAAGCCGCCTGCGAACAGGTTTACGCCCATTTTGATGGCAACATTGTAAACCTCCATGCCATATGCCATGGCATACGACATAATAATTCCAAAAATGATTCCCTGACCCTTTGTTTTTGGCATAAATAAGTACCTCCTGTGCTTTATGTGTAAAAAGATTCCGCTTTGCAAAAAAAGAAAGCGCATAATACCCGGTTTTCCGGATATTACACGCTTTGCGTCAACCATAATTACTTCATGTGCTACACGGTATTTATATTTGTACCATATTTTCTGTCGAAAAGTCAAGGAAAAAGATTCGTCAAAGTGCAAAAATCAGTGTAGCAATACGGAAATAAATGATGATCGAGCAGGTATCCACAATGGTAGTAATCAGCGGTGATGCCATAATTGCCGGATCAAGATGGCATCTCTTTGCTGCAATCGGCAGCAGGCAGCCAACCATTTTTGCTACAATAACCGTCAGGATCAGGGAAATTGCGATCACCATTGCCATCTGCATATTACCATACATGATATAAATCCGGATGCCGTTGGCAATTGCGAGAGCAACGCTGACCACTGTAGCCACACGAAATTCCTTCCAGATTATTTTCAACGTATCGGAAAACTGCAGTTCCCCAACTGCAAGACCACGGATAATCAGTGTCGAGCTCTGCGAACCGCAGTTGCCACCCGTATCCATCAGCATCGGGATAAACGCAACCAGCAGTGGAATTGCTGCAAAAGCATCCTCATACCCTGCGATAATCGTACCTGTAATCGTCGCTGAAAACATCAGGATCATCAGCCATACAATCCGGCTTTTGGCATGCTGGAGCACCGATGTTTTCAAATACGATTCCTCATTGTTTGAGGTCAGCGCAGCCATCTTATGCATATCTTCTGTAGTCTCTTCGGTCAGGACATCAATTGC
Source organism: Clostridia bacterium (assembly GCA_021205365.1). Classification (GTDB taxonomy): domain Bacteria; phylum Bacillota; class Clostridia; order Oscillospirales; family Butyricicoccaceae; genus Butyricicoccus_A. Next base: position 11,380 of record JAJPXP010000035.1, read on the forward strand.
ATCGTCAAAGGTAACAATGCCAACAATGCAGCCCTCTGAATCCAAAACCGGAATCGCAATCAGGCCATATCTCCGGAACTGGTTTGCTACAAATTCCTGATCGTCCGTCGTGTGGACAGAAATAAACGTATCCGTCATCAGATCGGAAATTTTGGTATCGCCATCGTGGATCATCAAATCCTTGGCTGTGACAATGCCCTCCAGTTTATGCCGCTCTACAACATAACAGGTATATACCGTTTCGCTGTCGATGCCAACCCTGCGGATTTTATCCAGCGCCTGCTGGACATTCATCTCCCGGTGCAGCTCGATAAATTCCACCGTCATCATGCTTCCGGCGCTGTCCTCCGGATATTGGAGCAGGCGGTTGATGGCCGAACGCGTCGTCCAGTCAATCTTTTCCAGCAGATGTGTTACCACATTGGCAGGCATATCCTCCAGAAAATCGACAGCATCATCTGCGGACATTGCATCCAGCAGCTCTGCGGTTTCCTCCATAGAAAAGGTATCCAAAAGCAGCTGCCGCTGGTCATTGTCCATGTAGGCAAATACCTCCGCAGCTTTCTCCTTTTCAATCATGCGGAATACAACCGCCAGATGCTGTGCATCCAGCGTTTCCAGCAGATCCGCCAGATCAACCGGATTGTATACCGACAGTACCTCATGAATTGACTTGTACTTCTTATCGTGCAAAAGTGTCATTAAAACCTTATTTGTCACTGCAAATCCTCCTCCCATACATGCGCAAATCCATGCAGCACGGTACGGAGCCGGAGGAAACCACCCGCAATCAGGCAGAGAAAGGCCGTACAGCCGACTGTATTATGAATCTGCGCCATATCCTTCGTCGATGTTTACTGTCCAACTGCACGTGCCTCCTTTCATAAAAAAACACCATCAGCAATCCAGCCGATGGTGTGCACCTTTTTTGCATCTGCATCGTCCAAGCTTCAACTCCGCAAGGCGCGCTGAACATTCAGCTTGAAATTGCATTAGACTATGCCTTCACGACATAGACTGTTCAACCTTCTCATAGTGTCTCCACTACTCCGCGGCAGCAATCCGTATCCTTGTGGTAGCCTCACCTACCGAATTGTTTTTCGAAACGATTATAGCATATTTCTAACGTATTTGCAACATACAAAATTCTCCATCACAATTTGCAGAACAGGCTGGTTTTTCTTACGAAAATCATAACCACTAGTAAACTAGTGGTTTGAGTAAGCCCTAGAAGGGCATAG
>JAJPXP010000027.1 GCA_021205365.1 Clostridia bacterium
GTCTGGGATTGTTCCTGTTCGGCATGAAGTACATGGGTGCTGGACTGGAACTTGCGGCCGGGCCAAAGCTGAATAGTCTGCTGGAAAAGCTGACTAGAAACCCGGTTATGGGATTTTTACTGGGTGTATTTGTAACTGCCTGTGTGCAGTCTTCCTCAGCCACTACCATTATGTGTATGGGCTTTCTGAATGCTGGAATTATGGATTTGACGCAGGCAGCGGGCGTTATTCTGGGTGCTAACGTTGGTACAACTATGACCAGTATCCTGATTGCACTGGATATTTCCTGGCTTGCACCAGTCTGTATCTTCATTGGCGCAGTCATGCAGATGTTTTGCAAGAAAAACCTGCAGAAATACATAGGTCAGATTATTCTTGGCTTTGGTATTCTGTTCCAGGGGCTACATACCATGAGTTCTTCGATGTCTAGTTTGAAGGATATCCCGGAATTTCAGCATTTCATTGCAAGTGCGACCAATCCGTTCCTGGGTCTGCTGGTCGGCATCCTGCTATGTGCCGTGATTCAGAGCTCTTCGGCTGCGGTTGGTGTTCTGCAGGCTCTGGCAATGCAGGGACTGATGCCGATGTATTTTGCAGCATTCCTAATCTGTGGTATTAACGTTGGTTCGTCTGTTACACCATTCCTGTCCGCAATTGGTGCGAAGAATAATACCAAGCGTGCAGCCGTTATTTATTGTACTTATAATATCATTGGTGCGATTATTTTTGTACCAGTATGTATGCTGACACCGTTTGTCAACATTTATAATCTGATCACGACTAACACAGTTGTTCAGATTTCCATGTTCCATATTACATTTAAGCTGGTAACAGCACTGGTACTTCTGCCGTTTGTCAAGCGGCTTGTGGATATTTCTTACCGTATTATTCCAAAGAAAGTGCACGAAAATGCATACCGTTTTACTTATATTGATCCAAAGCAGATTGGCGCACCGAGTGTTACGATCCGCCAGCTGTACAAAGAAGCAGAGCGTATGGCAGGTTTGGTTCGCGAAAACTATATCCTTGCTGCAGAAGGTATGCTGGATAATGATATCAGCAGGGCAGATGAAATCCGTGAGCGTGAAAATGTTATCAACTTTCTGAATCATGGTATTACAGATTATTTGATTGAGTTCAGTGGACATGATCTTCCTTCCCATACACCTCAGCTGGTGGGTAATATGTTCCATTTGATTGGTGATCTGGAGCGTATTGGCGATCATGCGATTAATATTCTGGAAAAGACAGAACAGAGTGTTCACAACAAGCTGGTTTATTCCGAAGAAGCCCATCATGAGCTGATGGATATTTATGAGACTGATTTATTATTATTTGACCGTGCCTTTAGTGGGTTCCTGTGCCATAATCTAACGGAACAGGATGCTTTGGAGCTATATCGCATGGAAGATTCAATTGATGAAAAGACCCGTCAGTCTGAAAATAATCATATTACACGTCTGCGGGCAAAGCAGTGTAGTACGGAGCCAGGCATTGTCTTTGCAGAAGCTCTGCATGACTACGAGCGTATTGGTGACCATTCGAATGATATTGTACGCATCGCACGAAAGAATGCACAGATTTCAGGCGGCATTCGTCCACCGGTACTCAGTACGGACACAATGTAATTGAAAAGGCTGATATGATGAAATTACAGAGTGAAAAGGCAATGACAACAGAAGACAGGATTCTGGATGCCGCACTAGATGTGATAAAAACACATAGTATCAGCGGTATAAGAATCCATCTTGTTGCAGAACGTGCCGGGCTGTTCCAATCCAATATCCATTATTATTTCAAATCGAAACGGGATATGCTGTTTGCTGTACTCCAGCGTGTACATAACCGATGTGAAAATATCCGTATGGAGCTGCGTGAGGATACAGACAATACACTGGAGAGACAGATTGATATTTTCTTTGCACAGAAGAAGCAGCTTATCCTGCACGAGACCAAATATGATTATGCAGAAATTGATTTCTGGACATTAGCTCGTCTGGATGAGGGAATAAAAGAACGATTCCGGAAATCCTTTGACAAATGGCGCGAGGAAATCGCACGTGTTATTGCACGGTATGCACCGCAGGTTTCATGCGAACGGAGAGACTATTTGGCAGCTTTAATGGTTTCCATGATGGAAGGTGCAACATTACAATACCTTATTGATGAAGACAACTTTCCATTGGATGAATATTTTGATCACTGCAGAGATGTGATTTTGATGCAGTTACAGGCAGAAGAATAAGCAAAGCCCGGCGGATTTTTTTCGCTGGGCTTTGGCATATAATAAGAAGCGAATTATACAAAATTATATTTTTGTTCAACTCATACGGACAAATGGAGTGACCACAATGAAAAAGAACCTTTGGGATAAAGAATGGGATGACCTGATCCGGAAAGAAGAAAAATACATTTACAGGCATTGTGTTGAACGTGTAAATATCCTGGGTAAGCTGCAGAAAATTGTACCGAAGGGTTTGCAGTCTAAGCTGGATACGGCATTTATCAAAGCGTTTCAGCTGATCTTTGATAAGGGCGCAGTTATTATTGAAAAAACATATAACAAGGAAAAGCGCCAGTCGGAATATAAGGTCAGAGAATATGCTGCAAGCATTCGTGAAGATAAACAGAATGTACGCGCATTCCGCAGAAAAGCAGGCAGCTATACCAGAAAAAATCTGCTGATCTCTTCAGCAGAAGGAATTGGTTTGGGATTATTGGGTATTGGTTTACCCGATATTCCACTATTTGTCAGTGTTATGCTGCGAAATCTGTATGAAATTTCGCTTTCCTTTGGTTATGATTATGACCGGCTAGAGGAACGTTTTTTTCAGCTGAAAATCATTGAAACTGCATTATACAGTGGTGAAGAGATGCAGGAACGGGATGAAAATATGAATACCATGTGCCGGAGTATTTGTGGCAGTAAGCAGCGTGAACCGGAGGAAACAGCACGTTTGACCAGTAGTTTGGATGAACAAATTCGAAAAACCGCAAAGGCATTGTCTGACGATATGTTATATGCAAAATTTTTACAGGGAAGCCCAGTTGTCGGTGCGATTGGTGGTGCTATGGATGTGACAGTATTGAAACGAATTTCGGACTATGCAATGCTGAAATACCGCAGGCGTTATCTGCTGGATCGCAGATGGAACGAAGAACAGAGCCTCAAAAAACAGGAACAAACGAATTTTTGACAGCTTCATTCATATCAGTAAAGACCACTCGATTAGATTGGTGCAATAATCATGGCAAAGATTGAAAATTCTGAGCAATCGTACATCGTTAGATTTCCAATCAGTTTGACTAATCCTAATTTGTTTAAGAATAAGCTTGAGATTTTCTGGAATAACGATTTCGGATTTTGCGTTTTGAAATGAATTTTTCTAGTTTTCAAATTAAGCTTCAAAAATAGCAGGCAGATCGCAGCTGTTATATTATAATTTCAAAAAAACAAAAAATACGAACAAATTTGCCGCTTAAAAATTCGACGAATTCAGCTGGTTTGATCGGAAGACCCCATCCCCACATGAACAAAATTTTTATTTTGTTCATGTGGGGATATCGTCCCTCCAAGCTATTTTCTGTAGATTTGTTCTGATTATAAATTACCAAACCATCATGTGTTTGTTTCAGAACGTATCCTTTCGTATTGACATTCAATTTTAGAACAGTTATAGTTAAGATATATTTCATTATGTGGCGGGTTCTTTTCGCACCATGCAAAACCGATTTTACAACAATGGAGGGACAATTTATGAAACAATTCAAAATGTACACCACGCTGGCGTACTATGACAAGTTTGCAGACTTCATGGCTGATGAGAACATCAATTCAACTGATTTTATTATTACAAACGAGTTCCTTTATAACCAGTTTGTCAAGCCGCTGAATCCTGCCTGCGAATCAGTATTTATTGAAGCCTATGGCAATGGTGAACCGACTACAGATATGGTTGATCAAATCAAGACTAAAATTCCAGCTGGTGTCAACCGTCTGATCGCAGTTGGCGGTGGTTCTGTCTTGGATATCGCCAAGATGTGTTCGCTGCATGTTTCGTCGAATCGTACAGAAGATCTCTTTGACCTTGATCCAAATGCTGAAAAGCCAACACGCATCTATGACGTATACGCAATTCCGACCACTTGTGGTACTGGCTCCGAGGTTACAAATGCCTGTGCAGTTGAACTTTCCAGTCTGCATACCAAGCGTGGACTGAACAATGATCTGATGTTTGCTGCTAAGTCAGTTCTGATTCCTGAGCTGATCTCTGGTCTTCCCTATCGTTTCTTCGCTACCAGTTCCATCGACGCGCTTATCCATGCGGCAGAATCTTTCCTCTCACCCAAAGCGTGCCCGCATTCTGAACTGTTCTCCAAAGAAGCTATCCGCATGATTATGGATGGTTATCTCTATATTATCGCACATGGTAAGGATTCATGGGCGGACAAAGCACAGCAATTTCTCATTGCTTCCAACTTCGCTGGTATGGCTTTCTGTTCTGCTGGTTGTGCGGCGGTACATGCACTTAGCTATCCGCTCGGCGGCGGCTATCATATCCCGCATGGTGAGGCAAATCAGCTTGTATTTTCCCCTGTTTTCCGCCGTTATAAAGAAAAGCAGCCTGTTGGCAAGATTAACCAACTTGAGGCCCTGCTCGGCGAATGCCTGAACGTTGCGCCAGAAGATGCGCTTGATGCTGCATTTGAGCTGTTTGACAAGGTTCAGCCGCGGAAACCACTCCGGGAGTATGGTATCTCTGACTCTGAGTTTGAGGGTTTCACTGACGGTGTAATCGCGGGTCAGCAGCGTCTGCTTGGCAACAATTATGTTGAGCTAACCCGCCAAGATATACTGGATATCTACCAGTCCGTCTATTGATATATAATTTTTACTTAGACATAATAATCCCCCTGATGTAGTTTTGTTATTCTACATCAAGGGGGATTTTCTCATTGAAAAAGGAGAGAACACCTTGTGTTCTCTCCTCTGAGGTTCCTGAATACAGGCTGAAACTTACAGCTTTTCCTGAACCTTTGCTGCCTTGCCGACTCTGCCGCGCAGATAGTACAGCTTAGCACGACGTACCTTACCATTGCGCAGTACCTCGAACTTTGCAATGTTCGGGGAATGTACCGGGAAGGTTTTCTCAACGCCTACACCGTAAGAGATACGTCTAACGGTTACAGACTTGTTGATGCCGCTATGCTTGATAGCGATGATGGTACCCTCGAAAATCTGAATTCTTTCGCGGTTACCTTCCTTGATCTTCTGGTGTACCTTTACGGTATCGCCAACCTTGAGTTCCGGCAGATCGGTCTTGATCTGCTGTTCTGCGAGAACCTTTACTAAGTCCATCGTGTTTTCTCCTCTCAATCTTAGACAATCGTGTCTCTTTTAAAACCTCCGGTCCTGTTTGCTGCTGAAGTCCTTCTGGCACAATGCTTGTGCCACAACATACGGGTGGCTGAGCCCTCTCAGCCGGGTGAACAGAGGATTGTCCGGTTTCAGTTAGATAGTTTACCATGAAAATCCAGAGATTGCAAGAGAAAGGTATAAAAAATACTATGCAAATTTTTCTACAGATGTTGTTGGTTCTGACCAAATATGGTATACTGTTTTTGCAATATAAATTATGTTTCTTATAATCAGGAGGATATAGTATTATGTGGGCATATGAAAGTGTCTTTTATCAGATTTATCCGATGGGATTCTGCGGTGCTCCATGGAGCAATGACAACAAAACCGTCAACCGTATTAAAAAGGTTGGAGATTGGGCAGAGCATATTGCTTCTGTTGGCTGCAATGCCGTATACTTCTCCCCAGTCTTCGAATCCGACAGCCACGGTTATGACACACGCGATTTTCGCAAAATAGACTGCCGACTTGGCACCAATGCTGATTTTGCTGCTGTCTGCGATCAGCTGCATGAAAATGGCGTGCGCGTTGTACTCGACGGTGTGTTCAACCACGTTGGCCGTGGCTTCTGGGCATTTCAGGATGTGCAGGAGAAAAAATGGGATTCCCCATATAAGGACTGGTTCCATATCAATTTTGACGGAAATTCCGGCTATAATGACGGCTTCTGGTATGAAGGCTGGGAAGGCCATTATGAGCTGGTTAAGCTGAATTTGCGCAATGAAGAGGTCATCCAGCATATCTTTGACTGTATCCGCGGCTGGGTCGAGGAATTTGACATTGATGGCCTGCGTCTGGATGTTGCCTATTCCCTTGATCGTGATTTCATCCGCCGCCTGCGTTCGTTCTGTGACTCACTGAAGCCAGAATTTTTCCTCGTTGGCGAAGTCATGAGCAGCGACTGCAAGCCATTCCTGGAAGATGGTATGCTGCATTCCTGCACCAATTACGATTGCTATAAGGGTTTGTATTCCTCATTCAATTCCATGAATATGTTTGAGATTATCCATTCCCTGCAGCGCCAGTTTGGCCCGGAAGACTGGACTATGTATAAAGGCAAACATCTGTTGTCTTTTGTTGACAACCACGATGTCACACGTGTAGCCTCTATTCTGAATAATGAGAAGCACTTGCCGTTGATTTATGCGCTGATGGTTGGTATGCCAGGTATTCCATGCATTTATTACGGCAGTGAATGGGGCGAAAAGGCAGAAAAGCAGCAGGGTTCTGACGCAAACCTGCGCCCATGCTTTGAAGAACCACAGTCAAACGAACTGACGGAATGGATTTCCAAGCTGGCAAAAGCAAAAAATGAATCCAAAGCACTCTGCTATGGTGATTTTACGACCCGTCTGCTCACCAATAAACAGGCAATTTTTGAACGTAAATATGGAGACGAACGCGTGATGGTTGCCATCAATGCAGATGATCAGCCTTTTGTGGCACATTTCAATGCCGATGCGGGACGCGCACGTGATTTGATCACCGGAGAAGTTCATGACTTCGGCGGCGGCTCCGAGCTTCCTCCCTATTACGCAGCCTTCTGGCAGGTATTTTAAGTAACCTAAAAATGAAAATCCCCCTCTGACTCCCCGCATTCAGTTCCGCGGCATAAACTGCGGGTATTGAAATGCTTGGAATCAGGGGGGATTTTTTTGGACTTTTTGATTATTATCGCTGTAACAGCTGATGTCATGTTTGCTGCTATGGCATGCGGCACTTCCGGCATCCGGATTCCATGGCCGTCACGTATTGCGATGGCTGTCATCAGCAGTGGATTTCTGATTATCTCAGCTGCCGGAAAAAGTATTCTATTTGATGAACTGCCGGAAAGTACCATTCGCTGGATCGGATTCTGTGCACTGATGCTAATAGGTCTGATGCAAATTTTTGGGGACCGGATTTCGTTAACACTTGGGAAAACCAAAAGCAAAATTCTTGCGCCAGTCCGCACAGGGGCAGCTGTGTTTCTCGATCACACTGCAGCAGACCAAGATCACTCCAAGGTTCTTTCTATACCGGAGGCCATTGTGCTTGCCATACCGGTTTCCATCGATTCTCTGATTGGTGGTCTGGGCGTCGCAACCAAAGGCTTTGCACTGATCCCGCTGTTGGGAATCGCATTTGTATGGAATTTCTTGGCTGTCTGGTATGGCAGATGGTTTGGTACTAAGCTGCCGATTCCTGGCGAGCGTGCACGGTCTGTTTTCTGTGGTATTGTCTTGATGCTGCTTGGCTGCTGCAAACTGCTGTAATTCAGCTGTTTTCTAGCTCCGCCATTTCCTGCAGCTCAATCCATCGTTCTTCTTTTGCTTCCAGACGCGCAGAAAGATCTTCGATCTGTTCGGTCAGCTGCTGCAGCTTGACAAAGTCAGAGGTATTCTGCGTCTGTTCCTCTTTCAGGGAAGCAAGCTTGTCTTCCAGATCTGCAATTTCATCATCGATATGTTCCAGCTCATAGCGATCCTTATAGCTCATTTTGGACTTACCCAAAGCCCTTGCTTTCGGCTTTGCTGCTTTTTCCGTTTTAGCTGGAACAGAAAACATTTCTGTTTCTGCGCGTTTTTCGAGGTAATCCGCATAATTTCCAAGGTATTCCTGTACTCCTCCGCCAGCCTGGAACTCAAAAATACGGCTCGCCATTTTATCCAGGAAATAGCGGTCATGGGATACAGCCAGTACAGCGCCGTCAAAGCCTTCCAGATAGTTTTCTAGGATGGTCAGTGTTTCGATATCCAGATCGTTGGTCGGCTCATCCAGCAGCAGGATATTTGGTGCGCTCATCAGGACACTGAGCAAATATAATCTGCGGCGTTCTCCGCCTGAAAGGCTTCCGATCCTTGCCCATTGGGATTCACCGGAAAACAGGAAGGTTTCCAGCATTTGTGCTGCGGACAGTGTACCATCTGGCGTGTGTACCGTTTCTGCTATATCACGGATAAACTCAATCACCTTCTGGTTGTTATCCATATGTCCGCAGTCCTGCGCAAAATAGCCGATTTTGACTGTTTCACCGAAGGATACTTCACCGGCATCCTCCTTTGCCTGACCAGCGAGAATACGCAGGAAGGTGGATTTACCAGTACCGTTTCTTCCAACAATACCGATACGGTCGTCACGAGCGACCGTTAGGTCAAAATTTCGGATATAGGTCACGCCATCCCAGCTCTTGGTCAAACCCTTGACCTCAACGGTCTTTTTGCCAAGGCGGGTGGAAATAGATTTCATTTCTACAGAGCTATCTATTTCCGGCGCAGAACGGCTGGATAACGCTTCAAAGCGTTCTATACGGGCACGCGCTTTGGTAGTTCGTGCTTTTGCACCGCGTTTCATCCATTCCATCTCGTGACGCAGGATACTCTGGCGCTTGCGTTCGGATGCCACAGCGCTTGCCATGCGTTCTGCTTTTCGTGCAAGGAATCCCTCATAATTTTCGTCATAGAAATACAGCTTTGTATGATCTAACTCACAAATCCGGTTGGTGGCACGGTTCAGAAAATATCGGTCATGGGTGATAATGACGATAGCACCTTTATATGCTTTCAGCTGCTGCTCCAGCCACGAAGCGGTTTCATTGTCAATATGGTTCGTCGGTTCGTCCAAAATCAGGATTTCACTCGGATGAATCAGGGCAGATGCAATGGCAACGCGTTTTTTCTGTCCGCCGGACAGCAGTCGGATATCCTTATCAAAATCTGTGATACCCAGCTGGGTTAGAAGCATTTTCGCTTCATAAGCGCGTTCCTCTGCAAACGATGCAGCTGCACCACGAAAGACCTGCTGCAGAACAGTGACCGGTTCGGAAAAATCCGGTGATTGCGGCAGATAACCGATTCTGGTACCGCGTGCCAGTGTAATCGTTCCAGTGTCTGGGTCCTGCATACCTGCCAGAATGCGCAGAAAGGTAGATTTGCCTGTACCATTGATTCCAATAAAACCGACCTTATCATGCTCTTCCAGTGCAAAGCTGACATCATCAAATAATGTTTTTTCACCCCAGCTCAGGGAGATATGTTCTGCATTGAGTAGTACCATGTTTTCATCCTCACATACTAAGAAACCGCCGGACTTTCATCCGGCGGCTGATTGTATCTAAAATTACAGCGTATTTACAATATCCTTAAAACGGTTGCCGCGTTCCATAAAGTTCTTAAAGATATCGAAGGAGGCACTTGCAGGAGACATCAGCACGATATCACCCTCTTGGGCAACCTCAGCAGTACCGCGGACAGCTTTTTCGAAATCATCATAGGTATCGATTATCAGTTCATCCGGATTATAATTTTCTGCTGCCAATACAGAAGCTTTAATTGCCGGAGCGGTGGAGTCATCGGGGTTTGCATCGATCAGCACCAGACGCTTGACATGATCGCAAACAACTGGGCCAAAAGAATCGTACGGAATTTTTTTATCATGTCCACCAGCCAACAAAATAACCTTCTGGTCAAATGCACGCAGGCCAGCGGATGTTCTTGTCGGGCTGGATGCAATGGAGTCATTGTAGTATCTGACTCCATTGAGGGTGCGGACAAGCTCAAGACGGTGCTCTACGCCGCCAAAATTATGCGCGACTTCGCAAACATCAGCAAAGGTAACCTTGCCATGTGTCATGCAGATAGCAGCCATGTAGTTGGCAATATTGTGTGCCCCCGGAATACGGATTTCAGAGGCATCCATGATCTTGCGGCGGTTGCCATCCTCGGCATACCAGATAACACCATCCTGTAGATAAACGCCGTTCTGCACCGGATTTACCATAGAGAATTCTAACAGCTCTACGCCTTCTGCCGGTTTAAAATCCTGGGAGACTGGATCGTCTGCATTAAGAACCAGCTTTGCTCCCGGCTTCTGATTCACAAAAATATTGGTCTTAGCCTGCGTATATTCTGCCATGTCCTTATGAACATCCAGATGGTTTGGAGTAACATTGGTGACCAGTGCGGCTGCTGGAGAACACTTCATATCCATCAGCTGGAAGGAAGACAGCTCAACAACAGCAAGGTCGCCTGCATTAATGTCTGGTACATCGGCCAACAGTGGATGACCAATATTACCGCCCAGATGGCAGGTATAACCAGCTTTTTTCAGGATTTCACAGGTCAGTGTAGTAGTGGTGGTTTTTCCGTCAGAGCCAGTAATGGCCAGAATCGGGCATGGGCACACCTGCATGAAAACTTCCATTTCACTGGTGATAATACTTCCCTGCTCACGTGCTTTTACCAATGCCGGCTGGTTCGGATGCATGCCCGGGGTGCGGAAAATATAATCGCCGGAAAGGTTTTTTAGGTAATCATTACCAATGCAAAATTCCACACCGATATCATGAAGACCTTCATAAATTTCTCCCAGATCCTCCACAGACTTGCGGTCATGTACCGTGACATGTGCGCCTGCTTCCAGCAGCAGGCTGATGAGCGGTGTATTGCTGACGCCAATTCCAATAACGGTGACGTTCTTACCACTCATTGTTTCCAAAAAATGATCAAATGCGCTCATTTCACTAGCCTCCGGATGATTTCCACACGCAATATAGTTTCTCTTTTCCCCGCGCTTTGGAATCATCGATTTTTTATTTTATAGAAGTCAGGAAAGCCGCCTGTCGGCGGCCAGTATCCTGCAGAAAAACAAAAGAAGTGAGCAAAGAGTAAGCCGGGTTCTGTCATTTGAACAGCCATCTATCTAGGACGCATGTTGCCATGCGCCTCAAGCCACCTCCTTGGGACAGATCGGGCCAATCTTACTAAGTCCCTCCACGGTGTTGCTGCGGATAGAGTTTACAGAATCCCACAGTTACCTGTAGGACTGGTGAGCTCTTACCTCGCCTTTCCACCCTTACCGCGGGAATCCGCGGCGGTATATCTCTGTTGCACTTTTCCTGGAGTCACCTCCGGCGGACGTTATCCGTTATCCTGCCCTGCGCAGCCCGGACTTTCCTCACAAAAGGGCCTTTCGGCACGATTTGCGCGGCTGTTAACTTTACTCACTCCGTTTATTATACTAAAATCCCCGGTTTTGTCAATCTCCTCCTGCGGCAAACTCTGGAAAAGCTGTTCGCAGATAGGGTAAAACCTTTGCTTGGAACTCTCCGTCATGACAGCACCATTCGTTCCGATGGATGGTAAACTGTTCCCCATTCTCCGTTTCCGCCCTAATTTTTTCAGCTCCGTCTACCTCCATATGGTAAAACTCCGAAGCAAGAATACGGACAATACGTCCTACCTCCTCACCCGGCGAAAAATCCGGATGATCCTGCCGAAGTACAAATACATTGGAGGTTTCACGATCATAATAGCCGGGAATTTTGAAATCGGGTGCACGATATTTGCCCAATGGAATCAGCTGTCTCTGTGTGAGCCGCAAGCCAGTTTCTTCCTGGATTTCCCGCAGTACGGCTGTTTGTGGTGTTTCTCCCGCATCTATGTGGCCTCCGCAGGCCAGATCATAGTATCCAGGAAAATCCTTCTTGGTATGCGCACGCTGCTGGAAATAGATCACAGGCTCTGTCTCTGCAATTACCCAGCAGTGAACCACCTGATGCAGTAAGCCTTTTTCGTGTACATCACGACGGGATGCCGTACCAATATGATTCCAGCTTTCGTCGTAGATATCCAGTAATTCTTCCATTTTCTCGCCCTCCTGCTGTTATCATATCGCAGGATCAGTGAAAACGCAATCATTTACCGTATAGAAACATGGTAAAGCTTCATCCAATGGTGCAGCTGTAGGAAATAGGCAATTGTCTGCGGCGTCTGCATCAGCTGTCCATACCATGGCTGTGAACGGCTTTCTGTTAACAGCTGTTCCAGAGCTTCCTTCCTGACGATATCAAACAATGGCGATGTGCCTTCGTCAATAATCTGCCGCAGCAGATTCGCAACGGCACGCATATAAGCTGGATTATGTGTTTTAGGATATGGACTTTTTTTCCGCAGACGGATTTCATCTGGCAGAATCCCTTTGACAGCTTCTCGAAGTAATCCCTTTTCCATACCACGCAAATCTTTCATGCACCATGGGACATTATACAGATATTCTGCGATACGATGATCGCAAAATGGAACACGAACCTCCAGGCCGCTGTACATACTCATACGGTCTTTTCTATCAAGTAGAGTCTGCATAAACCAACCAAAGTTTAACCGTGTCATTTCCCGGATTCTCCGATCATCCTCGTTATGAATGCCCTCCGGTGTTACCTGCGCAATGGTTTGGCGATATTTTTCGTCCACATAGGCTTCCGCATCAATTTGCTCCCGTAATGTATCCTGCAAAAAGGATGCCCGGTACAAAGTAGACTGTGCCCATGGGAAGCCAGCTTTGCGACGGATATCCGCATCACGATACCAGGGATAACCGCCAAAAATTTCATCTGCGCATTCACCAGACAGTGCAACCGTACTGATTTTTTTAATTTCCCTGCAGAACAACAGTAATGAGGCATCCACGTCTGCCATGCCGGGCAAATCCCGCGCTTCCACTGCCTCAAATAATGCCTGTACCAGCTGGGGTGTGTCAATGACGATCAGATGGTTTTCGGCGCCGATAGAATTGTTCATCAAACCAATGAAGCTGTCATCACTGTTTGGCTGGAAATGGGATTTTTTAAAATATTTGTCGTTATCCCGATAGGTTACGGAAACGGTATGGAGCTGCTTTCCCTGCTCACGATAGTGCTTGGCGGCAATGGCAGAGATGATACTGGAATCCAAACCGCCAGACAGGAACGTGCACAATGGAACATCCGAAACAAGCTGTCTGGTAACCGCGTCCTTTACTAGTTCCCTTACCTTTGCAACAGTTTCTTCAATGCTGTCTGTATGCTCTCTGTCTGTCAGTTCCCAGTATGGATGCAGTTCCACGCCCTTCGATTCCGAATACGTTCCACACCATCCTGCAGGCACTTCCTGGATGTCACAGAAAACCCCATATCCCGGCGTTCGTCCCGGTCCGACCAGCATTAGTTCTGCAATTCCATTTATGTCAATTTCTGCTGTATTTTGCGGATGTGCTAACAGCGTTTTAATTTCCGAAGCAAACATGAAATATGATTTTTTATGTGTAAAGAATAATGGCTTTACACCAATCCTATCTCTCGCAAAAAACAAAGATTTTTCATGCATATTCCAGATTCCAAATGCATAAATTCCATTAAGTGCATTCAGACAAGCTTCGCCCCATTCCAAATATGCGGTCAATACGACCTCTGTATCAGAATACGTCAAAAAGTCATATCCAAGCTTCAAAAGCTTACTGCGAAGCTCCTTCGTATTGTATAGCTCACCATTATATACAATAATATATTCATCTTCTCCGACACTACGCCGCATCGGCTGTCGTCCACCTTCAATATCAATAACAGACAGCCGATCATGCAGCATAGCAGCACCATCACCAATCCAGATGCCCTCCTGATCGGGTCCGCGCCGCCGCATGGTATTCTGTATTCGTTCCAACGTAATCTTGGAAGGAATTTCTCCTACCATTCCAGCAATTCCACACATAATAAAGCCTCCAATCAGCCAGTGGATGGGGAACGTCCGGTTAGTATATGCTGCAATTGCGGAAGATATGACAAATAGCCTCTTTTCGCCTATGCTTATAAAGAATTATTTTATACTATTTTTACATTATATTTGTGTAATTCAAATTTGAAAGCTGTTAAATTATGATGTTTTTTGTGAAAAATACACGAATATTGCTGTAATTTTTCTGTTTTTTCCATTCCATTCTTGTGTCTCTAAGATCTTGACAATGCTGGCAAAACCAGCGTAAAATATATACAAAGAAGCAAAGGTGCTCCATGATTTTGGAGCACCTTTTTATTTGCCCTAAAATATTTAACATAGAAAGAGAGAGTGGTCATATGCAAGATATAATCTCTCATGGCGACAACATAAACATCCTGTTGGCACGTTATGGTGTAAAGTTTGGCATCTATAAAAAAGGGGTCTTCCACGAACAGCTGTTTCCGTTTGATCCAATTCCACGTATCATTTCTGCGGAAGATTTTGACTATTTAGAATGTGGTCTCAAACAGCGTGTAGATGCCCTGAACCTATTTCTTGCCGATATCTATAATCAAAAAAAGATCATCCGTGACGGCATTGTTCCGGAAGATTTTATTTTTTCCTCCTCAGGTTATTTGCCGGAATGTGAGGGTATTACCCCACCAGCTGGCATTTACAGTCATATTTCGGGTATCGATCTGGTTCAGGCCAAGGACGGCACCTGGTATGTATTGGAAGACAATCTGCGCATTCCATCCGGTGCTTCCTACCCTCTGATTGCGCGCAGCTTGGAACGCAAAGCAAGTCCGCAGACATTCCGGGAATACCATGTGCGTGATAACCGGGACTATGCTGCCCTGCTCAAAGAAACCATGGATAATGTCAATCTCGGCGGCATCAATGTCATCCTGACACCAGGCCGTTATAACGCAGCATTCTTTGAGCACTCTTATCTAGCAGAGATGACGGATAGTGTTCTGGCTATGCCGAATGATTTGTTTGTTCAGGATTGCAAGCTGTATTACCGCGATGACCATGACAAGAAAAAGCGTGTCGGTGCCGTATACCGCCGCCAGTCGGATGAGTTCCTTGATCCATGTACTTTCCGTGCAGATTCCCTGATTGGTGTCCCGAACCTGATGGCGGCTTACCGTGCGGGTAATGTCGCAATCATTAACGCACCGGGCAATGGTGTTGCTGATGATAAGGGTATCTATTATTTCGTTCCCAAAATGATTCGATATTATCTGCATGAAGAGCCAATTCTAAACAACGCACCCACTTACTTGCCGATGTATGAAGAGGATATGAAATTTGTTCTGGAAAATCTGGACCGTCTGGTAATCAAGGATGTTGCAGAAGCAGGCGGCTATGGTGTTGTCTTTGGCAATAAGATGTCCGAGCAGGAACTGGCAGACTGGAAAGAATTGATCCAGTGTGAACCGCGCCGTTTTATTGCCCAGGAAGTTATAGATTTCCGTGATCTGGAAATTATGGATGAAGGCAAACGTGTTATGCGCAAGGCCGATCTGCGCGCTTTTGTTCTCAGCGGTGCTGAAACAAAGGTTTGGGCGAGCGGCCTGACCCGTTTCTCCCGCAATCCGGATTCGTTTATTGTTAACTCATCTCAAGGAGGAGGATTTAAAGATACATGGGTACTATCTCGCTAGAAAAAAGGGACAGCCTTTACTGGCTGGGGCGCTATACCGAACGTGTATATACAACACTAAAAGCGTTTTATAATTATTATGATCAGATGATTGACAGGCAGGCAGATGCTTATAAAAACCTCTGTGAGCGTTTGGATATTCCAAATATCTATGAAAGTGAGGAGGATTTTATCCATCGTTTTCTGTTTGACAGAAACGATCCCAACTCTATCTTCACTTCCCTGAACCGTTCTTATGATAATGGTATTGTTCTGAGAAATGAGATTACCAGTGACTCTCTGGCTTATATCCAGATGTCTCTGGATATCTATGCAGCATCCTTCCATTCGGATGTTCCGACAATGGCTTTGCTGCCAGTACAGGATTATCTGTTGGCATTCTGGTCAAGTATTGATGACAACGTCTGGGATCAGCGTGCACGCAGTATCATCAAATGCGGGCGCTATGTCGAACGATTGGATCTGTATCTCCGCCTTAGCTTCCCTTCTACTGACATTGAACGCACTCTGTGTAAAATGACACCCCGTCTGAAGCAGTGCGGCATCGCATACGATCAGGAGGTTCTGGATATTCTGTATGCACGCGTCCGTGAAAAGCTGCTGCATACACCAGGCTGGCGCCGTGAATGCGCACGGCAGCTGATGACATTGATTACCGAATAGGGGAGCTTTTACATATGAGAAAACTGCACTTTACACACTGCAAAAAGCTCCAATTTGATACACCTATCGTTTCCCACAGTTTTTCCCTGCGGCTTGTACCGAGCACAGACAGCCGTCAGATTATTTGTGATCTGGAAAAAAAAGTGGAACCTGCCGAGCACTTAACAGATGTTACAGATGAATGGGGAACGACCATGTGTATTGGTGACTGCTACCAAGAGCATGATACTTTTTACTATTCTGTTTCCGGTATTGCATGGGTAAAGGATACTCCATATATCGAAGGCCCTCTGCATCCAATTTACCGCTATTCTTCAGAATTGACCCATCCAGGAAAATGCATTGAAAAGATGTATGCGGACGCTGAAATTACCGCAGATGATCCTGCTGAACGTGCAGTCCAGTGGATGCACCTGATCCATGACCAAATGGTCTATGAAAAGGGGATCACCGATGTAAATACCACTGCAGAAGAAGCTGCTGCAGGCGGAAAAGGGGTTTGTCAGGACTTTACGCATGTAATGCTTTCTCTGTGCCGCAGGGACGGTATCCCAGCACGCTATGTCGTCGGCTATTTGTTCGGCGAAGGCGAAACCCATGCGTGGGTAGAAATTTTTGATAACCACCGCTGGTGCGGCTTGGACCCTACAAACAACTGCCTGATTAACAGCGGCTATATCAGTTTGACCAATGGACGCGACTACAATGACTGCATTCTGGATAAGGGCTTTTTTCGAATACCGGGCTACGAAATCCGTGAGGTTTCCCAGAAGCAGCAGGTTCGTGTTGTTGTAGAAGACATGTAATCCAAAAAGATTATAAAAGAAGTATGATTATGCTCCGCATTGACCGATAAGCAGTATGCTTATCGGTTATTGTGGCGTTATGGAGGGATTTTTATGATTCAAGAAGTTGTGTCTGTCGGCCTCGCGGTCGATGAACGCTGGAAGATCATCAAAAATCGGATTGAGCCGGAAACCGGCATAGAATCCGATATGAAGCGTATTTGCATCGTAACGGGTACGCATGGCGATGAGTTGGAAGGACAATATGTCTGCTATGAGCTGGCTCGCCGCATCAACAAGCATAACGAACTGCTGCATGGCATTGTCGATATCTATCCGGCGCTCAATCCACTGGGTATCGACTGTATCATGCGCTCTGTTCCAAAATTTGATCTGGATATGAACCGTATCTTTCCTGGTTCCAATATCAGTGCAACAACGGAGTATGTTGCAGCACAGATCATGCAGGATATGAGTGGCGCTGATATGGCAATTGATATCCATGCATCGAACATTTTCCTCCGTGAGACACCGCAGGTGCGTGTCAATGAAAATACCGCTGATACCTTAGTACCGTATGCAAAGCTGCTGAACACAGATTTTGTATGGGTACATTCGTCTGCAACTGTACTTGAAGCCACGCTTGCACACAGCCTGAACAGCACAGGTGTTCCGTGCCTGGTTGTTGAAATGGGTGTCGGCATGCGCATTACCAGGGAATACTGTATGCAGCTGGTAGATGGTATTTTCCGTGTTATGTGTGAACTGGGTATCTGGACAGGGGAAGCCCCAGAGGTTCGTGAACCAATTGTTTCCCGTGACGGTCATGTTAGCTTTGTCAATGCAGAAGCATCCGGTATTTTTGTGCCATGCATTGAGCACTGGACGCATGTAGAAAAGGGACAGCATATCGGCGATATTGTTTATCCTGCTACAGGTGAAGTTCTGCATGAGTGCTGTTCCGAGGTAACGGGTGTAGTATTCACACTGCGTGAATATCCGGTCGTCTATTCTGGTTCTCTAATTGCACGTATTCTGGAAGACGAATGTGAGGAGGATGTCTGAAATGCTGAAAGAAACACTATTTGAACTGCCATCTCCTTATCGTGATACATTAAATATCACCGGATATCGTTTTGGACGTGGTGAAAAGTCTGTCTGCATTGTCGGCGCCATGCGCGGAAATGAGGTACAACAGCTGTATATCTGCTCTCAGCTGGTTCATACGCTGGAACGGTTTGAGAAAAAAGGTCTGCTGGTGAAGGGTAATGAAATTCTGGTTGTCCCATCCGTAAACCATTATTCTATGAATATTGGCAAGCGTTTCTGGGCAATGGATAACTCAGATATCAACCGTATGTATCCGGGCTATGACCGCGGAGAAACCACGCAGCGTATTGCAGCCGGTATTTTTGAAAAAGTACAGGGCTATCACTACGGCATCCAGTTCGCTTCTTTCTATGTACCGGGTGACTTTATCCCCCACGTCCGGATGATGGATACCGGCTATCAGTCCACTTCCCTTGCCAACCTGTTCGGCCTTCCATATGCACTGATCCGCAAACCGCGTCCTTATGACACCGGGACACTGAATTACAACTGGCAAATTTGGGATACCAACGCATTCTCAATATATACCAAGGAAACCGACCAAATCGATGAAGAATCCGCCCGTATGGCAATTGTCTCCGTCCTGCGTTTCCTCTCCCGTATGGGTATTATCAAATACAACTGTCACAGCGGCTACATCGCTTCTATTATTCAGGAGGATGATCTCCGTTCTGTCCAGTCCACCACACCGGGTATTTTTGTACGGCTGAAGCATCCAGGTGATGAGGTTTCCTACGGTGATGAGCTTGCGCAGGTAATCCATCCGCTGGAAGGCCATGTTATTGACCATATTTATGCCCCATGCGATGGCATTATCTTTTTTTCCCACTCTGCCCCACTCATCAATGAACAGACAACTGCATTCCGCATTATCCGCAGGCTGCACGGTTGATCCATGCTTTGACAGAGTCTGCCCAATATACTGTGTACTGTACCTGCATAAATGGTCCGAATTTCTACATATGTTGACGCTGCATCCCAATCGGGATGCAGCGTTTTTTGTCATGCTGAAATGCAAAAAAATCCCGCAGGAAGATGCCTGCGGGATCACCCATAAACTAAAATTTATTGTCCAGATATTCGACAACGCCCTTGAGTGTATTATGGTTGTTATCGGGCACGATAACATCCGCTATCTCAAGCACTTCGCCACGTGCATTGCGTGGCGCGAAGCTGATACCAGCGCCGGTCAGCATCGGGATATCATTCTGACTGTCACCTACTGTACAGATCAACTCCGGCTTCACGCCGAGGTATGCAGCTGCCTTGCGGACACCGTCACCTTTATGACCGCCTTTACAGGTCATTTCATAATATATCGGTGTAGAGAAAGTCAGATTGAATGCATCCTTCATATAATCAACAAACTGCTTGACTTCTTCCATCTGCTCGTGCTCACCGGTGAAATTGATTTTTCCCCATTCACTCGTTGGTTCTGCAATATCATCCAGCCCGCAAATAGTGTATGGAATATCCAGAGTGACAAAATGCTCTCTTGTAATCTCACACATGTTGCAGACATAGGATTTATCCAGCAGAAAAACTTCAATGCCGATATGTGGAAATCTCTTTATAACCTCACGTGCAAGTTCTTTTGCGCGGTCATCCAAGCCTTCCCGGTATACAACCGTTTCGGTGGTCTCATCGCAGATAATCGCGCCGTTCAGATATACCCCTGTGCTATTACAGGGCAAAATTTTTCGATATGCTGCTGTGCCTGGACGGGTACGCCCAGTCGCCAATGAAAAATACCCCCCGTTCTGTGTAAAATATTGCAGCGCTTCTATTGTTTCTGCGCCGATTTCTCTTTCATCATTCAGCAGTGTGCCATCCATATCGGATGCAACGAAAATTCCATCAAATTTCCCCATATTGATTCCTCAGTTTCTGTAATACGGTATCGAAATATTTCGGAAGCGGAGCCTGAAATGTCATACGTTCCCCGGTTACCGGATGAGTCAGCGAAAGTTCTCCCGCATGCAGGCACTGTCCTTCCAGCTTCCATTTGTCTTTGGATGGGCCATACAGCGGGTCACCAATGATCGGATGCCCAATATGTGCCATGTGCACACGAATCTGGTGTGTCCGGCCTGTTTCCAGCAGAAAAGTTATGTAGCAGTAGCCCTGATAATGCTCCAATACTTCATAATGCGTAATCGCTTCCCTGCCGCCAACAAGGACAGCCATTTTTTTCCGGTCAACTGGATGCCGGGCAATCGGCGCGTGGATTGTGCCTTTATCTTCCCTAGGGGCACCATAGACAACCGCAAAGTATCTTCTTCCTGCGGTATGTACTTTAATCTGCGCCGCAAGGGATTGATGTGCTTTGTCATTTTTTGCTACTACGAGTAAACCGCTGGTGTCCTTGTCAATCCGATGTACAATACCCGGACGGATTTCACCATTGATGCCGGACAGGCTGTCACCGCAATGATACATCAGTGCATTCACCAGAGTACCACTCCAGTTTCCCGGTGCGGGATGGACTACCATGCCCTTTGGTTTGTTCACCACAACAATATCATTGTCCTCATACACAATATCCAGTGGAATATTTTCCGGTTCGATTGCAACTTCCTTTGCCTCCGGCAATTCCACCGTAATTTCATCTCCTACAGTGGCTTTGGCATTCTTTTTGACCGGAGACCCAGAAATCGTGACACAACCGTCTTGTATAAGATGCTGAATCGCGGAGCGGGTCAAATCCGGCAGCTGCTCGCTGAGCAGTTTGTCAATCCGTTTCCCTGTATCACCATCTGTTACTTTGACCAGCCGCTTCATTTCTTCTCCGTTTCCTCTGTATCCTTATGAATGAACAGATAATACACGGCAAACAATGCCACGCCCACACACACATAAATGTCTGCAATATTAAATACCGGGAATGTGATAAATATGACTTCGATCATATCGACCACGTAATGGTTGATAACACGATCAATCACATTGCCAACTGCACCTGCAGAAATAATCAGCAGTGCGATCTTTCCCAGTGGAGCCTGAATCCGGTTGGTGCGAAGGACATAAGCAATGCCGCACAAAATAGCCAGAGCCAGAACCACAAACAGCCAGATCTGGTTTTCCAGAATACTAAATGCGGCACCGCGGTTTTCAACATAGGTTAGCTGCAAAACGCCCGGAATCAACGGAATACTGCCTATAGAAGCCAACATCGTAACAGCCCAGTATTTCACTACTTGATCTATCAGCACCATAACAATCACAGCCAGGATAGCCATAACAATAGACATAGGAGAATCCTCCTTTCAAAAAAGTGAGGCAGAGGACGTATCCCCTGCCTCGGAAAATTCAAATCGGATTATCTGGTGAGCACAGAGGCGCAGCGTGCGCACAGGCACGGATGCTCTTCATGAGAACCAACCGTCGGATCATAAATCCAGCAGCGAGCACACTTCTCACCTTCCATATGGCTAACAGCAATCTTGATGCCGCCCAGAGCTTCGTAGGCATCGCCTTCGCCTTCACCACTCTGTACTGCAACGGAGGATACAATAAACAGCTTAGCCAGATCCTGTCCGCAGCCAGTCAGGAAGTCCTTGCCGGCTTCGGATGCAGTGATAACAACCTTAGCTTCCAGCGGCTTGCCGATCAGCTTGGAGCCACGAGCCTGCTCCAGTGCCTTGTTGACATCTTCACGAACAGAGATGATCTTATCCCACTTGATCGCAGCGGCCTCGTCAAATGCCAGTGCTGCATCATAGGACGGCATATCGTTAAACAGTACATTGCGCTCATCATCCGCCTCGGTGTGCGGCATTGCATGCCAGATTTCATCTGCAGTGAAGCAGAGAATTGGGGCGAGCATACGAACCAGTGCATCCAGAATGCGGTAAATTGCAGTCTGGGCAGACAGACGGCTCAAGCCATCATCACAGTACAGGCGATCCTTGATAACATCCAGATAGAAGTTGGACATATCAACGACACAGAAATTGTGAACTGCATGGGTTACAACATGGAATTCATAGTTGTCATATGCAGCACGTACACGGCCAACGAGTTCATTACACTTCATCAGCGCCCACTTATCCAGTTCAAGCATCTGATCATACGGCACCATCTGGTCGAGCGTAAAGCCGTCCAAGTTACCCATGATATAACGTGCAGTATTGCGGATCTTCAGATAATTCTGAGACAGCTGCTTGAACATCTTCTTAGAGATCTTCATATCTACACGGTAATCTGCAGAAGATACCCACAGACGCAGAATATCAGCGCCATATTCCTTGGTGATTTCCTGCGGGCTCATGCCGTTACCCTTGGACTTGGACATCTTCTGACGCTCTTCATCGACAATCATGCCATGGGTAATGACAGTCTTGTACGGTGCAGTACCCTTGGTAGCGATTGCAGTCAGCATAGAGGACTGGAACCAGCCACGATACTGGTCATTGCCTTCCAGATACAGGTCAGCCGGATAAGCCAGATCATCGCGCTCATCCAGAACTGCTGCATGAGAGGAGCCGGAATCGAACCATACGTCCATGGTATCGGTTTCCTTGGTAAATTCGCCACAGCCGCACTCGCACCGAACATCATTCGGAAGTATTTCACTTGCATCCATATCAAACCATGCACTGGTTCCCTTCTCACGGAACAAATCAGCGACAGCAGAAATGGTCTTTTCATTTATGATCGGCTTATTGCACTTCTTGCAGAAGAAAATCGGAATCGGCACGCCCCAAGTACGCTGACGGGAAATACACCAGTCAGAACGCTCCTGAATCATGGAGGTCATACGGTCTTCACCCCATGCCGGAATCCACCTGATGTCATGACACGCCTTAACAGCATCGTCCTTCATTGCATCAACAGAACAGAACCACTGCTCGGTAGCACGGAAAATAATCGGGTTCTTGCAGCGCCAGCAATGCGGATAAGAATGTTCAATTGTTTCAACAGCCAGCAGTGCATTCTTTTCCGTCAGGTCATGCAGAATAACCGGGTTGGTATCCTCATAGTACATGCCAGCATACTTACCTGCATCCTCTGTTGCGACACCCTTGCTGTCCACCGGAACAATCATCGGGATTTCCGGATACTTCTGGCAGACAATAAAGTCATCTGCACCGAAGCCAGGAGCAGTATGAACACAGCCAGTGCCTGCCTCAAGTGTAACATGCTCACCGACAATGACCAGAGATTCCCGGTCAAGCAGCGGATGCTGGGTCGTAACATATTCCAGTTCAGAGCCCTGAATGGTACCAACGATTTCATAGGAGTCGATACCTGCCGCTGCTGCCACAGAGGAAATCAGATCTGTAGCCAGAATGTAAATCTCACCATTCGGTACCTTGACAAAGGAATACTCAAAATACGGGTTGAGAGAGATCGCCAGGTTGCCCGGCAGGGTCCATGTGGTGGTTGTCCAAATAACGAAGTATACATTCTCAGTTGTACCCAGAACAGCGCTGATCTTGCCCTTATCATCCTTTACGGCAAACTTAACATAAATGGACTCGCACTTTGCATCCTTATATTCAATTTCAGCCTCAGCCAAGGCAGTTTCATCATGTGGGCACCAGTAAACCGGCTTCAGGCCTTTATAGATATACCCCTTCTTTGCCATTTCACCAAAGACTTCGATCTGCTTTGCAACAAAGTCATTGGTTAATGTCAGATACGGATTTTCCCAGTCACCAACAACACCCAGACGCTTAAACTGCTCGCGCTGCGTATTAACATGGTCAACTGCAAATTCCTTGCACTTGTCGCAGAAATCCTTATTGCTGACCTTGTGGCGGTCCAGACCAAATGCAGCAATTGCCTGACGCTCGATCGGCAGGCCGTGGGTATCCCAGCCCGGGACATATGGTGCTTTAAAGCCTGCCATATTCTTATAGCGAACAATAAAGTCCTTCAAAATCTTGTTCAACGCGTGGCCGAGATGCAGATTACCATTTGCATACGGAGGGCCATCATGAAGAATATACAGAGGTTTACCCTCGTTTTTCTTCATCAATGTATCATAAATGTGATCCTCTTCCCATTTAGCCAGAAATTCCGGCTCGCGCTTTGGAAGTCCAGCGCGCATCGGAAAATCAGTCTTTGGAAGATTGATTGTCTTATTGTAGTCCTGCGGCATGTAACCGTACCATCCTTTCTAACTTCGGCGCAGTGCCTCTTTCTCTAACAGCGCCGACCCGCCAATGGGCGGATATATATCGCAAACAGTATATTATACTGTTTATCGTCAAATTAAAATATTATTATGTATATCAATTGGAGCCGCTTACTTCAACAGTAAACGCAGTCTCTTCCATCCCGTTTTTATGGGATGCATGTTTTGCATCCGCAAAAATTTTCAGGATGTCATCCGGAATCTCTGTGCCGGGCGTTTCTTTTCGAGCTGGAATTTCCAGCTCTGCGGGACCCTCGACATGGCTTTCCAACGTTTCGCTGTGTACAGTCTGGCTGGAAATCGATGTAAATTCCAGGCCTTCCTGCTCGGGAATCGAAGCAATACGTTCGCTTTGTTCCCGAAATGCACGTGTCATCTTTTCAATGAATACAGCACACTCCCGCTGTGCCAGGCGCATACGCGCCTGTTCCTGCGAAGCCTGAATCTGATACTGCCGGATGATCGCTTCACACTGGCTGGTGGTGTCTGCTTTCAGCTGTTCAGCCTGCTGCTGTGCCTGCTTTCTTGTTTCCTCGGCTTCTTCATTGGCTTTTTTTGTTGTCTGCTCCGCCATATTCTGTGCAGTCATCAAAGCCTGGCGAATACCGCTTTCAATCCTGCGATACTCTTCGATTTTATCTACCAGAACCTTCAGCTTAGCACGCAGTTCCGCATTTTCTTTTTCCAGAGCCTCCATGTCATCGGCGGCAGCATCCAATATTGTATCAACGCTTTTTGCGTCATAGCCGCCAAAAACAGCCTTTTCAGGAGTAAACTCCCGGATTTCCTTTGAACCTAACATGTTGACCTCCTGAAATCCGCGCATCGCTGGCGGAAGATAACTGGAAAATGGCCGGGAGAAACCCGGCCGGATATAAAATCCTGCGAGAAACGTATCAATACAACATTCCGCTTATCATGGCGCGCAGGAACAGCTTAATCAATTCCAGCACAAAGAATGCCACAAGCGGCGAGAAATCCAGTGGCATTGTACGGAGCGATTGAAAGCGCTCCAAAAGGCCACGGAACGGCGCAATCATCGGTTCTGTAGCTGTATAAAGCAGTTCGCCAATAAAGGACTGCTGCACCTGCGGAAACCACGATATAATCGCCCGAAAAACCAGCAGCCACTGCAGTAAATCAAGCAATCGGAATGTCAAATAAGCAATCGTCATAAAATGCCATACCTTTCGGCTGGAAACGGAATCAGAACTTCATTCCGCTGTTTTCCAGCTCACTAATGAGATCATCGCCGACAATTTCAACGTCCAGCGGTGTAATCAGATATGTATCACTTGCAACGCGCTTAATTTTGCCTTCGATTGCATAGGTGACACCGCTCATAAAATCAAGCATACGCTTGGAGGTTTCCTTGTCTGTCGTTTCCAGATTCAGAACGACAGTCATCTTATTCTTCAGATGATCAGCGATATCTGCTACGTTATTAAACTGATCTGCCTTTACCAGAACAACTGCCAGCTTGGTCGTCGCACTGATATTTACAACTCTATTATTTCTGCGCGGCTGAACGGACATCGGCTGCGGCTCTGCAGCAGGTGCAGATCTCACCGGTTCCGGACGGCTATAGTAAGACGACTCTTCTGCTTCCTGAGCTTCTTCCAGACCTTCGTCCATGTCGAAATCTTCTTCGTCGTCTACCTCGCCGCTAACCCAGCGTTTGAAGTCATTTACTAAACCCATTTCTGCTTCCTCCTGAATGGAACAATTCTGATTTATCAATAATGGCGGGCACCAAAGATTGCTGTACCCAGCCGGACAATGGTTGCCCCACAGGAAATAGCCTCACAATAATCGGCACTCATTCCCATCGACAAGCAGTCCATGGTGATATTATCGTATTTTTTTGCCGATATGTCAATAAATAGTTGAGACATTCTGTCAAAATAAAGAGTTTTTTCTTGATTCGGCTGCGTTTTTGGTGGAATTGCCATAAGTCCGCGGACATGTATATGCTCCAGCTTTGCAATCTCTTCCACCGCAGAAGGCAGCTCATCCGGATCAATACCCAGCTTGCTTTCCTCCCTGCCGACATTCACTTCCAGCAGGATATCCTGACAGATTCCGGCTTTCGCAGCAGCCTTGTCAATCACACGTGCCAGCTTGACAGAGCTGACAGACTCGATCATGGCCACTTTGCCAATGAGGTACTTTACCTTGTTGGACTGCAGGGTGCCGATAAAATGCAACGGCCTGCCGTCATATGCGTGCTGCTCATATTTTTCCAAAAGTTCCTGCACACGGTTTTCACCGCATACATCTACACCGGCTTCTACAGCCACACGGACACGTTCTGCATCATTCATTTTAGTTGCAGCAACCAGCGTGATGTCCTCCGGCCTGCGTCCTGATGCAATTGCTGCATCTGCAATACGCTGTTTTGCTTCTGTGATTTTATCTACGATTTCTTTGCGTTCTGCCTCTGTCATTTCATTACCTTCTTGTCATTCACATCTTTTGCTTCCACAATAATATCATCATTGATAACCAGAGAGTCATTACCGGTTACATTCTGCTTGACAATATAGTATTCATCGCCTTCAAACAACGGTTCAATGGTCTTATAGCTTGCCACAGAATTAGACAGGACATATACGCCCATGGTGTCGTCTTCCATACGGACTGCGGACTTTGGAACCTTCAAACCGGAATAAGATGCCACAACAACAGTTGCCACTTGCTTGCGCATGGAAATGAGCTCCTCGTTCATATCCTGGGAGCAGAAAATAACCAGCGTATCATCGCTATCTGTATCGTCACGGATTGAAGTGACCGTTGCCTGAATATCCTGGCTCACCTGAGAAAACCGCAGTCTCACCGTATTCCCCTGTGTCAGATGATCGGCATCGGTATCGGAAACTCTGGCTGCAAAATACCATACATAACTCGAAACGACCTTGCCCTTGCCAGAGGTGGAGGCCGGCTTTTTATTTGCCAGCTCGTCCAACGAGGAAAGTGTCATATCCTCCACTGTATCCAGTGTGAAGATTTCCTCATAACCGTCTGCGGATTCGCAGAAATAACCTGAGCACGGCGATGTAATATCTGTCGTACTGCCACTGAGGCGTTCCTCCAGTGCTGCTGCCTGCGTCTTCAGGCTGGCAATTTCCACGTCAATATCTTCGCCGCCGGATAAGGGACCACTTTTCAACGCAAGCCGGCGCAGTTCTGAGGCAAGAGAGGTAATCTGTCCCAGAGAGCCACTCTCCACTTCCTCGCAAATCGCGTTCATCTGATCGATGATTTTTTGGTTCATCTGGCTGGAGTTCGTGGTAGTCGAGGATACTGTGCTAAGCGTTTCCAGCTGATCAATATTTTCCTCAATATTTTTCAGTTCACGGCTGATGGTCAACGCATCTTCATCTGCGTATTCGGTTACCAGAGCAGCCCCTTCAGAGACCTTATCACCGTCGGAATAATTATATTCCACCGTATCGCCTTCGGCAATATCAATCACTTCCTCCTGACGAATAAAATAACCGGTCGTGGAGAAAGAATCATCCATCGATACCTGTGCTGCAGGTGTCGTTTTGACAGGATTGTAGTGGTTCACAATAAAGCTGACTGCACTATATATCAGAATCAATGCAAAGGCAATAATCGGTATCCGGAGCGTCCGGTTGACTTTAAACCTGCCGATTTGCCACACATTGGATTTTTTTTTAGAATTTCTCCGCCGAAATGGAGACAATTTGAATGCCATAGAAAGTACTCCTATCGGCAGGCAAAGTTACGCGGTCACCGTTTCCTTTCTGCCGGCCATATCCAGCTTACGCTGTGGAATAACCGTGGAAATTGCATGCTTGTAAATCATCTCCTGTTTTCCATCGCAGTCAAACAGAATAACGAATGCATCGAAGCCGCGTACCACGCCACGAAGCTGAAAGCCATTGGTCAGAAATACGGTCAGCGGGACTTTTTCCTGCCGTGCCTTGTTCAAAAAAGTGTCCTGTAAATTGATTTCAGTTTTCATTATAAAACAATCCTCCCGAGATGTATAGAGATACTTTCAATATGTTACACCCCGGACGGCTAAAATTTCTGTCGCTTGCTGCAGAATCGCGGGAAATTCTTCCGCAGAATTGTAATACAGCCAGTTCACACGTGAATCCCGGCGCAGCCAGGTCAGCTGGCGCTTGGCATAATTTCGGGAAGCACGTTTTAATGCGTCGAGACAGTCAGAAAGCGACGCTTTTCCCTGCAAATAAGGAACCAGCTCTTTATAGCCGATTGCCTGTCCCGCCGTCCCGGTTAGCTTGCCGCCTTCCCACAGCTGGCGTGCTTCCTCGAGCAGCCCCATTTCCACCATCTGGTCAACACGGCGGTCAATGCGGTCATATAATGTCTGGCGTTCTGTCGGACACAGTGCAATAACAATGGCATCATACTTCGGCTCCGCACGTTTGTTTTTTGCGTTCATTTCCCCGATCGTCATGCCAGTCTGCTCATAGACCTCCAATGCACGGACAACGCGCTTGACATTGTTTTCGTGAATCCGTTCCGCAGACTCCGGATCGACGGCACGCAGCATTTCATGCAGAGCATGTGCCCCCTGATCCCGGGCAATGGCATTGTATTTTTCCCGCGCTTCCAGATTGGTTTCGTCGCCGGAAAAGGTACTTCCATCAATCAGCGCATCCAGATACAATCCTGTCCCGCCGCAGACAATTGGAATCCTTCCACATGACAGAATATCCTGCGCACACGCATCTGCCATCTGCTGATAGCGTGCAACCGAAAATGTCTCTCCTGCCTCTGCGACATCAAACATGTGGTGTACTACACCGTCCCGTTCTTCCATATCCGGCTTTGCTGTGCCAATGTCCATGCCACGGTACAGCTGCATAGAGTCAGAGGAAATAATTTCGGTATCCAAGAGCTTTGCCAATGCAATAGACAGCGCTGTTTTTCCGGAAGCGGTCGGTCCTGCAATACAAATCAGCTTTTGTTTCATCACTGGTTCACCCGCTTAAACATTTTATCCAATTCATACTTCGTCAGGCGGACTGTAACCGGTCTGCCATGCGGACAGCAGGTCACCTCCGGGTCCGAAAGTACACGGTCACACAGGGACTGTAGCTCCTGCATACTGGTTTTCCATCCGCCCTTAATGGCAGCCTTGCAGGAAACCGTATGAATCAGGTCATCCAGACAATCCGGCTCCGGTGTACGGCGTTCCATGAGCTTTTCTGCCATTTCGGAAACAATCATGGACAAATCGCCCGCATCAATATAAGCTGGAATCTCCCGGACAGCAATGCTGTGCTGCCCAAAAGGCTCCATCGCAAAACCTAGGGACTGAATCTGTCCCATGCCATCCAGAATAGCAGCATATTCTTCACCGGATAAGTCAACAACTACCGGCTGCAGCAACATCTGTGTCGGAATATCAGTCTGCCCGCGCAGTTGGTTGAACAAAATGCGTTCATGTGCTGCATGCTTGTCAATTAGAATCAAACCGTTTGCATCTTCCGCCACAATATAGGTGTCAAAACAGCTGCCGATAACACGTGCCTTTGGCATATCCGGTGTGAATGTTTCCACTGCAGATTCCATTTCCTGTTCTGGCTGTGCCGGAATGGATTCCATTTCTTCCAACGCCTGCTGTTCGGATGTTTCCTGCAGCGCTGCTTCCGGATGAATGACGGGAATTTCTGGTGAAACCACAATATTTTCCGCTGTCCCTGTATCATGCGGCATGCGGAGCGCTTGCTCATCTACCTCATCCACATCAATAAATGGAAGAAATCCACTGCGCTTAGGCGGCATACTGGATACAGGGGACGAACGGTATGCAGACGGATGCTGCATCCCACTGTCAGCCAAAGGCTTTTCCCGCGCCGGAGCTGACGGCATGGAAAATGACGATTCTATGTGCTTCGTTTCCTCTGGCATCTTGGGTGTCATATGGATTGCAGAACGCGAAATGGTGACAGTCTTTTCCTTCTGTACAGGTGTCGAAACTGGTAGCTTTTCCGGCTTTGCCTCGATTTCAGGGATATTATCATCCCCCGCCAGTGCATTTTTGCAGGCGGCATACACAGCGGAAAATACCTGCTTTTCCTGTGCGAATTTCACCTCTGTCTTTGCCGGATGTACATTGACATCTACCAGCGACAGCGGCAGATCTATGCAGATACAGCCATATGGGAACTTACCGGTAATGATACTGTTCCGGTAGGCTTCCTCCATTGCTGCCTGGATTAGCTTAGACTTGATAAAGCGTCCGTTGACAAAGAAATGCTGATATGTCCGGTTGGAACGCGGGGAATGCGGCTTAGATATATATCCCCATACTCGAATACCATTCAGCACATTTTCCGGCATATCAATGAGATTTTTGGAAAGATCCTTACCGAAAACACTGTATACCGCATTTTTCAGGCTGCCATTACCGGGAGAATGAAAGACATCCTTACCGTCCCGGATGCAGCGGAATGCAATTTCAGGATGGCTCTCCGCTGCATGCTCCACAACAGAGGTTATATAGCCTGCTTCCGTGAAATCTTTCTTGAGGAATTTCATACGGGCAGGTGTGTTGTAAAACAAATCCCGAATGACGAAGGTGGTTCCCTCCGGGCAGCCTGCCGGTTCATTGGCTGTAATTTTTCCACCTTCCAGCGATAAATGCGTTCCTTCCATACAGCCGTGCTGTTTGGTAAACAGGTCGACCCGTGCAACGGCGCAGATGGCAGCCAAAGCTTCCCCACGGAAACCAAGTGTTCCAATCGCGCTCAGGTCTTCTTTGGTACGGATTTTACTGGTTGCATGGCGCCGGAATGCAATGGGCGCATCCTCAGGCGCCATACCACAGCCGTTATCGCAGATACGCAGATAGGAAATGCCGCCGTGCTCCAGTTCAACTGTAATCTGTGTTGCCCCGGCATCAATGGCATTTTCCACCAGCTCCTTGCAGACAGAAGACGGGCGCTCTACAACCTCTCCTGCAGCAATCAGGTCTGCCATGTGGGAATCCAGTTCATGTATCACTGCCATGCGGCATACCTCCTTTCTATCACTCTACCATTTTCTGTAGTTCATAGACAAGATTTAACGCTTCAATCGGTGTCATGGTATTGATGTTGACAGAGCGCAGTTTTTCCGCTATCTCGTCAGACTGCATGCCCATCAGGGAAATCTGAGGTTCCTCTTCCTGTTCTGCGATTTCATGCAGTTCGATTTTGGGCACACTTGCTTCCAAGTCCTTTAAAATACTCTTTGCACGGCGCAATACCGGTTTGGGAATACCAGCGAGTTTGGCAACTGCAATGCCATAGCTGTCATCCGCACCGCCCGGAACAATTTTCCGCAGGAACGTGATATCATCACCGCATTTTTTGACGGCAATATTATAGTTCCGCACGCCGTCCATCAACTCTTCCAGCGCAGTCAGCTCATGATAATGGGTTGCAAACAGTGTACGCGCACCGACCTTCTTCGGGTCTGCAATATATTCCACGACAGCGCGGGCAATACTCATGCCGTCAAAGGTGGAAGTGCCGCGTCCGATTTCGTCCAGAATTACGAGACTAAACCGTGTTGCATGCAGCAGAATATCAGCTACCTCACTCATTTCCACCATAAAAGTAGACTGGCCGCTTGCAAGATCATCCGAAGCGCCAACACGGGTAAATACCCGGTCTGCAATACCAATCCGTGCAGAACGTGCTGGGACAAAAGAGCCCATCTGCGCCATGATGGTGATCAATGCCACCTGGCGCATATAAGTGGATTTGCCCGCCATATTAGGTCCGGTGATAATCGCAACACGGTTTGCGCGGTCATCGAGCAGCGTATCGTTGGCAATGAACATGCTATCACGCAGTACCCGCTCCACAACCGGGTGGCGTCCGTCTTTGATATCAATAACAGAGGAATACTCCACCTCGGGGCAGCAATACTGATACAGGTCTGCAACTTCTGCAAGAGAGCAGAGAACATCTGTCTGCGCTAGTGTCTGGGCTGTAATCTGAATCCGGTGCACAGCAGAAGAAATCTGTTCCCGGATTTCTGTAAACAGCTGGTATTCCAGCTCCACAATGCGTTCGTTTGCCTGCAGAACTGTATTTTCATATTGCTTCAGTTCCTCTGTAATATAACGCTCCGCATTGGCAAGGGTCTGTTTGCGCACATAATGTGCCGGAACCTTATCGGAATGCAGGCGGGATACTTCGATATAATAACCAAAGACCCGGTTATATCCAACCTTCAGTTTCGGAATGCCGGTAGCTTCTCTTTCCCGTGCTTCAATGGCTGCAATCGAGCCTTTGCCGCCAGAAGCGATATCCCGCAGGCGATCCAACTCTTCACTGTAGCCTTCCCGGATAAATTTACCTTCACGCAGAGAAAAAGGTGGATCATCTACAATCGATGTGTCAATCAGCTGTCTGATATCCTGCAATTCGTCCATGGATTCACACAAAACCTGCAGCATAGATGCCTTGCACTGTGCCAGCTGTGCACGGATTCCCGGTACATGCTCCAGTGTTGCGCACATACTGCGCAGGTCACGGCAGTTCGCTGTGCCGTATACAATGCGGCTGATCAGGCGTTCGATATCAAACATCTGGCGGAGTTCATCCGTCAAAGAATTTCTTTTAACCAGATCTTCCTTCAATTCCCCAACTGCACGCTGGCGCTGCAGAATCTGGTTGGGATTGCGCAATGGCTTGCTCATCCACTGGCGAAGCAGACGGGCACCCATTGCAGTTCTGGTTTTATCCAGCACCCACAGCAGAGAACCCTTCTTCTCCTTTGTCCGCATCGTTTCAAACAATTCCAGATTCCGGCGTGCATTCAAATCCAGCTCCAGAAACTGGCCCTGATGATAGATCTGCAGGGTATCCATGTTTGCCAGGTCAGACTTCTGTGTATCCGTCAAATAAGCCAGCAGCGCGCCTGCGGCGCAGACAATGTCCGGATGATCCTCGAGCAGGCCATCCTCCAGATCACTAAAATGGGAACGTACCTGCTGCATACAGGAATCGAGCGCATAGGTTTCCTCCGACAGACTTTCCATGCCGCCCCCAATATGCTCATACAGAAAACGTTCCAGTTGCCCATTGTCAGCTGCTGCCGGATTGAGCAGAGTTTCCCTTGGCAGAAAACGTCCCAGCTCATTCATGGCATATACGATCAGATCACCGCCTGCTATATCAGTTGCCAGCATTTCACCAGTTGTGATATCCGCAAAGCAGACACCGATGCCAGTGGCGCTGAGATAAATCGAACAGATATAGTTATTGCAGTCCTCCTGCAGCATGGAAGCCTCAATCACAGTTCCAGGTGTGATGGTACGGACAATTTCCCGCTTTACCAGCCCCTTTGCCTTTTTCGGATCTTCTGTCTGCTCGCAGATGAAGACTTTATGACCGTTTTTGACCAGCTTTGCAATATAGCCCTCGCAGGAATGGAACGGAATACCACACATCGGTGCGCGTTCCTCCTGGCCGCAGTCCCGGCCAGTCAGTACCAAATCCAGTTCTTTGGATGCAACCTTTGCATCATCATAGAACATTTCATAGAAGTCACCCAAACGGTACAGCAGAATCCCGCCGGGATTCTGGTTTTTGATTTCAAAATATTGCCGCATCATCGGCGTTAATTCAGCCATGATACCCCTTCCTAAGTACTCTGCCGTACAGTGCACGCAGAGAGGTTTTTTCAATTACCACATCAACAAAATCACCGATGCCCAAATCATCGCCACGGACAAGAACAAGCAATCCGCCGTCTGTACGTCCGCAGTGTGTATAGATTGCGTCCTTGCTATTGGAAAGACCATCTACCAGCACGCTGATTTCTTTATCCTGGTAAGCATCCTGCCGCTGCTGGTTAATGCTTTCCTGCGTTTTCAGCAGACGGTTGAATCGATCCTGCTTTTCCTCCTGTGTTGCCGCATCCGACATAGCAGCAGCCGGTGTACCGCTGCGCTTGGAGTACAGGAACGTAAACAATACATCATACTGCCCCTGGCGCACAACATCCAGCGTTCCCTGAAAATCCTCTTCGGTTTCTCCCGGGAAGCCGACAATGATGTCAGATGACAGTACCAAGTCCGGCATATGATTCTTCGCCTTTTCAATCAGTTTCAGATAGTCTTCTCTGGTATAGCCGCGGTTCATGCGTTTGAGAACCGCATTGGACCCGGACTGGAACGGCAGATGCAGCTGATGGCTGATGTGTTTGCCGTTTGCCATGGTAGCAAACAGCTTTTCCGAAGCATCCTTCGGATGGCTGGTCATAAACCGCAGGCGGTACTCGCCTTCCACAGCATCCAGCCGTGCAAGCAGATCGGAAAAATCCATGCCGATGCCTAAATCCTTACCATAAGAATTGACATTCTGGCCCAACAGTGTGATATCCTTGTAGCCTTCTGCCACCAGACAACGAAGCTCTGCTTCGATATCTTCCGGTTTGCGGCTGCGTTCTCTGCCACGGACATACGGTACAATGCAATAGGTGCAAAAATTATTGCAGCCGTACATAATGGACAGCCATGCATGGCAGCCTTCGTCACGCTGCACCGGAAGTCCTTCCGCAATTTCGCCCTTTGGATCACCGGAGATTTCAAAAATACGCTTGCTTCCGTTCAAACGCTGCAGCAGCAGTTCTGGAAAATGCCACAGCATATGCGTGCCGAATACAATATCCACACGCGGATAGCTCTTTTTGATTTTTTCTGTAATGTGCTCCTGCTGAACCATGCAGCCACACATACAGATGGTTACATCGGAGCGGGTATCCTTGATATGGGTATATTGTCCCATAATACCAAAGACACGCTTTTCCGCATGTTCCCGCACCGCACAGGTGTTGACTACAATCACATTTGCCTGCTGGGCATCCTCTGTGCGGACATAGCCCATCTCACGCAGCATGCCGGCAATCCGTTCCGTATCCGCTTCATTTTGCTGACAGCCAAAGGTCTGGCAGAAAAACAGCGGCTTTTCGGGCAGCAGTGCATTGCGGCGGCTGATCTGTTCCATGCAGTCCAGCTGATGCGCGATCTTTTCCTTGGGTACCTGTCTTGAAGTATAATCCATCATAGTTCTTTTCTATCCAATAAATTTATCGAAATTCGTTCAGTTCTGCATCATAGACCATCAGATGATGATAATTTGCACCATCCGGCTCCAGTTCCGGCAGCTCACGGATAATTGTTTTGGTCAAATATTCCGGGCTGAGATTATTATTTCCTGCGCCCAGAATAGCATAGCAGCGCACGCAATCCGTATCCGATTCCAATGAGAAGCCGCAGATGTAATCCTTTATGTTGACTTCCTTTTCCCCACGCTTGGACTTCTTCATAATAAGAATCTCATCACGGGCAAAAAGCGCGTTTACCTTTTCACAAAAATCCTTCGGCACGCCATTGTCAAATTCCCAGGTGATCTCAAACTTGGAATAGGCAATATCACGGACCTTACGGCCCCTGCCATTTTCAACGGAGTAAATCTCCTGCACGGAAATACCCGCCGGACAGACGGCATTCATATGCTCCACTGCATCCGCGGGAATCTGCTCTGCCGTGCAGTTGAAGTCGAGAAATTCCCATTCACCAGAGTATCCGGTGGAAAGCGGCAACGCAATGGAAATATAAATATGCTGATTAAAGCCTTCTGTATACCAGACGGGCAGATGTGCACGGGAAATGATACGCTGCATGCAGTGCATCAGATCCAGATGGGAAATATAAGCCGCCTCATCGGTCTTTGAGAAACGCATTCTTGCTTTAAACATGGCATGCACATCCTTTCATCAGGCTGGCAGCGCCGCATCCTGCACATTTCTCCAGACAGGACGGTGTCGGCTCTGCGCGGCGGGAGCGCTCCCATTCCCGTTTGAGATGCTCCTTGGTTGTTCCGCAACCGATATGATCCCATGGAAATACTTCATCCAGCGGACGCTGGCGGTTCGCATAAAAGGCAGGGTCGATTCCACACACGCGGAATGCTTCCATCCACTTATCCAATGAGAAGCAGTCCTCCCAGCCGTCCATCTTGCAGCCGGATTTCCATGCGGTATACAGCACTTCAGCGGTCTTGCGGTCACCACGGGCGAATACGCCCTCCAGATAGCTGGTATCCGATGCATGCCAGCGGAAGGTAACATTTTTAGTTTTCATGACCGTACGCAGATAGGCTGTCTTTTCGTCCAGCTCTTCTTTGGTTGCTTGCGCATCCCACTGAAATGGGGTCTGCGGCTTCGGCACAAAGCAGGAGGTGGACGCCGTAATTTTAACACCTCGTGCACGGTTTGGCGTGTTCATGCGCCAACAATACGCGATATTGCGGCACAACTGCGACATTTCATCAAAATCTTCATTGGTTTCGGTCGGCAGGCCCATCATAAAATACAACTTGACATTGTTCCACCCGCCTTGAAAAGCGTACGTACATGCCTGAATGAGATCATCTTCCGTAATATTTTTATTGATAACGTCACGCAGGCGCTGGCTTCCAGCTTCTGCCGCGAAGGTCAGTCCACTCTTGCGCACCTTCTGCACCCGTTCCATCAGTTCCATGCTAAAAGAGTCAGCACGCAGGGACGGCAAAGACAGACTGACACGGCGTTCCTCGCAGATATCCAGCAGATTTTCTGCCAGCTCTGGCAACTCTGAATAGTCGCTGGTAGACAGCGAAGACAAGGAAATCTCCTCATAACCGGAATGATCCAATACCGCCTTTGCCTGTTTGAGCAGGACTTCCGCACTCTTCTTACGCAGTGGGCGGTATGTGTGTCCCGCCTGGCAGAAACGGCAGCCGCGGGGACATCCGCGGAACAGCTCAACCATTGCGCGGTCAAACACGATTTCTGTAGATGGAACCACAAAGGATTCCGGAAAATACATATTGTCCAGATCCTGCACGATACGCTTCTGGACAAATGCCGGAGCACCGTCCTTCGGTATAACTGCCTTAACTGTGCCATCTTCGTTATACGTGACATCATACAAGGATGGTACATATACGCCTTGAATATGGCAGGCCTTGCGAAGGAACTCCTCCTTTGTCCACCCTTCCCGCTTTGCCTGACGGTACATGTCAGTAAATTCGACCATGATTTCCTCGCCGTCACCGATCTGGAAAGCATCCACGAACGGAGCCAGCGGTTCCGGATTATATGCACACGGGCCTCCGCAGATAACCAGATTTTTCAGTGTCTTACGGTCACTGGAACGGACAGGGATGCCGCCGAGATCCAGCATATTCAGAATATTGGTAAAGGACAGCTCATACTGCAGCGTAAATGCTATAATGTCCAGTTCTGTAATGCTGTCACCACTTTCCAGTCCGTAAAGCGGAATGCCAGCTTTTCGCATTTCTTCTTCCATATCAATCCATGGAGCAAAAACCCGCTCACACCAGATGCCTTCCTGATGGTTCAGAAGTCCATACAGAATGCGGCTTCCAAGATGGGACATTCCCACTTCATAGGTATCCGGAAAACACATGCCGAAACGCAGGTCCACATTTTCCTTGTCTTTTACAATCGAACCCCATTCGCCGCCAACATAGCGTGCAGGCTTCTGTACACGCGGAAGTATACGCTTGAGCTTCCGAGAGAGCTTCATAAAGTTACCTCATTTTTATTATTGATTGGTTCCAAAAGAAAGGAGCTCTACGATCGGAGAGGACCGAAGAGCCCGCTTTTGCAGGTTTCAGGTGAATCAGCAATTATTCAGCGTCCGCAGTTTCCTCTTCCTCCGGATCACCGAAAATACGCTTATGGCGTTCATAATCCGAACGACGTTCCAGATAAGCATGTTCCAAACGCAGCGTTTCCTTCAGCAGAGTTTCCAACTCAGATGCATATGCAGTCAATTCATCAATCGCACCTAGCTTTGCAAAGGACACAATCTTTAAGTACTTATTGGTTGCCAGATGCAGCCTGACTTGTGCGCGATTCAGTTCGCCGTAGGTCATTTCATTGATGATCTGCTGCAGCTCTGCACGCAGTCCCAGTGTCATCAGCTGGAATACCACGCGGTCAGCCGGAACAATCAGACGTGCTTCATAACGTGTAAGCAGCTGCTCCAACAGCTTGTTGTTCGCTTCGTGCATCTTATGCAGGTCTTCCATCTTGTAAGAATGCATTTTCAGTCCAACAGATTCCTCTGTCAGACGCAGTTCTTCCAATTCTTCCGGTGTGATATCAATATCTTCTGGCACAGCTGACGCACTATATCGTGTGATTGCCGCACGCATTGCCTTGTAGAGGTTTGCCATGCAGTAAACCTGACGTTCGCAGTCTTCAAAATGTACTTTTGCCTTTTTCAGCTTGTCTTCGATCTGTTCAAGCTTTTGTGCAGCCTGCTTTTCCTGTCCGGCAAACTCATCCATGATCGCCTGCCGTTCCGCAGTCGTCTGCTTGTGAATGGCAATGATAATGTCATCCTGTTTGGCAATCGTTGCGTCACGTGCAGCAAGCTCCAACTCAGCTTCTGCCAGCTTTTCCTGCAGTTCCCGCAGGTGTTCTTTTGCCTCTGCAATCTGCGCATTGGTAGATTCCAAGGATTCCTTTGCGCTAAACAGTTCTTTCATGCTCTCAAACATGCGATATCTCCTATCTATCCGGACAACGCCGTCGTGTCATTCGAAATTACATTTCAAAATAAAATCAAAGTTATTGTACTACTTATACCGGAATTTCGCAATAGTTTTGCAAAATTCCAGCGAAAAAGCCGGAGATTTTTCTCCGGCTTCCTCTGTTTTCGTCATTTCTCCAATAGTCAGCCGCGGTGCTGCTGGTTTCTGTGACCTTCTTCATGGTGCTGTTTTTTATCTTCACAGCCACATCCAAAGTCCGGCTTCGGGCATTCCTTGCCCTTGTTATCCCGCGGGAAAAATTCATCCACAGGGAAATCAAACCGTTCAAACATCTCACACGGATCTTCGGCCTCGCAGTTTCCGCCGCTGCAGCTGCATTCCTTGGCAGGCATGCAGATATCATATGCAGGCATCAGCAGCTGAATATCGCGTTCCAGACGGATGATGGAAAACTGTCCCAACGTGACGAACAATTTTCTGACATTGTTGTCGAGAATAATATCATCGCCAAACATGCAGCCAAGGGATTCGGGTACTTCGTTCAGATCGCAGCAGCAGCCGCACCGGCAATCCGGCTCGACAATCTTTGCAGACAATATCAGTGGGTCAAGTGTTTCTATTTGTGCCGCAAGCTTTTCCATAGAGCTTTCGCCTGCGCTCCCGTTCTGTTTGCACAGCCTGAAAATCCCGCTGTGAAACAATTGCCCATTCCGGACGGTAATGATAATAATGCTCTGCTTCTGGCAAATTCTGGACGGTGCCATCAAGGAAATCGGTTACTGTACTCTTGTGATTTACCAGAATACCGCAATAAATTGGATTTTGCAGACATCGCCGAACACCGCGGGAATCCCACTTCTTCCCCTTTTTTGTCCGATGACCTTGTTCATTCAACCGTGTAGCAATATATGCTGTCCCTTCTCCATCCAGATAAGCAGAATATATCTGTTGTATCACATCTGCTTCTTCAGGATTTCTGCGCAGATGAAAATTGTCCACACGGTCATATCCATATAAAAACGGTGGTACCCTTCCTTTTTTTGCATTGATATCCTTGCCGAATTTGATACGCTTGGACAGGTTTGCGCTTTCCTCCTGTGCCAGAGAAGCATAAACTGTCAGGATAAACTCGGATTCCCCAAGGCTTTCCTGACCACAGGAAATAAAACGCACGGAAATTCCCAGTTTTTTCAATGTTCGAATTGCCTGCAGACAATCTACGGTGTTGCGTGCAAACCGCGAGATGTCCTTTACCACCAGAAGATCAAACATATCTTTTTCCGCGTCCTCCAGCATTCGCAGAAACTGTTCCCGATGATGCAGCTGTCTTCCGGAAACACCTTCATCTGCATACACAGCAGCCAGCTTCATCCCTTCCTTCTCTGCATATTCTGCAAAAAATTCCTTCTGATGTGACAGACTATCCAGCTGGGCTTCCTTTTTGGTCGAAACGCGACAGTAGGCAGCCATCCGTAAAATCTGCTTCACAGAAATCCCTCCTTCTCCATTTGTATATGCAAATCAGCATTGCGTTTTGATATAAAATAGCCTACAATATCAGAAGAAAGAAGATGATTTTTATCTATGCGAAACACTACATTGATTTATATTGAACAAAATGGAAAGTATCTGATGCTGCACCGCACCAAAAAGAAAAATGATCAGAGTCATGATAAATGGCTGGGAATCGGCGGCAAATTCGAGGATAAAGAAAGCCCGGAGGATTGCATCCTGCGTGAAACGAAAGAAGAAACTGGTCTGATACTGACAGATTATCGCTACCGTGGCATCGTCACGTTTGTTTCGGATATCTGGGAAACAGAATATATGCATTTATTTACTGCTGACGGTTTTTCCGGCGATTTAATCGAATGTGCGGAAGGCGATCTGCAATGGATTTCTCAGGACAAACTGCTTTCTCTCCCCATGTGGGAAGGCGACAAAATTTTTTTAAGGCTGCTGTTTGATAAAAAACAGCCGTTTTTCTCTCTCAAGCTGATCTATGAAGGCGATAAACTTACCTGTGCAGCCAAAGACGGTATTCCGCTGAAAATGACATAATATTTTACGATTCTCTACGGCATAAGTATCAACAACTGCCTCTGGCTTGTTTGTGCGTTCGATCGTCTTCGGATTCGGGGAGCCCGACTGAGATGAGAAAATACGTACAGTTCCCTCACTGCCGTACAGAATTGCACGCTTATCAAAATACGCAAGGCCGCAGAGATCCTGCATTCTGCCACATCCCGCATTTACCTCAACAAAAATCTTATAAAAATATCGGACATCTACACTAAAGAATCCACGGTTGAAATCTACTGGCTGCACATCAATATCAACCCAGAGCAGTTCTGCCCGCCGGGGCTTCACATTTGTAGAATGTTCCAGAAGTTCCTGTGACTGCCGGGTCAGATAAACCCGCAAATCCTGAATGCATTCTTTCGAACGGCAAGCATCATACACTTTTTTTGTAAAGTAATAAATGATACACTTAAAATTACCCGCGATCATGATTGGAGTTTCATGATCGCGGGTTTTGCCTATTTTCTTTTCTCCCGTTCTATCTTTTCGTGTACAGCGTCTAGGATAAATTGATTTACGCTTAATCCAGCGGCTTGGGCTGTGGCTTGTATAATAGCTTTTTCTCCCAACGGCACACGAAACTTTACATCTTCCAGTTTCTTCAAATAGCGTTCGTTGGATACTTTGCGCTGTTTATAATGTTCTGTCACTTGCATCACCTCAAAATTATAATATCATAATTTCATTTACATGGAATCATGTATGATGCACAAATTACATGGTTCCATTTTTGGTGAGTTTGCGAATTGTATTACATGGTTCCATGTAATACAATGAAGTCATTCTACAAGAAAGGGAACGTCAAACATAGAATTAAGGAGCTGATTACATGAAAAACTGTCAGGAAGAGCTTTTTCAGAATGTGCGCAACTCGTTAATAGCCTCTGGTTTTAGTCCCGTATCCATTGACCGTATAATAAATATTTTCATTATTAATCTCAATGAATATGATATTACAGAAAAATGTACGGCTATTGAAGTCCGCGAAACCACATCTGAAAAAATATTAAAGTTATATGCAGGAATCCTTTTAACAGAAGGAAAAACTCAAAAAACAGTCTACGGATATGTTCGGCTGATTTCCCGTTTTCTGTACGAGATGAATAAACCTTTACTCGAAGTAAATGTTTTTGATATCCGTGTATGGTTGGCAAAAATGCAACAACAAGTATCTTTGAGAACCTGTGAAAACTACAGGTCGTATCTGTCCGCTTTTTATCAATGGCTTACGCGGGAAGAACTGATTTCCACCAATCCCACTGCAAAGATCAAACCCATCAAATACGATGATGTTGTGCGGCTGCCATTCAGTGAGATTGAGCTTGACGCCTTGCGGAGCGCTTGTGCAACCCTCCGGGAACGTGCCGAATTTGAGTTATTTATATCCAGTGGCGTGCGAGTTTCAGAACTGTGCGCCATGAATATAACCGACATCAATTTAAATTCCCTTGATGTCCTTGTTCGGGA
The DNA here is from genome assembly GCA_021205365.1 of Clostridia bacterium. Taxonomy (GTDB): domain Bacteria; phylum Bacillota; class Clostridia; order Oscillospirales; family Butyricicoccaceae; genus Butyricicoccus_A. Next base: position 42,415 of record JAJPXP010000027.1, read on the forward strand.
AGGAAAGGGAAATAAACAGAGAACTACATATATTAACACTGTTTGTGCGGTCCATCTGAAGCGTTATCTGGAATCTCGCACGGATGATGCACAGTATCTTTTCATTACCCGAAATCATACACGACTAACCAAAAGCGCTGCTGAATCCGATTTGAAGAGGATCGGGCAGCGTGCTAATGTCCCCATCACCCATCCTCACAGATGCAGGCGAACGTTTGCCAGTGATCTTGCACGCAAAGGCATGGATGTCCGGACAATCCAGCAGTTGATGGGGCATTCCAACATCAATACTACAATGGGATATATAACCTTATCCAATGAACATATTAAGAATGAATACCGCCGGTTTGCATAAACCTTCTGAGGGTGTCGCAAAATCATGAATGTAGATGATTGATTGACATTCTCGCCCTATCTATACAAAAAACCGGAAAGAATCTTTTGTTTTGTTGATTCTTTCCGGTTTTTTGTATTTTTAAATCTCACTACATGCCAGCAGCAACCTGAATTTTTTGAAAGAGTTCTTCTGTGCATTTATTTTCAGATATACGCTTATCAGTGTATGCCTGTATTAAATAGTTTGGAAAGTAAGATTTGACATATTTGTCCCAAAGTGTACAGAAATGCGCCGATATGCGTCAAAAGTGCTGTCAAATCGCTGTCAGACTTTTGGTGGTATAGTAGTGCGATTGAGCCATCTAGCTCTTTGGCTTTTGCCTTTTCCGCAGCAATTCATGACCACCGTGCTTTGCTTATTCATACTGAAGGTCTGCATTACATCGTGACCTAAATACAGCAATTTGCTCGTTACAACCGCTTTCTGCACGTTGTAACGGGCTTATCTTGTTTCAATGAATTATCACCAGAAATACATTGTAATTGAGCCCCGAATTCTGTGTAATCTCTAAAACAATAGTGTAGAAATGAAATATAGATCCTATAATTTTTCAATCTTTATTCTTTCATTTTCAATAGCATGACTGAGACAGTCCGAAATTCGATGTGTTCCTGAGTTAAGCATCAATACAGAATATTGGGCACGTGAGCATGCCAGATAAAGTTTATTCAATGCGCTATAGCGCAAAAAATTCTTTGAAATATCAACAATTCCCTCAGCTGGTACACGCCCTTGATCAATTCCAGGCAAAATAACTGCTTTGAATTCTAGACCATTAATATAATCAGGTGTAGTCACCACTACCTTTCTCCGATCTCCAGTCTCCCCAGTATTTCTGCTCAGAAGCCAATTTATATCATAACCTCCTAATTGTGAAATATCTCCCCAAAGGTTGATTAACAATTCATCCAGAAATATAACACCAATCTCATTCGGCTGGCACTTATATTTATTCACCAGTCTTCGAACATGCTCCCCAATCGAATCCATCATCTCGCGGTCTCCCGAATACTGTAATAGCTTCGGTACATCACACAACGCTTCTTCTTTCGCAGTAAAGCCACTCTGATATTCTACATACGGATTAACAAAATTCTGAAATAACATCGCTCCAGATGCCGTAATGGAAGCACACAACTCTGTAATCATAGGTGAGCAGCGGAAGACCGTTGAATATTCTAATCTTTCCACTTTCTTACCAATTAATTCTTTTTCAAAATAATTGTCGGAATGATCGCCACGCTCACCAATTGCTTGGCTATAATCCAGCGCAAAACAAATTGGAATCGTTTTCTGTGTAACGTCATCAGTCAAGTAATGGAATAGTTGCTGCTCATTCAGATTAAATAAATGCATTTCATCCACAAATAGATATTGAAATCCTTCCTGAACTCGTTTTCTCCTCCAAAGAGGTGCATCCAACCGCGTCAAAGCTTCAAGAGATACATCGTCTGTATCATAAACATTGAGTGTCTCCAGATAGTCTTGGTATTTCATGAAGACTTTATAGATAAATTCTTTATCATATTCGTTCTCCTCAGGAATACCATTCTCTATCGGTTTCATCATTTTATATCGTTCCCAATCTTGGCCAGCTATGCCTTTAATTCGGGTGCTGAACTCATGCTGTAACATAACTGAGATCTGTACAATATTTTCCTCAGATAAATACCGCAGAAAACGGTCTGATATCATATTTTTGTACGTGTCATATTGAACTTTTTTTACTTGCTCAAAAGCTTCCCGAATCAGTTCTAACTGATTTTGCTTCGCCTCATTAGCATCATGGTCAACCAATTGTGTTGGCTCAATGTGAATATATTCTGCGCACCACGATAGCAGAGTCTGTACCCGAATTGACCTCGGCTGCTCAGAATCTATCCATTTATTTGCTCCTAACTGAATCAGCTGCTGGCGAACCACTTCTTCCGTGGAATCACTGTGAGTTAGAAAAATTATTCTGATAGGCTCTCCAGTTGATTCTGCTTTTTTTAACATGTAAATCGCACGTAAAATAAGAGATACTGTTTTGCCTGTACCAGCAGGTCCTTCCACACGAATCGGAGAATTAACATTTTCTGACATTACTACTTTGCGCTGCGGTTCTGTCAGCCTCTCGATTTGTTTTTCATATGGGAAATACTTGAATCCATCTTGCTGAACGATAGAACTGTTTTCAATAACATTGATTGATGATTGTGTAGTTTCTACTTCTATATTCTTTTGATCTTCAAATTGTTGCCTGATCTCATGATAAGCAGTCCAAAAACTATTGCCCGCATTAGTGTAATTTCCGTAATCAGGTTCTGGCGCCTGTGACAAATTAATCGTCGTCTGATTGGTGAAGTCGTAGGCCAAAACACATTTATCCATGTTTCTCTTCGCCAATCGCGAAACATCAGGATTCCGAATCACAACAATGTGTTCTGCGATTCCCGCAGAAAAAGAAAATGGAAAGATCGCAGATTTATTCTGGAACGTTTTTTCGCAAGCTACAAAAGGCATATCTTCCCAATACCGGATGCAAAATCGGAACAACTTTTGCATGGCCATCAACAATTCTGCATCAGATTTCTGCTGAAAAATCAAACACTTTTCTGTATCAATGACTAAGAAAGTCTTCTGCACTTTTTCTCCTACAAACAGAATTCCATGATTCGTTTGTTTTACTACGATTCCTCTCAGAGAAAATTCATCTCTTTGATCACATAAATAACGAATAAATGCTTTTCCAGTACTATATTCAAGGCTCTGCAGCTCTGGATGGTTTATCATAAGCTCTACTGCGCTTTTTTCAAAAAGTAAATACTTCATATAGTCTCCTTTCCGTCGTTTATAAAGGATTCACAATAGTTTTCTACGGTCGTCTTTGCCCAGTTATCCACCCCAATACGTATAAATGCATTTGCAAAATGTTGAAGTAAATATTCTGTCCACGGAGACTGAATTTGATATAATTTAACAATAAAATCATCTTCATCTTCAAAATAAAACAAGTGATTTATCTCGGCTCGTTGATCCTCCGACATTATTGTCTGGTAATCGTACTGACCATGTTCAATCGGCCATTTATGCTTTATATCAATTTGCATGATATCATACAAATCCACTACTATTCCATCTACTTTTGCCGTATCGTTATTGTTGTATCCGGATTCTGGGATAAGGCAAAATTTCATATTTGCTCCATTATTTAATTCCTCAATTTTAGACTTGAATCGCCTTTTATTTTCTCCTAAAAATTTTTTTATTATTTTCGAATCAGCAACCTGTGAACTGCTGTTCAAACAATCTTTCCATTCCTGCAATCTCTTTTCAATTTGTTTCCATTGTTTATCCTTAGCAGCAATGGAATGGTCTGATTCATTTATTTTTCTAAACAAATCAAGTGTTTTATCTGTCCCCCATTCTTCCAGAGTATCTCTATTTAAGCCATGTTTATTTATAATATCTTGAAAAGAGTTCAAAATTTCTTTAATTTTATCCAAACATATAGATGGATACAGACATTTTTCGATCCATGTACTCAAAGGAAGAGCCGTTAGCATATGAAGGCTCTTGGTTTTATCCTGAGCCAAATCACAGCGTGCTGAAATAATAATTCCAAAGCATTTTGTATCTGGATATCGAATTGAGCGAATATTATTGAGAATCGATCCCTGCGTAATCTTGACGTCCATAGTTCCCCCACCCAATAGGAGTGATATCTGAAGTTGAATCAAACACACACAGTTGATTCACTCCTAACCTTTCTGTATTCTCTATAAAAATTATAACAAGTTGCCCTCCTTTTTTCAATATAGGTTATAAGTTATTTGCCTTCCTTATACCGATATTGTTTTTCGCTTACCGTCTACTATTGATCAACAACAAATATATTATAAAATCGTCCGAAAATATAAATACGATACACCTACAGCAAGCTTTTTTATTTCAAATAATAATCTAATTGTATTTTTTGTCTATGGAAAATAATTTCGGGATTGTGAATACGTCCTGCTATCTCTAGGTATTATACATCAGTTTCTCTGTTTTGACTGCAGTTTAAGTTCTCGCACCACAATAACTCAGCGGATGTGATAATTCGCACATTTATACATTAATCAACATTATCTATTATCCATAATCTTGTGTTTGATTTTGACTAAGATATGGGTTTATGTACGTAAAGTAATTAAAGATAAACATTCAACAGAAGAACATAAAACACAGGAAGCAGGCCACAGCCCGCTTCCCTTTCGCATGTTCATTCGTTTTCTTCTGCTGGTTTTAGTTTGCATTTTGCACTACTGTAATAACTCCGGCAAGTATGGTAATGCGTACACTCTGCGTAGTTACGGACCTTAGGTGTTTTCCATGGTCTCCTCCGCATTTGACAGTGTCGCTGTCAAATGATAGGCCTCCGTGCATCTGACATCATAGCCCATCTCCCGCAACATCGGGCCGATGGCCGCAAGATGGGTATCGGCATTCAGGAATGCGCCAGGCGCGTTGATCGCGTTGCCGTTGATCATCACCTCTACGTTGTTCAGCTCAACAACACGCTCCTTGGTTGTACTGTTATAGGACAGCTTCAGTCCCAAAGTGGCGCACAATTCGCGCAGGCTCACATAAGTAATACCGTCCTTGGTGATGGCGTTAAAATTCTTCTTCACGCCATTGATGACGTGTGGGGTGGATTCTACCATTTCTTTATCCTCCTGATTTGATGTATTTGCATTGGTTGATGCGGTATCGACGGTGTACACACTGCTGATATAGCCGTAATCGCTGTCATACTTAATCTTATACCAGTTGCCGGAAACGCCGACAACCTCGGCAGTCTGACCGCTGGATAAGCTGCCGATCACACTGTACGATGTTCCTGGACCAGAACGGACATTCAGGGTGCCGTCATCGGATACAACAGTTACTGTCTTTGTCAAGGCTGTTACTGTAATCTCGGTCAGCTTAGACTTAAATGCAGTCCACTTGCTGTAATTCTTTTTTCCAATCCAGCCTGTCCAACCCGGACAAGACTTGCCATTGACATCAAAATGCCGGTAAACGCGGCTTGCCGGGATGCTGTATTTTGTCATCAGTGTTTTTGTCAACACAACAGCGTTTGCAATTGTTGCATCCGTGATTGCTCCGTTTTTACTGCACATCTCAATGGAAATGCTATTGCTGTTGGTAATTGTGCCGTACATGGTGCCGCCTCCCGTAGATTTGCAGTCGCTGTACTTGCTGCCGCCGACAGCCCATGCGATACGGGTATCCGGGATGGACTGATATACTGTCGTGTCATCTACAAAATAATGTGCACCAGCTTTGCGCGTATTGCTACCGTTCAGGCCGAAATAGTTTGCATTTCCCTTGGCGGTATCCGTCTTATTTCCGGTGTAATGCAGGATAATGTACTTGATAGCTGATGCTGACCGCGTAGAGCCATAGGACAGGCTTTTTGCAGTCAGTGTGTGAAATGTATAACTCATTCGTTATCGCTTCCTTTCCAGATAATAATAATCCTCCAAAATTTGTTGTCTGCGTGGATTAATTGAAAAACTGTGAATTAACCGTTATCGCCATCCATTTTTACTTCCGGCAGACCTGCAATGCTGGTCAGAACAGACAGCACGCCAGCCAATGCAGATGCGGATGCTACATACTTCCAGTCAACTTGTCCCATTGCAGCCGCCGTACC